>JAGPFQ010000002.1 GCA_018056375.1 Candidatus Dojkabacteria bacterium | reverse complement strand
GAACATTTAATTCTCTTCTTTTGTTCTCGCCCAAGGTCATATATTCTTCTTCCTAGTTCAATACCACAAAGGATTTTCATACCAGTAACCTTCCCTATTCCTGTAACTTTACATATACCCTCAAGGGTAATTGGTTGACCTTTTTCAAGAATACTCCTAATTTTACCTAACACACTTCTAGATACAGACATGAAGTCTTTACCCTTTACACCTCTTCCTACTAGAATGGCTAGTAGTTCCATATCTGAGAGTGCATCTATACCTTTTTTAAGATATTTTTCTCTTGGAAGCATATCTAGATTATATTGAGTAATTATTAAATCTAGATTAACTATTTGTTATGGGATAAAAGAGTTGTGTTTACTCTTCCTTTTTCTTCTTACTCTTTGCTTTCTTAATATATTTACAATCTGGATAATTACTACACCCTACAAACTTTCTTCCCCACTTACTCCTTCTCTCTACCAAGTTATGACCACATTCTGGACACTTCTCATTTAATAGTAATGGAAGTGTTCCTTTACAATCTGGATACTTCTCACATGCCCAAAACTTACCATATTTCCCAATCTTAAGGATTAGTTTACTACCACACTCTGGACACTTCTCAGGTCTAGCATACTTCTCAAAATCAATACTCTCTTCCTTCCCTTCAATATCTTTCATACCTTTACAATCAGGGAACTTAGAACAACTTAAAAACTTACCATACCTACCAACCCTAACAACCATTCCTGCACCACACTCAGGACATTTCTCTTCTGATTTACCCAATATCACAACATCTTCCTTCTTAACATTCTTCTCTGCCTCTACTATACCCTCAACAAGCATCTTGTATTCCTTATCAATAACAGGAACATACTTCTTCTTACCAAGAGAAATATCATCTAAATCATTCTCTACATCAGCAGTATATGCATAGTCAACTAATCTAGAAAAATTCTTCTTCAAGAAATTGGTTACCAACCTTCCTACATCTACAGGAACTAATGCTTTCTGTTCTTTAACAACATATCCTCTTGCCATAATTGTGGAGATAATAGATGCATAGGTAGATGGTCTACCAATACCTAGTTGCTCTAACTTTTTGATTAAAGAAGCCTCTGTAAATCTAGCAGGTGGTTGAGTAAACTTCTGTTCATTGACAAACTCAATCTTCTTCAAAACATCTCCCTCTTCTACACCATACATCTCTTGTAGATCTTCCTCCTGACTTTTGATGTGTAATACTTTCCTAAAACCATCAAAAAGAACCTTCTCACCACCCATCGTAAACTCATACTCTGGTTTCTTAGGATTCTCAGGAACAATACTAACTGTCAAAATCTCAACCTCCTTGTTGCTCATCTGGCTTGAAACAGCCCTCTTCCATATTAATTCATACAACCTACCTGCAAAATCTCCTAGCTCCTTACTAACCTTCTTAGAATCAACAAAGAAGTCAGTCGGTCTAATAGCTTCATGAGCCTCCTGTGCATTCTTAGCTTTTGTTTTGTAGTAATTAGGTTTCTCTGGAATATATTCCTTACCATATCTTCCTTCTACTAGTTTTCGTATAGCATCTATAGCTTTTTTACCTAAGAAAACTGAATCCGTTCTCATATATGTAATGTAACCTGCTTGATACAAACTCTGAGCAACATTCATGGTTCTTCTTGATGTAAAGCCAAGAGTATTGTATGCAGACTGTTGAAGAGTAGATGTTGTAAATGGTGGATATGCATGTTTACTAGCTTTCTTCTTTGTTACACTCTTTACTACAAAATCACTACTACCTATCTCTTTCTGAAAATCTAAAACTTCTTTCTCTGTCTTTGGAATATATTTCTTCCCATCTTTTCTTTGTAATTTAGCTTTGAGCTTATACTTCTTACTATCCTCTACAACAACTATGACATCCCAATATTCTTCGGATTTGAATGCTTCTCTCTCTTCCTCTTTCTCTACTATTAATCTCAAAGCAACAGACTGCACTCTTCCAGCTGATAATCCATACCAAATCTTCTTCCAAAGCAATTCAGAGAGTTTGTATCCTACCAACCTATCAAGAACTCTTCTTGCTTTTTGTGCATCAACAAGATTCATATCTATACTCCCAGGTTTCTTTACAGCATCTTTAATAGCTGTTTCTGTTATCTCATGGAATGTTACTCTCTTTGGTATTTTTAGTTTCAATTCATTTGATACATGCCAAGCAATGGCCTCTCCTTCTCTATCAGGGTCCATTGCTAGATATACATTGCCTTCTTTAGGAATGGCTTTTTTAAGATCCTTTAGAACTTTACCTTTACCATATATTACTTCCCAAAGAGGCTCGTACTTGTTATCGACATCTACACCTAACTTACTTTTTGGTAAATCTATTACATGACCTACTGTAGCCATTACCTTGTATTCTTTACCTAAATATTTGTTAATGGTTTTAGCCTTAGATGGGGACTCTACAATTAATAGATTGTTGTACCCCTTTGTTTCTTTTTTAGTTGTTTTTTTCGCTTTTGTTTTTGCCATACGCTTTTAAAAATACAGCAATTATACTACATTTGTCAAAAAAAGAATTTTCTTTGATCTTCAAAAACACCCACTATTTCTTTAAAATCTGAGAGTGAAGTAAGAATATTTGCACCTTGTTGAGCTAACATATTACAACCTTTTGAAACTTCACTAGTTATATTCCCAGGTACAACATATACATCTCTGTTGTAGTCTAATGCTAGTTTTGCAGTTGTGAGAGAGCCACTGTTTTCACCTGCTTCAATTATTACAGTTGATTGTGATACCCCTGCTAGTATTCTGTTTCTCTGTATATACATATATTTGTTAAACTTTATACCTTCTGGATACTCCGCAACTACAAGGTTAGTCTTAATCATTTCTTTACAAACCTTTCTATTAGGGAAAGGTATTGCACTATCAATACTTCCAGGTACTACGCCAATTGTTTTTATCCCTCTCTCTAAACACTTTTTATGTGTATATGCATCTACACCTTTAGCTAAACCACTAACAACAACGATATCTAACTTTTTAAGTAAAGGTGTAAGAAACATATCTAAGACTCTAGCCCCATACTGAGTCATCTTCCTAGTTCCTACAATGGTTAGACATTGTCTATGCAACAGAGACTCGTCTCCGTAGCAATATAGCTGTTGGGGTGGATCTGATATTCTCATTAGAAGACTATTTGGTCTAGGTTTAACTATCCTCATACCCAATAATACAGGGGGGTTATTAAATCTAGATTAACTCAATTATTAACTAGATTCTCTTTTCAAACCTACTTCTTCTATTCTCAACCTTCTTTTTAGCAGTTCTAGCTTTAGCAACCTTAACTTCTTTAGATATCTGATTAGAGATCTTAGATACCCTACCTGATACTTTAGCAGATATGGATAGGTAAGCTTCCCTACTCTTCCTGATTATTCTAAATATGAAAGTCCATGTGATTCCTAAAATGACTAATCCTACACCTAGAATTATCATCTTATTCCCTTCATCAAAGAGACCTGTTTTAGGCATGATTTTACCACTTGTTCCACCGGTGTTACCCGTGCCAGCAGGAACACTAGGGTTAGACACATAAATAATATTTCTAGTAGAACATCTTCTATAGCTATCTTTGATAGCCCAACTATAGCTAATCCTATGTGGACCATCTGCATGAACAGGCATTATAGGGACTTTCATAGTTATAGTTCTATTAGTATCTCCAGCTTGACCTGTTACAATCATCTCACTACCTTCTGTCCAACCATCATTCGGTTTACCATACTCAAACTCCCAACCATCAAAAAAGAAACTAATATCATCCGTTATACCCTGCCAATCACGAACATTTACACTTGTGACTGCTATACTCCCAGGAGAATATTTCGTATCTCCAGTTGTCAAAATCCATGTAGAGCCACTATCTGGTCCACCGTAACAAGCATCACTCTGTTGGAAATAAAAAGTAGTTCCTAATTCACACGAATTATGAGGCTGTTCATCAGTACCAGTCCAAGTAAACTGAATATTATTTGCATATAAATATCCAGATGTGAGTTTTAATATCAATTTCACTTTCCAAGCTGGTTTTTCAGCTTCTTCTACTGGGGTAAACTGAAGAGTACTCCCATTCATAGCTTGGTCTCCAGGAGTTCCAAGTGTCTGCGTTCCTTCTTCTATTCCTAGAGAACCTGTTCTCCAGCCATTGAAACCAAGTCTAAACCATTTAAAGCCCCCCTCATCAGCGATATTCGTAATTATGCCTTCTACTACAACATCAGCTCCTGGTCCATAAGGTTCTTCCTTTGGTCTTGGAGATATTGACCACCTAGCTCCCTCACCATTACAAGCTGCAAAAGCCGTACTATTAAACAGAAAAGTAAACCCTAACAGAAAGAAAACCATTAACAGAATTTTCAATGACAAACCATTCTTAGAAAACATATTCTAGATAAAATAATATTACATTAATAATATATACAAATTTCTTGATATGCTGTCAACCTCCCACAGCCACTATAACTTTCCGTTTTCCTTCATCCAAATAATCATCTCTCTTGCAACTTTAGCAGTGTTGTAGCTCTGCCCTCCATCCTCTAAAAACATAGTTAAAACATACTTAGGTCTCTCTGAGGGAAAAAATGTTGTAACCCAAGCATGGGTATGTTCATAGACACCCTTCTTGTTTAATTTACCAAACTCAGCCGTACCTGTCTTTGCAGAAACAGAAACACCTGGAATTCCTGCTAAATATCTAATGGTTGCCCTTGGACCATTTACTGCATTCCACATACCCTCTCTAACTATCTTTAGAGAATCAGAGGAAACAATATCTGTTCTAACAGGTTGAAATTCAACCTCTTCTTTCTTTCCCTTTTCACCCTCAAAAGATTTAGCTAAGTGAGGAACATTTAATTTCCCTCCATTTGCAATGGTAGCTGTCCAATTAGCCATCTGTATAGGTGTTGTGAGTGTAATACCCTGCCCAATCACTGTGTTACAAGAATCCCCCTCAGGATACCAAACAGGTTCAAGCCAAGGACTTGTTTTTGAAAGTTCAATCTTGTTTGCTGGAGATGGCAATCTACCAGGAGCTTCCCCAGGAATATCTATACCAGTATATTCACCAACACCAAATTTTTCCAAATATGGTACCAATCCATTCATATCCCACTTTCTAATCATCTCACAGAAATATATGTTTGAAGAAACAGAAATTGCATCTATCAGATTCAATGGTCCATGCGATCTGTTCCCATACTCTTGAAAAGAAGCTCCTCCTGTGAAGGTATATCCAGCCCTACTGACATAGATAGTATTTCTAGTTAAAACACCTGCATCTAAACCTCCTGCTGCAACTAAGATTTTAAATGTAGAACCTGGAGGGACCTGTGCTGCAATAGCTCTATTTAGCAAGGGATTTCTAGGATTCTTCAACAACTTATCATACTCAACCTGAGATATCCCCCCTACAAAAAGATTGTTGTCATAGCCAGGATTAGAGACTAAAGCCAACAATTCTCCATTGTTCACATCCTCAATTATAGCGGCACCACCCACCGCACCATAGTCAACAACCGCTTTCTCCATTAGTTCATAGAGCTTCTTTTGAACCTCAATATCAAGTGCTAAATACAAATTCTTACCAGCTACTGGTTCCTTCACAACATACCCCTCTTCACTAATTTTCCTACCAAAAGAGTCTACCTCCCAAGCAATCTCCCCATCTTCACCAAGTAAATATTGGTCATACTTTTTCTCTAAACCTACCCTACCAACAACATCTGTAAATTTAACATAATCTAATTTCTCCAAATCCTCCGCAGTTACATTACCTGTATAGCCTAAGATATGAGCAAAAGCATCACCATGTACGTATTCTCTCTTACTACCACTATCTATATACACACCAGGTAAATCATTGGTACTAGCCTTAATCTTAATCGCCATATCATCATTAATATTTCTAGCAACAAGAATCTCTGTAAAGTATGTATTCTTTTCATATGTAGAATATATCTTCTCTGACAAAGTTGTAAATTCTTCGGTCTGTTCTGCACTCTTCCATAGACCACCAATAATACCCCCTAGGGTATTCAGTGTTGTTTCTAACCTTTCAGTATCAATATACCCATTCTCATCTATATACCTCTCAATTGAGATATATACATTCATAGAAGCAACATTCTTTACAAGCAGTTTTCCGTTTCTATCCATAATAACACCTCTCAAAGCCTTTTCCTCCCTTACACTAACCTGATTTCTCTTAGATTTTGCAAGAAAATGCTCTCCCTGAACTACCTGTAAAGAAACAAGTTGAAATATTAAGAAACCAAAGAGAAAAAGAAAGAGTGCCAAAAGCAAAACAGCATTCCAAGCAGGACTAAAGTTATCGTTACCTTTTGACTTTATACCACTCTTCAAAGCATCCAAAAACCCTCTTGAAGACACCTTTAAGACAGGTCTTTTCCTCTCTGTTGTACTCTCTAGTTTTTTTGAAATCTTCAAATCCATACACTATTTTAACCGAATTTGAGTAGCATTACCTCTACCTCTCCAACCTTTTAACAAAAGCTCTAACAATAGAAGCAAAAGCATTGAAACAAATGCTTTCACCGCACATATTAGAACCATCTTCCAATCTAAGAAACCAAAAACTCCTCTTTCTAAAAAATCGGGAAGAAGATGATTAAGAATGTAGAAGAAGAAAGAAGAAAAGAAGTTCATAACATGAAAGCCTACGGTACTATCTAATGAAAAGATTTTTGAAGAAAGCCAAAGTAGAAATGCTGGAAGGACAAAAAGTGTTAGATTAGTACCTAATCTGTAGTTCATAGTCACATCAAAAGCTATTGAAACAACAACTACAATTGGAAGTAGCTTTCTCCAATCAACTCTCTTGTACCCTATTAGAAAAAGAACAAAACTTAATCTAAAACCACAAAGAGCTAGGAAAAAGCTCTCAAAGAATTGTAAAACAAATACTCCTACTATTGTGCCTAAAATTGTTAAAACCTGCATTTTAGTTTGTAATATTAATAAATACACTCATTAAATATCTACTATCTAGCATCATTTCAACCCTGCCACTCCTAGAAGTCTCTGCAGGATTAGAAGAGAGACCCACAACTTTACCTACAACAAGATAGTCTCCAACCTTAGGATCACTAATAACAACAACATCACCATCTTCTACATTAGAGGTAGTTGAAATATTCTCAATTCTAATATGGTCACCAGCACCTTGTATAACTGCTTTACTCAAAATCTGCACACCTCCTTTTCTAACAACACTCTTTTCTACACCAACTTTTGTAATGAAAACCTCGTAACTACTACCCTTTACTGTTGGTAGCATAACCTTAGAAGAATACTCATCAACCCTATCTACAACACCTAGAAACAAATTACCTAATGAGACAGCATCCCCAACATTTACTCCATCGCTATTTCCTTTATTTAGTCTTAAAGACTTTGTTCTCTCCTCTCCCAAAACTTTTGCCATCAAATACTTATTTTCTTTATTACCTAAATCCAATTGCTTCTGTAAAACATCTCTCTCTTCTTGCAAGACAACAAAGTAACTATTATTAACATCTTTCTCATACATATCTAACTTCATTTGATTAAATTCTTTTTGGAATTTAGAAATTTGAGCAATTATTCCAAACTTCTTGTTAATCTTACTCCCCAAATCACTACCATCTACAGATATCGGTTGAAAAAGAAACGATACACCTGCCCTGAGAGGTTGTAATACCTTAGTTCCATCTAGGAAAATCAAAAGAAGCATAACTACAATAGCAATTGGAAGAAACAGGTTTTTATCAGCAAGTGTGAAAGCCTTCTTTTGCTTCTTCATTGTTTCAATCTATCAATTAAACTAATTCTTCCCAAGATTTTTGTACTCTATCTAACAAATCAATATGGTCTAACATTAAAGCGGTACCTCTTGCCGCTGCTGTTAACGGATCTTCCACAACCTTTACAGGGAGACCCAACTCCTGTGTCCAAAATGTATCCAATCCTCTAATTAAAGCTCCACCACCTGCAATATATATGCCTGAAGATACTAAATCTCTAAGTAACTCTGGTGGTGTTTCCTCTATTGCATCCTTAAGAACATCTGTTATCTGCGAAATTGTATTCATTATTGCTTCCCTAACCTCTCTACTACTTAATTCAACTGTTTTAGGTAAACCTGTTAACAAATCCCTACCCTGTACTGGATATTTTCTCTCTTTCTTCAATGGTACAGCTGAACCCATCATAATTTTAATATCCTCTGCACTTCTCTCACCAATTAAAATGTTGTATTTTGTTTTAATGTAGTCAATAATGTCTTGATCCATCTCATCACCAGCTACTTTCATTGTTCGATCTACAACAATATCACCTAAGGAGAACACAGCAATATCAGTAGTACCACCACCAACATCAATTATCATACTACCTGAGGCCTCTTCAACTGGGAGTCCTGCACCGATAGCTGCTGCCATTGCTTCTTCTACTATGTACACTTTTCTTGCTTGTGCTGTTTTAACAGCATCTATAACTGCTTGTCTTTCGACCTCTGTTACAGAAGATGGTACACCTACAATGACTCTGGGCCTCTGTAACTTAAAAGGTTTATTAAAACTTTTGTGTGTCTTAGTTATGAAATGATGAATCATTGCTTGTGTTGTATCAAAGTCAGAAATGACACCATCCTTTAGTGGTCTTACAGCAACAATATTACCAGGTGTTCGACCTATCATCTGTCTAGCATCTTTACCAACTGCAAGTACTTCTTTTGTTCTTTTGTTTATAGCGACAACAGAGGGTTCAGATACTGCTATACCATGATTTCTCATATATACCTTGGTATTGGCTGTACCTAAATCTATACCCAAATCATATGTGAGGATTTCCTGTAACCTATCAAACATACTAATGAACAAAATATTTATA
Organism: Candidatus Dojkabacteria bacterium; assembly: GCA_018056375.1. Classification (GTDB taxonomy): domain Bacteria; phylum Patescibacteriota; class Dojkabacteria; order SC72; family SC72; genus UBA5232. The sequence goes on along the minus strand of JAGPFQ010000002.1, from coordinate 133,653 downwards.
ATTAATTACTCAGTAATTTTACCATCAAATGGTGAAGAACTCGAGGGGTTACGATTCAATAGTTTTATACCACGAGATATTATTTTCAGGAATCCCTCTTTTTTTGTAATTATACAAACTGGAACCTTTAATCAAGTCCAAAACATTATCTACTGCTCTAAAATACATAAGATATCCTTTAACACCACCTACTTCCTTAGATGCAATTGCATATGCAGTAGGGAGATATGTAGCAACATATGCCTCGTATTCTGCCTTTTCGATAGGCATATTTGGTTCTTTCCTCTCCTGTAAAGCATGTATTAACTCATGTCCCAATCTTACTGACCAGTTATAGATTTGACTAGTTGTAGACTTGTCGAAATCTATTTTAGGTACTGCTATATCTCCAGAAGATGTGCGACCTGCAGCAGCACCCTCTGATTCTAACCTAGACGAATCCACATACAAAACAGGAATATTTTCCCTACTAGCAAAATCCACTAACTCTTGGGCATATTTCTTATAATCTTGTCCTTGCTCAAACAATAATGGTATACCGTATTTTTGAGCAATCTCCTTTCTATCTGCATTCATCTTATCAAATACAGATTCTGGATCCTCCTCATAATCCTGTCCTAATAACTCTTTACATAAACGAGACTCAGGAGATTCTCCTACTGGCTCATCAAAGTCAAACGAATCTGTCATATAGAAATGTTACCAAATAATAAAGGATATTGTAAAGAAAATTTACTCCTGCTCTTTTCTAAGTCTTTTATAACACTTCATACAAGCATTAATCCTCTTAGGTGTACCATCAATATCAACATCTATTTTCCTAAGGTTAGGCACAAAAGCCCTCTTTGTCTTAGGAGCTTTATATCTCCACCCAACAGAGTGCTTATGCTGTATTCTGTTTCCAGACACTGTAGATTTTCCACAAAGTTCACACATTTTTGCCATAGCGAGCATTATATATCAATAACCTAAATGGTGCAAGCCAAGAAACTAGTTAATTAGCTTCTTAACTTCTTCGATATCATTCCAATCATATTCAACATCACCAAAACAGAGAGAGTTCTCATGAGATTTACCTGTAATGATAATGACATCATTTTCCTGAGCTAATTCAAAAGCTTTTAGTATAGCATCTCTTCTAACTTCCACATTAACAGTATCATCATCAAACCTAAATATCTTGGCATTTTTGTTACCACCATCTCTCCATCCTCTCTCTATCTCATCATTAATATCCTTTAGACTCTCAAATCTACAATCTTCTGCTGTAAGGATTGTAATGTCTGCATACTCATTAGATGTCTTACCCATCTTAAACCGCTTCCCTGGGTCTCTCTGTCCTGCACAACCAAAGACATGTATCAATTTAGAACCGTCTTTTACAAGTTTCTTAGCTGATTTCAAAGCATTTAAGGTAGAATTAGCTGTATGTGCAAAGTCTACAATTACAATGAATGGTTTCTGTTGAAGAACTTCCATTCTTCCAACAACTGGTTGCAAACTAGCTATACTTGATAACAAATTTTCCAAAGGAATTCCTTCTTTAGAACAGATAGACAAAGCACAGAGGAAATTACTGACATTAAACAACCCAATTAGAGGTAATGTACACTCCAAACCATTAACCTTTAGAGATATGCTATCCTCTCCTTCTACAATATCTGTTGCATAGAAATCTGCTTTTTTCTCTATACTGTATGAAGAATAGTTTTTTGCAATCTTCTTTAATTTAACAAAAGAATCATCATCTTCATTCAAAGTAACACTACCACCCTTTTGAAGATGATCTGTTGTCAACAAAGCCTTAGCCTGAAAATACCTCTCTCCAGTTTTGTGATAGTCTAAATGTTCTGTAGTAATATTGGTATATCCAACATTGTCAAACTTTATACCTGCCAACCTACCCTGCTCAAGCCCATGAGAAGTTGATTCAACTATGATATGTGTACATTTATTCTTTTCAGCCTTCTTTATCAACGCAAACATATTCTGTGCAGTAGGAGTTGTGGTATGAAAACCTGTATCTATCTGTTCATCTCCTATGAAAGCAGCAACACTGGTGATTAATGCAGGCTTAAAACCATTCTCTTTTAACATGTGATAGACCATTGTTGATGTTGTTGTTTTACCATCTGTACCTGTTACAGAGATATACCTCATTTTACTTAGATCAATGTTAAACAATGGGGCTATATCCGACTTCAAAAAAGCTGTTTTCTCCTTTTCATTAAGCAGATTGTTCTCATACTCCTTAACTAACTTGTGATAGAACCCACCTACTTCATATTTTTTTAATTTTGGATTAGCTTTAAAAACATTATCCATAATAGATGATGGGATATTTGAGGAAAAAATGTAAAAATCTGTATCAAAAACATCCTCTTCTGGATTTCTGTAGTTTATCTTTGCACCTAAATCTTCTAATTCTTTTGTCCTTTCACTCTCTTTCATATCAAAACCCTCTATCTCAACACCTAACAAGAGTAAGAATTTAGCTAAATAGTAGGCACCTTCACCACCAATTCCTAGGATAGTTGCTTTCTTTGTTTCTGAATATTTCATTTTGACAGGTCAATAAAATTAAGAATTTTCTTTAGATCTCCAGCACTAGCTAGTATACCTACCCAGGTATCGCCAAATCTTTCCTCATTAATCATTTCAGCAGTGTTTTCAAAAGAGACAGTGTTTAATATTTCTTTTTCAGGATTTTTCTTTTGCAAAATATCTACAAAAGAATCCACACCTATCAACTGCCTATCACTCTCTGACTCTCTACCTGGTGAAAAGATATTTGGTATATACAAAACATCTAAATCAAAAACACTCTCTGCAAATTGGTCTTTAAAGGTATATGTCCTTTCATAGCTATGTGGTTGCCACACCATTAAGATTTTCTTTTTTGGGAAAGCACTTTTCACCCCCTCCAAACAAGACTTTATCTTTTTAGGATTATGAGCATAGTCCATATACAGAGGCATTCCATTCTTAGTCTTACCTAAATATTCCATTCTTGATGCAACCCCAGGAAAGTCCTCCATATCTACATCAAAACCAAGAACCTTACCAACACAGAGAGCTCTAAGAATATTCTCCTTGTTGTAATCACCTATCAAATTAGCATCTACACATGAACATTCTTCCCTACACTCCGCACAATCCATTATTTTTGCATTACTCTTAATATTCTTTAGAACTTCCTCTACATTAACACCCTTCTTATCTATTATTATCGTACCTACTGTATTAGAAAGGAATTCTGAGAAAGCACTATTGTAATCATCTTGGTCTTTGTAATAGTCGGTGTGATCTATTTCAATATTCGTAATCACAGAGATATATGGAGCTGGTGCCCTATCTAAAAACTGTCTTCTGTACTCACATGCCTCAATCACAAGATATTCCGAATCTTCATTATAATTCCAAGATCTATTTATCCCCAAAATATTATCCCCTATTATGAAATTTGGTAAATATCCAAGAGCCTTGTACAAAACCCATACAGTTAATGCTGAAGTAGTAGTCTTACCATGAGTTCCAGCAATTGCGATAACCTTAAAATCCTTCCCTATCTCCCCTACTAACTTAGGCAATATTATTGACTTAATACCTTTTTTCTCTGTTTCTTCATACTCTGGATTACCAGGAATTGGGCCATTAGGATATACAACTAAATCAATATCATCTGTAATATACTTACTATCATGTCCTCCTTCATACAAAACCCCTCTCTTTATCCACTCTTTTGCACTCTCAGACTCTTGATTAATTTCTGATGCTGTTACCTGAACTCCCTTGTTAATAAGATAGTTAGCACAGAAACTACTAAAGCCTGATGCTATCCCTATAAAGTGTACCTTTTTTAAATTACTTGTATCTATCATTTTAGAGAATTGACATAATTGACATATTTAGCACCCCTATCAAATTCATTAAGAAACATATTAAAACTTGTTGCACCCGGACAGAGAATTATCATATCACCACTTGCAGCAAGTTCCAATGCCTTATCTACTGCATCCTCAAGAGTTCCATAGTATTTATGAACATACTCTTCACTCTTCATTAAATCTGCAATTTTTTCAGAAGCTGTTCCTTCAAACAGAACAAGTGCTTTTAATTCATCTTTCATTTTCTCAACAACCTTACTGTAATCTAATCCTTTATCCATACCCCCTGATATCATAACTATCTTGCCACTCTGATTTTTAAATCTATCTAACATAGCAACCATAGCTTCTACTGAAGTTGCAGTAGTATCGTTATAAAACTTCACCCCTTTAATCTCTCTAACAAATTGTTGCCTACCTTCTACTCCTTGAAACTCTTTCAATACAGAAAGTATTTCAGATACTGAGACTTCAAACTCCCTAGCAACAGCGATAGCTCCAAGAATGTTGTAGTGATTATGGGTCCCCTGCAAGGCAGCATCGCTGATATTTAAAAACTTTTCTCCTTTTTCATATACATCTAAATTACTGTCCATGTAGTACGAAGAATCTTTTTTCTGCAAAGAAAAACCTATACCCCTGTGGGTATACCTGTCTAAAAATGTAGCAGATATTTTATTATCTAAATTTACAACAAGAATTCCATCCTCACCTTGATACTTACATATATTCTTTTTAGCTTCTATATACTCATTCATATCTGCATGCCAATTTAGATGATCTGCAAACATATTTGTTACCAAAGCAACATCAGGAGATACCTTGTTCTCACCCATTGCATCCAATTGAAAACTTGAAAGCTCTAAAACTGCAATATCATCCTTAGTTAATCTTGGAAGTTCTCTAATTGCACTTTTCCCAATATTACCTGCTAATAGAACTCTATTTCCAAATTTCTTTTTCAAAAATTCATATACCAAAGTCGTAGTAGTAGACTTACCTTTAGTACCAGTCACTCCCACTATCTTACATGGAGCTAATCTATGAAACAGACTCATCTCCATCTCTATCCTTTTACCAGCATCCCTTGCTATCTGTAGATACTGATTATCTGGTTTAATAGCTGGATTACGAATGATAATGTCATTGTTGATAAAATCCTCCTCTATATGCTCACCCAAATGAAGTGTCACCCTATCCTTATACTTCTCCAGCTTCTCCAGTGTAGGCCTTAACTCCTCCTCACTCTTCCCATCAGTTATTGTAACTATCGCTCCCTGTTCTAAAAAAAACTCAGTCATTCCAAGACCACCATCATTCAAACCAAGACCAAATATTAGAACCTTTTTATCTTTAAAATTTTCCATACTCAACTCATTATACAAAATAATGTCATCTTTAGTATAATGAGGATGTGAACTCAGCAATATCAGAAACAATATATTGGATACTTTTTGCAATACCATCAATACTAATTGCCTCTACTGTTCACGAATATGCACATGCTTGGGCAGCAATGAAATTAGGAGACCCTACAGCAAAAGCAGCTGGTAGACTAACTCTAAATCCACTATCACATATTGATCCAATAGGTGCAATCTCTATGCTTATCTTCAAATTTGGATGGAGTAAACCTGTGCCAATAAACGAGTATAACTTCGAAAGAAGAGAAAGAGATACAGCTCTTGTTTCCCTAGCAGGTCCAGTATCAAACATCCTACTATTACTACTAGCAGCTGGAATAAATGCACTATTAAAACCCAGTCCTGAATCTTGGATATACACATTACTAACAACATTTGCAATGATTAACTGTGTCTTGGCAGTATTTAATCTTATCCCAATACCACCCCTAGATGGACACAAGATTGTAAGAGCAATCATTCCAAAAGGAAAGCTTAGATACTACTGGGAAAAATTAGAAAGTTATTACTATATACCTCTCTTGTTATTACTATTACCCATATTTCCATTTGGCTCAATTGCCTCCGTTATATTAGGAAAAACATTAACAAAAGTTCTTGCTTTACTAGGCTTTTTTTAGAATCTTTACTACAAGCCCCAACCTATTGGCAATCATTTTTTTCTCATGGGATAATATATTGCTCTAGGAGAATACAGGCGGTTTCATAGCTCCGTAAATAAGAGCTAGGGATCCCAAATAGATATAATCACTCTGCTCCTTGGGGTAGAGTTGAGGGAACCCACTTTCTAAAAAGAAGAGCTCTATGATTCTGCCTCCTTCTAGAGCATTTTTTTGTAACTCTAAAGGTCTGACCTAGGTCTGCCCCTCGTTAAGAAAATTTTAATCCTCATATTTCACACTCTCCATAAGGCTCCCCGACCCATACTTTCTAGTCGTTGTAAAAGTTTTGGTTCAGGAGGCCACAAGGAGCATGTCAAAAAGTAAGTAGCAGGAAGTCGTTAGGAGATTATTAAAAATATATGAATCAAGGGCAAACCTAGGCCAGACCTCTTATGTGGCATTGACTCACGTTTTAAGATATAATAGACTCCATAAGTTAAGCCCGAGTAGCTCAGTTGGTCAGAGCAGCTGTTTTGTAAACAGCAGGTCGAGAGTTCGAATCTCTCCTCTGGCTCCATGCAGGAATGGCGGAGTGGTCAATCGCGGCAGACTGTAAATCTGCTCCCTTCGGGGTTCATTGGTTCAAATCCAATTTCCTGCATATTTATTTTATCTTCACTTAAACTTATGGAAGGAGAATATATGGGCATGATTCTTTTTATCCTCATGACAATCTTTAGCCTACTTTTCACAGCAGGAACAATATACTTGATTGTTTACTTAGTTAGAAATAAAGATAAAAAGATTAATTTGGGTGTCAATACCTTACTCCATATTTATCTCTACATCATCAGTTTTATAACTCTAGCAATTGCAGCTATCGGTACAGTCATCTTCCTAAATGCAGCAGCTTCATACAAATTAGGAATACCCTTCTCATATCAACTAGAAGAACCATATGCAGAAGTGAAAGATGAAATCGTTTACACACCAGATACTGAAAGTAATGCAGAACCCTCCTGTTATCAAGGAGAATTAATGGAAATAGAGGAAGAAGAAGTTTGTTTTGATACAATAAAACAGAAAAAAGGATTAGTAAATGGAGCAACTCTAACAATATCAATGCTAATTCTCTTTGCAATTCATAGAATCACCCTACTCTTCCTTGAAAAAAAGAATACTATCTCATGGTTGAAAAAAACATACAACTTCATTTCATTAATCATATACAGTGTATTAAGTATTATTTGCATCCCACTATCTATATATCTTTTAGTCAACTACTTCTACTTCAAACCAGAAGATATTGTTAGACTAGAGGCACCCGGAAGTGTAGTTGCATTAGCAATCGTTTCTATACCTCTTTGGATAACATTCTTAGTTTTAACTCTAAAACTAAGGGAAAAGAAAGAGAAATAGTGCTGAATTAGCTCAGTTGGTAGAGCACATTCTTGGTAAGAATGAGGTCCCGAGTTCGATCCTCGGATTCAGCTCCATATCTCTTTTATTATATCACCAAAACCCTCAACTATCTTAAAACAACACTTGCTCAACTACCATTGATAGTATATTATTTACAATAATGAAAGAAAAGATTAAAACTGCCATTCCTATCGTCGTAGTGATAATACTTATCGTTGGATCCATAATATCAGTTATGATTAGTGGAAGCACAATAGAAATGTTTATGGACACCTATTCAAAAACCTACATACCCAGCACTAACGAACAATTAAAATTAGAAAGAGAAAAGTGGAGATTTCAGATAGAGAACACATACATGCAAAACTATTGCAATATTTTAGAAAAGCTCCCATCTGAAAATAGTACTGTGATTGAGAATACTACTGTCCATCGATATGAAGAGCCTATTCTAATCACAACTCCTATCAATCCATACCCAAAGGACTCTTCTGTGTACGAAGTCGGTGCTATAAGTACAATAAATCTGAAAGAGTTAGATGATGTAAAGCACCACTTAAGGTTATACAAAATAGAACTTAACGAAGACCCTACAACCTACATAGAATATATTAGCCATAAAGACAAACCAGAACTATATATCGTACAAGACCATCGCAGTGACAATTTCCTTCTGTATCCAATTGTTCAGTATGTAAACGCAAAATATTACATAAACATTACTGAGAAATGACAACAAAAGAAGTAAATACAAAAGAGAAGAGAAAAAAGAAGATACCAACTTGGGTCTTTGTTTTTCTTTCAATGTTTATCTTAACAAATCTAGTAACTTCTTTCTTTGTAATTGGTATTGATGTACAAACTGCAGAAAGAAACTCTGAAATTATCAAAAATGCAGAATTAACAAGGGAAGTTAAAGAACTTAGGGCAGAGCTACTTAATGCTAAAAAACAGGTAAACTGCAATACAAGTGAAACTAAAAACGAAGAACCACAAAAAACACCTATTGGTGTTGAAGTGAAATTCTATGAAGAGTACAAAGATAATAATATAGAAATTCCTAATCTATGTACTAATTGTAAAATAAGAGAAGCTGGAAAAATCATTAATACAACACCACATAAAGATGAATTAATAGGTCTAAAATATTTAATTATAGAGAGTAAAGTAGATGACTACCAAGCATATCCACGTATCTTCACAAATGCTGATAACTCAAAGTTTTACACTCTATTTGATGATGCATATGTATATTCAGATTCTAACAGTAACCTATTTGATAAAGAATACGATATATGGCTAATCACAAATTTGTTACCAGAGAACATACAAAAAGATGAAATATTCAAAAGTACAAAAGGATTACACTATACAACATATTACTATCCTTTTACTATGTATTCTTTGGGTGATATCAAACCAACAGATGTAGAAATAGAAGAAGTAGATACTTACAAAAATACTCCTATATACAAAGATAAGAATAAAAAAGATACCTTCTACATAAAAACAAAAGAACATTTTCTAGCAAGTGTTCAATATGTTCCTTCTTTAACAATAAGGGAAAAAGATGCTCCCTACCCCATTACATGGGAAGGAGATATCCCAAACAAGGAAAATTATCATTATGGCTACGACTATTGTAGCTCCACTGGTCTGTGGGAAGTGGAAGAGAAAAAAGAAGATCTTAAAATAACTGGACATAAAACAGGTACTGAAGAACCCATTTACGAACATAAGGATTCCCAACATAGTAGCCTTAAAAAACTTTACGAAGAAGACTATCTAAAATTTCATTATGAATACAGAGAAAACACCGAAGCAGCAGCTCTCACATATGAAGAATATCTAACTAAACACCCTATTATCTTCTGGGAAGATGAAGTTGGAAGACTAATTAAGTTCTACAACCTAGATTATATAATGGTTGGAGGATGTGCTAAACCCATCATCTATCTCTATCCTGAAAGAGAAACTCTTGTAAATGTCAAAGTCTTACCTACCACAGGAGAATTAACATTTACTTTACCAAAGTATGAGAACATGTGGACAGTATTAGCAGATAGAAACAGTACTATAAGAGATACAAAAGGTGACACATATGAATACCTTTGGTGGGAATCAACAAGTAAACACCTACCTGATATAACAGATGGTTTTGTTGTTAAAAATGAGAATCTTGAAGCCTTCTTAAACCTCGCTCTAACTCAAGCAGGATTCAACCATAAAGAAATTAATGACTTTAAAGAGTTCTGGATACCAGAGATGAAAAGTAAACATTCTCCATACTATAAAATTCACTTCCTACAAAACGAAGATGTTAACATCCTAGCAAACCTGCTGATATATCCAAAACCTACAACCGAGATTAGAATCTTCATGATATACGAGAGACTAAATGAATATGAAGAAATCAAACCTCAAGAGATAAAGCATACCAGCAGAAAAGGATTTACTGTCGCTGAATGGGGAGGAACTAGAAGATAAAAGAATATAAAGGAACCTTCTTAAACAAATTTATTTCTCCATTTGAATCTGCTATGATAAAGTTAATAATTTGTTAATAAATAAAAATGGGATTTAGTGAAAGTACAAATTTTACAGGTGCTTGGGCAAGACAACTAAAAGATATAAAAAAATATGATCCACGAGGAAGCATGTTTGGACCTCTAGAAGTACAAGATCGAGAGAAACTTAAAGCAATTCGAAAAAACTTAGAATACATACTCTCCCTTGATGCCATCCAAAAAGTTCTAAACAATGCTGACAAAATTACCCTCATATTAAAAAAAGGAGAAGAAAGTAAGAAACCTCCATTATCAACAACACCAATAGTCAGTATCAAACCTATTCGAGATGAAGAAAGACGCATTACCGAAACAGATATAAGATTTCAAAGAGGTGATAAATACTGTACTTTTATCATCCCAGAAACTCCTAATACCGATATGCGCATAGGAGACAACAACCTAAGTGGATACAATAACGCTGTGGAAGGATGGGTAGATACAGGAGTAAATTTAATAAAAAAAACAATAAAAGACAACTATATTCCCACCACTCAAGTAGAAATTACATACTCAGATACCCCTACTCCCAATACCTCAACACCTCCAACAGTAGAAGATATCAAAGGTCCAATGGAAATCTAAGTAAAATATTTGACCTCACCATCAATTTACAATATAATACGCTAGTATTTCCCATAATAAATATTCTAATTTAGTTTCGTTCCGGGAATGGCAAAAGTAAAAAGAGACATAATAGCCTTTAAATGTACAAAATGTGATAGTAAAAACTACACCGTATACAAGACTAGAAATGTTAAAGATAAAATCGAACTAAAGAAGTTCTGTAAGACTTGCAAAGGTCATACCGAACATAAGGAGACTAAGGTAAAACAGTAGTTTCTGTGTTGTTCTTACCAATACGGGCCCATAGTTTCAATTGGTAAAACAGCGGTCTCCAAAACCGTAGTTCACCGTTCGAGTCGGTGTGGGCCTGCCAAATTAAATAGAGAAGAATATGAAATTTTTAAAAAATATAATAAGTGAATTGAAAAAAAGTACATGGCCTTCCAAGAAGGATGTTCTTAACATGACAATCTATGTACTAATTATCAGTATACTCCTCTCTCTTACAATGGTATTCCTAGACTTAGGATTAGCACATATAAGAGATTGGTTTCTTAAAATTTAATAAGATTGAAAATGGCTGAGAAAAAGGTTGCAAAAAAGACAAAAGAAAAGAAGGATGTCCAGACAGTAAAAAAGGACAATCCAAATGCAAAGTGGTATGTATTAAACATTAGAAATGGATATGAGAATAAAATCCAGAAAGAGATAAGACAAAGGGCAGAAGCAACAGGAATGGAAGATAAGATTTCTGAAATGTTAGTACCCGTACAGAAAAAGATTTTCGTAAAGAAAGGAAAACAGGAGATCAAAGAAGAGAAGATATTCCCAGGTTACATCCTAATTAAAATGGAATTAGATAATAAGACATGGGATTTAGTACAAAATACTGACGGTGTAAGAGGTTTTGTAAAAACAGATAGATATCCAAAGCCATTGGCAGAGAGCGAAGTAAAAGCGATTACCAAATTTATGGAAGTAGAACAACCTTCGTTCCAGACATCATTCAGTATTGGAGAAGCAGTTAAAATCACAGAAGGTGCATTTGCTGATTTCATAGGAAGTGTCCAAGAAATAGATACAGCTAAGGGTAAGATAAAAGTCCTCATCTCATTCTTAGGTAGAGAAGCTCCTGTAGATTTAGAGCTCTCTCAAGTAACAAAACTTTAGTTAAATATATAAAAATATGGCAAAAGAGATTAAACAAATCATTAAAATCACAATACCTGCAGGACAAGCATCTATGGCACCACCCATTGGTCCTACCCTAGCCCCTTATGGTATTAACACACAAGATTTCTGTACACAGTTTAATGAAAAAACAAAGGAAGCCAATGGTATTCTTACTCCAGTAGTTTTAACAATCTACGAAGATAGAACCTTCTCCTTCATCCTTAAAACTCCCCCTACTTCAGAACTAATCAGAAGAGAATTGAATATTAAAAAAGGATCAGGACAACCAAACTTAAAAAAAGTTGGAAAGTTAACAAAAGAACAGATTATGAAAATCGTTGATATTAAACTACCAGACCTTAATACATCAGACCCAGAACAAGCAGCAAAAATAGTTGCAGGTACTGCAAAACAAATGGGTATTGATACTGATATTAACTAAATAGAATAAATATATGAAAAGAGGAAAAAACTACAAAAAAATCGCAAAGGATTTAGATAGAACAGCTACATATACCATAGAAGAAGGAGTAAAAAAAGCAAAAGAGCTCTCATACTCTAAGTTCACTGGTTCATTAGAACTTCATGTTGACCTTAAACTTCCTAAAGATAAAGATCCAAAATCTCTTAAAGGAGCAGTATCATTACCACATACAACAGATACAAAACAAGTAAAAATAGCAGTATTTTGTACACCTAACAAAGAGGAAGAAGCAAAGAAAGCAGGAGCAGATGTTGTTGGTTTAGAGAACTTAATTAAAGATATCAAAGCAGGAAAGATTGATTTTGATGTAGCAATTGCAACACCAGATGTAATGCCAAAGATTGCTATATTAGGTAAAGAACTAGGGCCAAAAGGACTCATGCCAAGTCCAAAGAATGGTACAGTAACTGAAGATATTGTAAATGCAGTATCTGAATATAAAAAAGGAAAGCAAACATTTGCATGCGATCCATCAGGAGTTGTACATATGAGTGTTGGAAAACTAGACCTAGAAGATGAGAAGCTTATTGAAAATCTCCACTCTGCCCTACTAGCAATCTCGGAGGTTGTAGGAAGAACACCAGAGTTGATGATTAACAAGATGCACTTAGCCCCAACAATGGGACAAAGTGTAAAGATTGTATATAGTGCTGAGTAAGGAAGGAACCTTTACTTTTACAAAGAAAAAAGTTTCCCAATAGCGCAACCCTATAGAATATGGTATAATAATAAATGGAAGAAGAACACTATTATACTGATTGCATCTATCACGACGACAAAAATTCTACTTACATAGATGTTGGAGGAAAGACAGACACCCGTCTTATAGTTTACCAGCCAGAAGAAAATGGGAAAAAGTACGTATTAAGACCACCCTCTCTATCCGACCAAAGACGTTTCTCTATAGGACCGAACTATCTCGAAGTTGCTAAAAACTTCCAAGCCCTCACATCAGAATTAAATGAATTTGACATACAAATCCCTGAATACATGCTCTTTGTATCACATTTTCATACAAAAGAAGGATCTAAAGGAAGTGGTCTATGTCTAATGTCTGAATTTATAGAAGGAAGATGTCTTCCTCTTGATTATCAATGTTGTTGGGATTACGATAAAGAAAATTTCTACATTCAAATGGACAAATGGTTAACAAATATTACTAATTATAGTTTATATAAATATCTTTCAGCTGACAAAAGTTCTTTTTACCTTACGGATATATTTCGACCAGTACAATTTGTTTACGAATGTGAAAGTAATCAGATTTTTTTAGTTGATTTAGACCCATTTTTAGATAAAATACTTAATGAAAATGGGAAATTAAGTAAGAGATTTTTAATAGGATTAAGCACTATTAACAAACAAAGAAACCTCTATTTAAACAAAATGAATAAGGATGGTATTAAGATTGAAGGTTGGGGAAAGAAATCATTAGATATGATGAAAGAATTATTAGAGACTACAGATTTTATAAAAGATGCTGTTTACAATGAAGAGACAGATACTATAATGAGAAATCTCAAACAAGGATTATATTACAAAAAATTCAACAAAGTATAATCACGTTATTTCAAACTTGATCACTCTTGGATGCAACTCAGTAGAGATATCTATTTGACTACTTCTTAGAAAAGAGAATATAATGAAAATGTATGGTAATAGTCACAGGTGGTTCAGGTCACGTAGGAAATGTATTAGTGAGAGCCCTACTCTCTAAGGGCTATAAGGTTGGAGTTATAGACCGAGATCCAAAAGACAAAGCCTTAGAAGGATTAGATATAGTATATTATCAGGGTGATATCAGAGACTTAGATTTTCTTACCAATATATTCAAAAAAGCAAAATATGTATGCCACCTAGCTGGTATCATATCAATAGCACCAGGTAAAGAACAACTCATGTATGATGTCAATGTAGAAGGTACAAAGACTGTCATAGAAGCATGTAAAAAAGCCAAGGTGCAAAGACTCCTCTACACAAGCTCTATACATGCACTCTATGAACCACCAAAGGGTATCCCTATCATTGAGAAATTAGCAAAGATAACAGGTATAAAAGATGAATATGGAAAAACAAAAGTACTGGCAACCAGAGAAATTCTAACAGCAGCCAAAGAGGGATTAGACACTGTAGTGGTCTACCCTTCTGGAATAGTAGGACCATATGACTTTAGACACTCAGAGTTTGGTAGTTTAATCAAAGATGCTAGAAAATACTCCAAAGTATTCTATATAGAAGGAGGATATAATTTTGTAGATGTAAGAGATGTTGCAAATGGTATTATCCTTGCATTAGAAAAAGGAAGAACAGGAGAAGGTTACCTACTCGCAGGACAAAGTATAACCATCTTTGAACTCTTCCAACTATTAGCAAAGATAACAGATACACCTGGACCAAAAATCAAGGCTCCTACATGTATAATTAAATTCCTTGCTCCAATTGCAGAATTCTTTTATAAATTATTAAAAAAGAAACCTGTATTTACAGAATATGCTATTGAGGTACTACACTCTAACCACCTAACAGATAGTAGTAAAGCAGAGAAAGAGCTAGGATTTAAAGCTAGAGACATCCACAAGACAATACAAGACACACTAGATTGGTATGAAGGCAAAGATGTAGGTTTTCAGTAAAGAGATACCAGAGAAGAAAGCAAGAGCCTAATACCTACTCTCCCTTATTTCGCAAGATACTAGAATTAGATTCGTGGACGAGCTTGTTCCCTATCAAAAAACAAAGCAAGACGAAAACCAGCCTTTTTCTTTTTTACCAAATCATCACGATCACGGTCATATAACCCCCCTGCCCCATCTAAGTCAGAATTCCCTATCACCATATCTTGACTTTTTAAGGATATCATCTCATATGTATCTGTACCTCCCCAACCCTCTCTATTCCCTAATAAGTTCCATTCAAGTGGCGATAACAATCTAAAATCAGTTTCATACCTATAGCTTTGTCTTCTAAATAACTGCTTTAGAAGGTCATATCTCTTGCGTGTTAAAATGTTATCCAATTCATATTTGTATGTAAGAAAACGTGTCTTTACTTCTAAGGTCTTAGAAAGTTCTGTCTCAACATACTCTTGTCCTCTATCTGGTTTTGGAAGAACCTCCACAGCTAACCAATAACCATTAGACTTTGTACCTGCTCCGTAATCCTTCCAATAGTCCTCAGGTAGATTTCTATATATCTTAGGATCTTTCCTCTGTCCTTCAGTTAACCCTTCCAATCCTTTCCAATTAGGATACTTTCGTGCTAACATGTCCGGTCTTATATATCCATTATACATATCAAAGGTATCTATAAAATCTATTTTAGGTATATATCTTAACTCCATTCCTAAATGTTTGAGGGAATTAACTAATTCAGGAGTAACACTATCAGGGAGAGGATCTACTTCTATATCCACTCCGAGAACTTTTCTCCATTCTTCTTTTTCTCTTTTTATAATCTCCAATTCTAAAAACTCTCTTGACTCTTTACTTTCAGTACTTGAATATGCTGACTCCATATCCTCTAAACCTCTTCTATTAGATTTTCGCTGATATGCAGGAGCTTCAACAAGTAATATTGCCTCTTCTAATGTCTCTCTGTCTATATCTGATTCCAATTTGTTAGAATAGTAATATCTTAGAGCATTTTGGAAAGTTTCAGTTATGTCTCCATTAAAATATCTCAAAATAAAATCCCTTACCCTCTTGGGCTCAACACGATCATCAAATGTAAAAGGTTGGGGTTGATCTGCAGCAACTTTTCTGTTTTTTACAAGTTCTTTTGCAGTAATATGAAATTCCTTATATTTACTCAATATCTCAGGCAGACCAGCGATATCTTTGAGTTGCTCAGGGGATAATCTTCTAGACTTCGACCCCAATTGTCCCTCAGGGACTAAAGTTTCCTCTTCGAATTCTTGGTTACGTAGTACTCCATTACTCTCATCTATAGATGAAACACGAAACAATTCATCCACAGAAACAGAGAAGGCATCTACAGGAAGTTCAGAAGGAGCTTTATAGTAAACCCATCTTCTTAATTGTGCTGGATCTAGTGGTTCCCTACCAAAATACCCTTTACCTGGTGGATTCATCAATCCTACAATCTTGGTTGTTTGTTTGTTCACAGGAATACCCTCACCTGTACTCTCTGAAAGAACTACATCTTCTCCACTATTCAAAGCATCCAGAACTTCATGAAGTCTAATAAGGACATCTGGAGATGCAGCATTAAGTTCATCTAAGACTATAATCTTAATTTTACCCTCCTCCTGTCGCAAACCTGAAGTGACTTTACCATCGGCAAAAATATACTCAGGGTCTTCAGGGCTCTTCTTATTTGCATTGGGCACATACCTACCCATTAAATTCTCGACATCTGTAGCACCATTAAGGTTAATATAGTGTACCTCCCAACCCAACTCTGCAGCCATCTTCTTTATTGCAAATGTTTTCCCAATACTAGTTCCTCCCTCCACTAGAAGAGGGTCTCCTTGAGCAAGACTTATCGCAATATTCTTCTGTAAATTTAATGAAAAATCATCTGGTATAAAATCTACATAATTTTTTCTTTTTGGAACAAGGGGACTATCATTTTCTTTTGCTTTGGGCAGTTCTATCCCAAAGTAAGAAATAGAGTCTGCTGTTTCAATTATAGCTCCTCCTGCATGTTCAATCACTTCGTTAGATACTTGTTCATTTTCCTGATTTGTATTTTGCAAGACTGTTTCTGCCTCTTGAACAATATCCCACGTTGTATTCTCAGTCCCCTGTGTTGACTCTTCGCTCTCGAATTGTTCTTCATCTTCTAGGACTAACTCCTCTGTAAATCCCTGATTCATAATAATTATGATTTTCTAAATGTTAAACCTACTTTCTCTAATACTGAATAACCTAAACGTTTTGCATAATCAAGAGCAGATTGTTTAGCTACTACAACAATGGATACTCCGTCATACAAAGGAAAAGCTACTTGAGATCCAGATGTTTCATTATCATATACTTCAATATTTCCTGTAGGATACTGGGAAATAAAATCATACAATTTTCTAGGGAAAACCTTTTCCAAAAAAATACAAACTCTAGAAGGTCTTTCTATCTCTTTTAGTAAACTAGGAAGATTGACCATATTCTTATATTGAAATTTCTCCAACACTTCAATTATTTCTTCAATATCTTGATCTTCTTGTACTATTACTAAAGAAACTTCTTTCTGAGATTCTGTTTTAAGTAAAAAATCTTCGAATGTGTCTTCCATATAAAAAAAGTATACTAGAAAGAATCTGTATTAGCAATAATCTCACGTATAACATCTGCTAATTTTTCAGCCATTTCCTCTACTCTAAGAATTGAAAGATTGTTTGGGAAATACTTATCAATGACATTTCCATGACCAAGCCCCAGACCTATTACTTTTTGGTCTGTATTTGTATCTATATTTCCCATAGCCTCGATCAATTCTTTTGGTACGTTTGCATCTCCATCAGAAAGAACCAAAAGAAACTTTTCAGTCGCATTTTGTTTAGCAAGTCTTTCAGAAGCTTCTTTAATAGCCCATCCCGTATCTGTCCCACCAAAAACATCTTTTATAATATTACTCATCTTTTTCCTTGTTTGATTATCCATATCTTCTGTAAAGTTTTTATATTCGTGCAATCCTTGTTCCCTCTTATTACTAAAACCTACAATTTCTGTTTTTATTGATAATCTACTTAAAACTTCAGCTAGAACAATCGTAGACCTAAATGTTTCCTCTATTGTTGCCCCAGCCATAGAATTTGACAAATCTACTAATAAAGTAATTGCATAATCCTTCTCCTTAGGTGCTTCTCTTCTTTTCCATGATTTACCTTCCATTGGAGGAATTCCTCGAGCTCTCTCTTGAATCCTCTTGTGAATATCTACTTTATCACCTGTTTTAAAACCTGTCTTCCAACCACTAGCTCTTCTTGCTACAAAAATCTCTCTTAAATCACTTTCTAACTTATCAATTAATGGTAAAACCGTTTGACGCTCTCTTTCATATAGACTTAAATCTCCTTCTGACACTTCTCTTTCTATATCTGGAGCACGCCCAAATATATATTGCCCAGAAGGAGGTTTGGGTGTAAATGGCTCCGAACCAGACCATTGTTGTTGTTCCGTTGGTGATGATTCCTCCTTTTCTGCAAGAGGAGAATCTGCAGATTTATCTTCTTCTGTACCTGAGTAAGATTGATTTTGAGAGTCAACAGAATTATCAGGTTGTTCTTCGGGCTCTTCTTGACCCTCATCTGCAGAATAATCTACTAACTTTCCTTTTAACTGTTCATTAAAATCCTCTTCCAAACCTCCTAAAGTAGAATCTGCTTTCTCTCTCAGCTCTTGTTGAGCTTCCTCTGGTAAAGAGTCTATATATTCTTTAAGCTTTACCTTTAATTCTTCGGATAGAGAATCTAAATCTATTGTATTTCGTCCAGAAGCATCGAAAGATGCTTCTCCTTGTTCTCCATCCTCTTCTAAACCTTTATCATTTTGATTACTTTCTTGTTTCTCACTACCTTCTAAACCTTTTGCCTTTGTATCATTTTGTTTTCCATTTCCTTCCAAATTTGTATCTTCCTGAGTATCACTTTCTTGCCCTCCATCTTCCGAACCTTCTATCTGGGAACCACCTTGTCCTTTACCATACATAGAACCACTACTCGGCGTACCTCCTTGTTCCTGATTATTTAAATCTTTCTTCTTAGTCTTACCTTTCAAGGCACCCTCTAACTCTTCCTGTTCTTCAGGTGTCAAGTCATCTTTAAGCTCCTGCGGGATATTTGGTTCATCTCCTTCTCCTTCTTCTGGAAGCATTTCTTGTAGAAACTCTTGGATTTGTTGATCTCTCCTATCTAACTCTATGAGCTTTTTGAATTCTGGCCAAACCTTTTCTTTAATAATCTTATAACTAAACTCCGAATATTGTTTTATGATTTCTTCACTACTATCTGCTTCTTCTCTCGATGGATATCTCAACCAAGCATCTCGAGCAGCCTCTCTTGTTCTCATAATTACTTCTTGAACTTCTTTTGGAAGCCTACTATCTACAGGAGGATTCTCCTCACCCACAGTTTCTTCATACCAAAGACGGAGATATTCAAAACCAGCATCAATATACCGCAGAGAATGTCCCAGTTGTCCCTTAAATTTCTCTCTCAGTTCTGCTTCTTTTTCATAGTTCCTTTTGTATGCCCTTCTCATTTGTCCCGCAAACCTAGGATACACATCTGCAACAAAATTATTTGTTCGAGGGTCTTCTATAACATTCATCAAGAAAGGAAACCCTATTTGTTGCCTATCTTCCATTTGAGCTTCACTAACTCTGGTTATCCTTCTATGTCCTCCTTCATGAGAAATAATATAACGGAGATGATCCATAGGCTTTTCCAAAAGACCTATTGGGTCAATCCTTATGATATTGTCCCCAAAATCCCAATGCCAACCACCTCCTGGCTCATTAAGCTCAACAGGAATACTAAAATCTTTCCCTATAAAATATGCTAAAGTAGATAGCACCTGTCGTTTATACTCTATTTCCGCCTGTTGCTCAGGAGTAAACTCTTCAAAAGTTTTTCCTCTTAAATCGTCCACTACAACCTCTACATCAGGTTCTTGATTTTCGCAAAAAGATTCTTGCTCTATATTCATCTCTTCATATCATACTCCCATATTTTGATGGGTACAACAATAGATCAAACTAATAAATATAATGTATTATCTAATTATCACATTTAAAAACTCTTTTGCAAAGTATTAAAAAGATATAGACAACCTTCTGCATTTATTAACTAGAACTATTTTTACCAAATACAATTACTTGACCTCACCCACTCCATGAGATATAATTTGCCCAGTTGTTTATCGAAGAAACAAGGTGCAAAAGTAAATCCTTGTTAGATAAACATAGATTCAAATTAATTAAATAAGTAAGTGTATGGCAAAAACTCGTTCTCAAAAAACAGAGTTGCTAGAAAAATATAAAGATATTTTGAAGAATAAGTCTGGATATCTTTTGGTTAACTCTGACAAAATTGATACTGCTACAGTTACTAAGCTAAAGGTTGAACTAAAAGACCTTGATGCTAACTATGCAGTTGTTAAGAATAGTATTTTTAAAGTAGCATTACAGGAGGAGAACCAACCACTAGAGGCTCAAGATATAGATGGTCCTACTGCGATAATCTACTTTGAAGAGGATCCTACTGGTCCAGCAAAATTAGTTAAAGAAACACAGAAAGAAACTCAACTCTTAGGTGCTAAGGGAGGTGTATTTGAAGGAGAGTTTCTCTCAGAAGAGAGAGTTATGCAGTTAGCAGAGATTCCATCTAAAGAAGTATTACTTGGTCAATTGGTTGGAAGTATGTCTGCATCTCTATCTGGATTTATGAATGCTGTTACAGGCAATGTTAGAGGTTTAACTATGGTTCTTAAGGGCATTTCTGAAAAGAAAGCTTAATTAGAAACAATTATTTAATTTAAATATTTACAAACATGGCAGAGGAAACAAAAACATTACCAGAGCTATCTGCTGATGGTAAGAAAGTTCTCGAGATTGTTGAGAAGATGTCTGTTTTAGAACTTGCAGACCTCGTAAAGGTTATGGAAGACAAGTTCGGAGTTTCAGCAGCAGCACCAGTTGCAGTTGCAGCAGCTCCAGCAGAAGCAGCTCCAGCAGAGGAAGAGAAAACTATGTTTGACATCGTTCTTAAGGATGGTGGTGATAACAAGATTGGCGCAATCAAGGTTGTAAGAGAGATTACCGAACTTGGTTTGAAGGAAGCTAAGGATCTTGTTGATGGTGCACCTCAGACTGTTAAGGAAGGTGTTAAGAAGGAGGAAGCAGAAGAGATTAAGGCTAAGTTTGAAGAGGTTGGTGCTACAGTCGAATTAGCATAGTTCTTCTTAAACAAGGGACTTTAGAAAGACCACCGAAAGGTGGTCTTTTTGTTTGCTCCCTACTCTACCAATCAGAGATAGCAGATTTGACTGCCTCAATTCTGTTTCTTCCTTCGTACGCACCTGGTAATATATTTGATGGAATAGATATGCCCCACCAAGTATTAGCTGATGTAGGAGTTGAAGTTACTTTGGGAATTTTTAGCTGAACCAAAGTAGCTGAAGGCGTTAAAGCTATTGCTTTTGTTGGATCTGTATAACTTGTCGAAGCAGAAGTGCTATACTTCTGCTGAGCGAGCCCTATCGGAGTACCAACAGAACATGGATTATGTTGATCATTATAGTCTACACACATCCCCATACCCTCACCAGAATGGTTTTGATTGATACCAACATTACCAGTGGCAGTAGTTGTCAATACTTTACTTAATGGATCCGTAACTTCAGAGACAAGAAGATCACCATAGTTTAGTGAGCTAGTAACATCAAAAGCTATTAATGAATTCATCTCTACTCCTGTTGAGGATTGGGCAGTACCAACAGTACCACCACCTCCCAATGCTTTTACTGTAGCTAGCCAGTTTTCGCTACTATATACAGTATTGTTATCTGTTGGGTCTGCATAGTACCAGACACTTGCAGTACAGGTATACCTTGCTGTTTTTCCATATGGAGCTGTACATTCTCCAGCATCTCGTATACAGGAGATTTCTGAATAGCAAAAGTTGTTATCTGCATCAGCCCCCTTGTTACAGTAGGTATAGCCCTTCCCTGATCTATATAGATATGCTGTTACTGTCCCTATTGACTGACAACCATTATTAGATTCTATTTGAGTTTTAATAGAAACAGATGTGGTTGTACTCTCTAGTAAAGTAATAGCATTACCACTATTAAGTGTTACTGATAATACTGAAGGTGCTACATTGTTTATATAAAAGACACTATTAGTATTATGTACTCCACCTGATGCTGCTAAACCTTCACCATCAAACACATAAACATATGCATCATGAGGACCTGCTGCATAAGGAGGTGTAGCTGTATGTGAGCATGAGGGGTTAGAAGTTACCAAAGAACTTGAACATAATTCTGTCCCATTACATATACCCCCTGTTATACCTTGAGAATCACAAACTATTAACTTCACTTGATTTGAATCAGGGTCATATGCTGTTGCATTCCAAGTAATTGAGTCTCCTGGATTCTTAGGTGTACCACTAGGTGAGTTATTTGATATTGCTGAGAATACAGGACGTGCATTAAAGGGTGTTGCTGATGCAGTATTGCTATATTTCCCTGTCCCAACTGTATTTACTGCTGCTACTCTAAAGTAATACAAAGTTCCATTAGTTAGACCGGTAACTGTTGCTGTAGTACTTGTTGATGTACCATCATTAAATACAGTCCATGTACTGTTATCTGTACTATATTCAACTATGTAGTCTGTAATAGGAGAGCTACCTGGAGAACTTGGAGCTGTCCAGCTTAATACTACTTGTTTATTTCCTGCAGTTGCAGTTAGATTTTGTGGAGCTGAAGGTGGTGCTTTCACCGTTATGTTATATGTAGCATATTGACCATCTGGATTAGTTAGTTTTAGTGGTATTGTCCCAGATGCTGTAAGTGGAGGAGTTACTGCACTCATAGATGTTGTAGATGTATATGTGGTGCTCGTAGCAGGAGTTGTATCAAAATCTATGGTTGGAGTTAAACCTTTTAGTAATACATAACTCATAGTGGGGGTGTTAGTAGTAGAGTCATTTCCTAACTTACCATATGTTCCCTGTCCCCAACAGTATGCCTGACCATTATAATTAACAGAACAAGTATGATTTGAGCCACTAGATATACACACTTGTTTAATAACAGAACTCGCCCCTGTAAGAACAAATACTGGTGTCAAAGATTGAGTATTACTACCATCTCCTAATTGACCAGTGTTATTATATCCCCAGCAGTGAACTCCTATATCACCATCACCAATAGCACAAGTATGATTACCACCAACACTAATGTTTCCTAGCCTTGCTCCCACTGGAATAGCGCCTTGGCTAACAGCTACTGGTACTAAGGAATTAGCAGTACCACCATTCCCCAATTCCCCATAACTTCCCTGTCCCCAACAATACGCCCAATTAGCCCCTATAACACAGGTATGATTAGTACCTGCACTAATATTAACAAGCCTTGTTCCTGTTGAAATGCCTCCATTACTCACAACCACAGGTTCTGTGGATTGAGCAGTACCACCATTACCTAACTTGCCATATGTTCCCTGTCCCCAACAGTAAGCCCAATCATCACTGCCTATAGCACAAGTATGATTAGCACCTGCGCTGATACTTATCAATGAGACTCCACTTGGAATAGCCCCCTGATTGACAGCTACTGGTATTGAGGAATCAGTCGTACCACCATTACCTAACTTACCATATGTTCCCTGTCCCCAACAGTATGCCCAATTATCAGTACTTATGCCACAAGTATGATAACCACCTGCGCTGATACTCTTAAAGGTCACACTTGTCTGAACTTCAATAGGAGAATCACTACTAGTTACACTACCACCATCACCTAGCTGCCCGGCATTGTTATACCCCCAACAGTAAGCTTTATAATTACTTCCAACTCCACAAGTATGATAACTCCCTACACTAATACTACTGAGAGACACTCCTGCAGGAATATCTCCCTTATCCACAAGAACAGGAGTATTTCTCTGGTTTATAGAACGATCACCTAACTGACCATAATTATTTCTTCCCCAACAAAAAGCACCTTCTTCCTGAATTGCACAAGAATGAAACATACCTGCTGATATACTAACAACACTCCCAAACACATTGTAATCAAGGAAGTTAGACCCTGTAATACTGACTGTCTCTCCTCCTGCTTGACCAATAGTATTAGGATTTACATTAGAAATGCTCGGTGCAGGGAAATTGCTATATACAAAAGAAACACTGTTAGAGTTAACATTATCTGTTAACCTCTTTATATATATAGACACTGTACCTGGAGTATGTGCAAGTATTGGACTTACAGATATACTCGTAGTTCCAGGAGTCAGTGTTCTTGTCAATGTATTATTCCCTATATTTATTTCATACGTATTTGCACCTGCAGCATCTACAACAGCCACTGGAGAAGTTCTTGGAGTAGTTGTAGTTCCATCTCCTAACTTACCATAGGTATTCTGTCCCCAACAATATAGTTTTCCATTACTACCTCTCACACAACCATGGTAACTACCTGTCCCCATATTGGCAATTCCTATCCCAGTAGGAATTGCTCCTTGACTTACAGCTACAGGAGTATAAGATCCTCCCGTGCCACTATTCCCCAACTGACCATATTGACCCTGCCCCCAACAATATGCTTTTGCATTACTAGCTATGGCACAAGAGTGATATAAACCAAGAGACAGCATTTCCAATGTTTCTCCTGTAGGAATATTACCTTGATTAATAGCTTTTGGTCTGGAAGCATTATTTGTGCTGTTATCACCCAATTGACCTCCGTTATTCAACCCCCAACAGTAAGTAACATCATTACCATTTATTGCACAAGTATGATAACCACCTGCATTTATTTTCTTAAAAGGGCTCGGTGTACCAAAAGCTATAAAATCTACACCTACAGGAGTCGTTTTCGGGGTTGTTGTAGTACCATCCCCCACTTGACCATATTGATTATTCCCCCAACAATATGCTTTAACATTTGAAACTGCAGACACTATGGGACCACCCCCTCCAATAACATTGCCTGTATCAAGTACACAAGTATGAGAATCTCCTGCAGTGAGACTATAAAGACCAGTGCCTGCAGGTATATCCCCTCGATTAACTTGAACAGGAGTTGTTCTTTGAGTTGTAGTACCATCACCTAATTGACCTGAACTATTTAATCCCCAACAGTACATTTCTATATCACCAAACGCACACGTATGACCACCTCCAGCAACAATACCTCTAAATGTTCTTGTAGTATTAACTGCAACAGGAGTATTCCTATTACTTGTAGATCCATTACCTAGTCGACCATTAGCACCGTAGCCCCAACAGTAAGCCTTATCATTCGTCCCTATCACACAAGTATGAGTACTACCAGCTGTAATTTCTTTCAATCCCACTCCTTCTGGAATTACACCTTGGGCAACTTTTACAGGTACCGAAGAGTTCGTATTAGTTCCATCACCTAATTGACCGTGATAGTTATACCCCCAACAGTAGGCCCAACCATCACTCTTTATTCCACAAGTATGATTACCTCCAGAAGCAACAATATCAAACTGTTCCGTGTCAACAATATTAGAGACATTAATTGTCATACTACCACCACCTAGAAAAGAATAGTTCGTAGGAGAGACACTACTAATACTAGGTGCTGTCATTGCCCTGATCCCTGCACCACCCTTTGCACCCATCAGTGGAGAACCTTTAGGTAAAACCATTGGCTCCCAAACAACACCAACTTCAAGATCTTCCACAACTTCATTACAAACCCCTGTCTTAGTATCAAATCCTTCACAAGTACCACTAATCAAAGTATATTCCTGTACAGTAGCAGTATTACTACTACACTCAGGAGCCTTGTTAGCAGTTCCAGGACAAACCTCCTCTGGCTCAGGACATTTTCCTTCCTTGGTACCATAAGTCACCTTATATTTCACCGGATAACAAACACTCTCTACCTCACCACAAACTCCACCTGTACAATCAACACTCTCACAACTCTTTGTCACCTCTCCACACTCATTTGCTTCTGCCTGAAAACCATCTATACATGGAGAACATTCCTGACACTCCCCTTTATCACAACAAACCATATCAGCACCCTCCCCACAAGCAAACTCATTCTCCAAACACTCAGCTCTAGCTACACAACCTCCTAAACCAACCATTCCACACACCTTATCCTCCTGACAAACAGCTTCACCAGCACCTAATACATCACCTTCAGTTACCTGATCTTTTTTGAAAAAATCATACTTACTGTATGTTGCAGATGATACAACTACAGAAAACGGAAGAAGAAAAGCCAAAAGTGCTAATACAACAAGCTTTATCATATTCTCCTTAGAGTTTGTAAAACTGTTATTTTTTATCCAAGAAGTAACATCTGTTTGATTCTTGTTACTAACACTAGCTGTTTGTTGTGGTATATTGGGCTTTTTAGTTATTTCCATTTAAAAAAAGTATAAGCAGTTTCTATCCTACAATTTACAATATTAATCTATTAATAGCAAGTGTTTTTTAACTATAAACAGGGAAATATGGACATTTAGTAAAAAGACCCCCTCTACTTTTAAAAACAACTACCTCTCTATCTATTTTGACAGAGAGGTAATTAATCTGTTCAATTTTGGAATTTTTCTACTCACCTTAACTCACACTCACACCCAAACTCCTCACCATCTTCAATACAAATACAAGGATAATCGCCTGACATATGTACACCAACCCTTTCTTCCCAATTCTGCTGAAGCTTATCCTTGTTTTCCCTACTAGCATATATAGTCACACAATCACCAAATGCATCTCTGTAATTCCCTCTCAATTCCTTCCTCTTCAAATCATATAGAAAAACTTTGTAAATATCTTTAAAAGAAATCCCTTTATCTACCCTATGTACCAAAATATCATTCTCTCTCTCATCAATATGGACTTCGGAATACTTCTTAGAATACCTCACCTCCACTTTTATAATATCTCCCAATGTATTATCTATCACATAATTTCTAACCCCACTATTCACTTGTACTACTAACTCATCTTTCATCTCAAACTCCCTAACCTCCATGTCTGATGTTAAGGCTGAACCACATTCTGTATTGACAGAAAACTCCTTAAACTCTAAGAACCCTACTCCTGCACTAATCCCAAATCCTACAAGGGTTATTAAAAGAACTACAAGAATCTTCTTCCATGCAGTCTTCCTGTTAAAGATGAAATTGTACAAAACCACTATTAACATACCAAGAAATGCTATTAATGTAAGAAGGAAGAGCAGAACACCAAAAAAGACAACACCTTCAAACATCCATGAGATTGAAACAACTACACCAGCAACAGAACAGAGGAAGAAAAATACGATAAATAGAGTACAAAAAGCTACAAAACACTTAACAAAGAAGAGAACAACCTTTCCTAAGAATCTAAATATTCCAAAATCTACATTCCTCTTCTCTACTTTTTTAACTTCTTTTACTTCACTCTTAACTACAGAAGGTTGATCTCCTTTTTCTTTAACCTTCTCCTTCTTAAATGTCTCTCTCACCTCTATACTCTCAAAAGGATCAAGAAATCGTACTTTGTATATATATACAAAACCTACTATACTAACTACAAGATACACTATATCAATCAAGAATTTCCAAAAAGCTCTCAATATATCAAAATATCTACTATCTATCTGTGTAAAGATATTGGCTCCAGCATCATATATATATTGAAAAGGTAGTCTCATCAATATAATCAAGAGTAAAAGAACACCTATTTCTAAAACAAACTTAAACAGAGACTTAGCATTCATAGAAGTAATCATCTTAATACTCCTATCAACTATCCCCGTAACACTCTTTAGGAAGTCATTAAATGTATATTTCCTTGATTCCTCTAACTTCTCCTCTTGCATATCTTGATTCATTAATTCATCAAGAGTACAGTCAAAGAGCTTACACAGAGCCAACATCTTATCTGTTTCTGGATATGCTGCTCCAGATTCCCACTTAGAAACAGACTGTCTAGAAATACCTAGCTTGTCTGCTAGATCTTCCTGAGAAAGCTTTCTACCCTTTCTAAGGTATTCTAAATTTTTTCTAAAACTCATATTTAATATATTGTTAAATTAATGGCCAATTCTACCAATATATTAGCAGTTGCAACCACCAATTTACAGTTGCTTTATGTAAACTTAGGGTTGCAAAATGTAAAGGAAACTATTTTTGTAAGATATATTCAACTATTGCATTAGCATTTTGAATATGGGCAGTTGAAGGTTCATAGTCTTCTATTAAGAAACTCTCTATTTCAATAACTACTTGTCTGTAGTTATTACCTACAAATACAAAATTCCTGTTTCTCTTAATATATTCAACATTTCCATATTCCTGATAACCAACAGGTTTTGTAAATATGGTCTTTTTGTTCATCTCCTCTATCTCTACAACACTAACAGAACCAAATTTTGATATAACGACATCTGCAATTGCTATCAAATCTAAATTCCTATCCGTAAAGCCAAGAATCAAGACATTATCATCTCCTGCAAACTCCTCTTGCAACTCATCATACAACACCTTGTCTCTTCCAGTTAGAATTACAAACTGATGATGAGAAGATTCAATATACTTTTTAATACCCTTCATTATTTTTCTTGTTGAGAAACCACCACCTGTTACCACAATCAAAGGTTTTGTAGGACTAAATGTCGTTCCTGAAAAGAAATGCTCAAATACTTCCATCTTCTCCTCTTTAGAGAGAGGCTTTATTTCCCTAAAAGAGAAATAGTCACGTGCAATGTTACAGTTAGGAACATATGCCTTCAGTGTCTTCTCAGCTTCCTCTGTGGGTACAAAAACTGTATCTGCTAATTCACTAGCCCACCATCTACAAACAGTTATTAGATCTGTAACAGTAACAAAATATTTAAATTCCTTCCTTTTACGACACCAATCTAATACTGGTATTAACAATGCATTATTTCCCACCACAATATCAGGATTATATTCCTCTATGACCTTCAAAGTTGGTTTGTACATTGGTCTAAGAGCAACAAATTCAGCAAGCTTAGCAAACCATCTATATTTATCTACTAATATATGAATTAGATTGTATACAGCTTCAAAGAGGCGTATACGACTAACTAAAGAGTAAAGATGACCATTTTTAGAGGTAGTTTTTGAAAGTAGATACATATCGATTATTTCTACTTCCCAGTTTTTATTTTTTTCTAATAATGCATTCTTAAGTGCATTAGAACACGATACATGTCCAGCACCAGCGCCGGCAGTAAATATCAAGACCTTCTTCATCTCATTCATTACACCAAGTTACTAATCAAATTGCAAGGCAACACACCTATAGTACATTAACTTTTTGACTAAAAACGATAATAGTCCAGATACACACTGGCAAATCTCACAAGGTAACCACAGTTCTTATTACTATCTTTTCCTCTCTAAAAATGGTATAATTAAGTCATAAATCTGCTATTATAAAAACATTAAATTGTCATTTTGTAGAACAGTGAATTACTCTCCATTTACAAGCTGGTTAATCGAAAATGGTTTACCAGAAAAAACAATTGAATTACTTGTAGCTATTACAATAGTGGCTACCATTGTAAGTATCTTTAGATACATTCTTGGTACTAAAAGCTACGGTATATATGCCCCCATTATCTTAGCAATAGCATACTCGTACACCGGTCTAAAATACGGCTTGGCTACAACAATAGTAGTCATTCTAACCACCCTTCTATCTCACTACTTGCTTCGAAAAATTAGAATGCACTACATCACAAGAATCGCTATCAACTACTGCTTACTAACCATGGCAATTACTGGATTTATACTAATTGCTAATAAATACAAACTAGGTTTAGAAAATATAGCAAATATTCCACCACTAGCATTAATTTCGATTGCAACACTTTCAGACTTCTTCATTAAGCAATTAGTTCAAAAGTCTTTCAAATCATCACTAACCTCATTTATAGGTACCCTACTCGTAGCAACAGTTGGTTGGTTTGTGATTACAAGAGAATTTGCTGCAACATATGTAATTAATAACCTATGGATTGTTCCAGCATTGATAGTATTTAACCTCTTGATTGGTCAATTTAGAGGTTTAAGATTAAGTGACTATTTCAGATTTAAATCTGCAACAAAGATAAAAAAAGATGATTAACAACCACTACAAAGACATTTTGGGATTAAACAGGAGGAATCAGGAATATATTAGACCATACAATCCTCCTTCTGCGAAAAGACTTGTTGACAACAAGATTGCAACAAAGAGATTAATAGCAAAAGAAGGAATTAAATCTCCAGAAGTTTACAAGCTAATCAGATCAAAACTACAACTTAAGTTTCTAGATTGGGAGAGTTTACCTAAAAGTTTTGTAATTAAGCCAAACAAGGGTACAGGAGGAAATGGAATCGTTGTCTTCTATGGTAAAAAGAAAGGTGAAATGGCATGGATTAGACCTAGTGGAAATGTAATGACAAAAAATGACATCATTCTACATATTGAGAATATACTAGAAGGTAGGTTCTCAATGGGAAACAAGAAAGATATTGCCATTCTTGAAGAGAGAGTAAAAACAGACTCTTTACTCAAACAATACTCCTACAAAGGAGTTCCTGATATTAGAGTTATCTGTTTTAACGGTGTCCCAATCATGGCTATGGCTCGAATACCTACTAAAAGATCAGATGGTACAGCTAATCTACATTCTGGTGCTATCTGTACAGGTATTGATATCGCAACAGGTATTACCACCTACTCTATGCAGATGGATACATCCTCACTTTTCTCAGATAGATATGAAGATATTGAAATGACACAAGATTTGAAAGAAAACAAACTTCTTAGTGGTATTCAAATTCCTGATTGGGATAATATTCTTGAAATAGCTCTCAAGTGTCAAAGAGTTTCAAAGTTAGGATATCTCGGTGTTGATATTGCTCTTGATGCTGAGAAAGGCCCTATCGTCTTTGAGTTAAATGCTAGACCCGGATTAGGTATACAGGTAGCAAACAAAGCAGGTTTGAGATGGAGATTAGAAAAAGTTAAGGATATTGAAGTGAAAGGGATAAAGCATGGGATAAGGTTGGCAAAAAGTCTCTTTGGAGGAGAAGTAGAGGAAAGCATTGAGGCTATCAGTGGTAGAAAGGTTGTGAATATTAACGAGAGAATACTTGTTACACACCTGAAGAAAAGAAAAAAAGGAAAAGAAGTAAGAGAAGTTGCCAAAGCTTTTATGGATACAGGTGTTCTAACATCTAGAATCTCTGAGACATTTGCGAATAGAATTGGATATATATCAACAACAAAATATTTTAGGAGTTTGAATGTTCCCAAAAACTTCCAATCACTTAAAGAAGCACAGGAATATATTGATGCTAATCTTCAAAAGCTTACAATGGAAGATGGTATTGTTAGAATTGCAAAAATTGTAGAAGGAGATTTTGTAAATATCTACCCTGTTATACAGATTAAAGTTAGAATAACAGGAGAAGAAAGAGAGATTGAAACTGTTGTAGTTCCTGACCTAGAGTATCATGTAATGTTTGGAAAAGAAGATCTGAAAGGATATTTGATTGACACCAGTAAGACGTTTAAATAATATATTGAATATAATTTAAAACATCATGGAGGAAGATAAAGACAAAAAGAAATACATTCAGATAGCTGGGAATATCCATCTCTCCTACTACGTTGAGGCTGCAGATATTCTAGGAATCAACTACAAAGTATTAGTTCCAGGTCTCATGGCAAAATTTTCTGTTGAAAACAAACATTGGTTCATTATAAACACAGTAACTCCATTAGTCCCTACTCCCAGTACAACAATATGTAAAAGGAAGAATTTGACACATTTGGTGTTGAAAGAACAGGGGGTAAAAGTTCCAGAACAAGAGATTCTCACATGCGAGATGGATGCTATTAAATTCTACGATAAGTATAAGGATATAGTAATTAAACCAACTCAACAATTAGGTGGTAAAGGTGTATCTATCCTTCCACAGAGTGAAGAACAGGTATTGAAAGCATTTAAGATTGCTTTTGATTCTTCCCATGCACCTTCTGATGATAAAAAAGTTATAGGAGAAGAATTCATACATGGTGAAAACTACCGACTTCTAGTTCTAGGAAATCAAGTTATTGGTATCGTAAGAAGAAAGGCAGCACATGTAGTTGGAGATAGAGAACACACAGTAAGACAGCTGATAGAACTAGAGAATATATCACGAAAGGAAAAAGGTTTACTACCAATACCAATAGATAATGAGGTCATGCTCAAACTCATGAGAGATAATCTTAACCTAGAGTCTGTAGTTGAAAAAGGAAAAGAGCAGATATTAAGATACAACTGCAATCTTACTACAGGAGGAACAACAGAAGAGTGTGCAAAAGAAACTCACGACTTCTACAGACAGTTAGCTATCAAAGCTGTAAAGACTGTTGGATCAGAGTTTGGAGGTGTAGATATCATTGCAAAAGATATTACAAAACCAGATGAATGTGCTGTCAATGAAATTAACTACAACCCAGGATTAAGATTACACTACAAAGTAGATAAAGGTGAACAGGTTAAAGTAGCTATTCCAATTATGGAATATATTAGGGATAAATATTTAAATTCAAAAGAATAGATATGAAAAAAGTACAAGTATTACAAGGTTTAAACTTAATATCCCCCTACTCAACTATCATTATTGAGATAGAAGAAACAGAAGAAGTAAAGAAACTTTTGGATTTAATCAGTAGCTTTCACCCACTATTTATAGAAAAATATTACTCCACACAAGGCTATCTTTACATTGAAACAAGAACTGCCTTTCTTTGGAGAGAAGCAAGTGAATACTTACAAAAGCTAGCAGAAAGAAAGATATCATATGAGGAATGTAGAGAATATATTGTTGAAACATTAATCAAACAGAGAGTTGCATCTATGTCCACTATCCCAGTACTCCACTCTGCATACACCTTGGGTTATGAAATCACTCCCACAATTATAGACAATAAAATTCTAGATACAGATAAACCTGGATATATGAAAGGATACAACAGACATCATACAATTGGATGTGGAAAAGGCTCTGAAATTATCTTCTCTATCTCTTCTAGCAAAGATTCTAAAATAGCAAAAGAGATGCAGAAGGATAAATGGTCTACCAATCTCATGATATCAAGACTTGGTCTACCAATCCCTAAGTGGGAAACATTAGATAACAAGAGCCAGATAGATGAAGTATGGAGTGAATACAACAAACCAGTTGTAATCAAACCCACAGGATTAATTGGAGGAAGTGGTGTTGTAGTTGGTATAAACACAGTAGAGGAAGCAAAGAAGGCATTTGATTTCGCACAAAAAGCCATTGATGGTAAAGAGAGAGAAGCATGGCAGAGAAAGATAATGATTCAAGAACAAGTACCAGGAGAAGATTACAGGCTACTAGTTATCGATGGTAAGTTAGAGGTAGCAACAAAAAGAATCCCTGCCTTTATCGTAGGTGATGGTAAGAGTACTATACAAGAATTATTAGATGAAACGAACAAAGACCCCAGAAGAGATGTTACTAACCCTACTCATACATTAAAACCAATAAAGATAGATCAACCACTACTCGACTATCTTAAAGAGCAAGACCTTACATTAGAGAGTATTCCAAAACAGGATGAAAAAATACAAGTAAGAAAAGTAGCTAGTATGAGTCAAGGAGGTATAACAGAGGACTTTACAGACAAGGTCTCTGATGAGATTAAGTATGTTGCAGAGAGTATAGCTTCCTCTATACATGCATTTGTTGTCGGAGTTGATGTACTTTGTAAAGATATTAGTGAACCTCTTACTCAAGAGAATGGAGGTATCCTCGAGGTTAACACAATGCCTGAAGCATACCTTAATCTCTTCCCAGTATTAGGGGAAGACAGGTCATATGTAATAGATATATTTGTTAAGAAATTACTAAAAGACAACAAAACAAAAAAGGTTGTTGTAGTGGGAAGTAGTCTACCAGATGTTCTAACTGTATTAAGAGAGAAGAATTTCTTTGGTTCATACTTTACTGAAAACGAAGTAGTTGGAGAATACAAGGATGGATATTTAAGAATTAATGGGTTAGAGATTAATAGTGGATTAGAGAAATGGAGAGGTATTGAAGCACTTAAGGTTAATGCTTTACTAGATGGCATAATTATTCATCATAGGGATTGGGATGCTGTAAAGAGTGATGGTTTAGGATTTAATAATATTGATTTATTAGTTGTGAGTAAGGAGCTTGAAAATCAAGAAGAGATGAAGATTGTAAAGAGGTATAGAAGTAAGGGATATATTAAAAAGATAAAAATTATATAATCCGGTTACCTTCATCGTATACTCTTTCTGAGTAAAGACTATTATCATTTTTAAGTAGAAATTTAACATACTACAAGGTACTCTTGTTCAAATAAAAGCTTCTAGTATGTTAAATATCATATGTAAAACTCGATATAGTGTTATTGTAGTAAGGATATACGATGAAGGTAACCGGAAGAACTAAAAAATGATAAAATTAGATAGATAATTTAATAGAGCAAGAAAAGTATGAAATATCTCATCATAGATAAAAGACAGAGAGGTGAAATTGGTAAGAAACTAGATATACCAACAAGTTCTGCAAGACTGTTAGAAGAGTTAGACAAAAGGAATATAGAACAAGATTTCATATACAATGACCAATTAGAATTTATATTAAATAATGGTAGGTTTATAATAACAGCTAATGGAAAGGATATTGCAGAGTATTCACATATAATATTCAGAGGACATGCCCTACATAATGACCAAGAATATCACTATAAAAGATATATTATTGATTTCGCAGAACAGTACAACAAAGAGAATCCAGATAAAAACATATTAGTACAAAATGCTGAAGCTATAAAGAGATTCCCCTACTACAACAAAATTGCAATGGCACAATTCTGTTCAATAAATAACATCCCATATTTTAATACATACTTCAGAACAGATGGAAACTACACAGAAGAGAGAGATTATCTAAAAGATTTTCCACTAATTACCAAAGACTATACTGGTAAAAACAGAGTTGAGGTAATAGATGGTAAGGAAAAGATAAAGAAGAATGTATTTAAGATTGAAAAAGAAGATGAATACAAGCTAAATCCAGACTTCTTCTTACAAGAGTTCTCTAATTCTGGTGAAGATTACAGAGTTTTTGTTAA
This sequence comes from Candidatus Dojkabacteria bacterium, assembly GCA_018056375.1. Taxonomy (GTDB): domain Bacteria; phylum Patescibacteriota; class Dojkabacteria; order SC72; family SC72; genus UBA5232. Next base: position 98,651 of record JAGPFQ010000002.1, on the reverse strand, counting down.
ATTAGGTAAAATCATTGGTGGATGGAAGAGATATGCAAAAGGCAGTTTTATGACAGTAAGTAAAGGTGAATATGAGATGTACAACGAACCAAATGAAGAGATTAAAACCATAGCAGAAAAAGTAGCTTCCCTACTCCATGCAGACTTTATGGCTGTTGATTTTATGTATATCAATGGAAAACCTGCAGTCCAAGAGTGGAGTTTCCATCCAGGATATAAAGCATACGAAACAAAGATTGAAGGGAAACCTGTGAATATAGCAGAAGCCATTATCACTGCATTTATTTAACCAGGTTACCTTTGTCGTATATCCGTATATCGTTACTACAACAAGACTATATTGAACTTCTAATACGATATTTAACATACTAGAAGCTTTATCTAGTGTCTTGTAGTATGTTAAATATCGGATAAAAAATCGTTATAGTCTTTACGACCAAAGGGTATACGACAAAGGTAACCTGGCTCTTCTTTCTTCTGTTCTATATCCCAACCTTCGTAAATATCTTGTTCCACATTTCTTTAGATGGGACTATTTTTGCTTTAGGTATCAAACCTTCTCTAACCCAATCACATTGCTTAAAATCGATCTTACCTGCATACAGAAGTGGATATAATGATTTATCCTCACCTAGTTTCTTTAACACTTTTCTAAAACCTCTAAAATACACAATATCTTTTGTATAGATACCTGGTTTAGCTGTATCAGCTAAACCCCTCTTTACCCTATACACTATATTAAAAGCTGAATATTTAGGTAGAGAACCAAGAAGAGCATTGTACAACTGTCTAAATGACATATTCTCCCCTATCTTAATTGCATAAACATAGGCAGCTTTCTTCTTCAAACCATCCTCTGTTAACACCCCCATTTCACTCTCGTTCCACGTTGCCAACCCTTCCTCAACATCCAGATATGCTGGTAAATTAGCATTTCCAAGTGCTGTGAAACCCGTGTTTTTTCCATTTACAGATCTAAGCACATGTGTACCAACTTCATGCACAATTGATTTTCTCAATGCAAATTTACTCCTCTGAATCTCCTCATTAACTAGTACTTGTTTTCGCTTCACACCAATCTTAATTCCATTTTTGGATATATTTATTGACCTCTCTACTGCCCACCCTTCTAACCCCAATTCATTAAACACACCGTCAAATACCTTAACTATCTCATCATATCCTAACACATCTTTTGTTTTTGAAGGACTCTTCGCTAAGTGGTAGTTCTTTACAACACCTCTCATTACCCTAGCAGCATTCCTAAACAGAATTGGAGAGGGAATACCAAATCTATCTTTTGAAATCTCTGTAACTTTCTGGTTATTTCCTACAGCATACATTAAATCATTTGCTTGTGCTTTAGATGTAATTAAATCAATGTAGAATTTGGAAATTCTTGGATCAACATCGGAGATTAATTCAACCTTAGAAAGTTTATCAAGAATTTTTTCATTATCATTCTTAACTATTCTGTATTTAAAATATGGTTCGTATGTATCAGAATCAAAAAACTTCTTTTTCTCTGACTCAAGATTAAGAGGTGTAAAGACAAGTGCTGTTGGTAATCTAAGTTGCTCAAGAAGTGCAGTTACTTCTTGCAATGTCATCTCTTTTTTCTTTTTGTCAAACATTGGAATACAAAACTTAAAAATTATCTTCTAAATTCTTTGTTAAATGAGAATTTTCTCTCACCTGTTGCTAATAATTCTAAAGCAATACCTGTACCTTTTGCAACACAGAAAAGAGCTTCATCTGCTATATGGGCAGGAACTCCTGTTGTTCTCGAGAAAAGCTTGTCTAAGTTTCTCAGCTTAGCCGTACCACCACTCATAACCATACCACGATCAATAATATCAGCCGATAGTTCCGGTGGTGTCTTCTCTAAAACACTCTTGATACCTTCTATCATCTTCTTAAGTGGAAATTCTAATGCTTTTACAACATCATTAGAATCAACAATAACTGATTTAGGCATACCAGCTCCAACATCTCTTCCTCTAATCTCCATCTGCTTTGGCTTTTTCACTTCAACAGCAGAACCAATCCTAATTTTAATATTCTCAGCTGTCTGCTCACCTATCATGATACCCTTATTCTTCTTCATATATGAAATTATATATTCATTAAGAGCATCTCCTCCTACCTTTAGAGACTCATATTCTACAATACCATCCAAAGACATTACAGCAACCTCGGTGGTTCCACCACCCATATTTACAATCATATTCCCTGAAGATGTATGAATTGGCAATTCTGCTCCCAAAGCAGCCAAAAGAGGTTCAGGAAGCAACGTTATTGTCTTAGAACCAACAGCATTGGCAGCCTTAAGTACAGCCCTCTCCTCCACAGAAGTAATTCCTGCAGGTACACTCATAACAACATCTGGTTTAAAAAATCTAGCTCTACCAAGAGCCCTATCAAAAAAGTGTTTCAAAAGTGCCTCTGTTATTCTAGAATCAGCAATTACACCATCTCTAAGAGGTCTCTTTGCAATTATATTATCAGGTGTCTTACCAATCATTTTCTTAGCATCCTTACCTACTGCAACAACAGTAAAAGTATCCAAATCTATAGCTACAACTGTAGGTTCTGTCAAAACTACACCCTCTCCTTGGAGGAAAACCACTGAGTTTGCTGTTCCTAAATCTATTCCTAATTTTCTCCCTATCATCTAGATTAAAGCTATAAATTAATTCTTAGTAAAACATATCAATATAACTTCCCTATCATTCGTTCTTAAACTTCCATTTAGCTTTTACAATATGTATATTTTAACAATTTCTCCCCTATTATGCTATACTCTCTTAACTGAAATGATTAGTAAAAAGAAAGACAAAAAAACAACTTCTCATACTCTAATACATTATCTCCCTATTATCTCCTCTACACTCGTAGTTCTTCTCACAATCACCATATTCCTACTAGCTAAAGGATATAGGATTGATTTCACAAAAGGCGAAGTAAAATATACTGGAGCTATTGTAGTTAAATCACAACCATCAGGAGCTACAGTGACCTTAAACGGAGAAAACATTGGAAGGACAACTAAAAGCAAAATAGTAGAGAGTGGGGAATATGATGTAGTAGTAAAGAAAGATAAGTATCGGGAATGGAAAAAGAAAGTTTCTGTAGTAGAAGAGAAACCAACACAACTATTCCCTTGGTTAATAGCAGAAGAGTTAAAGAAATATACTATTTGGGATTCTAAACAGATAGCTGAAAAAGTTTGGATTAATGAAAATAGAGATGTTGGTTTAATTTTACTCAAAGACACAGATGAAGATGATATATATTCCATTTGGAAATACAAAATAGAAAAGGGTCTTTTTGATATTACAAGTAACCCTACAAAGATTTGGACTACTGATAACCCCAAAATTGAAATATCCCTCTCTCCAGATGGTACTTTAGCACTCTTAACAATTAAAAAGGAAGGTAATAAACAAGAAATATATTTTGTAGATACTAGTTCCTTTAATGTAGAGAAAGAAAATCTAACTGATTTTAGCTATATGAAAGAACCACAACTATCTTGGAGTAAAGATAGTAAATATCTAATAATAGAGACAGAAACTGAGATATTCTCTTACAATCACATAGATAAAACCACCAGGGTTTTAATGAAAAAAACAGACGGAAAGACACATGTTTGGACGACTTCAAAAAAAGGTGTTTTCTACTTCTTAGAAGAAACCTCACAAAAAGAAGACAAAGTCTATCTCTATACTTTAGAAGCGATAACTTTGAAAGAGTTATACAAACAAACTATGTTGAAAGAGATATCTATGCAGAAAGATCTCAAATATATTAATTACTACAGAGAGAGCCTACCAACACCTGTATTCTTTACGAACTCACCTATTAACACACAAACTGTTGGTAGAATAGATAGTATCTCTGTTGATGAAAATGCTGGAATTATACTAATTTCCTCAGAGACATCCTCCTACCTGTACAATATCAAGAATGGAATGTATGTAATGATTTCCCCATATCCTACAAAGTTTGGGGAGATAGCATATAACAACAGAAGCATAATATTCTACAGTAATGACATCATAGGTATCTTTACATTTGATAAGGATGAACTAGACCATACGGAAGAATTAGGATCAAAGATATTTACAAAAGAAAAAGATGTTGAAAATATACAGTGGATATCTAACTCAAGATACCTCTCATACAGTAAAGATGGGATGATATATATATCTGAAATAGATGGTGAGAATGAATATGAAATAATTCCACTCGATAATACATACTTCCATACGGTCAAATACTCTCTAGACAGTCTCACAGTTTTTGGAAACGATAATGAAGGAAATTTCTGTGTTGATGAATATAGATTAACCAACTAAAAGCGCACTCGGCAGGAATTGAACCTACAACCTACGCGTTAGGAGTGCGTTGCTCTATCCAATTGAGCTACGAGTGCATAAATGCCATATTATACCACACAATACACTTCATACTATACAACTCTATAGGTAATACTATTACCCATTTCATGGTATAATGTATATTGGAATGAAGACAGAATATATCAAAATACGTGGAGCTAAAGAGAACAACCTTAAAAATATATCTTTAGATATTCCTAAAAACAAACTTGTTGTTCTAACAGGAGTTTCTGGATGTGGTAAATCTTCTCTAGCTTTCGATACAATCTATGCTGAAGGACAAAGGAGATATGTAGAGTCTCTCTCTTCCTATGCTCGACAATTTCTAGGTATTATGAAGAAACCAGATGTTGAATCAATTACTGGTCTATCTCCTGCAATATCAATAGATCAAAAAACAACAGGTTCAAACCCTAGGTCTACTGTTGGAACTATCACCGAAATATACAACTATCTCCGATTATTATTCGGACATATCGGACAACAACACTGTCCGAATTGTAGTGAAGCTATCCAATCACAAACTATAGAGGAAATTACAAAAAAAGTACTCAAGATGCTAAAAAGTTCCACAAAGAATGTTACCATTGTTTCACCATTAGTAAAAAACAGGAAAGGACAATACAAAGCACTACTAGCCAAATTGTTATCCAAAGGCTATCTAAGGGTAATTATTGACAACGAAACATACCTCCTAGATGACATAGAAGACCTTAATATCGAGGAAAACAAGAAGCATACTATTGATTTAGTTATAGATAGGCTCACATCAGATAATTCAGATACTCCAGAGTTTCAAAAGAGATTAAGAGATGATATAGAGCTTGCAATAACAGAATCTGGAGGAGAAGTCAAAATCATTCAAGGCAAAGAAGAAACACTACTCTCCGAAAACAACATATGTACCAAATGTGATATGTCATATCCTAAAATCTCACCTCTCTCCTTTTCTTTCAATGCTCCAGAAGGTGCATGTCCTAAATGCACCGGATTGGGATCTTTCAAACAGATAGACGTTAACCTACTCTACAATCCTAATTTAACAATAAAAGAGGGAGGCATCTTCCCATGGGGAAATAGAACAACAAAAGATAGTTGGACAACCAGAGTACTTAATGAAGTTGCCAGAGTTCATGGTTTTGACCTCAGAACCCCTATCAAAGAATACAGTCAAGAGATTTTTGACCTCATATTCTATGGTAAAGGTACTAAAGAACATTATACAATTGATTACACAAACAGATTCGGACATACCAATACCCATGCCGCTCAATATGAAGGGGTTATACCTGAAATAGAAAGAAGATACGGGGAAACAAGTTCTGAATATGCTAGAGCTTTCTATGAGAAATATATGCTTGAAACTCCATGTCCTATCTGTCATGGACAAAGATTAAAAGAATATTCGCTCGCAGTAACAATCAAAGGTAAAAATATCGTAGATGTTACTAATATGTCTATAAACAATGCATATATATTCTTCAAGAATCTTAAACTAGAAGGAAGTGAGAAGAAAATTGCAGAACCTATCATTAAAGAGATACTTGTAAGACTATCCTTTTTAGTAAATGTTGGTCTAGAGTACCTTACACTATCCAGAGAAGCAAGCACTTTGTCTGGAGGAGAATCTCAAAGAATTAGGCTAGCTTCACAGATAGGAACAAGGCTCTCTGGTGTTATCTATGTCCTTGATGAGCCATCCATTGGACTACATCCAAGAGATGTTAACAAGCTCATTAATTCTCTTAAACAATTAAAAGATGAAGGCAATTCTCTAATAATTGTTGAGCACGACCCTAGTACTATGAGCCAAGCAGATTGGGTGGTAGACATAGGTCCATATGCAGGGAAACATGGTGGAGAAATCACAATGCAAGGGACATATGAACAACTCAAGCAATCAAACACTCTAACTGCCAAGTACTTAAACAACACCCTCTCAATCCAGAGAAAAACTCTATCCGTAGACAGAGATGACTTGAAGCACAACATCACACTCTCAGGGGCAACTACAAACAACTTGAAAGACATAGATGTAAACCTACCTTTAGGCAGATTAATAACAATAACAGGTCTCTCTGGCAGTGGAAAGTCATCCCTGATAGAAAACACTCTTGTTCCAGTACTAGCAAACAGAATTATGCATTCCAGACAGATAGAGGGTAAATATAGAGACATTACTGGTATAGAAAACATAGACAAAGTAGTTAGCATAGACCAATCCCCTATAGGCCGTACCCCCAGATCGAACCCTGCAACATACACAGATGTCTTCACACAGATCAGAGACCTCTATGCAAATCTCAACGAATCTAAAGCAAGGGGCTATCAACCCGGAAGATTCAGTTTCAATGTCAAAGGTGGAAGGTGTGAAAAATGTAAAGGAGATGGAGAGATAAAAATCGAGATGCAGTTTCTTTCGGACATCTATATAACCTGCGAACACTGCAACGGTACAAGATACAACTCTGATATTTTACAGATAGATTACAAAGGAAAAAATATTGCAGAAGTTTTAAAGATGACAGTATCTGAAGCTGTGACATTTTTCAAAAACCATCCCAAAATTAAAAGGAAGCTTCAAATTTTAGAAAAAGTTGGATTAGGATATATAGAGTTGGGTCAATCAGCACTCACCCTTTCTGGTGGAGAATCTCAACGAGTAAAACTTGCAAAAGAGCTCTCAAAAATCTCAACTGGTAGAACACTCTATGTTTTAGATGAGCCAACTACAGGACTTCACTACTATGATGTTGACAACTTATTGAAGATTTTAGATGAGCTAGTCGAGAAAGGAAATACAGTAGTTGTTGTTGAACATAATCTTGATATCATAAGGAATTCTGATTGGATTATAGATCTTGGTCCAGAAGGTGGAGATAAAGGTGGAGAGATAGTAGCACAAGGAAAAGTAAGTGATATAATGGTAAATACTCGAAGTTATACTGGACAAGTCCTAAAAAAAGACTATGAAGAGAGAGTGAAACTTTCCAAAGAAAAAATGTCTAAGACTTCCTAAAATTCCATTTCCCCTACTGTTCAAACATCCTTATACAAAAACAACACCGTAGTTACCAGTGTTTTCTGAAGATATTTTTCATTTGAACAAATTTCTTTGTTTTGCTGCTCAGAAGATTTAAACGAAAATCAAAAATTTCAAAAAAGAAATTTCTTAATGTCCCACCGACAGACCTAGATTTACAACACTCCATGATTCAAACGAACCCATTGTCGTCAATCCCTATGGGTTATTAATATCTCACCCAACAAGTCTTGCACCCTATCAATTTCATCTTCTAATTCTTTAACCAATTTTTTCAAATCGTATTTCTTAGCAAGGGGTATATATAAGTTTTTAGTCTCCTTAAAATACCTTAAATATTTCTTTGGCTTCCTCTCTACTGCCTCCTCGTTTATACACCTAACATTGGCAAGTCTGTCAAAAAGTTTAACAATAACTGCCTCTCTATTTCCAGAAAGTTTTTCCAGATAATTTTGAGTCTCTATGTATTTATCTGCATCAGAAAGTTCCACATCTTTTTTACTGGATTCTTTAGAAAGCAATGAAACTGTTTCGGCTATACTCTCTCCAAAAACTTTCTGAATTTGAAACAACTTTATGTCCGTATCTTCAACAGTATCATGCAAGAGAGCTAAAACTAAAAGAGTTTCAATTTCTTTATCTCTTTTATATGCAGAAAATAAAAGAGAAGTTACAAAATATACATGTTGATGCAAATACGAAGCTCCATTTTCTCTTTTCTGTTTAGCATGAGCTTTACTTGATAAATCGAGAGCTTTTTTAACAATATCCCTTTTACCAAATTCTCCTATTTGATCTAAAAGTTCTTTTTTTGTGACTTTTGGCAGTTTTTTCATTAATTATTTAATACATATTATTACATATCGGGGTGACTCGACTTGAACGAGCGACCTCTACATCCCGAATGTAGCGTTCTAGCCATCTGAACTACACCCCGTTACCTAACAATCTCACCTTCTTGAACATCTTCTTCCTTATCACCTTCACTCTTTTTCCAATCTACATAGTTCTTTATCAATGCTATTATAAAGAATGCAGTATCATCCAAATTCCCAAACACAGGTATGCTATCTGGTATTAAATCTATTGGCAAAAGCAGATAGATTATAGCTATTATAAGTAGTATGTTTTTTGTTAGAAACTTTTTGGGTGTTTTTTCCATAACATCTACACTTAAAATAAATCTACATTCTGTCTACAACCTCTATACCCAACTTCGCTAAACCATCCTTTAAAATATTCATAATGGATTTAATAATTAAAACTAGTGGCACTCTTTCTTCCTCTGACATATCAGATAATCTCACATTTTGATAAAAAGAGTTAAAGGCTTGAGAGAGTTCAAAAAGATACTGACAAAGAGTTGAAGGGGAATATGTTAAAGCACTGTTAAGCAAAGTTTCTTGATATTTGCCAATATACCTAAGTAGTCCCTGTGCATAAGCACCTTCAGAGGTCTGTTTAATATACACGTTATGAGTAGGTTCCATTCCAAACTCATCTACCAAAGCAGACGCCCTCGAATACGCATACTGAATATACGGACCAGTATCACCATCAAAAGAGATTGCTTTATCAAAATCAAAAGCTATATCACTACCCACAGTGACTTTTAGGAAAGCATATTTAACAGCTCCAATAGTTACCTTTTCAGCAACATCTTCAAAATCACTATCTGACACAACACTACTACTCTTCATCTTCTTAATAACCTTCTTCTTTGTTTCGTCCAGCAACCACTCAGCAGAAAGAATTCCACCTCTCCTACTAGACATCTTTTCTGCATTTGGCAACTTTACTACTCCGTGAGAGAAATGTTTGGTTCTATTAGCAGTATCAATATCCAATTTGCTGAGAGCATCCATAACCACCTTGAAATAGCCACTTTGTTCGTTTGCAGTGATTATTATAGAAGTATCATAACCAATTTCTTCTTTTTTCTTGAAAGCAAGACCTAGTTCTTTTGCCTCATATGTTGGCAATCCATATCTATTCACAAAAACCCTAGTGTGCAGATGCTTCTCCTCATCACCCTCGTAGATAATCGCCCCATCGTCCTCCTTGAAAATACTACCTACATTCTCTAAAACAAGCTTCAAGCCAGCTTCTCCAACCTCACTCTCAAAGAAATAGTGATCAAACTTAGTACCAAGTCTCTTGTATATTGTTTCAAACTGTTCCAAACACCATAATCTTCCTTTAGTATATTTCTCTTCCATACCTACATCTTCAAACCTCTTAAAATCTTTCTTTTCTAAAACAGGATTCGTTATATAGAAAATATAATAATTGATTTCATCTATTTCTTTCTTTGCTTCTTGATCATCAGAATAGTCATATCTCTCTGCTCCTTCAACATATGCATCACCTAAATACTTTACTCTTTCAGCTAATGGTAGTTTTTCTACATCAACAAATGTTTTGTTTTCATCTTTAAGTTTCTTCTCCAAACCCCAAAGTGTTTTAGCAACATGAAGACCTACATCACCTTGATAACTTAATCTTTTTACATTAGCTCCAAGAGCTTCTTGTAATCTAGCAAAAGATTCTCCTACTGTATTTGAGTACAGATGTCCAATATGTAGAACTTTAAACGGATTAGCATCCGTATATTCGATTGCTAATTTCTCTCCCTTTTTCAATGTAGACTTGAAATATCCACCAGGGTTCTCAACAATACTCTCAACCTCATTAAAAAGATATGTCTCAGAGAGATAGAAGTTGATAAAACCAGGTGCAACTGCTTCTACTTTAGAGAAATCCTCATCTTGAATGTTATTTACAATCTCATTTGCAATATCAAGAGGTTTTTTCTTTAATACAGATGCCAACCTCATTGCAATATTTGTAGAGTAATCACCATTAGAGGAATCTTTAGGAATCTCAACGACAATATCAAAAGAAGATGTCTCTACACCCATCTTTTTCAATGCTCCTAAAACTATCTTCTCTATCTTCTGCTTCATAGATTGTGTATATAATACAGTACGCACCTGGAGGGAGTCGAACCCCCAACCCTCGGTTCCGAAGACCGATGCTCTATCCAGTTAAGCTACAGGTGCTTTACACCTGTATTTTACCATATTTTCATGCATACCTGGTCGGAATCGAACCGACAACCTTTGGTTCCGCAAACCAATGCTCTATCCAGTTGAGCTACAGGTACATATATATTAGTATTTTACCATAAAACTATGATATTAGAACCTAAATCTAATATTCCCATCCCTATATGTCACAAAATATTGAACATTCATCTTTTCAAACTTTTCTAGAGTTTCATAGTGCGGATGTCCTAGACTGTTACCTATTCCACACATACAGATAGCAACAACAGGTTGAGTGAAACTTAAGAAACTTATAGAAGAGGAAGTTCTAGAACAATGATGACCTGCTTTCAATATATCTATACCTTCCAAAAATGTATAGTCTAACAACTTTTCTTCCAGTTCTGCTTCAGCATCACCCATTAACAATACTTTGTACCCATTAAGTACAAAAAGCATTACTACTGAACTGTTATTCACATTTTTCTCCTGAATCTTCTCCCCTTCAAAAGGATAAAGAACTACTCCATATATATCCTCATATTCCAAAACATCACCAGATTTAATCTCCACTAATATGTCATTATAGGTATCCTTAAGATATTCATATGCTAAGTTTGGATACTCAACAGGATTGTAATATACCTCCCCAACAGTATATTTCTTTAATACAAGCAAAAGACCATTAATATGATCTGCGTGTGGATGTGTCAATACAACTTTCTCAATTGTCTTGTCATACCAAGGCAAATATTTAGCTAGTTCATAGAGAACTGTATCATCAGCACCGCCATCTACTAGAATCTGATAATTACCTTGTTGTATTAATATTGCATCACCCTGTCCAACATTCAAAAAAACAACTTCTACTTGCCCTATCTCTGTTTTCTTTAAGACAACAACAAAGAAAATAGCTAGTAGAAAGAAAAGAATATTTAGAATATTTCTAAACAACAATTCTTTAAGTATCTTTAAGATAGTAGTTGTATTTTTCATTCTCTAAAGGATAGAAATATAATGTTACTACAACAAAACAAAGGATTAAGAGTAAAGCAAAAGGTATAACATATTTACTTTCAATCTCAAATTGTCCAAAACCTAAGTTTTTTACAAACATTACAATCATCTCAAAACATTTGAGTTGTACATTAATTACTGAAAAAAGAATATATGAGAAAGGTTTAAAGAGAATGTAAAAAAAGATTGCTAGAAAACCAAAAAGCATAGTGCTCTCCACTATTGGTAAGATTATTGCATTTACTAAAACAGACCAAATAGTGAATGTTTTAAAGGTCAAAATGAGAACAGGTAAGGTTGCAAGAGTACAACTTAGTGTAGGTAGTACATATTCATCTAGAAATACAGCTTTTTTAAACACCTTCTCTCTAAAGTTTGTTAGTATTGGAAGAAGATATACAAGACCTAAAAGTGCAGAAACAGAGAGAAGAAAGCCAACATCTGTCATTGCCGTTGGGTTTAGTAATACGAAAAGAAAAGAAACGAAAGGAATTGAAAGATGAATAGAGGTATTTCTTCCTAATAGCATAGCTATCATTGATACACTCCCCATTATTGTAGCCCTTACTATAGATGTTGAGAGACCTGAAAGTATACAGTAAAGCCATATAACAATGAGTCCAACAATAACCTTAGCTCTCTTTGGAAGAAAGAAAAGTAGTTTGTTAATAGCAATTGTAAGAATTGTCACATTATATCCTGATGCTGAAATAATATGACTTACACCAGAAAGTCTTGTTGCATCATCAAAAACAGCACTAAACAATCTTTTTTGGCCAAAAAGTATACCTACTAGTAGTGATGACTGTGGCTCATTCAATACCTCATCCACATACCCAACCATTTTCATTTTAAAATCGACTAAGACATTTCTAAGAAAATTTCCCTTCCTCTCTTCTGTCAATTCCTTACAAAAAATTTTTGGATTATCCATCAAAAAAAATATTTTTTTATTTGCCAGATATCTCTCATAATTAAAATCATCAAAATTTTCTGGCAGAGTTAAATACCCCTCAACCTGACAAACTTGTCCTATCTCAAAGGAGTAAAAATTGGGAAGTTTAAGAAGTAGTTTTGTACTACTTTTTGGTAGTATTTTACCACCCATTTCCAAATCCTCTAGTAAAGTAACTGTAAGTGACATATCTTTGTGTCTCTCCTCTATTTCCTCAGAGATATATACCTTTACATTTATGAAACCTTGAGTGAAACTTTCCCTGTTTTTAAACAACATGGCTTCGTTGGAAATAATTGGTAAATTACGACAGAGAGAAAAAATACCTACTAGAAAAACATATTCTAACAGAACAAAAAATTTGACTATCCTTTCTCCCCTACCTTTTCTACTCTTTCCATTCTCTAACAATTTCCCTTGCTGTTTCTTCTGAAAGAAATGAACCAAAACGAAGAGAATCAGGAAAGCAGCAGGGAAGAACCACCCTATAGAAGAGATGCTAAAAATGTTTCTTAGGAGGAAAATCACACAGGAATTCATGATGATATACAGAAGTGAAAAGAGGATTATTTTGTAGTCAAAAATATACTTAAAAATTCCTCTCAATCTTTTTAAAAATCTCCTACCTACTGGTAGGAGTCTGTGGAACATTTTTAGACACATACCTCACTCTTAATTTTCTTAAAAAGTGCATCCCCTATTCCACTGACATTTAGTAAATCCTCTATTTTAGAATACGGTCTTCCTTCGATTATCTTCTTGGACATAGCAGGTCCTATACCACTGATTGTTTCCAACTGAGATGCAGATGCACTATTGATATTTATGCACCCAGAACCATCCGTTTCCGCCTGTGGTGGAGTTTGTGCAGTAGAAGAAGTGTCATCTTCACTCGTAGGAAAGTCTGTTTTTCCACTATTTGTCATTATATTCTGCACTTCTTTTGTTTGTGGTAGAAAACTTATCAATGTACACTCTGTTTCATCTTCAAAAGGAATATATATTTTTTGATTATCTACTAACTTCTGTGCTAGATTGATTTTTCTCGCAACAAATCGGTATGCTACATCAGGACTAAAGCCTCCTGCCTTAGTTACAGCATCAATAACCCTTGCTCCTTCATCCAGACAGAAAACCCCAGGGTGTTTTAATGCTCCACTGATATCTACTGTTGTTTTACATACCTTCTCAATCTCTATTTTCCTGTCTAATTGCGTGGAACTACCTAAAACAAGAGGCTCTTCAATGTTTTCATTCTCCTGTTCTATACTACTATCCACTTCTGTAGTAGAAATCTTAAAGAATGGATATATTAGGAAGTGATCTAAGAGAATTCCAAACACAAAAGAAACAAGGATACCAACAACGAACCTCTTTACTTCTTTTTTCTGTAATATCTTTTCCATACTAACTAGATATTACAGCAGAAGTATTAAATTTAGATTAACTCAATTATTAATTTTCTATTCTACAATTGTTATTGATTCTATTATCACTGCATTCACAGGCTTATCATTAGCATCTGTAGCAACCTTACTAATCCTATCTACAACATCTTCACCAGAAGTCACTATACCAAATATTGTGTAGTCACCATCAAGATGTTCGAGTGTTGCTCTATCAATACTACCAACAGTAAAGAAGAACTGTGAACCGTTAGTACCAGGTCTACCAGCATTTGCCATAGCTAAGGAGTATTTTTCAAATTTCCTGTCCGTTATCTCATTATCAAACTGATAACCCGGACCTCCAGTACCATTTCCTTTTGGATCTCCTCCTTGTATTACAAAATCTTTAATGACTCTGTGGAAAGTAAGACCATTGTAAAACCCTTGTTTTGATAGTTTTACAAAGTTTTCAACAGCTACAGGAGTTTCCTTGCTAAAAAGTTTTACCTCTATATCTCCCATACTTGTTTTAAGAACTGCATTATAATCTGGAAGTACTACTGTGTCTCCATTCTCTTCTTGTTGTGTCACAGCTGTCATGTTCATATTTGGTAAAAAATTAGTTTTGTTAAAAAATAAAAGGCCAATAGAAGCTGCCACTAGTAACCCTAAAGCTAAGAGTATTATCTTTCCATTTTCTTTAAAGATTTCTTTAAATGCACTCATTACACTTTGTATGAAAATTAAATTAAATAGAATAACAGAACCATATATTAAGAATACATATTAATACCCTGATATTCAAGAACCATAAATTCTCCTCACTCTAAACAACCACACTTACTATTTTCTTCGGTACATATATTAGTTTCTTAACTTCAACATCACCTAAGATTTGGCTTTCTAATACAATTTTTTCAACATCTTCTTGTGTAGCATCTGAAGAAACCTCTACCTTTCCTCTCAATTTACCATTTACCTGTACAGGGATTTCAATAATGTCATCTTCTAAAAGACTCTCATCTATCTCTGGCCACTTTTGAGTGTGAACACTAAACTCATGTCCTGTTTTTTCCCAAATCTCCTCTGCCATATGTGGAAGAATTGGAGCAATTGTTAGAATCAATCTTTCAACATCGGTAGTTGAGAATGTAGAATCAACATTCGAATTGTAGAATTGCATGAGTGCAGATATCGAGGTGTTAAATTTGAAGTTTAGTATATCTTCACACACTTTTTCTACCAGTTTAGCAATATCTTTGCTTTCTGCTAGTTTATCATCTTTCTTCTCCCACAATGCCAAAAGGTAGGTGTAGAACTTTGAAACAAATCTTTTAACCCCGTTAATAGCTTCAGTACTCCAACTAACATCTCCTTCGTATGGTCCCATAAACATAAGGTATGCCCTTGTAACATCAGCCCCATACTCTTCTAGTAGTTCATCTGGTGTAATTACATTTCCTAAAGACTTTGACATTTTAGAACCATCTTTCCCTAAAACTACCCCATGTATTGTCCTAACCTTGTATGGCTCAACTTCTGGAACTAAACCTAAGTCAAAAAGTACCTTGTGCCAAAACCTTGAATACAAAAGATGAAGAGTTACATGCTCAGAACCACCTTCATAGTGGTCTACCGGCATCCAATACTTCATCTTTTCCATATCAGAAAACTCTTTGTCATTATGTGGATCAATATACCTAAGGTAATACCAACTAGAACCTGCCCAGTTTGGCATTGTATCAGTTTCTCTCTTAGCATCCCCTCCACATTTAGGACATTTTGTATTTACCCATTCTGTAATACTTGCTAATGGTGACTCTCCTGTATCTGTTGGTTCGTAGCTCTCAACTTCAGGCAATTTAATTGGAAGCTGATCTTCTGGAACAGGAACCTCACCACATTTATCACAATGTACTATTGGAATTGGTTCACCCCAGTAATGCTGTCTTGAGAAAATCCAATCCCTTAGATTGTATCTAACAACAACATCCCCTATTCCTTTCTCCTTAATATATTCACCCATCTTCTCCCTCGCATCTTCACTCTTCATTCCGTCTATGAAATCAGAGTTGAAAACAATACCTTCATCTTCATATACTTTCTCAACTGAATCTATCTCTGACCTATCTCCATCTGGACCTTCAATTACTCTAATAACTGGAAGTCCATACTTAGTTGCAAATTCAAAGTCCCTTTTATCATGAGCGGGTACCCCAACCACCACACCAGTCCCAACTGTTGATAGAACAAAGTCTGCAAGATAGATTGGCAGGTCTTTACCTGTTATGCTATTTTTACAAACAAGTCCTGTTTCTACACCTGTTTTCTCTCCTTTTCCAATAATTCGTTCCTCTTCCGTTTTCTTAGAAGATTCTTCAATATATTTCTTTACATCAGTTACTCTCTCTTCTGGAATATACTTCAAAAGTTTCTCTGCAACTTCACTATCTGGAGCAACAACAACAAATGTAGAACCAAATTGTGTATCCGGTCTTGTTGTTGACACTCTTAATGTAATATCTGTACCTTCCACCTTATAATCAATGTCATACCAAGTCTTTCTCCCAATCCAATTCCTCTGTGCTGATTTAACACTCTCCCAATACTCCGTTTTATCCAGCTCATCAATCAATCTATCTGCATACTTCGTAATCCTAAGCACCCACTGATTCATATTTCTTTGTTCCACAGGTTCATCACATCTTTCATGCCTCCCTC
Organism: Candidatus Dojkabacteria bacterium; assembly: GCA_018056375.1. Taxonomy (GTDB): domain Bacteria; phylum Patescibacteriota; class Dojkabacteria; order SC72; family SC72; genus UBA5232. Next base: position 82,077 of record JAGPFQ010000002.1, on the reverse strand, counting down.
CAACAACCTCCTCATTAGCACAACCAACCTTACACTTAGGGCACCAGTTAATTGGCATCTCAGCCTTATACGCTAAACCTTTCTTGTACAACTGAAGAAAAATCCACTGTGTCCATCTGTAATATTCTGGATCTGTTGTATCAATCTCCCTATCCCAATCAAAAGAAAAGCCCATCGCTTTCAACTGTTTGATAAAAGTAGCAATATTCTCCTTAGTAATCTCTTGAGGAGGCCTTTTCATTTTAATTGCATAGTTCTCTGTTGGTAATCCAAATGCATCCCAACCTATTGGATACAATACATTCTGACCCAACATTCTTCTCAATCTAGCAACAGAATCCATATTAGTGAAGTTCCTAGCATGTCCCATATGCATACTATCACCTGATGGATATGGGAATTCTGCTAGAAGATAGTACTTTTCTTTAGAATCAAAATCTTTGGCATGATACATATCAGTTGCAAACCATTTATCCTGCCACTTCTTTTCAATATCTTTAGGGTTGTATCTGTTTTCCATACCTAAGTATTTTACATTAAAAAAGAAAACATTGGAAGGACACTATTTGAAGATTTATGAAACTCAAGAGTGAAACAGATTCACTCTCCTACCTATTATTGTATACATTTAGGAGAATTTCTCAATTTCTTTTTTGTACTTATCTACTGTTGAAGCTACTATTCCATTATGTATACAAATATCCCTGTAAAAATATGCCGACTTTCTAGGTTTTCTTTTAAGAGTGTCATAATCTATTTCAATTAAGCCAAATCTTGGCCAATATCCTTCTGCCCATTCAAAGTTATCCATTAAAGACCAATGCAAATATCCTTTTACATCAATACCTTCTTCTATTGCCTTATGAACTCCTTTTAACATTTCGTATATGAACCATGTTCTCTTCTCATCTTTAGCATCAGCTAGACCATTTTCTGTAATATATACCGGTTTATTATACTTCTCCAAATCTTTAAGACACTCATACAGAGAAGTTGGCCATATTTCCCAACCTAAATCATTTACTATCTTAAAATCATTCTTATACAAACCATAATCTACTACACAATGGAAATAGTGATTTAGTCCAATGAAATCCTGATACTTCTTAAGAGAACATAGCTATACATGATTCCAGTAGAAGTTTGCCAAACATCTAATTATCCTATTCACAGGAGTATCCCTTTTGAGAGAAAAAGAAACATTTTGCTTTGCTATACCAACCTGAGCTTTAGGATTAATCTTCTTTACCTCCTTGTATGTCAGCTTGTGAGCTTTCATTAGATTGTAAGTAACTCTAAAGTACTGCAAGATATTTTTCTTCTGTGGAGGCCATATTCCTAGCATATATCCCATACCAGCATTTACTTCTGGTTCGTTGAGAACAATCCAGAATTTAACATCATCCCCTAATGCTTCTACAACCTTCTTAGCATATCTAACAAAGTACTTAGGCATCTCTGATGACTTCAATCCCCCTTTATCTCTCAACCATATTGGAATCGGCCAATGCCAAAGAGTTACAAATGGTTCAATATCTAATTCCTTTAATGTCTTTATCACATCTTTGTAATGGTCTATTGCTTTTTGATTAAACTTTCCCTCCTCTGGTTCTATCCTAGACCATTCAATGGAGAACCTAGTTGCATTATGACCTAATTCTTTAGCTAACTTAAAATCCTCCTTATATTTATTGTAATGGTCTGCACTCCTACCTGATATGAAGTTATCAAGTCCATGTTTACCAACTAAACCACTGCTTTTTAAATCCTTAACTCTTTTCTCTGATTTCTCCCACTCTGTCCAATCATTATGATTGTTTCCCTCTACTTGATGACTAGCAGTAGCTGCTCCCCAGTAGAAGTTTTTTGGGAATATATAGTCTTGAAGCTTTTCTTTTTGCATTGAGATGATAAGAAAAGTTAGATGTGGACCTGAGGGGATTCGAACCCCTCACCCCTTCGCTGCCAGCGAAGTGCTCTAGCCAAATGAGCTACAGGCCCAGAACTCTGTTATTATACCATAACCATAATAAATAGTTACGGTTACCTTCGCGGTAAAGTATTACTACAAAAAGAACTATATAGCATCATGACAACATATTTAACATACTACAAGTTCTCATCTTATAGCATATTAAAAAATCACTGAAAAACCGTTATAGTCCTTACTAGAAAAGAACAAACCGCGAAGGTAACCGTACTCGTACTACTTAAAATGGACTCAACCAGAATCGAACTGGTGTCTTCGCAATGCGAATGCGATGCTTTACCAACTAAGCTATAAGCCCATTACTGCATATATGGAGCTGGGTTAATTCTACCACTTAACTCCGCACCTCTTCTTAATTCAAAGTGAACATGAACACCAAAAGCATAACCTGTTTGTCCTATCTTCCCCAATGCTTGACCTTTTCCGACTGTAGCACCAGTACCAACATATAACTGTTGCATATGAGCATAAAGTGTCGTATACCCATTACCATGATCTACATGAACGTAATAACCAAAACCTGCGTATCGCCCACTCCCCCAACCAGCACTAATAACAGTACCAGGAGCTGATGCAACAACACTTGGCTGTCCACTTGTAGGATAGATATCTATTCCATAGTGACCAGGATAGAAGCCTCTTGAAATTTTACTAGGTCCACCTACTGGCCAACCTAAGAATTTACCAACATTAGGATCTACAGGAACAGATTTGTAAGCGATACTACTCTGCTTAAGAGATATTGGAGCCGATGCAACAACAGGTTTAGGGGGTGTAGGAACAGAACCACTCGGTATGAAGAGCTCAGTACCAACAGCTAAAGTAAAAGGACTTTCTAACCAGTTATGGTCTACTATATCTCCAGGATGAGCAGAATATTTTTTAGCTAAACTTTCAACAGTATCTCCCTTTCTAACTGTTACAATCACACCATCACTAGGAGGTATTACCAATGTTTGACCTAGCTTTAACATATTTGCATTCCTCATCTCATTTGCCCAAAGAATAGTTTTAACACTAAGATTGTACATCTGAGCGATACTAGCAACAGTATCTCCTCTTTTTACAATATATTCTTCAGTATATCTCCTAGGTCTATCCTTAGGAATCACAGTATTGATAGTAGAGTTCATAACTAAAGTATCTGTCTGTGCAACACCGATACTATCCAATTGTTCATCAGCAGAAGCCTGAACAACAGGTTTTCTGTAAAGATATGTTATGCTCACTATGAAGAAAATACCAACAAGAAGAACCTTCAATGCAGAAGCAAGAAAACTTCCTCTCCCCCAAAACATCTTAGTAGCCCATGTATTCTTCCTAACATTAAAAGCTTCAAAGATAATATCAAAAAGAACGGATATTAAGACAAAAAGCACTTTTATTCTAGAGAAAACATATTCTACTAAAGCCAAAACAAATTCTATAATATTGTTCTTGGATTGTTGTTTATTGTAAAATTCTCGGTATTTATTCTTAAGATTCCTAAAAAACCTATTCTCCTCTATCTCATCATCAACAAAGAGATAATTATTAGAAGATTCTACCTTTTTAATATTCCTAAAACTCAAAGGCTTAATCGTTCTACTCTGGTTGTTTGGAAGATCTTCTGTATCCTTCATGCTATTTATAATTAAATAGTTAGGATATAATTATACCATAACTAGGCTTCATGCAATGTTGCAAGAAACTCCGCATTATCCTTTGTTTTTCTTAGTCTGTCCACTAAGACCTCTGTAGGATTTTCGTTTGTATCTAAAACCTCAAACATTCTTCTAATTCTCCATGATTGATTAAGAACATCTTTTCCTAAGAGAAGCTCCTCATTTCTTGTACCTGAGTTCATAACATCAATTGCTGGATATACTCTCTTGTTTGCAAGACTTCTATCTAAGTGAAGTTCCATATTACCAGTACCTTTAAACTCTTCATATACTAAATCGTCCATTCTACTACCTGTCTCTACTAGTGCTGTTGCTATGATAGTAAGACTACCACTCTCTTCAAAATTTCTAGCAGCACCAAAGAATCTCTTAGGTGGATACAGTGCTACTGGATCAAAACCACCAGAGAGAGTTTTACCAGATGTTGGCATTGTAATATTGTATGCCCTAGCTAATCTAGTAATACTATCCATTAAGATAATGACATCTTCACCCCACTCAACCATTCTCATAGCTTTCTGGAGAGCCATCTCTGCGATATTACAGTTATGTTGTGGTAATTCATCAAAGTTAGAAGCATATACTTCACCTTTAACAAATCTCTTCATATCTGTAACCTCTTCAGGTCTCTCTCCTACTAGAACAACCATTAATTTAGCTTCTGGATGATTCTTAGCAATACCATCTGCAATATCCTTCAAAAGCCATGTCTTTCCTGCTTTAGGAGGAGATACAATCATTGACCTTTGACCAAAACCAATTGGTGCAAGAAGGTCAATCACCCTAGTAGAAATTACATCTTGTTCTGTTTCAAGTTTAATCTGTTTGTTTGGAAAGATTGGTGTAAGTTTTCTAAAGTTTGGTCTCTTTGCAGCTTCTGCAGCAGGCTTAGAGTAAACAGTTTCTACTCTTAATAGACTGAGGTATTTCTCTTTGTCTTTAGGTAATCTAGCTGGTCCTGTTACTTCATCACCTGTTCTTAGACTAAATTTTTGAATTTGAGAACCTGAGATATATACATCATTATCACCAGGTAGTAATCCTTCTGTTCTTAATATTCCATGAGAACCATCTTTCATGACTTCTAAAATGCCACTTACCTCAACAAAACCATTCTTTTCAGATTGTGCTTTGAGGATAGCAATGGTCAAATCTCTTTTAGAGAGTTCCATAAAATTTTCTAATTTAAGAGCTTTTGCTTCAGCTCTGACTTCAGCCAATGTCATGGCTTCATAGTCTTTAAGTGTTTTCTTTTGTTTAGCCATTTTCCTTAAAGTGGGAATTTAAATTGATATTGGGCAACTTGCCACATCTAATCATTAAAGTATATTGAAAACCTATTTAATTGTCAATTCTAAAATCAAGATGAAAAACAAAGAAGGGATCGGTACTGCCCCAACCGACCCCGGGTTCTACTCCTTATATTAGGAATAGTTTCGAAGAACATACAGGATGTTTCCCTTCTTCTTATTTGAATCTACTATAGTAAATTGAAAAAAGAAAAAGACAAAAGAATCTTAAGCTTTTCCTATTGCCCAGCTGTGCTTGTGACACCCCAGACAAAGGGAAAAACTCAAGATATCCACATCCTTATAAAGAACTACGAGTAATTATACTCCCTTATAGTCACACTTGTCAAGCCTATAAATTCAATCCACATTTTGGGGTTCCTCTGTAAACTTCCTCTCCAACGACATTCTCAACCGGTTGTTACACATGAAGTTATGTTTTACCTCTGTATTAGACATGTGTTATATAATTTGTGGATATTTATATGGGTGAAGTCTAGAGAATATTAATATACTAAACTTCTTCGTAACTCTAAAGAATGGAAATTACTACAAAGTACTAACCTTGTAAATCTTCTTTACATTAACTTTCTTTGTTACACCAACCTTCATCCTACCAACAATCAAATCAGTATACCCAGACCTCTCTGCTTCTTTAATAATTGAATCAACACCCCACGTACCTCTAACCTCTCCAGTTAGTCCAACCTCACCAAAATATATAACTGACTTAGAAAGTGGTCTATCTGAAACAGAAGATTTAATAGCAGCACAAACAGCAAGATCTATTGCTGGGTCAGAAATTGTAAGACCACCTACCACATTCACAAACACATCCTTGTTACCTAAAAATACCTTTCCTTTTCTAGACATAACAGCACAAAGCATATCTAATCTCGGTTTCTTTATACCATTTGCAACTCTTCTTAAAGGACCACCTTCACTCTCTCTTTCAACAACTAGAGCTTGTACCTCAACAAAGACAACTCTTGAACCTTGTATAACAGCACCTATAGCACTGCCCGATTCCTCTTGAGTAGATTCTAAGAAAAGCAATGATGGATTACCTACCTCAACTAAACCATTCCCCCTCATTTCAAACACCCCAATTTCATTGGTAGATCCAAACCTATTCTTCATACTCCTTACTATACGATATTGATTATACTGGTCTCCTTCCATGTACAATACACAATCAACAATATGTTCTAAGACTTTAGGTCCTGCAATATCACCACCCTTGTTAATCTGTCCTACGATAAAGATTGGGACACCTGTTGTCTTAGCAACCCTGGTTAATAATGCACCAGAAAGTCTCACCTGAGATATACTTCCTGGATAACCTTTAGATTGCAAAGACTGCATACTCTGAATTGAATCTATTACTACAAGACTAAAATTCTCTTGTTCAATTAATGCTACGACATTCTCTACAACAACATCCTCCGTTACTACAAAATTCTCAATACCTTTCAACTTACCATCTGCAACCCTCTCTAATCTTTCATTTAACTGGGTTGGAGACTCCTCGCCACAAACATACAAAACTTTTCCTTTCTTAGTAAAATTCAAAACTATCTGCATTAAAAGTGTAGACTTTCCAACACCTGGTTCCCCACTCAAAAGCACAACCTCACCTTCCACCAAACCCTTACCTAACACCCTATCAAACTCTTCATAACCTGTACTCATCCTCTCTTTTGGTAAAATCTTCTTTTTCTCACCTGAGAATTCTGTTATTGATTTAAATGATGATGCTTTTACACTCTTTTCTTTAGCTGAGGATGAAATAGTTTCAATCTCCTGAGTCTCTTCCAATGTGCCCCATTCCCCACAGGAAGAGCACTTTCCAGACCATTTGAGAAACTCAGCACTGCAAGAAGAACATATATATTTCATAAGGAGAGTATATCACAAAGTGAACCTTGAAAAAGAGGAGTTAATAATTATTTCTTGATAACTAACTCATCTCCTTCTCTAGTGACAGTTAGTATCTCTTTCTCCTTGTTTTCACCTTCAGTAAGAATATGATTAGCAAGTAAGTTCTCTATTTTTTCTTGAATAAATCTTCTAAGAGGTCTTGCTCCATACCTTTCGCTAAATGCATTCTTTACTATATATGTCAGAGCTTTACTATCCAGCTTTACAACTATCTTCTCCTCTACAAGCCTACTGTTTAACTCTTCAACTAACAACATCACAATCTTTCTAGCATCTTTTCTAGTCAATGCTCTAAATATTACAATATCATCAAGTCTGTTTAATAATTCAGGTCTTAGAGTATCCTGCAATGCTTCCATCAACTGATCCTTCATACTACTATATGCATCATCAATCTCCCTGTCGCTCTTCTCTTCTGATGTGTGTTTTTGATTAAAACCAAGCACCTTACTTTTAGCTATCTCTTCAGCACCAATATTAGAGGTTAGTATTATTACACTATTCTTAAAGTTGACTCTCTTTCCTTTTCCATCTGTCAAATGTCCATATTCCAATATTTGCAAGAGAACATTTAAAACCTCCGGATGTGCTTTCTCTATCTCATCAAAAAGAATTACTGAATGTGGATACCTCTTAACCTCTTCTGTTAAACGGCCACCTTGTTGAAAACCAACATATCCTGGAGGAGAACCAATCAATTTAGACACACTATGCATTTCCATCATTTCACTCATATCTATCTGTATCAACCTATCTCGATCTCCAAACAATTCACCTGCTAAAACTTTTGCTAATTCTGTCTTACCAACACCAGTGGGACCCAAAAAGAGGAACGATGCCCAAGGTCTATCAGTATCAATAATGCCTGTCCTTGCTCTCTTAACAGCATTTGCAACATTCTCACAAGCTTCATCCTGCCCTATTACCTTCTTCTTAAGCTCTTTATCTAACAAAAGTAGAGCATTTTTCTCTTTACTGCCAAGAGTATTAAGTGGTATTCCTGTCCATTTTGAAATAACTTGTCGGATATCCTCCCCAGTAATCTCATTTGTTTTATCTTTCATAAAAGAGAGATACTCCTTTTCCTTTAGGGAGATTATGTTTTGTAGCTCCTTACTTGCTTTATCTTTTTGAAGAGCATCTTCCATATTCCACTCTTCTATACTCTTATCTTTTTGAGAATTAATATCTTGTAGTTCTTCCTTCAATATATCAATATCCTTGAAAACATCTTCTAAACCTAACTTTCTAGAAGCAGCAGCCTCATCTAATACATCAATTGCCTTGTCTGGTAAATACCTATCAACTACATACCTATCAGTAAGATTTGCAGCTACATTTAATGCCTCATCAGCAATCTTCACATTATGATATTTTTGGAGTAATGGTCTAATCCTTTTAAGAACTTCTACAGTAGCATCAACACTTAATTCATCTAAAAATAGTGGTTGAAACCTTCTACTTAGAGCACTATCGGTTTCAAAATATGCATTGTAATCTTGTACTGTAGTAGCACCAATACATCTAAAATTACCTGTTGTTAAAGCAGGTTTTAATACCGAAGCGATATCTGCGGAGCTACCTGGCATACCTGGAGCAACAATTTGATGGATCTCATCGATAAAAAGAATAGTATCTTCTGATTTAACTACTTCATCTATTATAGCCATAACCTTCTCTTCAACATCACCCCTCATCTTGCTACCAGCCATAATGTCAGAAATGTTTATAGATACTATCTTAGTACCCTTTAAAGATGGACCAACATGTCCATCTGCTATCATCTGTGCTAAACCTTCTACTAATACTGTTTTTCCCACACCAGCCTCTCCTACTATAATTGGATTATTCTTCTTCCTTCTTCCCAAAATATTTGCAAGTTGTTTTAACTCTTTATCTCTCCCAATTACCGGATCTAGCTTCTTCTCCCTTGCTAATTCAACCAAATCAACACCTAAAAACTCCATCAATCCTTGACCTTCTTCACTAAAAAATGGATCCGATGGTTTAGAAAACATACCAATTGGATATATCGCAACCTGACTTAATACATTACGGAATGTTTCCAATGTTAAACCCAATTCCTTAACACCTTCAAATTCTCTAAAGTTACCTTCAAGGAGAGCTAGCATAGCATGCTCAGTTCCTACATACACATGTCCTGATTTCAAAGCTATGTAAAAAGCCCTGTTTAACACCTCTTTTAAGCCCTCAGAAAGGTTCACTACAATAGGGACATTTTTATCCATATCCACACTAATATTTTTTTTACCCACTACACTCTCTAACAAATCAGACTCACTTATCCTAGTTTCACTTACCACTTTACTGGCTAATGAAGCCCTGTTTAGCAACAAGCCAACAAACAGAAATTTTGGTGAAACTTTCTTCCTCTTCTCTTGTAGCGCAATCAAAGATGCTAACCTTAACGAGGTGACAAGATTTTTACTCAACCTCGAAAGAAATTTGTTCTTCTCTTTTTTTCCTTTTCTATTAAGCATTCTTAATTATACCATAAAGAGAAGGTTTACTTCTTTTCCCCAAGCTCTTCTTCTAATGCTGTCTCAACTGCATCTGCTAATTCCTCTTGGGTGACCTCTGGTTTCTCCTCAACAACGACTTCTTTCTCTTCCTTAACAACACCTTGCTTTGCTCCTTTAAGACTTAAGCCTAAGTGTCTCTCTGTGGAAGAAATGGAAAGAATCTTAACATCAACTTCTTGACCAACTTTAACAATATCAGCAGGATCTTTAACCAATTTATCTGACAATTCAGAGATATGGATTAGACCATTTAGACCACCAGTTATTCTTACAAATGCACCATATGGTACAACTTTCTGAACCTTACCTTGAACAATATCCCCAATCTTGTATTTAGCAATTGCTTCTGCCCATGGGTCTTTAAGTAATCTCTTAATACTGTAAGCTACTCTCTTACCACCATCAGAGACACCAATTACCATGACCTTAACCTTGCTACCAACACTGTACAAACTTCCAATATCCTCCACCTTATCCCATGAAAGTTCTGAGAGGTGAACCAATCCTTCAAGTCCTTCTGCATTAACAAAGACACCAAATGGTGTAATTCCACTGACTGTTCCCTCCAACACATCACCTTCCTTAACTTTACTCAAAGTCTTCTCTCTCTGCTCCAAATCTCTTGACTGTGTAACCATCTTCTCAGAGAGGATAATTCTGTTCTTTTCTCTGTCTAATTCAATAATTCTTGTCTGGATCTTGTCTCCAACCAACGAGTTTAATCTCTTCTGTACCTTGGATGAGATATCTTTTCCTACTTGTCTAACACCATCTAAATATACTCTAGATGCATCAAGTTGTGATGTTGGGATGAAACCTCTAATACCTTTACCAATCTCAACAATTAAACCACCATTATTTGCTTCAACAACAACTGTTTCTACAATATCATTCTCCTTCTTAGCTTTATCAAGAGTCAACCATGTACTTGCTTGCTGTGTTCTTCTAATAGAGAGGATTAACTGACCTTCCTCATCTTCTGGTTTAACTACATATACCAATACTTTGTCACCTGGTTTTAGAGTTCTCCAATCTAATGTCTCACTCTTTAATTCTCTTCCTGCAACAATACCTTCGGATTTATAACCGATATCAACGATTACCATTCCCTCTCTTACATCAACTACATCTCCTTCAACAATATCACCTCTGTTAAAGGTTTTAACTTGATTACTTTCATCTGAGAGGAACTTATCAATCTGTGAATACAGATCTTTTTTATCTATTTTTTCTGTTGCTTTTTTTGCAACCTTTTTTGTGTCTGCCATAGGGGTTATCCTTTGGTGATGCCTTCCTGTTAGCTGGATAGACATACAACTAATATTATTTGCTAACAGTGAGGAGTATATCAAATGAGGAGTATGTATGTCAATTTTGCTTTACTGTATTAAAGAAAGCATATTGCTTAATACTTTACAATTACTATCAGTTAATTGTTATTTACTCATTAACTACAAGACAGATTCAAAAATCGCTTGCAAAGATTCACCTTCCCTATTCATCAGTTTTTCATAGTAAAACCTAACCAATGGATACCCTAAATTATCATTACTCAAAAGATAGTTCTTTACTTTCTCTTTCAATCCTTTATCATCTAAATCATATATATTTACAATTTCATTCAATCGCATAGTAACAGCTCGAACAAAACATTCTTCAAAATATGCCGAACCATACACTCTCAAAACCTCCTCATTCAACCCCAACTTCTCCACCTTGTCCATCAATTCCTTTTTAGAATATTTTACATGTATCTTTTCATCAAAAAACGAATGTGATAATTCATGGATAGTATTAGAATATACATGAACAGGATAGTACTCAGATTTACCAGTCACCTTATTTACCTTAGGAGATGTTACAGAAAAAAACTTTCTTCCTCTGTTCAAGCCAAAACAATCTCCTAAAGCCACAAAGTTTGGAATGAAAACAAATTCTGGAGTATAGTTTAATTCCCAATAATTAGAAAGAATATCTAATATATTTGGTTTCCTGTTAAAAATTTCTTCTATATTTTTACATAACTCCTTATACTCCTTTTCTATATTTGTGCTGTAAAAAGAATCAAAATCTATACTCCTATACAATTTCTTTAGGTGTGTTTTAAAAAAAGATACATCTTTAGAAAATTTATCTGAATAGACTTCACCATCTTTGAAGTCAAAATCAAAATTACTGTCTAAATATATTGATAAACAAATGTATTTATAGAGAATTGATAGTTGGTTGTCTTTGCCATATGTATGCTTAAAATTAGTTATGAAAGATTGTGGTATAAGTTGGGCAAATTTCTCTTTAATCTTGGTATATAAATAAAATTGTTCTTTTTCCTTAGGGTAAAGAAAATTGATTAAGAGTGTAAGAAATATAACATTTTTATTTGTTTCTACTTTTAACATTTGTTTATAATAGAACAGAATCCTGAAAGATTCAAACCTTCTCTAACTACATAAATTATGCCTAAAATGAGGAATCAACTCCTTAAATTAGGCCGAATAACAGGAAAGGATTCAAACTAGCAATCATAAAAAGCTTGACTAATATACTATTTTCATTACAATATAATATGTATAAGAGATAAATTTTAACTGCTCTGTTATGCTTAAAAAATAACACCTATTTTACTTGCTGTAATAGCAATATTTACTTTCTATTCTGTTTTTGAAACAACAACCACCTCCTCAATTAAAAAGGAGGCTCTAGCAGGATACACCATAACAGAATTTAATGGTGTAAATGCATATGCAGAATTAGGAGATACACACATCCTAAAGGACGAGGGTGATTATTTAGAATTTACAGCTAAATGGAATGATATGGGCTCTGCATACAATGGAACATTAGGTCTCTTTGGAGTTGGTGGAACTCTCCCAAACACTGTAGGTTGGCATAGTGCCACAAGCTTTGGTGTGCGTGATAATGGTAGTAACTGGCTTTTCTACACTGTAAATGGTGTAAACCAAGCCGAGCTACATAAGTATAAGGTGTTAATTACAAACTCAGGTGCAAGTGTTGAACTCTTCATAGATGATGTAACAAGAGGAACAAAAGCATTTGCTCAACCTATTCATGTATCACATATAGCAAATGCATATAGTACTAGGTTTGTAAATGCATCTGTTAAAGACTTCACTATACACACAGATGCTTTAGGTACTCTAAGTAGCTCCAATATTTTCAATGACCTAACTTGTCATAACTGTACAACAACCTTTGTTGATGAACCCCCTGTTATTACACTAAATGGAGATCCATTTATGAATATCCCATTAGGAGAACAGTTTGTAGACCCTGGTGCAACAGTTGTTGATGATGTAGATGATAATTTATCTGCCACAGCAACAGGAACAGTTGATACAAACAGAACAGGAAGATATCACATTACATATACTGCAACAGATTCTGGAGGTAATACAGCAACTACAAATAGAATTGTACAAGTAGAATTAGGTGTAGATAGTGGAGAAACAGCAACTGAATTTAATGGGGTCAATGCATATGCAACTTTAGATAAAACATATATCTTACAAGATGATGGAGACTACATAGAGTTTGAAGCAAAATGGAATGATATGGATTCTGCATATCAAGGAACTCTTGGTCTGTTCGGAGTAACTGGAGGTGGCAATCAGACAATGGGTTGGAACAATTCTTCTACATTTGCAATTCGTGGTAGTAGTTCAACATGGATGAGCTTTACCCCCTCAACACCTGTTAATCAGGCTGTATATAATAGGTATAAGGTTTTAATCAATGGAACAAATGTAGAGCTATATATCAACGATGTACTACAAGGAAGTACAGCTTTAATAGAAACTATTTCCATAAGGAATATTGGTAATACATATGGAGCATCCTTCGTTAATGCCTCTGTAAAGAATGTAAACATTCATACCTGGGCAAATGGTACTTTATATAGCACAGATATTAACAACGATCTGGACTGTGTAAACTGTACAACCTCAAAGGTATACAAGAATCAAATAGATAGCTCCTATATGTTGCTTAACATTCAAGACAAGGATATTACAATCTACAAACCATATGGAACTGAGTATATAGCTTACAATTTCTTCAGAATTGTAAATGATTCTACAAATGCAGACTCATGGTTACTTGGACGCACATATCTAACTGATGAAAACTTTGCTACAAAAAGAACTATTGTAACATCAGGAAACTGGGAGACAGCCATAAGGATATCTGGTGCTTCAGACTTTATGGGTTCTGCTGCACACGGGGATGAACTATTAACAGATTTCTCTATCGAACTAGATGGACATGAAATTGACTACACAGAGTTTGGATTTAGAAAAACAAAACAATTAGATATCTATCAAGACTCCAACCTATTCGCTCCTGAAGGACTTTCAAATGTAGGAGAAAATGTTGCTACTTCAGAAAAACATTGGACTTTCCATTTTGACAGAGACAACTACTTAACACAGAAAACAACTTGGTTAACCGTAGAAAACTTAGTAGATTCATATTTATTCATGGTACCAATTAACAGAACCGACTCTATAGGGCAGATTACAGACACTTCAATGGTAGCTCCTCTCTATGTAAAAGAAAATGTTGCAGGTACACATTCTCAAACAAACTATGTTGGAGATCAGATGGGAGGAAGAGCTGTAGTCTATGGAAAAGACACAGGGTTCTTCTCTGATGTGACAGTGTTGGAGGGATGGAATAGCAATTCAAGATACTTCACCTCTACTGCACCACAGTACAACAAAATGTATTTTGATTTTAGTGATGTTTACACAACAAGTATTGGAGAAGTTTTCGATACCAAAGTTATGTTTGAGATTGGTAAAGAAAACAACACCGCTCCACTATTCACCACACATTCTGAATTTGTTGTAGATGAGAATGAGGCATATGTAGGACAGATAGTTGCTACAGATACTCAATTACCAAAACAAACACATACCTACTCAATAACAGGTGGTGCTGATGCAAGTAAATTTACCATTGAACCAGCAACGGGCAAACTATACTTTGTTTCTGCCCCAGACTATGAGAACCCAACACAGGCTGGAGATGTTCCAAATAAATATGTGGTAGAGGTTACAGCAACTGATAATCCAAGATTTGAATCTTTAAGTAGTACACAAACAATTGATATCTATGTATTAGATGTAGATGAGACAACACCTCCTGTAACACCACCAGACACTCCACCAGAAAAACCTCTTACTCCACCTACACAACCAGTCATTCCCACACCATCAGATCCAAAGCCTGTTACAAAACCAAAAAATCTAATAGCTCAATACCTTAACCCTGTCGTGGAACAGACAGAAACCACAGATGCTACAGAAGAGAAAGAAGAAGATAAGAGTGAAACATCTGAAATAATTGATAAATCAACCACCCCTACTCTTTACAAAGACCTAAGGGTAAAGGTATATGACAAAGACAAGAAACCTATCAAAGGAGCAAAAGTTGAAATACATTCTAAGATTAGAACAGAGATTACAGATGCAAATGGAGAAGCATACTTTGAGAATGTAGAGGTTGGTAAACACACCATGATAATCTCCTACAAAGGACAGAAGGATGAAAGAACAATTGATTTAACTAATGACAGTGAAGAAGGAGAAGAGATAGAGATTAATGTACAGTTAGAAAAAGAAAGTAAACCAAACTATTGGTTAATTGGAATAGTTGTCATACTAGTAATACTCATTGGGTATGCCATATTCAAAAAGAAAGAAGATAAATAAAGATAATTAAAATTAACATATATTAATTTCTAAAAATGAATACAAAAACTGTCCTACATCAGACTACAAAGAGAATCCTCTTCCTTCTAGGAACCTTCCTCCTAGTTACTCTCTTTACTACCCTACTAATTAAAAATGGTGTATTTACAACTCAAGCCTATGCTCCTGAACTGTTTGTAACCAAATGGCAAACCAATATAAAAGAGGCAACTGATTCAACAGTATCCTTAAACTTTCAAATAACAGGTTCAACAGGTTACTATCTAGTTGACTGGAATTGTGATGGTAATATGGATCAACTAGTAGATGTAGATGGTAAGATTACTCATGACTATACAACTCCTGGTACGTATAACATTTGTATCAAAAGTTTTGCTCCCATAGCCTTCTATGCACCTAGCCTCACTGGCGATGAGAGAGCTAAGCTTCTAGAGATTAAGCAATGGGGAAATATCAAATGGTCAAGTTTCAAAAATGCCTTCCAAGGTATGCCTAACTTAAAACTAACAGCCACTGACCTACCTGACCTATCAAGAGTAACTGACATGTCTTTTGCTTTTGCAAACAATACAAACTTCACAGGAAATGAATATATGAATGGATGGAACACTATCAATGTACAAAACATGAAAGGTATGTTTAAGAGTTCACCTAAATTTAATAGTCCAATTGGAAACTGGAAAACAGATAATGTAACCGATATGTCTGAGATGTTCTTCCAAACTTCTGCTTTTAACCAAAACCTTACTAATTGGAACCTAGGCAATGTTACTACTGTTAGAGATATGTTCTTTGCTTCAAGATTTAACAACGGAGACCCTGCTGGAGCTAGTGGTACACCTCTCAATTGGAATGTACAAAATGTCGAAGACTTTTACGGTATGTTTAGATCTAATGCTTCTTTCAATCAACCAATTGGTAGTTGGAGAACTTTGAGTGCTACTAATATGGAAAGAATGTTTGACAGAGCTCATCGTTTTAACCAGCCATTAACCGACTGGGACACATCAAAAGTAACCACCATGTTAGCTATGTTCCAGATGGCATATGCATTTAACCAAGATGTAAGTCACTTTAATACTGTAAGTGTAAAGGATATGAACAGTATGTTCTGGAGTGCTACTCAATTCAATCAGGACATATCTGATTGGAATATCAGTAATGTAAAGACTTTTAGAAATCTTTTAGAGAATACCTCTTTCTCAATGGACAACTATGAGAAATTACTAAGAAAATGGAGTGCACAATCTGTTCAATCAAATGTACTACTTGGTGCACAAGGACTTCATTACTGTACTGCCAAACCTTACAGAGACAGATTAGCCAATGATTTTGGATGGGATATTGATGATGCTGGTAAAAACTGTCCACCACATACAATACGGTTGGGCGACGGCGAAGATGAAGTTAATGAACACACCAAGGATGTAGGAAATATCTCAGCAATTGATGATGAAAATTCCCCCATCACCTACACTCTTGTCCCTGGTGAAGGAGATATGGATAACTCAAAGTTTGTACTTGATTTGAATAGTGGACATCTATCATTTCTAGAAGAACCAGACTTTGAAGATCCACAAGACTCATATGATCCTCTTGACAAAAATCTCTACACTATTAGAGTAAGAGCAACAGATGATATCGGACTATACTCAGAAGAAGTTTTCATAATTAAAGTTAAAGATATTGATGATGTAGGACCAGTTATTAGAATTATCCCAGGAACCAAAACAAAGAAAGGGAATATAACGGATACTGTATTTGAAGTAAGTGATAGGTTTTCAATTGAATCTGTAGGATTACATGCATCAAGTGTTGCCTCTATTGAATCTGGCAGTATTCAATGTCAGGGAATAAGAAATACATCATCTCCTGATTTTCCATACAGATGTGACGAACCTGACCCTACTAATCACTTAACTATTAGATGTTCTGTTACTATTACCACTTCTGGTACTCTAGTACTCTATGCTACTGATGAGGCTGGTTACACTACTACAGCTGCAGAACCCGGATATGTCATAGATACAAAAGGTCCAAACTTTACAGTAGCTAATGTTGTTATACCTCCATCAGGTAGTATACATAATCCAACTGTTAAGTTTAAAGCAGAAGACCCTACGGGAATACAGAAATATCAAATTACTTACGGTGTACCGGGGAATTTAACAACCATTGATATTCCAGAAGATCTATACAGTTCAGACATCATATCATATGACCTCAGCTTAGATTCTAGTCAACCAACTCATACAATAGAGATTACGGCATATGACAATGCTGGCGAGACATTAGAAACTAGTAACTCCACATCTAGAAGAATTGCATTTCCACCGGTAGTGGAAATAAATGCTCCTCATATAATTAGTAACGGATCGCCCATCAATGATACAACTGTAACAATTACTACATCCGACCCAGCTTACCTAATTACAAGTATAGATCTTTCAGGTCCTGCTGCGGTTGGAGCCTCACTTACTGGATGTGATAGTTTACCATATGCCGGTACTTTCACCTGTGGAATAACAGGTATTCAAAATACCGGTATGCTTACAGTAACTGCTATAGAAACAGATGGTGAATCATGGACACAAACAGGAACAAATGTGCAAAAATATTTCCATGATACAGAAGCTCCAGACATAATCATCTCTCCACCTATCAAGCAAAGTAACAACGATATTACTAATGTCGAAATTACAGTTACTGATAATGTTGACCTTTTTGCAAGTGGTGTCAAAGTAAAGACAGATTCTACAACAGCAGGATACAAGGATTTCACTTGCGAGACAGATGAAAATGACAAATCAATAGTACATTGTTCTCTAACAATCACAGGTTCTGGTAAGTTAGTTATCGAAGCTACTGATAAGGCAGGAAACTCTTTTGAAAAGGAAGAAAATGGTTTTCTGGTAGATAAGACACCTCCACCAGTAACAATAGATGATGACCCTGTAAAGGTTAATTTAAATAACCAATCGAGCTACACACTATCAGGAGAATGTTCAACCAGTGATGGAGATGTAATTGTTACAATAGGAACACAACCACATTTGACTATGTGTATGAAAGGAGAAGTGTGGGAACTAACCACAGACCTCTCTGCCTATCCTGATGGAGATATTGCAGTAGAAGCTAAACAGATAGATGCTGTAGGAAACATAGGAACAGCAAATGCAACATTACAGAAAGATACCATAGCACCAACAGTTACCATTAACTCAGCAATTGGACAAACAGATCCAACCAATCTAAATCCAGTCAAATTTATCATCGCCTTCTCAGAACCAATTGTTGATACAACCTTTACAACAGATGATATCGTTGTAACTGGAAGTACAACATACCAAAAAGGTAATCTTACAAAGATTGATGGCAGTGATACCGAATATGAATTTGAAGTAAGTAACTTAACAGATGGAGACACCATCACAGTAGATATACCCGCAGGGGTATGTACAGACCCAGCAGGAAACGAGAATATTGCATCTACCAGTACAGATAATTCAGTTACATATGATATTACTGCTCCAACAGTTACTGTAAATCAGGCTGATGGACAATCTGACCCTACTGATATAGATGAGATCAGATTTACAGTTGTATTTTCAGAACCAATTAAAGAAGAAACTTTCTGTAAAACAACTTTAGATATATCAGGAAGTAGTACAGCTATTGTATCTAAAATAACAAAGGTTAATGATACAACATATACAGCACTTGTAACCGGTATGGTATCTGGAGAGACAGTAACACTTACCTTACCAGCTAATATGGTTGAAGACCTAGCTAGTAACCGTAACAAGGCCAGTACATCTACTGATAATAGTGTTAAGTATTTCGTAGAAGAGAAAAAACCAGAAATACCAGAGCCACCCAAACCAATTATTTCAAAACCCATTGTAAAACCAAGAAATCCATATAATAAATTCCTTAATCCAATAATTAAGGAGGAAGAAGAGACTACAACAGAAGAAAAAATTGAAGAGGAAACCTCTAAGACAACAGAGAAGATTACTTACCCCTCTCTATACAAGAATCTAAGAGTAAAGGTATATGACAAAGACAAGAAACCTATCAAAGGTGCTACTGTTGAAATACATTCTAAGGTTAGAAGAGAGATTACAGACAAGAATGGAGAAGCATACTTTAAGAATGTAGATATTGGTCAACATACAATGATCATTTCATACAAAGGACATACAGATGAAAGAGAGATTGATTTAACTAATAATGTAGAAGAAGAGATTGAGGTTAATGTAGAGTTAAAAGAAGTAAGAAGAACAAACTACTGGTGGATAGTATTGATTGTGCTATTAGTAATACTCTTTGGATACATCATATACAAGAAGAACAAAGAAGATAAAAACTGATAGATAAAGTGAGTATGCTACAAAATTGAGGTTATGATTAAAAATTCTGTCCAATATCCACATGTAAAGAGAATATTCTTCATCCTAACTACCCTTCTATTAGTTATTGGTTTTACAATCTTTTTAGTTAAAAACAGAAACTTTAAAACCCATGCTTACTCCCCTGACCTATTTGTAACCACATGGCAAACTGATGTAACTGGAGCAACTGAACCAAATAAAGTCACTTTAAGATTTTTGAAAGTAGCTACCGATACTTATGAAGTATCTTGGAATTGTGATGATGATTATGAACTGTTTTACACTAGCTTAGCTACACATAATTATCCGACACCAGGTACATACGATGTTTGCGTTAGATCTACTGCCCCACTCCGTTTCTATTCCCCTGATTTAGCTACCGATGAAAAAGCTAAACTATTAGAGATTAAACAATGGGGTACTATCCCATGGTCAAGCTTCATGTCTGCCTTTAAGGACATGGTTAATATGCAACTAACTGCTACTGATATCCCTGATTTATCACAAGTTACAGATATGTCTTCTGCTTTTCAAGGAGCTACAAACTTTACTGGTAATGACTCTATGGATAGTTGGAATACTAGTGGTGTTAAAAATATGGCTGCTACATTTAGTGGAGCCAGTAACTTTAATGCCCCCATAGGTAATTGGGATACAAGTGCAGTGACTGCAATGAACTCAATGTTTGGTGGTGCTACAAATTTTAATCAATACATCGGTAAATGGAAAACTGGCGAAGTTGGTAATATGTCCCTTATGTTCTTCGAAGCTACCAATTTTAATAATGGAGAGGCACCAGGTGAAAGCACTAAGCCTTTAGAATGGAATACGAGTAAAGCCTTTAACTTCAAGCAAATGTTTAACAAAGCTTATTCCTTTAATCAAGATATTAGTGGTTGGCAGACTGGACTTGTAAGAGATATGTACGGTATGTTTGCCGGAGCTACTGTATTCAATCAGGATATTGGTGGGTGGAATACCAGTGAGGTTATTAATATGGGCTCAATGTTTAATCAGGCCTCAGTTTTCAATCAAAACATCGGTAGTTGGAATACTGGTGCGGTTACTAATATGTCTAACATGTTTAGACAAGCCACAGCCTTTAATAATGGTGATGCACCAGGTGAAAGTCAAAATACTATGAATTGGGTTACAACAAAGGTTGAAAGCATGTCTCTTATGTTTCGAGATGCTAGTGCATTTAATCAATATATTGGTGGTTGGGATACTGGTGTGGTTACTAATATGTCTAACATGTTTCAAGGTGCAACCGTTTTCAATAACGGTGAAGCACCAGGTGAAAGTAGCAACACCATGAATTGGGACACTAAAAGTCTCCAGTATGTAACATACATGTTTCTAAACGCTAAAGCATTTAACCAAAATATTGGTTCTTGGAATACTAGCAATATAACTAGTACGTTCGGCATGTTCATGAGTGCTAGTTCCTTTAACCAAAATCTTAATAACTGGGATACTAAAAAAGTTACCAGTATGATGCATATGTTTAATGGGGCTACTGTTTTTAATAACGGTGATGTTGCAGGTGGTAGTAGTAATCCATTAAATTGGGATACATCAAAGGTTGATACTATGTATGCCATGTTTGTGGCAAGAGACTTTAATCAACCGTTTGGCCCTAAATGGACTACAGCAAATGTCAGGAACATGTCAGATATGTTTAGACAAGCTAGAAGTTTTAATCAATATATTGGTGATTGGAATACAGCAAAGGTTGAAAATATGGCATTCATGTTTCAAAATGCCAATGTTTTTAATAATGGTGCAGAACCTGGTGATGAGAGTAAGCCCTTAAACTGGAATACTACTCAGGTTAAAAGTATGGCAGCTATGTTTAATTATGCTTATCAGTTTAATCAACCGTTTGGTGATAGTTGGAATACAGCAAATGTTACAAATATGACGCGTATGTTTGATCGTGCTGCCCAATTTAATCAAGATATATCTAGTTGGAATATTAGTAAGGTTGAATACTTTAATCAATTCTTAAATGCTTCTAACATGCAAATAGATAATTATGATAGTTTGCTAAATGCATGGAGTGTACAAACTGTAAAACCAAGTCGAACCTTTGATGCAGTAGGAGTAAACTACTGCTATGCAGAAGATGCAAGAACAGCTTTAATGGGAGATCCGAGCAAATGGACTATAAATGATGCTGGTAAGAAATGTCCT
This sequence comes from Candidatus Dojkabacteria bacterium, assembly GCA_018056375.1. GTDB lineage: Bacteria > Patescibacteriota > Dojkabacteria > SC72 > SC72 > UBA5232. Next base: position 60,328 of record JAGPFQ010000002.1, on the reverse strand, counting down.
CCTCAGAACCTCAGCCTATCTCCTGATGAAATCGAAGAAAACAAAACAGAAGTAGGCACTATTACATCTGAAGCTGAGGGTGCAGTAATCTACTCTCTTGTATCTGGTGAAGGAAGTGGAGATAACTCTAAGTTTGCTCTTAATCCTACTACTGGTGCTTTAGCTTTCCTAGAACCTCCAGACTATGAAAATCCAACAGGAACAGCTGACCCTGATGATAAAAATAAATATACAATTAGAGTAAGAGCCACCGACTCAACTAATTTATATACCGAAGAAATCTTCGTTATCACTGTACTTGATGTTGATGATTTACCTCCAGAAATTACTATTAATCAAGGAACTACTATGTCCAATGCCCCTATCACTGATACTACATTTAAAGTAAGCGATCGTTTCTCTATCGCTTCTGTAGAAGTAGATGAGTCCAGTATAGCTACTGCGGATAATATTGTATGTACTCCACCCTTCCCATATGAAGCTGATCCACCCGATCCAGAGAATCATATAGAAATGAATTGTACTATTCGTATAAAAACTTCTGGTAGATTAGTTTTGAAGGCTACTGATAATGCTGGGTTAAGCTCTACTGCCTTCAAAGATGGATATGTTGTTGACCAAGTTCCCCCAACCTTTATTACATCAAGTATTGATACTTTAACACATGGTATAGATAAACCAATTATTGAATTTGAAGCTACTGATGCTGTAGGAATGTTAAAGTATGAGATTAAATATGTTGGAAGTGATGGATTAAACAAAGTTGATGAAATAGAGTATACAAAACCTGGTGTTATACAAAGAACTCTTGAACTTTACGCAGGAGAAGATCAACACACAATTACAGTTATCGCCTACGACTTAGTGGGCAATACTACTGAAAAGCAAACCATTTTCCCTCCAGAAGTCGTATTCAATGCCCCTACTATCCTTAGTAACCAACCCATTAACAATTCAACTGTAACAATTACTGCCCCTATCGCAGGACACGAAATTGATAACATTGCAATCTCTGGAACAGCATCCGAGGGTGTTACTCTTGAAAATTGTGCAGATGCAGATGGAGAACATAATGCTCCATATACTACATACGTAACTTGTAATATTAGAAATATTAATAAAAGTGGAACAATTATAATACAAGCAGAGGATACTAATAATGGAGCAACTGGATACAACTCACACATGTATACGATTGATACTGTTGACCCTGTTATTACTATCAATGCTCCTACCAAGAAGAAAAAGGATAATATTACAGATACTACAATTACTGTAACAGATGCTGTTGAAATATATCCTGCAGATATTGAGATAGCTGCAAGTTCAACAGGAATGGCTGAGAATTTGGAATGTACTGCTGATACTGGAGATAAAAATATTATTAATTGTACAATAACAATCATAGAATCAGGGAACCTTGCTATAACAGCCAAGGACCAAGCAGGAAACAGTATTACTGAAACCAAAGAAGGATATATCATAGACAGAATCCCACCAGCAATTTCCATAACCAGCACAGCACCAATTAACAGAGCAAACAGAACCCACTACACCCTAGGGGGTACATGTACTTTTGGAGACAACAATATCATTACAGTTATAGCAGAACAACCATATGTAGCAGAATGTCAAAGTGATGACACTTGGAGCACAGAACTAGACCTATCAGCACAACCCGATGGTACTGTCGTTGTCTATGCATCACAGACGGACGATGTTGGAAACAAAGGAGAAGACACCAAAGAGCTATTGAAAGACACCATCGCTCCAGTAGTAGGATATGAAGATTTAAGTACAAATAACCCCTCCCCTGAACTTACAGGTACTGTTAATGATAAAAATGCTACTGTACAAGTAGTGATTGTAGAAACTGGACAGATAATCAATGCAACAAACAATCAAAATGGTACTTGGACTGTATCTGCTGGAGACATTACAAACCTAACAACAAAAACATACAATTTAACAATAACTGCTACGGATACTGCTCAAAACAGTAGTGAAATCACGGGTCAACTAATAATTGATATTACACCTCCATACATTACTTCAATTGTACCAGCTACTGGACAACCAAATCCAACTAATCAACAACCTATTATCTTCCATGTAACTTTCTCTGAACCTCTGAAAGATGATACCTTAGATGCAAATAGTTTTAAGATTAAGGAAGACGGTGTTGTTACTACAGCAAAGGTTACAGAAGTAACAAGTATAAATAATAAGAAATATGCTCTCTCTGTGTCAGGCATAGTGAACCAAAAGGCAAGTATAACAGTATTCTCCCCTGCTCATACATACCAAGATGTTCTTGGTAACTGGAATACTGCTGAGATAGAATCCAGTACTGTTACATTCGATAAAGAGAAACCAACTGTTACAGTAAATCAAGCTGATGACCAAGTAGACCCTACCAATATAAACTCCATTAAATATACAGTTGTCTTCTCCAAACCAATAAATGGAGATACTTTTGTAAAAGAAGACCTACTCATATCAGGTAGTAGTACAGCGACAATATCACAATTACAAACAGTAAATAGCACTACATATACTGCAGTTGTAACGGGTATGGTATCTGGGGAAACTGTATCACTCTTCCTACCGGCTAACAGAGTTGAAGATTCTGCTGGAAACACCAATACTGCCTCAACTTCTACTGACAATTCAGTAACATATGATGCTACTTCTCCAACAGTTACAGTAAACCAAGCTGATGATCAAGCTGATCCTACAAATGAAGATATAATTAAATTTACAATAATCTTCTCTGAACCAATAAATGAAGATACATTTACAAGAGATGATTTAGAAATATTGGGTAGTAGTACAGCTAAAGTATTACTATTAACAAATGTCAATAACACAACATACACAGCATATGTAAATGGTATGGTATCAGGAGAAACAGTTTCACTCATCCTACCTGTTGATACTGTGGAAGACCTTGCTGGAAACAAAAATATTGCATCAACCAGTATTGACAACTCTATTACATATGATAATACTCCACCCTCTGTAACTATTAATCAATCCTCTACTCAAACAGACCCAACAGATATTAACTCCATTAAATACACGGTTATCTTCTCAAAACCAATCAAAGAAGATACTTTTACTAATGAAGACATACTAATCTCAGGAAGTACTACTGCTCAAGTCAAAAGTATAACAAAAATTAGTGAAACAGAGTATGAAGTTGAGATTGAGAACCTAACAAATGGTGAAACAGTAACGGCAACTATTCCTGCTGATGTATTAACTGATTTAGCTGGAAATACAAACGTAGCATCTACCTCTACTGATAACTCTGTGACATATATTGTAGAAGAGGAAGAAGAACCAGAACAACCTGAGGAAGAGGAAGAAGAACCTCCAAAACCAATTATCCCTACTCCTCTAGACCCAAAACCTATTGTAAAACCAAAGAATCCTTTTACTAAATACATCAATCCCATTATCGAAACTGAACAGGAAGAAGACACTAAAGCTGAAGAAGAAACTGTTGATATAACTAAAGAACCTACTCCTCCTACTCAATCTAAGAGTCTAAAAATAAAGGTATACAATGAGTCTGGAGAACCTCTTGTAGGTGTTACTGTTGAAATACACTCGGATGTTAGAACAGGAATTACTGATGAAAATGGAGAAGTATATTTTGAAAATCTAGAAACAGGTTTACATACAATGGTTATTTCATATAATGGGTATAGGGCTGAAAAGAAAATTAATCTAATCAGCGATGGAGCAGAAGAGATGGAGATAAATGTCAAAGTAGAAAAAGTAATAATACCAACATACGTTTACTGGTTGATTGCCCTAATTGTCCTATTAACAATACTCTTAGGATATAACATATACAAGAGAAAACAGGTAGAAAAGAAATAATCTTCGTTATTTCCTCTTTACAAAATCAATCTTCAAATCCGTATTCAATGCATCTGCCAACTTATTCAACTTCGCAACAGACACATTCCTCCTACCACTCTCAATCTCACTAATTGCACTCCTTGGAATACCAGACTTAACAGAAAGTTCGTACTGAGATATTCCCATACTCTCCCTAGCCTCTCTTAACTTCCTTAATGCAATCCTCTTCTGAGCCCTCTTATGTATTATCTTTAATTCTTCTTCTGTAAAATTCCTCTTTTCGAATTCTTCGAAAGTCATGATTTTCTCTTTTTTCATAATATTCACATTGTCTCATATATGCGACATCTATGTCAAATAGAAATTATAATTATTATACCCACCAAAAATGAACTGAAGATTAAATCTATCTCAAACTAGATACTCTTTTAACACAACCCTATCCATATCTGGCTTCCTAGCTTTTAGGATATATCTACCATACAGAACAAATGCTGAATTAACCTTGTACCAATCTTTCTTAGGATAGAGTTTCTCCAAATCGTGGGCTACCTTAGTGGGATCTGTATTCTTAGTCAGACCATATGCTCTAGCAACTCTCAAAACATGTGTATCAACAGCAATACCCTCATTAGCCCTATACCTTTCATTAAGAAAAACATTTGCAGTCTTGTAACCTACACCCGGTAGTTCAATGAGCTTCTTGAGCGATTTAGGAGGCTGACCTTCATATTGCTCTACCAGAATTTTAGCCATCTTTTTAATATTTTTAGATTTAGTTCTAAAATAGTTGATACCCCCTAGGGTATATTCCAAATCCTCTATTTTTGCACTTGCCAATTTTTTAGCATCTGGATATTTTCTAAAAAGTTCTGGGGTAATCTTGTTCACCTGAATGTCTGTTGTCTGTGCCGAGAGAATAACTGCAACTAAAAATTGAAAATCATCTCTCCAATTTACAAGCTCTGTAGTCGCCTCTGGGAAGAGTTTTTCAACTTCAGATAGTAATTGAACTGCTAATTCTTTCTTTTTCATTAAATCAAAGCTCTCTTTAATTTGTTTACGAATCCCCTACCTAGAAAATGTTCAAATACTTTCATAGTACCTGGAGTTTCAACCAATATCCTTTCAAACTCTTTCCTCACCCCTTCATTGGAAAACCTAATATTCATACAACTATCTGCCACCTGTTGCCCTAACTCCAAGCCACTTGTATACATAATATCTTTAATATTCTCTTTAATTGCACTATCATACATATGACACACTTTCTTGTCATATGTAGCTTTAGGATACATATTCTCAACAATCTCCTTAAAACCAATATCATACCTTAACCCTTGCCTGATATCCCCTATATCTCCATACGACAGATGAAGAATTTCCTCAACATCCAACCAAATATCATCTCTACTTCTCCACCCATCATCACTCTTAGTAACAACCTGATGCCACCCAGGACCTACAATATCTTTGTACACTTCGTACACCTTGGCACAATTCTCCTGCACATCCCTCTTCTCATACTGATCTGTCTCTACTGTTCTAATATCCCTCCATTCATCCTCTTCTGATATCAATTGAACAACACACCTACCTAACCCCAACTTCGATATCATCAGAGAGTCAAAATCCATTGCCCTATCAACATATTTCCTTACTTGTTGCCCATCCCAATCCCCCTGTAAAGAAAGCCCATACCCTATCGTTACTGCATTACTAAACGGACTCCTATCACAAATCAACATTGTATCCCTATACTTCCTATCACTCATATATACATCCAAAAACTCTAACCTGTTCAATGCAAAAAGCGCCATTCTCGTTTCTAAGCTATCTACTCCATTTAAGTCCGCATCCGAGATACCATTCTTCAGGAGAGAACGAATGACAGAACCTATTGGAGTAGCATATATTGGAAAAGATGAGAAGGTAAGATTCACACCATCTGCTTCAAGCTCACTAACAATCCTAGAAGTCGCATCACCCTTTCCTAGCTGATCCCCACCCTCAACGCATACCGACCCATAGCTTTCAATTTCCATTTTTAAGAGAAAAATGTAAATTTATGTATTTTTATTATACCACACTCCCACCCACCCCTATTTTTGTTCAAATATTTTACACCAGAACTAAAGTACTCTGCAAACACCCTACTCACTCCAATCCCTGTCACTTGATGGACATCCAAAAATATTCCCACATCACAGAACACTCATTTTCAACAACCTAAACACCTAATGTTACATTTTAGAAAACAACCCACCTTTTACACAACCAGACAAAGGAATGTTTTGTAACACCTGAAAAACATCAAACAAATTATTCACTCTACTACCACACCCCAATCTTAAACCCTAGAACTTTTTCTCTAGGTTTTACCCATTACACTTCTTTCTTTGATATACTTGATTATGAAAAAATTATTAATCTTTGACTACGACAACACCCTAGCCAAACCTGTATCTGTTCCATCAGACGAAGTCCTCTATGAAATCACAAGACTCCTTGAAAAGAATTATGTCGCAGTAATGAGTGGGAGGACCTTTGAGCCACTAAAGAGACTTTTCGTTGATAAAATTTCTATCTTAAACAGAGACAATCTCAAGAACCTCTTCATCTGTCCTTCATATGGAAACAAGATTTACAATTGGAGTGCTGAAAGGCTCAATTTGGTCTATGAAGCAGAAGTAATGACACAGGGAGACAAGCAGATCGTTTGCGAAGCTCTAAGAGCTCTTGAGGGAACAGGAAGAGGAGAGGTTAAGGAAAAAGAAGGGTATATTGTAATAGATTGCTTAGGAGATGATGTTTCAGATGAAGAAAAAGAGGTGTGGAACCCTAAGGGGACTAAAAGGTTAGCGATAAAGAAAGGACTTGATGAGATGTTACAGGGAAGGTTTGAAACATTTGTAGCAGGAAGAGCCTCCGTTGATGTTATAGCCAAGGGAGGTAACAAGGCAGATAATACGGTCAGACTAGCAAAGATGTTAGATGTCCCTCTAAAGGATGTGGTCTTCACAGGAGATGAGTTTGAAGTATACGGCAATGATTACCCACTCCTATCTCTTAAGGATATACATATTAACATTGTCAAAAACCCAGAGGAAACGCTAGAGCTTATGCATAAGGTCTGACCTAGGTCTAACCTTGTTCCTCATGTTTTTTCCTCATCCTAGCGATCAAACCCATATGTTCGACCCCACAAACACAGTTTTTACCATAATCCAATTCGCTGCTTTTGCAACATGCCGAGGGCTAGGAAACCGCAATAGAAAGGCAAAAGCCAATCACTAGTAGCAGGTCTGACCTAAGCCAGACCTTGGTAGGTTTACACAGGATTCTCTTTTATAACAGATCCTAATTCATGCTCTGTACTATGTGTAATTGCACAAACAAAACCTACTCCTGGTTGATATAGATAAACTGCTGGAACAATATGAGCATAGGACATTGCTATCTCGGCCACAGCCCAGTTTGCAGTTTTACCACTCAAGAAGACAGGTTTCCCTTCAGCTACAGCAGGAGGAATCACTTCATTCATCCTTTGGTTATCAACAATTATAAACTCACCTTTGGCATACTGAACCAATGTACCACCATGAAAACCTTCTGTTTTCTGAAACGGTAGAGGACCACTACCTTCGCCATCTGGGGTATTCAAGCCTGAAATTCCAACAGCCCCACCTTCAACCTTACTATCCGCTAAAGCAACCCTGTTGGGATGCATAGCATGTACAATATTTACTACTAACCACTGTGGTGCTCTCCCATCTACCAAGAAACTTCCTCCTTTTTCTGACAAACCTTGTAATCTGATATATACTTCCTTTAATTCTTCTGGTTTCCAGTTCAAACCTTTAATAGGTTCTCTACCTGGTAGAATAATTTCTTCTTCCTTCTTCCCTATCATTTCCGCAATATCTTCAACACCTATCCTCTCATATTCCATACTCTCTTGTTCCACTCTCTCAGGAACCTTTTCCAACATATATGATGCAAGACTTCGTAATGTTTGTGATTCTTTAAACTTCCCCCTATCCAAACCTACAACTAGCCCCTCATTTTCCCACTCTTTATTTGGTGTTTTAACAAACCACTCTTGTCTTGGTTCCAAGGTTGAGTGTAATACAGCAAGAATATTTAAACCTGTCCTATTTGCTAAATCTACCCATTCAGCATTTTTAGTTTCATCAGAGGAAACTATTATCATTGCATTCGCTTCATTACATATTTCTTCATTTTCAGGGCTTACAACCCCTCCAACATCTATTAATGCAAATCTACTGTCTGTATTTCGAATTTGAGATTTCCATTTATCAACATTCTCTCTTGTAAAAGAACCTTTCGCTCGAAGCTCTCTTGCTAATTCAGGATTTTGTTCATAAAGCTTTTGTGTCCAATCTCCTTCACCATCAGGTTGTGCGGCTATCCTCATGGTGTCTTCTACTGGTAAAAGACCTCTTAAATAGTTCTCTGCTATTGATTTACCCGAATGAGGTGGACCTGCAATAATAACTTTGAGACTATTCCCTATTTCCTTTTTCTCAACCTTTGTAGACATTTCCTCTTGTGATGATTGAACAGAATCATCTATTGTGGAATTATCAGTAAGATTTGGATATGTTATAGAATCATCATCCATACAATTATTTCTTAATTTACTACTTTTAGTGTATATTTTTGTATTAAGAAAGTCAAAAGATTCTCTTTTAAAAAGAAAGAGGGACCCTTTATACTGTATATCAATACAGGGGTCCCTTTACAACTAAAGGATTATTATTCGATAGAGAGGAGCAATTCCTCCATTTCTTCCTCTGAAAGAGGAGTTATGCAAGAAGAGGATTCGACATAATACGGACTTGCAGTATCCCAATATACACGGGATAGTTTTATATACTCCTCGTACTCAGCTTCTTCAAAGAAGCTTTCTCTCTTGGCATAAATTACCAAGTACTGAATACCTTCTTCAATTGCAGTAACAATTAGCTCCAAAGAGCTGAATTGACAAATTGAGTAATAAGTATTGAGTCCTACACTCGTGTAGGGAAATACATCTTTGTACACTTTATAGGTGTACTCTCCTTGGTGCAGCTTATGTGCTATTTTCACAGCACATTTTACTCGTTCTACTCCTTGAGCAGAACGAAATTGATCTCTGAGCTCCCAGAGGTCAGAGTGGATTGCCAGCATCTCCTGCAATCCATTTGCGCTTTTCACTTCCTTATAATTAAGGAAGTCATTTAAGTTATTGGTGTCAGCCATTTTTAATCTCCTTCTCCCCTACTAGGGAATTATTATTTATTTGTTTTAATCCCAGCATATGCTGAATACTATTCTAAATACAATATTTAGAACAAAATACAGCATATTGAAATGTAAAACAGATATATATGGAGATATATAATCCTTTGTTGTTAATGAGCAGTAATATCTAACATACTAAGATATTAGATATCTACTTATATTATATCATACTATAGGACAATATGCAATGGTGTATCTACCCTAAAGGTAGAAAAAGTAAAAAAGATAAAGTACAATGTAATTATATATAAAACTGCTAATATAAAAAATGCCAGAAGACATACCAACAAACGAAATTACAACATCATCCCCTGATATGCCAAGTGTGTCAGAAGATGTGTCACAAAATGATATAGAAATTTTACCACAAGACACAGAACCTATTGGAAACCATTCTCTTCCAATATGGGAGAGAATGCCAGAAATTGTGGAAACTCTAAAGAATGATAATAAACTAATTTTGGTTTCTGAAACAGGAAGTGGTAAAACCACACAAGTACCACAAGCCTTATGGCAAGCAGGTTTTACCCAAGACAATAAGAAGATTTATGTAGTAGAGAACCGTGTGGCAGTAACGGTCGAAACAGCAAAAAGAGTAGCCCAAGAAATGGGAACAGAGGTAGGAACAACTGTCGGATATATCACAGGTCCAGAAAAGAAATCTTCCCTAGACTCGGAAATTGTCTTTATGACAAGTGGTGTATTTAAAAACATTATTAGATCTGACCCTAAACTTCAAGACACATCTGTTGTCATATTTGACGAATTTGATGAAAGATATCTACTTTCAGATATCGGATTGGCACTTGTGGAAAAAGCCCAAGAGCAAGATTCTAAAGTCAAATTCCTTTTAATGTCTGCAACTCTTAATGCACAAAAGTTTTCAGAACACTTTGGTGGTGCACCAATTATAGAAGCAAAAGGACGTCCCTATCCTGTGCAAGAACATTTCTCCGATGTGCGCATACCACAAAGCCAAATGCCAAGGGAAGCTGCAAAAGTAGCTTCTTCTATTCATCAAAATACACCTGAGGGAGACATACTGATTTTCATGCCAGGTAAGAATGAAATTAGGCAAACTATTGAGGAGATGCAAAAACAGGGGATTTTAGGGGCAACAATACTCCCCTTACACAGCCAGTTACAGTCTGAAGAACGACAAAAGGTTTTTCAGAAATCACCCAACAGCAGAAAGATTATTGTATCAACAAATGTGGCAGAAAGAGGACTGACAATAGATGGTGTTAAATATGTTATTGACTCTGGTTTAGCAAAATCTATCGAGTATGACCCCAATGCTGACACAACGAAATTAGCGACAACACATACAGCTAAAGATTCTTTACGTCAAAGAAAAGGGCGTGCAGGAAGAACACAGCCGGGAGAATGTTATTACCTAATTACAAAAGATGATTATGATAACCGTCCCAATTCAACTAAACCTGAGATTCTCAGAACATCCTTAAGAGAGGTTGTCTTACAGATTAAGGCAATGGGTTATTCAAGAGAAGAAGATCCTATACGACTCATCGATTCCCCAGAGAAAGGGAATTGGAAAGCTGCTAAGAATCAATTACGCTTACTAGGTGCTCTAGATCATAATGATGAAAGAAGACTTTCGGAGTTTGGACAACAATTAGCAGAACTTTCTTGTGACCCAAGAGAAGGGACAATGATTCTAGCTGGTTGTGAAATGGGGTGTAGTACAGAAATGGCTATTATTGCGGCAATCAGAACAAGCAGACCTCTCTTGTACAAACCAAAGGATGAAGTAGAAATAGCAGATGCTGCTCACAAAAGCTTAGGACAATCAAACTCATCAGACTTATTAAACCTATTAAGTGTGTATGAAGCAGCCGAGAAGAATAATTTTAACTACAGATGGTGTAGAGAAAATTATGTATCATACAATGCATTAAGAGAGATAAGACAAAATTATTCACAGCTCATTTCACAGATAAAGAGATTGGGATATAGACCAAACAAAACAAAAGCAGAAACAGAGATATTGTGTAAGGCAATCTCTAGAGGATTTCCTGACAAAATTTTCTTCACTCTTGGACGTGGTTGGTATCGTAATATTGCTACACAAGAAAATGCCCTACTTGGAAGAGAGTCCAGAGTTTTAGGAGACCTGTTAGTCGCAAATGAACTAATTACAGTCCCAACAAAGAAAGGAGGTGAATTACCACTCATCACATTAGCTACAGCTGTCAAACCTGAATGGTTTTTTCTTTAAACAAAAACCCACTATTTCTAGTGGGTTTGCATATTCAAAAAGTCCTGGCAATAACCTATCTTTCCAAAACCTCGCGGTTTAAGTATTTTCGGCGTTAGAGTGTTTTACTTCTGAGTTCGGGATGGAGTCAGGTAGTTCCACTCCACTACAATCGCCAGGCAAAAGGAATCTATATTTAAATACCTCTTGCCTGACCTCTTCTTACGAAAAGTTCAGGACTTAATTCTAAAGAGCGATTGGTGTACATTGTACACTCAAAACCGAACAGAAAGTAATGGATAATCAAAGAAGCTTTTGGTCAATTAGTACTCCTCAGCTAAGTATATCACTATACTCACACTTAGAGCCTATCAATGTGGTAGTCTTCCACAGACCTCCCATGTAGTCAAGCTACACAAGTATATTTAATCTTGAGATTGGCTTCGCACTTATATGCTTTCAGTGCTTATCCGATAATAACTTAGCTACCCAGCCATGCTCTTGGTAGAACAGCTGGTAGACCAGAGGTTACCACTCCCCGATCCTTTCGTACTAGGGGACGATTCTCTCAAATATACAACGCCTATACCGGATAGAGACCGACCTGGCTTACGCCGGTCTGAACCCAGCTCGCGTGCCGCTTTAATGGACGAACAGTCCAACCCTTGGGATCTTATCCAATCCCAGGATGCGACGAGCCGACATCGAGGTGCCGAACCTTGCCGTCAATATGAACTATCGGGCAAGACTAGCCTGTTATCCCCGGGGTAGCTTATCTCCGTTAAACAATGGCGCTTCCACGCGCAACCAAAGGGTCACTTAAACCTACTTTCGTAACTGATCGAGGTGTCCCTCTCACAGTAAAGCCTCCTTATGCTTATGCACTCTTCACCCGATTTCCATCCGGGTTGAGGAGACCTTAGTGCGCTTGCGGTACTCTTTAGCAAGCAACCGCCCCAGTCAAACTTCCCACCATGCACTGTCTAGAATCCAGATAATGGATACTGTTAGAAATAAAATATCAAAAGAGTGGTATTACACTGTCGACTCCGCAATTCCTGACGAAACTGCTTCATAGTCTCCCACATATTCTATACATCCGAGACCTTATCTCAATGCAAAGCTGAAGTAAAGCTCCACGGGGTCTTTTTGTCCTGGTATAGGTAGGCCGCATCTTCACAGCCATTTCAATTTCACCGAGCACGTTGTCGAGACAGAGGAAAAATCGTTACACCTTTCATGCAAGTCACTAATTAAGTGACAAGGTATTACGCTACCTTAGGCATTTCTGTTACTTCCATCTAGTGTTCATTAAACTAGAAGACCTATTTTTAGGCGGATACACCTTCGTGTATCTCTCTACATCACTGTAGAGGTCGGACTATATCTTCACAATATTATATTGTGTCTAGCATGTAGCCTCTGAGGATTTCCAATTTCTTGGATCTTTCCTGCTGATTGTCCATAAATACAAGATTGTTACTCTTTGGTACTTGTATCGTTTAGGATGTTCCAGCATATAGCTAGATTTTAAAACGGCCCTATATCTTTAGATAGCAAACCGAGATTAGCAAATATCTCAGTAGATATATATCTACCACCGTTCACTTGTGTTACCCTCTAACAACGTTTGTTAGATTCGTGTATATATTTCTATATACATCTGTATGTCGCCATACAGGTCGGACTATCTCATCTCCCTATCAGGAGTTTGGCGTATAGTCTCTGAGGATTTTTGTAATTATTGTCTCTTTATCCCATTTTTTACCTTTCCCTTGTTGGTTTATCTCATATGCTAAATCCACTAAGTAAAGAAAACCTTCCTTAGTTAGATGTCGCTTTTTATACATAAAATCAACAGCTCTTTTGAAAATTTCAAAAGTCTGAGACTTTACGATTAACGGATACTTCTCAAAGAAAGGAATAACTTTGGTATAGCAAGGTTTTATACCAGAAATCTGATACGTAAAAACGCTATACGGTGATGTTTTTCTATGGATACTTCCACATCCAAACATCTTTCTTAACAATTCAAGTATATGGACACTTTTTTCATGTTGATAAACATAAAAAGCTGGCTCTATTCTCAAACCATACCTAGAGTCCTTTCTACTCTTAATATTAAGACAAAAGCTTCCCTCTCCATCGATAAATCCAGAGAGAAACCATTTCAATTGTTCTGTAAAAATAGGATCTGACATTACAAATCTTTCCTGCTGATTATCTGCATTCTTACATTTTAACTACTAGAGATTACAAATTTCTTACAATTTGAATATCATCTAATGAGTAGCAAGAAATACTCAGACGTTCCAGCATATAGCCAAATTTTACAACTACAATTCCTGGCAGGGTATTGCTACCCCACCAGGTCTAATAGTTACAGCCGCCATTGACCAGGGCTTCGACTCTTTGCTTCGCAACCACTAGGGCACCGAAGTGCACCCAGCAGAGAGCTAACAAATTATCTTAACCTTCTGGCATTGGGCAGGTGTCAGCACTTATACATCCTCTTACGAGTTTGCAAGCGCCTGTAGTTTTGGTAACTAGTCGTTCTTCCCTATTCTGTGCCACTCTAATCACCACAAATAAAAAACTTATGATGTAGAGTCCCCCTTCTTGCGAACTTACGGGGTCAATTTGCCGAATTCCTTAACAACGCATAACTCGTACGCCTTGGTGCTTTTACACCAGTCTACCGGTGTCGGATTGCAGTACGGTTACTAATACTTTATTAACTACCGAAGTAGTTAAAGATAGAAGTTTTTCCTGGAGAATTAAGTACTACAAATCGGCTTCCCGAAGGTCACCTTTGTATCACAACTCGCGTTCATCCACCGAGGTGGAAACACTCTTCCGGATTTTCCTAGAAGAGCTCTCTTGTTGCTTACACCCCAAACCAATAAGGGGCCTGCATCTTCAATCCTCATACTCCATTTCAAATATCAGTAGTACAGGAATATTAACCTGTTATCCATCGGATACGCTTTTCAGCCTCTCCTTAGGACCGACTAACCCATGGTTGACTGACATAGCCATGGAAACCTTAGACATTCAGCGAGCAGGGTTTTCACCTGCTTTACGTTACTCATCCCAGCATTCTCACTTCTATACGCTCCAGCAACTCCTTACGGGCCACCTTCGCAGCTAATTACCGACTGCTAAGTCGGTCATGTATAGAACGCTCCCCTACCACCCATACATACCGAAGTATGTATAAATTCGCAGCTTCGGAATTTACCTTCAGCCCCGTTAATTTTAAGTGCAAAATCTCTTGATTAGTAAGCTTTTACGCATTTTTTAAAGGATGGCTGCCTCTAAGCCAACCTCCTAACTGTCTGAGAAATTTCACTTCCTTTCCCACTAAGGTAAAATTTAGGGTCCTTATCTGACGATCTGGGCTGTTTCCCTCTCGAGCATAGGAACTTAGATCCCTAGCTCTAACTGCTGTGATGTTCAATATGGTATTCGGAGTTTGACTGAAGTGGGTACCCTTTCGGGTCCCAAATTCAATCAGTGCTCTACCCCCACATCTTAAATCACAACGCTAGCCCTAAAGCTATTTCGGGGAGAACCAGCTATTACCAGGTTCGTTTGGCATGTTACCGCTAGCCACAAGTCATCTCATAATTTTGTAACATTAACGAGTTCGAGCCTCCATCCTGATTTCTCAGAACTTCACTCTGCTCATGGCTGGATCACCTGGTTTCGGGTCTCGTGCATGTGACTCAAGGTGCCCTATTCGGACTCGCTTTCGCTTCGGCTCCCCAATAAACATGGTTAACCTTGCCACACACAACGAACTCACTGGGTCATTCTTCAATAGGCACGCCGCCACTGGATATACCAGCTACGACTGTTTGTAAGCATATGGTTTCAGTTACTATTTCACTCCCCTAACAGGGGTACTTTTCACCTTTCCCTCTCTATACTAATTCACTATCGGTCACAAAAGATATTTAGCCTTGCCGAGTGGTATCGGCTGATTCCCACAAAATCTCACGTGTTCCGTGGTACTTAAGAAATTAAAAAGGAGATTCCACATTTTCGTATACGAGGCTATCACTCTCTATGGCATATCTTTCCAGATATATTCTACTAAAATGGAATTTTGTAACTCCTCGAAGTGTTTGCTACCACTTCCATTAACTCTTACAACACCCATACTGCACGAGTAGCAACCTGCGAGTTCAAGTCCGCCATCATCGCAACGCGAATCAGGCTTCGTATTCCTCTTACACAGTATAGGTTTAGGCTCTTCCCTTTTCGCTCGCCACTACTAGGGGAATAAACTCTTGTTCTCTTTTCCTGCAGGTACTGAGAGGTTTCACTTCCCTGCGTGCTCTTCTATACAGCTATGAATTCACTGCATGATAACTGGGCATAATCCCAGTTGGATTACTCCATTCGGAGATCTTCGGATCAAAGCTCGTTTGACAGCTACCCGAAGCTTATCGCAATCTACTACGTCCTTCATCGATCTTTTGTGCCAAGGCATTCACCATACGCCCTTAATTTGCTTAATTGAAATTACTTTCTATTCAGTTTTAAATGTGCAACTACGGATTCTGTAATCTTCACTGTAAAACATTACGACCTACCTCAACAGTAAAAATATATACAGATATCCTGACCCAGAAATTAAAGATCTCTCTTCTTTTTCTGATAATATATGGACCTGAGGAGAGTCGAACTCCTGACCTCTTCATTGCAAATGAAGCGTTCTAGCCAACTGAACTACAGGCCCAGCATCCATTCTGGTGGGCGCACCAAGAATCGAACTTGGGACCTCAGTCTTATCAGGACTGCGCTCTAGCCAGCTGAGCTATGCGCCCCTCTTCGGTACATAGTATCTATTTAATTAAAGAACTTAGCCTTAAAAGCTAAAAAGTGACAGGAAGATCTGGTTACTCCTTAGAAAGGAGGTAATTCAGCCGCAGATTCCCCTACGGCTACCTTGTTACGACTTAACCCCAGTCATAAGCGTTACCTTCGTCATTCCATCTACAAGAGACAGAACACCTTCGGGTATCACCTACTTCCATGGCTTGACGGGCGGTGTGTGCAACACTCGAGAACGTATTCACCGTGACATGGCTGATTCACGATTACTAGCAAATCCACCTTCATGAGGTCGAGTTGCAGACCTCAATCCGAACTGAGACTAATTTTGAGGATCAGCTCCACCTTACGGTTTGGCTTCCCATTATATTAGCCATTGTAGCGCGTGTGTAGCCCAGGACATAAGGGCTATGCGGACCAGACGTCATCCCCACCTTCCTCCTCGTTTTACCGAAGCGGTTTTCTAAGACACTTGTAACATAGAATAGGGGTTGCGCTCGTTTCGGGACTTAACCCTACATCTCACGACACGAGCTGACGACGGCCATGCAGCACCTGTGTATCACCCTCGAAGGCTGCCAAATTTTCATAAGGCATGCAGATACATTTCAAACCCTGGTAAGGTTCTTCGATTGCCGTCGAATTAAACCACGCGCTCCTCTGCTTGTGCGAGTGCCCGCCAATTCATTTGAGTTTTAGCCTTGCGGCCGTACTTCCCAGGCGGGATGCTTAATGCGTTAGCTGTAGCACTCAATACTTCCATTCAACTCCGAAGAGTTGAGTAGTTGTACCGAACACCTAGCATCCAAAGTTTACGGCGTGGACTACACGGGTATCTAATCCGTTTCGCTCCCCACGCTTTCGAGCCTTAGTGTCAGACAAGGACCAGCGAATCGCCTTCGCCACTGATGTTCCTCCCAATATCAATGCATTTCACCGCTCCACTGGGAATTCCATTCGCCTCTTCCTGTCTCTATTCCTGTAGTTTCCAAAGCTGCCCCACGGTTAAGCCGTGGTATTTAACTAAAGACTTACAGGAACACCTACGCTTCTCTATACGCCCAATAAATCCGGATAACGTTCGCACCCTACGCATCACCGATGCTTCTGGCACGTAGTTAGCAGGTGCTTATTCATGAGGTACCGTCATCTATTCTTCCCTCATAAAAGGAGTTTACAATCCGAAGACCTTCCTCCTCCACACTGTGTCGCTGCGTCAGGGTTGCCCCCATTGCGCAAGATTCCTAATTGCTGCCTCCCGTAGGAGTATGGACCGTGTCTCAGTTCCATGGTGGCTGACCGCGCTCTCACGCCAGCTACCCGTCTTAGCCTTGGTAAGCCTTTACCTTACCAACAAGCTGATAGGATACGGACTCCTCTTGAAGCGCCGGAGCTTTACTTACAAACTTAAGAAAGAAAGTAAGACTATCAAGTATTATCTCATCTTTCGATGAGCTATTCCCGACTTCAAGGCAGATAATCCATATATTACTCACCCGTTTGCCACTATCCCAAAAAAGAAATACAATCAACCGAGGTCTCAAGTAAATCAAAAGGGATCGTTCGACTTGCATACCTTAGGCACACAGCCAACGTTCATCCTGAGCTATGATCAAACTCTCATTGAAAAGATACTTAACTTAACACACCTAAGTGTGACCGACCAGTATCACTGCCGGATTGATCAAAAAACATCTGACTAAATGAATTGTGTGACTCATCACACAGAAAGTCAAATTTTATTTAGACTTCCTGTCACTCTTCAACTTTTAAGGTGCTAACAACACTTCATAGCATTACACTAAACAATTTCTTCTCAGGGGATTCGTTAGAGAAGTTCTCTAAGAGGATTCCTGTTTCTCCATATACATTTTTAACACATCTCCCAAACTCGTGCTAAGGAGTATATCATACCAATTTCAAATGTGCAAGCTTTTATGCAAGATTAAAAACAACATTACTAGCCAGAATCAAACACTGCCCGATAAGTACCCTACCAAGTCTTTATATGCATTCTCATTCCAGAACTTCCATCTAACATCATCTTCAAAGTTTGCCAATGTTTGCTTCTCTCCTTTTGGAATAAAAATCTTATCATACCCCCAACCAAAATCTCCTGATAATTCAGTGGATATGCTCCCTTCTGTCTTAGACAAGAAAGTAACAGGGTCTTTTCCTTTCTCCGTATATGCCAAAACTTCAAGGAGATAAGCTTCTCTATCTTCAACACCCAACATAAGTTTCAATATTCCTTCTTCTCCTACTGTACTTTCTACATATTTTGAATAAACCCCAGGGAAGCCTTTGAGAGTGGGGATTATCAGTCCAGAATCATTTTTTAATGTAGACTCCTGCAAAAAATCACTTGCATATTTAGAAGAATACTCAGCAACCTCCTCAATCGTGTCTGCTTGAATCTCTGGGCAGTCTATCTTTTTAGCTTCCACCTGATACCCCAGGGGGTTTAATATTTTCGAGGCAGTTAACACCTTAAATTCATTACCCGTAACATAAATAATCTTTTTCATGATAGTGCTACAACTTAATTTATAGATATCATCATTTTAGCACTTTTCACCTAGTAATACTGCCTTTTTAGACCAGAGATGGGAAAGAATATTTTTACCTCACTTTGACAGTGTATAAATTTTGTTAGAATAGAACACTGGTTGACAAGTAAGATTGATCTTCAATCTTTTCAACATTTTAAGATCACCATTACTTACTATATATGTAGCATGTGCATCACTTCCTGCTAATTTTTTCATACTACTTAAAGCCTCCTCCACAGAAGGATTAGTCACAGAAGAGATACTTAATGCTATTAGAACTTCTTCCAAACCTAATGTTTCATCTCTCTCCTCTGTCCTAGGAATAAGTTCTAACATAGGTTTAAGTACAGTAGGTGATAACAGATTTATATTATCAGGAATATTAGACAATTCTTTAATAGCATTTAAAATTAAGCTACTAGCCGGACTCAACAGATCTGTTTCTCTTCCTGTAATTATCTTCCCACTTGGTAATTTAAGAGAAATAACGTGTTTATCTATTCGCCTGGCCTTCTTTAAAGCAGGTCTAACAACATCAAGATAGTACTCATCTATCTTTAACTCATTCATCAATTTCTTTACCCTTTCAGGAACTTCATACTCAGCTATACCTAATTTGTAGTTACACATCTCATTGTAATACCTCCTAACAATTTCCTTCTTCGATGCCTCCTGCACAACCTTATCATCCTTGATACACTCCCCTATCATATTCACACCCATATCGGTTGGAGATTTGTATACATCTTTTCCTACAATCCTGTTTAATATTGTCTTAAGAACAGGAAAAACCTCTAAGTCCCTATTATAACTAACTGCCTTTTCACCATATTCCTCTAAGTGGAAATAGTCTAACATACTAACATCTCCTAGATCTGCAGTGGCTGCTTCATAAGCCATATTTAAAGGATGTTTCAAGGGGAGATTCCATACCGGCATAGTTTCAAACTTTGCATATCCTGCATTCACCCCTCTTTGATGTTCATGATAGAGCTGAGAGAGACAAGTTGCTAATTTACCAGAAGCTGGTCCCGGAGCAGTAACCAGTATTATCTTTTTCTTAGTTTCAATATACGGATTTGCTCCATACCCCTCCTCACTAACAATTGTATCAATATCTGTAGGATATCCTTTTGTATACCTGTGAATATATGTCTTAATCTTATATCGTTTAAGCTTAGCAATAAAAGTATCAACTGTTGGTTGATTTTTATACAAAGTTATTACAACAGAATTAATGGAAAACCCCATCTTTTGTAAGTTTCCTATCAACCTAATTACTTCTGTATCATATGTTATTCCATACTCTGCCCTAACCTTATTCCTTTCTATATCATTAGCACTTATACAAAATATAACCTCGATATCTTTCTTTAATTTCTGGAACATTTTCACTTTTACATCTGCTTGAAATCCAGGTAACACTCTTGAAGCATGAGTATCATCAAATAACTTTCCCCCTATCTCAAGATAGAGTTTATCGAAAAGTTTAGTTCTTTTGAGAATATTTTGACTCTGTATCTTTATATATTTGTCATTGTCAAAACCAAGTTCCATCTTGGAATTAATTGTAACATATTAAGATGTAAAGCACATGGTTTGAGTATATATAGGTGTTATAAAGCAAAAAGACACCTGGGTTTGACTAACGTTTGTATAAACAAACAGATACCATCTTACCTTTAACGGTGTCTATGTTTGCTAAGTGATAGCTTTGGATCAGACTTACAGAAAATTTCTTTTCTGTAAGTTAACAACCTCCGAAACCTTCTTACCGGTTCGGGAGTTTTTTCTTTATCATTATTTTCGAACTCCAAAGTGTCAATGAGACACTCCAGAAGTCTTACAAAATATTGCCGCCCAGAGATATTTAAAACAAGAAATCTCGACATTATCTTGTCTACAAGATCTTCTGGCGGGAGCCAAGTATTAAAAACAAGCTGATATTTTGCCATAATCTCAGTCTTAAGGGACGATGAAAACTCTGAAGGTAGTGCTACCTCAAAGTTCTCTTTGGTTAACAAGAGAAAATTTTTATTCATTTCCCCTCCTCTCTTTTTTAATTAAAGAGCTATCACTCAACACCTTGATTATACTATGGAGCCACACGCGAAACAACAAAAAGATATTACATTTAAAAACACTACAACCCACCCTTAAACACAACAGAATCCTTAAGAATATCTATATTCTTAATCTCCTTCCCTAAAAAATTGTTCTCTGTAACTACTATTAAAGCATCACTAAGTCCCTTACTTATCTTCTGTAACAAACCTTTTGAGAATTTCTCTGGTACTTTTAAATTACCAATATACATACTCGGTGTATATAACTCTGCTGTCTCTCTTTTATCTTTCACAACATCAATAGCTATCCAAGGAAGTTTAAAAGATTTAAATCTACTCTGTATATATATCTTCCATTTCCCACTGTCCGTCTCCAAACACATCTCCTCAATCTTCAACTCTTCAGTCTTTGGTATAGACTCTTCTATCAAATACAAAGCTTCTCTTTTAGAAAAAGTTAAAAATTCCGCATAACTATCCGAAAGTATGAAATTCTCAATTCTCTCTTTAAAATCTATCTCTACCTTCTCCTCGTCTTTTGTACAAACAATCCCTTCCCTCCTATTATTGGTAAATTCTTTTTGCCAAGAAATATAGTTGAAGGCTATATAACCAAGAAAAAGTAGAAACAAACCTAAAAGTGATAACAATATATACTTAATTACTTTACCCATACTTTAACTTTCTCCTTCAATTTTTCCCAAACACTTTTTACTTTTTCTTCAAAACGACCAACCTCTTTAATTTCAAAGACTTTAGAACCAAGCCAGTAAGAAAGAAGACCGTAGAGAGAAGTCACTATTGTAAGAATAATGATTGAAATTGTTCTTGTAGTATCTAATTTGAAATCAAAAAGCTTGAATACTAGATACATACCAACAGCCATTAAGATACCATTCAAAACCTTCTTAAGCATAGGCTTCACTGTATCCTTGTAGGTAATGATTTTTACCTCTTTGTTTAGTAAACAGAAAAGCAAGATTAATTCTACAAAAGAAGCTAAACTCAAACTCATAGATAATCCTCCAACTGCCATATCTGAAGTTCCCCGAGTAGTACACCATGTAAATATATCTGCAAAAAACGATTTTATTACCTCTACTACCCCACTACCATTCGCAGTTGCAATCTGTTCTAATACCTGCTGGAGTATCGGTCTCCAGTCGTAGTAATGACTAAAGAAGTTTGTTAGTAGGAATGCAAAAATAATATTCACCACTATTCCAACACCCACTGCTAGAAGTGGTTTCCATGTTTCCTTAAGTGCATAAAAAGCTCTCAAAATTATCTGCGAAAGTGTTTGGCTCAATATCGCAAGAGAAAGAAACACCAAACACCAAGATGTTAGAACTGTTGCTCTCCAGTCAAACTCTCCAACACCAAAAGTTAATCTAACAATTGGCAATCTAAGAACAAGTAAGATACTAACTATTGGAAGTACTAAAAAGAGAGCTAATTGGATTGTTTTGTTAAAAACATCTTTAAATTCCTTCTGTTTATCTGCTTTAGAAGACAGTTCTGGTAAGACAGACTGTGCAAAAGCGCCTCCTACTATATTAACAGGAAAGAGATAGAGACTAAGTGCAAACTTGTAAGAACTAAGAGCTCCTGCTGCTAAGGAAAAACTTATCAATGTATTAACAACAATATTGATCTGTTCCCCTATGGTTGAAATCATCTTTGGAACGGCAAGTTTCAAGCCTTTCCAGATTGCAGAATCCTTTATAGCACTTACAATGCTTTTCTTAGTTAGTTTAACCTTTTCTTTGAAATATTTTCTAAGTGTAGGGATTTGTACTGCAAAATGAAGGAACGAACCTAGCACTGCACAGATTGCAACTCCCTTCACACCCATTTTAAAACCAACTACAAAAATAATTGGTCCTACCACCATTGCTAGGTTGTACATTAGAGGAGCAAGAGATGTAATGAAGAACTCCCTTCTAGTTTGAAGGTATCCTGTAACTATTGTACTAATGCCTAGTAACACAGGAGATATCATCATAATTCTAGTCAAATCTACAAATAACTTAAAGTCTTCCTGTGTTATCCTACTTGAGAAATTAAGAATACTCTGTGATACATCTGATCTAATCAGGAAACTTGTTAGTTGAGGTGCAAAGATAAAGAGAAGAACTGCTATGAAAACAATAATTGAACTGATGACAATCATTAGGTTGGTAAAAAACTCATTCAGCTTCTTCTCTCCTTCCTTATGTAATACTGATGCTAATAGAGGAATGATAGCAGCATTGAGAGAACCTGCAACAATTATCATAAAGAGAGTATCTGGTATTGTGAATGCTGCCCAAAAGATATCTAATTCATGAGTAGCTCCAAAGAGCTGGGCAATAATTCTTAGCTTTAAAAAACCTAATACTTTAGTGATTAGAAGCAATGCCATCATCATGTAAACACTGTTCTTCTGCTTTGAATTATTCGACATTGTGCAACACTTATTAATTATATGGGTAATATGATAAGGCATTAGTCCATTTTTAGCAATTAATAATTGAGTTAATCCAAGTTTAATAACTACTTGAGATAATTTACCATGGTAAATATTTTAGATATATTCTTTCCTAAAACTTGCACTATATGTTCTAAACATGGTGAGTACCTATGTTCTAAGTGTAAAAAGTTATTTAAGAGAAACCTACCAGAGTGTTACATCTGTAGGAAACTATCTACTAATTATCAAACACATGATTTATGTAAAAGAGAAAACAGTTTAGATTCAGTAGTAGTTCTTTGGAAATATGAGGAGATTACTTCAAAGATATTAAAGAAGTATAAGTATGGTCTGGTATATGATTTAGAGAGTACTTTTGAAGAGTTTGTTAAAGAGGGGTTAAGTGGAGTAAGAGGAATTCAGGAAGAAGAGAAAAGTCTTGTTGTCCCTACCCCTATATCACTTACGAGATTGAGAGATAGAGGGTTTAATCAAGCAGATGTTCTTGCAAAAGCTGTTTCTGAATATACAGGGATTGAGTACAACAACACTCTTTTGAAGAGAGTTGATAGTGATAGTACACATCAATCTTTGTTAGATAAAGAGGAAAGAATATTACATAGTACTAATTTTGAAGTACAAGATACGAAACTTTTAGGTACTCTTAGTGAGATTATAATAGTAGATGATGTTATTACCACAGGAAAGACATTAGAAGATATTTGTAAGTGTATTAGGGAGATCAATAAAGATGTTAAAGTTAGAGCTATTTGTTTGTTTAGAGGAAGACCGTACTATATAAAATAGAAAAGAGGGATAAAACACCCTCCTTTCTAGATAAATCAAAGAAGTCGAAAGATTATTCTACTACCTCTCCCTCCTTTACATCATCCTTATCTTTCTTCTCTTCTTTAGAGTCTTCTTTCTTTTCATCTTCCTCTTTCCCAGCAGATTCCTTTGCAGCCGCCTCATATATCTTCTTACCAATCTCCTGCATCTCTTTAGAAAGTTCCTCTGTCTTCTCCTCTACCTTATCAACATCAAAATCATCTTTCTTAATCATCTCTTTAAGAGCTTCTGCTTTCTCCTTTATACTCTTCTGCTCTTCTTCTGATACTTTATCCTTGTTCTCATCAATTAGTTTCTCTGCACTAAAAGCTAAAGTATCTGCATCATTTCTCTTCTCTGCTCTCATCTTTTTCTTCTTGTCTTCCTCTGCATGCTTCTCAGCTTCCTCTACCATCTTTTCAATCTCCTCATCTTTAAGACCTGTGGATGCTGTAATCGTAATCTTCTGTTCCTTCTTAGTTCCAAGATCTATTGCTGTAACATTCAAAATACCATTAGCATCAATTGAGAATGTAACTTCAATTTGAGGAACTCCTCTTGGTGCTGGAAGAATACCGTCTAGTAAGAATCTACCTAATGTCTTGTTATCAGAAGCCATCTCTCTTTCCCCTTGTAATACATGTATCTCTACACCTGGCTGATTATCTGCAGCCGTTGAAAACACCTGCTTCTTCTCAACAGGAATTGTAGTATTCCTATCAATCAACTTTGTAAACACTCCACCCAAAGTCTCAAGACCTAATGATAATGGTGTTACATCCAAAAGAGTAATATCTTTAACATCACCACCTAAGACACCACCTTGAATTGCAGCACCTTCTGCAACAACCTCATCTGGGTTAACTCCTTTATTTGGTTCTTTTCCAAATATCTCTTTAACCTTTTTAACAACAGCTGGCATTCTAGTCATTCCACCAACTAACAATACTTCATCAATCTCCTTTTTATCCAAACCAGCATCTTTCATTGCCTTCTCACAAGGTTTAACTGTTTGTTCTATTAAATCAGATGTTAATTTCTCAAATTCTGCCCTTGTTAACTTTTCTTTCAAGTGCTTTGGTCCTTTATCTGTAGCTGTAATGTAAGGGACATTAATCTCTGTCTCTTCTGAAGTTGAAAGCTCTACCTTAGCCTTTTCTGCAGCTTCTCTCAATCTTTGAAGTGCAGTTCTATCTTCTCTAAGATCCATTCCCTCTTTCTTCTCAAACTCATCTGCTAGGTAATCAATTATCTTCTGATCAAAGTCATCACCACCAAGATGGGTATCACCATTTGTAGCTAACACTTCAAAGACACCATCACCCATCTCTAAAATTGAGATATCAAAAGTACCACCACCCAAGTCAAATACAGCAACTTTCTGATCCTTCTTATCATCTAAACCATATGCAAGAGCAGCTGCTGTTGGCTCATTCACAATTCTTTGTACATTCAAACCTGCAATCTTACCAGCATCCTTAGTTGCCTGTCTCTGCGAGTCATCAAAATATGCGGGGACTGTAATGACTGCATCTGTAATATCTTGTCCTAGATACTCTTCTGCATCCTTTTTCATCTTTGCAAGTAGCTTTGCTGAAATCTCTTGTGGTGTATACCACTTATCTCCCATCTTAACTTCAACACCACCACTTGAAGACTTCCTCATATCAAAAGGTAGAAGATCTTTATCCCTTTTAACCTCAGGATCGTTCCAGTCTCTACCAATCAACCTCTTCACAGAGTAAATTGTACCCTCAGGATTTACAACTGCTTGATTTTTAGCTGGAGTACCAACTAAAATCTCTCCTTTATCATCCTCTGCTACAACAGAAGGAGTAAGCCTACTTCCTTGTGTATTAGCAATAATGTTTGGTTTTCCACCCTCTATGAAAGACATCACAGAGTTAGTTGTACCTAAGTCTATTCCTATTATTTTTGACATATATTTATTATTAAAAATTTAAATCTAATTAATTATTTTGACACTAAAACTTTAGCATCTCGAATTACTGTCCCATCTAATCTATAACCTGGTTGGATTACTTCCATAATTTCTCCTGCCTTACCACCTTCAACCGTAGCCAATGCATCATGTATAGTTGAGTCAAACATATCTCCCTTTTTAGGAAGATATATTTCCAAACCTATACCACCCAAAACTTTTTCAAATTCTGCAAATATATTTTCAACTCCTTCAAACCAAGCCTTCTCTTTTGAATCTAATTTCAATGTCTTCTCACTTTCAAGAGATAGTTTCATAGCATCTAATACAGACATAAATTCTTCACAAAGACTCTTCTTCATTTGAAAGAACTTAACCTTCTGTCTTTTCTCCATATCTGCCTGTAAATTCTGGTAGTCAGCCAAAGCTTTTACTAATTGATTCTGTATCACCAATTTCTCATCTTCTACTTTATCAATTGACAAAGCCAACTCCTCTATCTGTTTCTTCATCTCTTCATACTTTTCATCATTTTGTTGCACACCAATATTCTGTTTTTTCTTTTTTAAATCTCCCATCGTTAAAACTTGTGAATTTATCTCCAACCAGAAGTAGCTTGCTCAAGAGCATCTCTTACTTCTGATAGCACTGGAATTACTACTGAGTAATCCATTCTCTTTGTTCCCCAAACACCAACATATGTACAATTACTCCCCCAGAAAGGTACCTTAATGAAAGCAATTGCACAATTAGTCATGTTTTCGATACCAGTCTCCTCACCAATGAGTAGAGTTGTTCCCGAATTGTTGTACTGACAAACAAGATTTCTTAAAAAGTTCTCATCTTCTAAAATGTCAAATACTACCCTCAACTTCTCTAAATCATTGAACTCTGGATATTTAAGTAAATTACTAATACCGTAAAACCTAATCTCTTTATCTGTAACTAAGAAAACTAGACTCTCTGTTTCCTTTGCTAATATTGATAGAATTTCTTTCTCTACAACATCCTTATCAAACCTGTCTCTGTGTATACCCTGTCTAATCTCAATACTAATTAAAGGACTAAGAGTACTCTTACTTAGTACATTAGATATGTAAAATCTTAATGCCTGATCTGTAGGTAACCTACCAGAAGAGATGTGACTCTTCTCTAAGAGCCCTAAATCCATTAGCTTGACCATCTCACTTCTAATTGTTGCTGGACTTACACCTAAGTCATATTTTTGAACGAGCGATAGAGAACCTACTTCTTCTGCTTCTTCCATAAATTCTTTAATAATGGCTTTAAGTATTTCTTTTTGTCTTTCCGTTATATCCATATTTAGCAGAGTATTAGATTATCTGCCAAAGTATACGGTGAGCAGAGAAGTATGTCAAGTGCTAGTTGGTTTGATGTTATAAAAATATTATTACTTGCAATATTGTTTTTATTCTATATATAATTAAGTATATAAATTAATGGTCATATAATTATGGAAGGACCAGATATAGAAGGTTAGTCTTCTTAATAATTTATAAAAATTTAAGTTTTTATTTTTACTGCTATGGTATCAGATTACGATTTAGAGACAGGAGGAGCAAAACAAGAAAGACAAGATAATACAGAAACACCACAATGGGCTAATACTCTTCCTGACAGGATTGATATTAGTTACTCACCAGAGAATGAAAGTGCAGGACCAAAACTATTCACACAGCATGAAGATTTAGACACTCCTGAGCATGGAAAACCAAAGACAGCAGTTCAAACAGAAATTGATCAAATACAAAACCCTACAAGTTTTTATGATGAGGATGGTCGAATTCTAGATCCTGCACACGCAGTAAAAGTTGCATATGCACTAAAAGAAGAAGGTATGGACAAAGCTATCCTAGTTGAACAAGCACTTAAAAGAGAGTTTGACACGGGATTAACACAAGAACAAGAATATAACCGAACTATTTTAGAAGGTCTATTAGAAAAATACCCAAATGTTTTCCAACGGATAATTTTAGAAGACGGTACAATAGCAGCTTTCAAGAAAGAGCACTTCTTATATAAAACAGAATCAATCCCTTACCCAGCCCTACTATTTACAGATAACGGTATGCTCTTTATCCACAGAACTGATCCAAAAACACCAGTTGAAAATTGCACATCAAAAGATTTGACACAGTTATTTGATGATGCAAAGGCAGGAAAATGGAAAGGGTTTGAGAAACCTGATACCAACATCCCTACAGGAGACATAATCACAGATTCTGGAACTTTCTTCTGTACATTTGCAGAACAATCTTTTGGTGGCTTAAGCGAAGAAAGCATAAAAAAGTTTGGTGCTATATTCAAGCTATTAGAACAGAGAGCTTTAGAAGAGAAACAAAGAGATCTTAAACAAAGAACTAAAAACATAATGGATCTACTCTAAATAAAAATCTGAATTCTATAAAACATCATACTACTCTACTTCTCTAGATGACTTTTTAAGTATTGCTACAAAGCAATATATCTGCTATACTCCTACACATTATGGAAACAATCAAATTACTCGAAAGAGATATAAATGGGAAAAAGAATAATGTTTTGCTAAGCGAAGGATTCGTCCCTGCTGTTGTATACAATGCTAAAACAGAATCCAAAAATATCATGTTAGACTCTACCACTGCAAAAAGAATAGCAAGAGAAGCTACCTCTACAACCATTCTAGATGCAGAATTAGAAGGCAAAACATTTAAAGCTATTGTAAAAGAGATTGATATTAATCCTGTCAATGATGAATTAAGACATATTGCATTCTTTGAAATAGATGAGAGTAAAGATATGGTATTCTCTATTCCATTTGAAATTGTTGGTATTGCACCAGCAGTCAAAAACAATCTTGGTGTTTTAGTCGAAGTACTCCAAGATATTGAGGTAAGATGTAAAGTTAAAGACCTTCTTCCATTTATAGAGGTTGATATCTCAAAGTTAGAACATCCAGGACAATCAATAGCTATCAGTGATTTAAATATCCCTGATACTATCACTTTGGTTAATGAAGAACTCAAACATGCTACTGTTGTAACAATTACAGAGTTACAGAAAGAAGTCGTTGTCGAAGAAACAGAAGAAGGTACTGAAGAAGCAGAAGGTGAGGAAGGTACGGAGAAAGATACTGAAGAGAAAGATACTGAAGAGAAAGCAGAAGAATAATTAATTACATAAAAAGCCAATATGGTTTCTGTAATAATAACTTCATTTAAAGAGCCCAAGACTATTGGACGCTGTATTGCTGCAATAGGTAACAGGAAATACTCAGGTATACCAACACAGTTCGAAATAATACAAGTATCCCCTGATAAAGAAACCTTAGATGCAGGTTTAAGAGAAGCAAAAAAGTATAGACTGGGAAAGAAATTCATTCAAATTAAAGACCCTAGAAAAGGTAAACCTTATGCTTTAAAAATGGCTTTTAAAAAGGCTAAGGGGGATATCTTAATACTAACAGATGGCGATACTCATTTTGAAAAGAATGCTGTTAAAGAATTACTCAAGCCATTTGAAGATAGCAAAGTTGGTGGTGTTGGTGGAAGACCTGTATCAAAAGATAAAAGAGATAATATGTTTGGATATTGGGGACATCTACTCTCTGATTCAGCACATGACAAGAGAATTAATACTGCAAACAAAGTAAAGGATTATTATGTAAGCGATGAAACATTCTATCCTATGAGTGGATATATCATGGCAGTTAGGAATAAAAATCTTAAATTACCTTCTAACACACTCTCTGATGATGCATACATATCATATACTATTAGAAATAACGGACTAGAAGTTGGGTATGCTCCTAAAGCCATCTGTTATGTTAAATACCCAGCTAATTTTAAAGATTACCTTAAACAGAAAGTTAGATCTGTAGGAGGTTTTACTCAACTTGAACAGATGGGTGTTTTCCAAAAGGATAAACAAACTAGAAGTTTTTGGATTGAGTTAGAATATGCTGGATTTGTATTGAAATATGCTAGAAACTTTAAAGAATTCATATGGTCTTTAATGCTATTTCCAGCAAGACTTATTACATGGATAAAGATATTTTGGGAAAGAAAAGTTCTGAAGAAAGATATGCCTAAAAGTGGTTGGGAGAGGATAGAGAGTACTAAATAAACGATTGTAAAAAAAACTACATATTGTACTATATGATAATAACTTAATCATATAAAACATGAAGTATAAATATCTTTTCACGGATCTTGACGATACTCTCTTCGATTCTTCAAGTCTTTATGAGGGCGCAGTCTTCCTTGCTTGGCAACATTTTAGAAAGTTTCATCCTGAGATTGATTTAGATTTATTTAAAAACACATTCTTAGAGGTTAGAACTGAATTAAAAGAAAAGTACAAATATACAACCCTTTCTCATCAAAGAGCTATATTATTTATGAGATTACTTGAGAGGTTCAATATCTCCTTCGATGCAAGTTTAGTTTTACAACTTCATGACATATATTGGTTTACAGTTAATACTTACATCCAACCATTTCCACATACCTACGAGGTCCTACAAAAAGTTAGAGACAACGGAATCGGAGTGCTTGCACTATCTGATGGAACTATTGTAGACAGACTGGAGAAAATTGATGCAGTCAAACTTTCTCCCTACATTGATTTGCTAGTAGCTTCTGAAGAAGTTATAGATACCAAACCCAAGAGTGCTGTGTTTGAACTGGCATTACAGAAATCAGGTTGTGAGAAAAAAGATGTTATCTTCCTTGGAAATAGTTTCAAAGCAGATGTCTTTGGTGGTGAATCATTTGGTATAGATACTATATGGATGAATAAAGAGGAGGAACCTATTCCTAAAGACATGTCAGTTACACCTGATTACATTATTAAAGACATTCAAGAGATACTCCCTATACTAGGTATCTAAAGTAAAAGATAATATTTAAAGCCTCAGGATAACAATTTAACAGTATTGACATGAAATATAAATATCTTTTCACAGACCTCGATAACACTCTTATTGATTCTTCACGTCTGTATGAAGGAGCAATACTCTCTGCTTGGGAACATTTGCAAAAATCTCTCCCTGAGGTTAGTTTAGAGTCTTTTAAAAAGTCTTTTTTAGATGTAAAGACTGAACTAAAAGAAAACTTTAAACATAAAACCCTCTCCCGCCAAAGAGCTATACTCTTCATGAGATTACTTGAGAAATTGAAGATTTCTTTTGATGCAAATCTAGTTTTACAACTCCATGATATATACTGGTCAAGAGTTAATACTTATCTTCAAGCATATCCACACACATATGAGGTTTTACAAAAAGTTAGAGATAGCGGAATGAGAATTGTAATAATATCAAATGGTACTACTCTAGATAAATTAAGAAAGATTGATACAGCCAAACTTTCTCCTTACATTGATTTGTTAGTGACCTCTGAAGAAGTTGTAGATACAAAACCAGAAAGCCCTATATTTGAACTAGCGTTATATAAAGCTGGATGCGAGAAAAAGGATGCTATTTTCCTAGGTGATAGTTTCAATGCAGATATGGTTGGTGGAAAGAACTTTGGTATAGATACGATATGGATGAACAAAGACAGCAAACCCATTCCAGAAGATATGATAGTCAAACCTGATCATATTATTAAAGATATCCAAGAGATATTACCTATACTGGGAATCGAATAGGTTACTCCAAAAACCAATAGTCATTATCTAATACATAATATGTTGCCTTTCCTTGTCCTACAGGTTTGATAATACCCCTATCTCTTAACATTCTAAAATCTTTGATTCTTGTAGATTTAGCCCTCTTACTAATTTTATAGTACTCATAAGAAGATATTGAACCGTTATCCCTCAAGTACTCTACAATCTTCTTCTCATGAGGCTCTAATCTCTCTTTATATCTAGGTAAATCTTTCTTAACTCTATTCAATTCATCTAAAATCCCTTCAACAAAGTACTCTAACCACTCTGTAAAGTCCAAATCATTGGCTATATCGTAATAGTTACCAATAACCCCTACCTTTTGAAAATATTTAGACACATCTTTGTTGTAGTAATTTTCAAAACTAAACAAAGGAAATGTATTTATACCTAACTTAGCAAGTAATGTTTTAGTAACTAACCTTGTAGTCCTTCCATTCCCATCCATAAATGGATGAATTACAACTGATTGTTTGTGAAAAATACCTGCTAGAATCAAAGGATCTATCTTCCCTTCTGATTTATTTACAAAATCTATTAACTCTTTCATTAACTTTTTCACATCTTTTGCATCAGGAGGCCAATATATTGTTTCTCTTGTCAAAGGATTATTCACAAATACTGGTTCTTTTCTATATTTCCCTCTATATGAAGAAGAAAGTAAGCCTTTTGTAACAATACCTTGTATCTTACATATTAGTTTATCTGAAAGGATTAAATCTTTTGTATTCTTAATCTCGTCGTTTAACATTACTACAACATCATTGTAGTTAATTACTTCTTTCTCTGTATCTTTAATATTCTTAGGTTTTGTTTTAAGAATAATCTTGACATCAGTGAGTGATAATGGATTCCCCTCTATTTTAGTAGATGTAAAAGAAGAGAGTATTCTGGCTTTTTTCTCCAAGTTGAAAAATACGGTTTCTGTTAATTGTTTACTATTTAACTCCCCTATTAACTCTCCAACTTTACGAATGTTGATTAAGAGGGAGTTAGTTAGAGTATATTTTGGTTTAAACATAGTCGTATGTTAGTCGTATATCAGTCGATTGTCAATCTGTAAAAAAAAGAGAGGCTTTTACACCTCTCCATCCCAATCCAAATTTAACATATAAATGTTACCATCTAAAGTGTGCAAATGCCTTGTTAGCTTCAGCCATTCTCTCAACTTCTTCCTTCTTCTTAACAGCATCACCTTCTCCTTTATATGAATCTATTAGTAAATCTTTCAATATTTCATCAAAAGACTTACCACTTTTCTTTCTAGCAGCATCTACTATCCATCTTACAGCTAATACTTCCTGTCTCTTTGGAGAAACAGGTACTGGAACTTGATAGTTAGCACCACCTACCCTTCTCGCTTTAATCTCAAGTGCTGGTCTTACATTATCAATAGCTTTATCAACAAAAGCTACAACATCCTTCTCTTTAACTGCTTCTGCTCCACTTTCAATAGCTGCATACACCAAAGCCTCTGAAAGACTCTTCTTTCCATCTAGCATAACTTTGCTGATAAATCTTGCAATGATAGGGTTGGAATATTTCCTATCTAACTTTATCTCCCTTTTTTTAGCTCTTTTTCCTCTCATATTAAAAATACATAATTAAAACTATTCTGACTCTGTCTCCTCTCTTTTAACTCCATATTTAGATCTTGCTTTCTTCCTTCCTTTAACACCTGCAGCATCATACTTACCTCGTACTACAATATATTTTACACCTGGTAAGTCTCTCTTCTTCCCCGCTTTAAGTAAAACAACAGAGTGCTCTTGAAGATTATGACCTTCTCCTGGAATGTAAGCAGTTACTTCCATTCCGTTAGACATCCTTACCCTAGCAACCTTTCGAAGCGCTGAGTTAGGCTTCTTAGGTGTCATTGTTCTTACCTGAAGACACACACCTCTCTTAAAAGGATTGGATGTATTTTTGTATCTGTTCTTCAAAGGATTGAAGTTCCTAGCAAGTTGAATATGCTTGGTCTTCTTCTTTGCAGATTTTCTAGGTTTTCTTACTAACTGGTTTATAGTTGGCATGGTGTGTATTATACAACAAAATCAATTAAACTTGAAGCTCTTCGAGCTCATATACATTTTCAATCTCTGCTTCCTCTCCAGATGGTATTAATTTACCAATAATGACATTCTCTTTCATACCTCTTAGGTAATCTGTTTTACCTAATATTGCAGAGTGTGTTAGAACTCTTACCTGCTCCTGGAATGACATTGCAGAGAGGAAACTTTCCGTATTCAAAGACGATGTCTTTATACCATATAGTCTTGGAAGAATCAAAGCTTTGTTCTTCCCTTCTTTAACCAATATTTCGTTCTTAAGATCAGCTATGAATCTGTTTACATAGGAACCAACAAGATAGCCAGAATCTCCTGCATCTACAACTCTACCCAGCCTTACCATCTGTCTTAAGATAATCTCTATATGGATATCATCTATAGAAACACCTTGGTCATTAAATACCTTCTGTACCTCATCAAGTATATACTTCTGTACATTAGACATTTCTGTAACTTCGGCAAGCTTCTTAGGATCAAGAGAACCTTCTGTTAGTTGTGTACCAGCAGTAATAGTAGCTCCCTCCTCCACTAATATACCAATACCTGGTAATACAGATATTGTTTCTTCTGCTTTGCTACTTCCAGTTACAGTTAAGATTCCTCCTTCAAGAGAAACTACTCCATCTACAGGTGCTTGTTTCTCTGTCTCATCAGAATCAATATACATTACTTGTCCTAACTTAACTTCCTGCTTATCTTCAACCAATATCTTCTTTGCTTTAGAAACAACATATTTTCTTGAAATCTTCTTCTCTCCTGATATAAAGATTGTTGCAGAATCATCTTCGGCATGTTCGATATGTACCTTTCCATCAATAGAGGCCATCTCTGCCTCAGCTTTTGGTGTTCTTGCCTCAAACAACTCTTCTATTCTTGGTAGACCTTGAGTAATATCAACCTTTGCAACACCTCCTCTATGGAATGTTTGCATAGTCATCTGTGTTCCTGGCTCTCCAATTGACTGAGCTGCAATTACACCTACTGCTCTACCCATATCTATTTCCTTGTTATTCTCAAGACTATATCCATAACACTTCTTACACATACCAAGAGGTGATTTACATGTAAGAGGACTTCTTACAAAGACCTCCTCAATACCTGACTCATCAATCTTCTCAGACAATTCTTGATCTATTATCTGATTCTTCTTACCAATAACTTCCTTGTCCAAAACGACATCTTGAGCTAAGACTCTTCCAAAGATTCTGTCCTTAAATTCAATCCTTCTATTATCATTCCTCCCTATTGAAAGTCCATGACCATCATAACCACAATCATCTTGTCTTATAATCACATCATGAGCTACATCAACAAGTTTTCTTGTTAAGTAACCAGAAGAAGATGTCTTAAGTGATCTATCTGCAATACCTTTTCTACCACCATTTGCAGCTACAAAATACTCAAATGCACTTAAACCATCTCTATAGTTACTCTTAATTGGCATAGCAACTAGATTACCTCTAGAGTCTCTAACAACACCTTTAATTGTTAAAACCTGCCTTGCTTGAATTTTTCCTCCATTACCACCAGACTCTACCATTTGGTAAATTGAGTTATCTTCTGGTAATGCCTGCCATGCCTGCTCTGCTAATTCCTCGGAGAAATCATCCCACATATTTGTAGAGATATTAATCATCTCTCGTTTGGTCATCAAACCTTGCATGTAGTTCTCTTGTAACTGTTCATCCTTCTCTTCCATTTTCTTAATTTCAGTCCTAGTATCAAAATCTACATTGCAATCTTCCATAGCAAAAGAGAACGCTAAGTCAGTAGCATACTTAAATCCAAGAGATTTCATATTATCTAACAATTCCACCAAATCTGATAATTCATGAGTGTTTTTCACCTTATCAATTATCTTCCTTATACCTTTAATACCTATCTTTTCATTTACAAACTCTATTCCTTCTGGAAGAATACTATTAAATATCACTCTACCAACAGAGGTGTTAACAGCTTTTCCATCTATACCTACAATAATTTCTTCACTAATAGTGATTTCATCTCTTTCATATGCTTTTCTAGCTAAGTTCTCAGTTGCAAATATCTTAGGTTTTTTACTCTTTACTAAATCTGTCATTAAGTAGAAACCTATCAACATATCTTTTGCTGGAGATGCTAATACCTGACCATTTGAAATGTTTACAATATTCAAAGAACTCATCATTTCTTTCTTAGCTTCCTCAATCGCTTCATCTGTCAAAAGTACATGAACAGCCATCTGGTCTCCATCGAAGTCTGCATTAAAAGCCTTACATACCAATGGATGAATTCTAATAGCTTCACCTTCCACAAGCTTTGGATAGAAGGCTTGTACACTGTATTTATGTAGTGTTGGTGCCCTATTTAGTAATACTGGTTTGTTCTTAATAACTTCTTCTAATAAGTCCCAAATAACTTCTTCCTCTTCTTCTATCATCTCTCTTGCCACCCTTACATTAGGAGCTAACTCTTTGTCTAAAAGTTTAAAAATTACAAAAGGTTTAAACATCTCCAGTGCAACTGACTTTGGAATACCACACTGATCAAACTTAAGACTTGGGTCACCATCAATGACAGCCCTACCTGAATAGTCGACTCTTTTTCCTAAAAGATTCTTTCTAAATATACCTTTCTTTCCTCTAAGGTCGTCTGTCAATGATTGATATGGTAATCTCTTGTTGTTCATCATTGGTTTAGAAGGCCTATGAGAGTTATCTATCAAAGCATCAACAGCTTCCTGTAACATCCTCTTCTCATTTCTAAGAATAACATCAGGAGCACCAATTTCAATTAATCTGTTTAACCTATTGTTCCTATTAATAATTCTTCTGTAAAGGTCGTTAAGGTCAGAAGTTGCAAATTTACCACCTGAAAGAGGAATAATTGGTCTTAGTTCTGGTGGAAGTACTGGTAGTGTTCTTAGTACCATCCACTCTGGTTTAATACCATTCTTAAAGAAGCCTTCAAGATATTGTATCCTTCTAATAGTTGACATTCTCTTTTCACCCTTCTCTTTTCTAGAAAGTTTTTTCAATTTTTTAAGTTCTCCTTCAAGATCTAAATTCTCTAATAACTTTTCAATAGCTTCTGCACCCATCATTGCTTCAAAGAATACTAGCTCTCTATCAACCAAATCAGAATATTCGTCCTCAGAAAGAACAGTACCAACATGCATCTTTTCAACTAACTGATAAAGTTTTGAGTAAAATACTTCAAGTTCTTCTTCCCTCTCTGCAAAATCTCTTCTCACTTTTGCTAAAGCCTGTTTCCTTCTATGCTCACTTTGACTCAATTTAAGTTCAGCACCTTTTTCTTTTGATTTCTTCAAAGATTTAATTTCATCTTCAAAACTATCTGCAACCAAAACTAATTCACTCTCTAAATCTTCTTTCAAATCCTTTAATTCTGTATCCTTTAAAGCTAAAACCTTCTCAAGAGTTTCTTTTCTCTTATCATCATCTAGAGTAATGACCATGTATCTTGTGTAATACACAACCGAAAGAATCCTCTTATGTGGGATATTTAAAGTGATAGACATTTTATTAGGAATTCCAAACGCATACCAAACATGTGCAACTGGAATTGCCAAATCAATATGACCCATCCTCTCTCTTCTAACATCAGAAGTTGTTACTTCTACTCCACACTTATCACAAACTATTCCTTTGTATCTAATCTTTTTGTATTTTCCACAGTAACATTCATAGTTCTTTGTTGGACCAAAAATCTTCTCACAGAAGAGACCTTCTGGCTCAGCTCTAAATGTTCTATAGTTAATAGTTTCAGCCTTTGTAACTTCACCATATGACCAGTTTAATATCTGGTCAGGAGATGCTAGAGTAATTTTTAAGACATCAAAGTCTCCAAATTTATTTTTACTTTTCCTCATTTTCTTCAACCTCCTCTTCTTCTGTTTGGTTTGAAATTAAATCAATATTCAAACAAAGTGCATTTAGTTCTTTGACTAAGACTTTGAATGATTCAGGGACATTTACATTCTCTATTTTATCCCCATGGATAATAGCTTTATACGCAGATGATCTTCCCTTGATATCATCTGACTTAATTGTAAGCATTTCTTGTAGTGCATATGGTGCACTGTGTGCTTCTAATGCCCAGACTTCCATTTCTCCAAATCTTTGTCCACCCATCTGTGCTTTTCCACCAAGTGGCTGTTGAGATACTGCAGTGTATGGTCCTGTAGATCTTGCATGAACTTTCTCATCTGCAATATGCTTTAGTTTGAGAACATATTTCATACCTACGGTAACCTTGTTTGGGAATTTCTTACCAGTTCTACCATCGTAAAGATCTACTCTTTGATCCATACTGTAACCATGTTTCTTCATCTCTGCTTCTAACCACTCCATGTTTTCACCTTCGAAGATTGGGAATGCAAACTTAACCCCCAAATCTTGTGCGTATTTAGCAAAATGGACTTCAGTAGCTTGTGCCATATTCATTCTTTTGAGGAATGTTGGAGTTAAGACAATATCTACTGGTTCACCATCTTCGGTGAAAGGCATATCTTCAACAGGTCTAACAGCTGCAATTGTATTCTTATCTCCGTGTCTACCTGCAATCTTATCTCCAAAACCTATCTTCTTTGTTTCTGCGACCCAAACTTTGACCTGATGCAAAACTCCAGGTGCTAATTTATCTCCTTTGTCTGCAGAGAGTACGATACTTCTAATTACAATACCACCTTCTCCGTGAGGAACTCTTAGTGAGTTATCTCTAACATCACTTGCAGATTCTCCAAAGATTGCTCTTAACAATCTTTCTTCTGCTGTCAACTCTTTTTCTCCTCTAGGTGCAACAACTCCAACAAGGATATCTCCCGACTTAACCTGAGTACCTGACATTACAATTCCTTCTGCATCTAGTTTCTGCAGAATTCTGTCATTAACATGTGGAATATCAGCTGTGATTATCTCTGGACCAAGCTCTGTATCTCTAATGTCTACTGTGTGTTCTCTAATGTTAATAGAAGTTAAAAGGTCATCCTTTACAATCCTATCTGAAATGATAACAGAGTCTTCATAGTTGTAACCTTCAAAGAACATTAATGCTGCTCTTAGGTTTGTACCAATAGAAATCTCTCCATTCACCATAGTTGGACCATCAACAATCGCATCACCTTTCTTAAACTTATCACCTACATTCAAAATTGGTTTCTGTACAAAACAGGTATTATCATTACTTCTATAGAAAGAGGTTAACTTGTAATCCTCAACACCCTCTTTTTCATACTTAACAGTCACTTTGTTAGCATCAACAGAAAGAACTTCTCCTGCTTCCTTAGCAAACACACCCCAAATAGACTGTCTTGCAACAACCTCTTCCATTCCTGTTCCTATTAAAGGAGCTTCTTGTTTAATTAGAGGAACTGCCTGTCTTTGCTGGTTGGCTCCTGTCAATGCTCTCATTGCATCATTGTGAGAGATAAATGGAATCAAAGCCATACCAAGACCTGCTTGCTGACCAGCAAGAGCATCTATATAGTTGACACCAGACACATCTTCAAGAAGGAATTCTCCTTTATATCTAATAGGTAGAAGTGTATCTGTAATATTTCCATACTCATCCTTTGCTATTGTTGCAGAAGAAATTCTAAAATTCTCTTCATCCATAGCATCTAGATACTTCACATTATCTGTAACAAAAGGTTTGACTGAAACTTCTTTTATACTTTTCTCTTTTACTATCTTCTCTGCCAACTTCTCATCTATGAAATCACCTGCCTTAGCAATTTTCTTAATATCTTCAGATAAAATTCTATTCAACAACTCTTTCTTGTTATTCTTCACCTTATGTGAAATCTCTCTATAAGGAGCCTCCAAGAAACCATACTCATTTATCCTTGCTAACATAGCTAACTGTACAACAACACCAATACTTGCAGACTCTGGACTAGTTACTGGGTCAAACTTAGAATAGTGTGAGTTATGAACCTCTCTAATTGAGAAAGTAGCCCTTTCTTTCGCAATACCACCAGGTCCTCCTGCAGTAACTTTTCTCTTATTCTCCAACTCTGCCAAAATATTTACCTGATCCATAAAAGTTGACAAAGCATTTGAGCCGAAGAAGGACTGAATAGATGCAGAGATTGGCTTTGTACTCACCAACATAGAAGGAGTCACTTTAGAATCTTGACCGTAGAGACTCATCTTATCCTTAATATTCTTTTCAAGTCTTCTAACTGCACCGTTCAACTGTCTTCCTAATATCTCTCCAACACTTCTAATTCTCCTGTTAGAAAGATGATCGATATCATCTGGCTCTACTTCTCCATTATTTAATTGAATCAGTCTCTTGATAATCAAAACAATATCATTTGGATACAGTACTGCCTGCTCAGGGTCATTAACATCATATGTAGTACCAAGCTTCCTGTTTAACTGATATCTACCAATCTTACCAAGATTAAATTTCCTCACATTAAAGAAGTTACTCTTAACATATCTCTCAGCACTTTCTAATGTGACAGACTCGTCTGGTCTTAATTTGTTGTAAATACTGATCACTGCTTCTTCTTTACTCTTGGTAAAGTCTCTAGCAAGTGTAGCTTCAATATATTTATACTCTTCATGTGTATCAACATCAGCAAACAGCTTTTTGATTTCCTCATCTGTTTCCCAACCAAACACCCTTAAAAGCTCTGTTATCAAAACTTTAGGTCTCTTTGGAAGAATTCTCATAGAGATTACACTATGTCTGTTTGTATCTATCTCATACCATGGACCCTGCCCAGGCATCAACCTTGCTTTGTAAAGAGTCCTCATAGGTAATCTATCTGCCTCTTCATACAAAACACCCTCCGCCCTAACAATTTGGTGGGTAACAACCCTTCTTACACCATTAAAAACAAAGACACCATCGTCTGTCATTATTGGTAAATCTGCAATAAAAATCTCTTGCTCCTTTATCTCTCCAGTTTTATTATTCATTAACTGGACTGTTGCATAAACAGGAACTTCGTAGGAAAGGCCCTTCTTAATCGCCTCATCTATATCTCTATATGGATCTCCATATCTAAAATCTTTAAATTCCAGAGTCCACATCTTTTCCATATTATCTTTAACGGGGCTAATCTCATTAAAGATCTCTTGGAAACCATCTTTCTTAAAAGCCTCAAAGGAATTAATCTGGGCTTCTATTAAATTTGGGAACTCAAACTCTCCGGAGTACTCAAGACCCAAATTTAACCTACCAGAGTGATTAGTTTTAGGTTTTAACATAGGGTAAATTGTTTGGTTATGTTATAACATATTACTTGATAAGCGATACCCACAAAATATAG
Organism: Candidatus Dojkabacteria bacterium; assembly: GCA_018056375.1. Classification (GTDB taxonomy): domain Bacteria; phylum Patescibacteriota; class Dojkabacteria; order SC72; family SC72; genus UBA5232. The sequence goes on along the minus strand of JAGPFQ010000002.1, from coordinate 19,221 downwards.
AAAAAGCTTTTTGTGTTACCACTTTTTTGATCAAAGAATCAAGCGACTTTGGGAAGTTTATCATATAAGATATGTAAAGTCAACGATTTAGTAGGATATTTTAGGATTTTTTGACACAAAAAAACATTTTTCAATTCCATAACAATCAAACCTTTGAAATATCCCCTACTATCCATTATGATATTTACATACATGGCAACAAAGAAGAAAAAAGAAAAACTTACAATTAAAAGCAGTGAGACTAAAATACTCTTTGGTACGATACTTTTTGTAGGTGGAATAGCTGTGTTAATATCTCCATTTATTCATGATCAAGCAACTCTTTTCGCTAAAGTCTCCTTACTTTTAGGGTATGGAGCAATACCATGGGGCATACTATTAATATACATATCATTTTTCTTACTATTCAAAAACAAAAAATTTGTATCAGCAAAACAAGCTATAGGAATACTTTTCTTTTCTCTCTGCATATCTATTCTCCTGTCGTTCTGGCAAAACCCAGAACAATACACAAACCCTGACGCTTTAAGAGGTGCTGGGGGAGAGTTAGGCAAATTACTACACACATCCCTAAACGGTGTTCTTGGCAACCTAATCGAGATCCTTGTGGTTATTATCTTCTTAATCCTAGCGTTTTCCTTAATAACAGGAACTACTATTGAACAAATAAGAGATTTCATTGAAGGATCAATACCAGAACCTCAAAAAGAAGACCTGACTGAGAAACCTTCTGTATTACAATCAATCTTAGGGAGGTTTAGAATTAGTAAAAAAGAGGATGATATCAAGATAAGTGGAGAGGCTGTAAGTGACGTACCAGAAGAACCAGAAATGGAAGAAACTGTTGATATAGAGAAGAAAATCGACGAAATTTTACATCGAGAGAAGAAGAATGAAGAAGATATTGAACTTGAGGGGGAAGTAGTTAAAGATAGTAAGGATGAACAGCCACAACAACCAAAATATACAGACTGGGTTTTCCCTGATATAAGCTTATTGCAAGAAAAAGAGGTTCATAAACAAGATGCTAAACTTTACAAAGAGAAGGCTTTAATCATACAAAGAACTCTAATGAACTTCGGTATACAAGCCAAAGTCGTATCAATTGCAGTAGGCCCAACTGTTTTAAGATTCTCTTTGAGTATAAGTACAGGAACTAAAGTCTCAAGAGTAAAGAGTTTAAGTAACGACTTAGCACTAGCATTAGCTTCTCAAACAGCATCTATTAGAATTGAAGCCCCAATACCAGGTACACCATATGTAGGTATTGAAGTACCAAACCCTACTCCAAACTTTGTTTACACAAGAGATATGATAAAGAAACTTAGACCAGAGGTAGACAAGTATGAACTACCTTTAATACTAGGGAAAGATATTACCGGAAAAACAATGATAACGGACTTAGGAAAGATACCTCACCTATTGGTAGCAGGAGCAACAGGTACTGGTAAGTCAGTAGCTATTAACTCCTTACTAACAGGACTTTTGATGACAAAAACGCCAGATGAGGTTAAATTCATTCTAGTAGACCCTAAAATGGGTGTAGAGATGGGTATGTACAATGGTATTCCACACTTACTTACACCTGTAATAACAGATTCTGCTCTTGTCACCAATGCCTTAGAATGGGTTATTGGAGAAATGATGAAGAGATACACACAACTAAAACAGGTACATGCAAAAAAACTAGCTGAATACAATGCTAAAATGGGATATGTAGCAATGCCATATATTGTCGTTGTAATTGACGAGATGGCAGACCTTATGCTTACCTCGGGAGTGGAAGTTGAAACTAAGATACAGAGATTAGCACAGATGGGAAGAGCCGTTGGTATCCACTTAATACTAGCAACACAGAAACCAACGGTTGACGTCATTACAGGACTAATTAAGTCAAACATTCCTGGAAGAATGGCTTTTGCTGTTTCAACCTTAATGGACTCCAGAGTCATACTTGATGAAGCTGGTGCAGAAACACTACTAGGTAGTGGAGATATGCTTTACAAAGACCAAACAACTCCTAAACCTATTAGAATACAAGGGACTTACACATCAACTGGAGATACAGAAAACATTGTAAATGCAATCAAGGAACAGGTAAAAGATAACGAACCAGAGTACTCTACTGCTCTAACAGATGCAATTGAGAAAGGTACAGATGGTGGTGCATTAGGTTCAGAGAATGAAAGAGACCCTGATTTTGAGAAAGCATTAGAAGTTGTAGTACTTACTCAAAAAGCTTCTGCTTCATTCCTACAAAGGAAGATGAAGATAGGGTATAACAAAGCTGCTAGATTAATAGACCAACTCTATGACGCAGGTGCTATTGGTCCTCAAGATGGTTCTAAACCTAGAAAAGTTCTGGTTGAAGATGTTTCTGAAATCCTAGGGAGTGATGTTGAGGATGAATATTAAACAAAAAGGGCTCATTTAAGAGCCCTTCTCAAACACTAAGTCTTTATACCTTACTCCTCTGGTACTGGACCATAATCATTTTCTTCTTGGTCTCCTTTTTGTAGTAAGAAGATGAAAACAACAATCTATCCAACAATAGGAATTAAGTTGAGTAACTGCAACCAACCACTCCTATTTTTATCATGTAACCTTCTGGTAGCTGCTGAAAGATGAGGGATAAACACAGCAAGACTGTATATTGCACTAAGAACATAACGATCTGGATCAAAGTCAAATATAATACCATCAGCCAACCTTACAACAAGAGCAACTAAAAAATTATATACTATAAAATACCAATACCCCTTTCTACTTAACCTACCATTGAATTCCGCATATTTCTTCCACACTGCATTATAAGAACCTCCCAATGTTAACTTTTTCTTCTTTTCGGTTTTTGGAGTTTCCTTCATTACTTCTGCCATATTATATATGAATAATAAATTAATTATTAAATAATAACATAATCACACCCTACCTACATTATACCACACTATAAGCCTTGCATAAACCCTCAACCTTTCTAATAACAACAAATAGTAGTAGAATACGACTATGATAACAGTTGGAGAAGTACTAAAAAACAAAAGAGAAAGATTAAGAATTAGCTTAGATAAAGCCTCTGCTGATACTAAAATACAAAAGAGGTTTCTCCAATCAATTGAAAAAAACATATTCACACCCTTTCAATCAGAAGTCTTCCTTACAGGCTTTATCAAAATATATGCAAAATATCTTGGTTTAGATGTAAAAAAAATCCTTGCACTCTACAGAAGAACCAATCCAGTCAGCACTGAAAAAGAGACCCCAAAAACACCACAAAAAGTAACTAGAAAGAAATTTGTAATAACACCTAAGACTGTAGTAATAATTCTAGTATCACTTTTCACATTACTCATTGCAGGATACATAATATCTCAAATATACAAATTCCAAACACCTCCAAAGCTAGAAATATTTGAACCACCTAAGGAAAGTACAGTAGAAAACGAAAAGATTACAATCAAAGGGAAGACTGAAAAAGGAACAATTATCCAGATTAATGATATCAGTACGGATGTAGATGATGAAGGAAATTTTGAAAAAGAGATAACACTAACAGAAGGAAGGAATCTTGTTACTATAAAAGCACAGAAGAATAACAACAATATTCTGGAAACTGTTGAGACATTAAATATTACATATATTCCAAAAAATGAAGAAGAGAAACCCGAAGAAGTGAAGATTAATAAGGTAGTTTTAGAGATTTTTGAGACAGCTACTTGGATAAAGCTTGATATTGACGATGTAAATGTAATTGCACAAGTATTAGAACCGACTAAAAAAGAGTTTGAAATTCAACACAAGTTGCATATCATATCTGGAAGAATTAGTAATACCAAACTGTATTTTAATGAGAAAGCAATCCAATTACCTACATCCTCATCTAAAGGTGTTGTAGATATGGAATGTGTGATTGTAGAGAATTCATTAGAGTGTAAATAGTTAAAAGAGGAAAATACTGCTCTAAATGATATAATCAATCAAATGGAGCCTAACAATCAGATAGAAGAAATTAAAGATAAGGTAGATATTGTCCAAGTTGTTCAAAAATATGTTCACTTAAAACAAGCAGGGAAAAACTTCTCAGGTCTATGCCCTTTTCACAAAGAAAAAACCCCATCTTTCATTGTCAGTCCAGACATTCAAAGATACAAGTGTTTTGGTTGTGGTAAATCTGGAGACATATTTAACTTTCTGCAAGAGATAGAACATATTGATTTTGTAGAAGCTTTAGAAAAGCTAGCAAAAGTGGCAGGAGTTCAGTTAAAAAAGACCCAAGGAAACAAAAAGTATAAAGAATTGAAAGATATTCACTACATAGCAACAAAATATTACTACAATGCATTACTAAGAGATAAAACTGCTCTCGAATATGTATTAAACAGAGGTATAAACAGAGAATCAATTAAAAATTTTGCAATTGGATACTCACCCAAATACCCAAAACTTCTAGAACAAGTTAAAAAATCAGGTGCATACAGTAAAGGAACACTTCTACAAACAGGACTATTTGTAGAGAAAAATGGTGTTTTGAGAGAAAAATTCTTTGACAGGATAATGTTTCCAATTAGATCTAGAAAAGGAGATGTTATAGCTTTTACAGCAAGACAGAGTGGTACAAATGAATATGGTCCTAAATATATGAATTCTCCAGAGACATCCATATTTCATAAATCATACAACCTTTTTGCACAATACGAATCAAGACAAGAAATGAGAAAATCAGACCTTGCTATAATAAGTGAAGGTTCTACCGATGTAATCTCCGCCCACCAACATGGAGTTAAAAATGTAGTAGCTCCACTAGGAACTAGTCTCACATCCAAACAATTAGAATCCATCATACCTCTCACTAAGAATATACTTTTTCTTTTTGACTCTGACAGGGCGGGTCAACAAGCACTTATTCGAGGTTTCATCTTAGCCTCAGAACTAAGTATGAATCCATATGCAGCAAGTACAGCACCGTACAAAGATATTGATGACCTGCTACAAAAAGAGCCAGAAAAATTCGACAAAATCATAAAAGAAAAGAAAGAAGCATTCTCTTACATACTGGCGGAGATTACAAAAGGGAAAGATATGAACAAATTAAGTGATGTTAATACAATTAGAAAAGAAATCAAACCGATTCTTGACTCTGTGAAAGATAGAAATACCAAAAACCTCTACCTAAAAAAGCTCTACAGAGTTACTGGAATACAACCAGATGAAGAAAAAATCATTGACAGTAGGCCTAATTATAAAGATAAAAAGACAGAGACAAAAAAGATAAAAAGGTCTAAAACTGAAGACTTAACAACTCGTTACATTCAACTATTACTCTTTGTAGAAAAAATCGAAGACTCCTTCATCCTCGACTCAAAATACATTACAGATAAACATCTTAAGAAAATATATTTAACTATAAAGAAAAACTTACCAGAAATTAATAGAACAAAACTTTTTGAAGAACTAAGTACTGATTCTAATGTAGCTCCATTACTTGAAGACATGATTTTCAATGCTAAAACTCTACCAACAGAGCAACAAGACATAGCAGAAGATATTCACCAAACGATGAAAAGAATTAGGGTAACTTACTATGAAGGTATACAAAAAAACCTAGCTTCTCAAATTAGTATAAGTGAAGAACTTGAAAAAGAAGATGAAAAGGCTCATGCTTTAAGTAAGCTACAAGAAGTAACTAAAGTTTTACAAAAAATCAAAAATGAGTAATACAAAGCAGTTTACATACAATGTCTCGGATTATGATCAATTTAGCTATGACTACTCTCAATATTGGAAGAAGAGAAGATATGAAGATTTAGCTGAAAAAACACTTTTAGACAAGATATTTGAAGAAAAAAGAGGGGATTGGTTTTTAGATGTTGGTGGATCATATGGAAGGTTAACCAACAGCTACTACTCAAAATACCAACACCCTGTCATTCTTGATTACTCAGCAAAAACATTACGAAATAATTGGGAAATAATTAAAAATAAATATCCTAACACAGAATTAATTGCAGCAAATGCATACAAAATGCCATTTAAGGAAAATGTGTTTGATGGGGCATTAATGGTGAGAGTACTACATCATATAGAACATCCAGAAAGTTACTACAAAGAATTAAGAAGAATACTTACAAATGATGCTGAATATGTACAGGAATTTGCAAATAAAGTACATATCAAAGCTATGGTTCGAGCACTGTTAAAAGGAAACTTTAAGTTTTTCTCCACAGAACCATATGCACAACCAGCACTCACAATGGCTGAAGGATCAGATAATGTAGAAGGTATTTTCTACAACTTCCACCCCAAACATGTTAAAAAACTTCTCATGGAACAAGGTTTTACTATCAAGAAGAAGAGAGGTTGTTCTTTCCTTAGATCTCCATTCTTAAAGAAACTCTTCAATGATGATACCCTACTCTTTCTTGAAAAAATTGCAAGAAGTATATTCTCTTGGACAAATATTCCACCTAGTGTTGTTTTTGACACAATACTTAAGAAAGAAGATAAACGGAAAGAAAAATATGAAAAGATTGAAGATATACTTTGTTGTCCTCAGTGTAAAGGGAATCTAGAAATCGAACAAGATAGTGCAAGTTGTAGTAAAAAATGTAATATCACATTTGAGAAAAAAGATAATGTCTGGGATTTTCGAGTACAATGATAGAACCTAAAAGATCTCTAGGACAGAATTTCTTTGTTAATGAGAATCTCGCGAAGAAAATTGTTGATACAGTTTTAGTAGAAAATCCGGAACTAATAGTTGAAATAGGTCCTGGGCATGGATATTTCTCTTCACTTTTGCAACAAGGAGGTAAAAAACTACTTTTAGTAGAGAAAGATAATATCCTAGCAGAGGGACTTTTAAACCATTACCCTGAACAAGAAGTTGTCAATATAGATTTCTTAGAATGGGATTTCTCTCAATTAGAAAAGTTTAAAGGAAAGAAAATTCTTTTCTTTGGTTCTCTTCCATACAATGTAAGTAAGAGAATTATATCAAAAGTAATAGAATCAAACTTCTTCAATATGTCAGCATATTTCATAATCCAGAAGGAAGTTGCAGAAAAGTACACAGCAAACACACCAGATACAACCTTTCTTTCCTTAAAAACCGAAATATATGCTACATGTAAGAAACTTTTTGATATATCACCTGAGTCATTTAAACCAAAGCCAAAAGTTGTAAGCTCATTTATCATGTTTACACCTCAGGAGAAAACTTTCTTTCAATTAAAAGAAGAGGTAGAAAACTTTGAAAACTTCCTTCTCCAAGCATATAAACAACCACGAAAGAAGCTACAAAACAACTTAAAAAGCTATTTCCCATACGAAATAGGAGAGAAAGCGAAAGAACTTTTAAACTTACGACCACAACATCTAACAATAGAAGATTATCTGTTTCTTTTTTCAAAAAGAGCAAAATGATGTGTTTTTGATATAATACAGCTATGAAAAAAGTTTCTAAAAAAGGAAAAACAGAAGAGGAACAATATAAACAATTAGATTTAGAGATAGAAGAGCCTTTTAAAAATAGATTCTATAAAATCAAAAAAGACTTTGATGATGTTATTATCAAATTGGAGGTTGTAAAGTTTTTGAAAGACCCTCTTGTGTGGGCTGCTTTAATGGCTTTTCTTATTTTAACTCTCTACCAGGTATATATTATTTCTACAAATATTAATTTTCTTCCAACATCTCTTCCTATTTTCAAGTTTTATATAAACCCCAACAACATACTCGCACCAAAGGATATAATTTACCTATACCCTATTATCTCAACTGTTATCTCAGTCCCCACATTTATTTTTGCATCAAGAAATTACAGCAGAGAAAAACATTTAACAAAACTTTTGCTTGTAAGTATAATAATCGCTATAATCTCGCTGACTGTGATTTTAGTTAATTTAGTAAATAACTAAATGGACTGGTCAAGAAGTACAGTACTCTTACTTAAAACACTAGAACTTATTGATTTTTCCGCATTATCCGAAGTTTGGGTAGCCTACCTAAAATATTTCCCAATATTCTTAATCGGTGCGATAGTGTCGCTCATCTTAACACCTTTGATTGGTCATATAGCTTTAAAGTATGACATTACATACAAACCTAAAGAGAAAAGAATGGGGAAAGATTTTGAGAATGAGAAGAAGGCTTTGCATGAAGGTATTACACCTTCTCTTGGTGGTTTAGCAATTACAATACCAGTATTAGTAGCAATCCCTTTGTTTTTTGAGATGAATAGTTTCACCATCCCCATATTTCTATCAATACTTGTACTTGTAGTTGGTTCAGCTTTAGATGATATTTTTAATTTGCCCGCTAAAATACAATTTCTCTATCAAGCAATCGCAGCAACAATCCTAGCTTTTTCCATCATCAATCTCACTAACCTTTCTATTATCAACCTACCATTGGATGCATACACTTGGAATTTCTCCATATTTGGAATACAGCAATCTTTTGTTTTTCCAGGAGACTTGATATTAATACTTTGGATAATTGTTTGTATAAATGCATTCAAATGGACAGCTGGTTCACCTGGAATTATTGAAGGAAATTCATTAATTATCTTTCTACTAATTTTTATTATTGCAGTAAGAACAAGGTCTCAGTTTTCATCTGCACTATCAATCTTAATTGCAGGAGGAATGCTAGTTTTCTTCATCTTCGCTCTACCCCCTCAAAAAATCATGACTGGTTCGGCAGGCAAGAGCGTATACGGCTTTTTAATTTGTGTGCTTTCAATAGTTACTGATGCTAAACTTTCAACTACCTTAATTCTCTTAACTCTGCCATTACTGGATTTCGCATATGTCGTTATCAGAAGATATATAATACATAAACCTAAAAATCTTTTAGATTTAATGAGGATTAGTGGTCCAGAACACTTCCATCATCAATTAATAAAACTTGGTTTATCAAGAACTCAGGTTGTTCTTGTAGAGATTGTTATAACTCTCTTCTTTGGATCATTTGCCATTCTAACTGCTGGTGCTGTGAGATATTTTGCTCTCATCTTAGCTCTTGCTTTGGGTATAGGATTAATACTCTACACAAATATTCGAGCATCTAAAAAAAGGGAAGAGAAAAAGAAGACAGAATCACCGGAATCTAGATTTTCCTACTAGATTCATTGCAAATATTGAGATATTAGAATACAATAGTTTTGTTTAATATTAACCTTTTAAATATCATGGAAGGAATTATAATTCTCGTGGTTTTAGTTCTAATAATCCTAGTTACTTTTATAAAAATAGTACCAGAAGGATATCATGCACTGGTTGTTCGATTTGGGAAATACAATAGAACAGTCACTCCAGGTATCAACTTTATCATCCCATTTGCAGAGAAACTACAAAAAGTTGATATTCGAGAGCAAGTTATGGATATCCCAACTCAAGAAGCTATCACTTTGGACAATGTCTCATGTATGGTCGATGGTATTGTTAGATTCCAAGTAGTAAATCCTAGTATTGCAATATTCAAAGTACAGCATTACATCAATCAAATATCTGCTAAATCTCAAACAGCACTAAGAGACATTATTGGAAGTGTTACATTAGATGCACTACTCTCACAGAGAACTAAGATTGCAGAAGAAATTAAGAATATCGTAGATAGTGCAGCAGAAGGATGGGGTGTAGATATTGCAGCAATTGAAATTCAAAATATTGAAATTCCTGCAGATATGAAAAGAGCTATGGCTCAACAGGCAGAAGCAGAAAGAGATAGAAAAGCAAGAATCATCAAAGCAGAAGGTGAGAAAGAAGCTGCTGTTAAACTAGCAGAAGCATCCATGACACTTTCTCAAGCTCCCGGAGCACTATCTCTTAGAACATTACAGACACTAAAAGAAATTTCAGCAGACCCATCAGAAAAAATCATTATAGCTATGCCTACAAACTTCTTTGATGGAGTAGAAAGTATGGTAAGGAATGGCAAGAAGTAAAAGGTTTTTACAACTAGCATTTAACTCTTCTTTTCAAGACTTTCTTTCTGTACTTCCACATATTCCGAAGAATCCTAACATAATAATCGAAGCTGGAACTCCATTAATCAAAAAGGAAGGTATTGATGTTGTTAGAAGAATGAGGTCTCTCTGGAGTGGATTAATATGTGCTGATATCAAAGTCGTTGACGGTGCAAAAGCAGAAGTTGAGATGGCAAAAGCAGCTGGTGCAGACTATATTACTGCTCTAGGAAATGCTTCTGAAGAGACTTTAAGAATTTTTGTAGATGTTTGTAAAAAGAATGATATTAAGTCTGTGATTGATATGATAAATACACCTGATCCTCTAAGGTCTCTCTGGAAAGCAAATATTATCCCTGATGTTGTCTGCATACATAGAGGAAGAGATGAAGAAAACAGTTATGGTGAGATAATTCAATATAGAAATATAACTAAAATCAAAGGAAAGTGGAATGTAATCGTAGGAGCAGCTGGCGGAATAGATCAAAAAGAGCTCCAGTCAGCCCTATTCAACGGCGCAGATATCGTTGTTGTAAATGTTGTTAGAAAAGAAGATGGGTGGAGTGGATTAGTCATAGACAAAAACCTCACTACAGAATTAGCTAAGTATTCCTCATTCCTTAACAAATAGGCATAGACAAAAGATAGAGTTGTTCATATAATGAAAGTATGAAGAAAATAAAAACTGCCATAATCATAATAGTTTCCATTGTTGCTCTATCTGTGCTTTTCTACTTCTTTCCACCTAAAAAATTGATAGGACAACTACCTTTCCTCAATAGATTCTACAACAATACAACATTAGAGATTGTTGTACAAAAAGGTAAAGCAAAAGTACAAATCAATGAGAAAGACGAAGGAGAAACTCCTGTTACAGTTGAAGATTTACCTGAGGGTAAATATGTAGTAAACCTTGAAAGAATAGCCCCTGAGAACTCATTCTACAAAAGACATTCATTCAATATTGAATTAGCCAAGAATACAACAGCTAGAATCGATTTGGAAATTGGACCTGAAGATCTGTTACATGGAACAATACTTTACTACACACCGATGAGAAGTCCTTCTGGAAAGGGTTTCCTAACAATAACGGGGAACTCCTCTGATGCAAAAATATATGTTGATAAAGAATTTATGAATAGATCCTCAATCACAAATTTAGAGCTAAAAGAGGGTGAGCATAAGATAAAAATTGAGAGTGATGGATATATACCCATTGAAATACCAATATTAGTAAGAGAAAAGTATCAATTAAACTTAAAGGTTTACCAATTCCCTATCCCTACAACCGAGGATATTGTGGAAGCAAATGAAGTATGAGTAATTTAAGATTCAATAAAGTTAAAAGCAATACACCTATCACCTTAATTATCCATGGTGGAAACAGATTGGGGTATAAACTGACAAAAGCACTTATTGATCAAAAAGGATATGTTGTAGTAATTGATAAGTTTAATTTAGAGACAAGAAAGTATGTCTCTGAGTTAAAGAGATCAGACCTTGTAGACTTCTTTGATTTCAAAGGATTTGATTCTGTATTTAAAAACATAAAAAGATTTGACTATGTCTACTATCTCCTCGAAGACAAACTCTCACAAGAAGAATTTGATAGTAAAGAATTCTTATCAGAAACAAAGCAGTTAGAGTTATGCCTAGCTCATGCCAAGAAAAATGATGCTAAATTCGCATTAATAACATCTTTAGGACTTAACAGAGAGTTAGCAAATAGAATAAACAATACTGGTTTAGCAACACCAACCCCGTACTCAAATATAGAGTTACAAAAATATTGCGAAACACTCGTTGCAGAATTTAAAGATAAATCTAATATCAATGCAAGAATTTTAAGAATAGGTACACTAATAGGGAAAGGTATTGATAAAGTAAAAAATCCCATCTTAGACCAACTCTTTAAAGAAGCTACCAATGACATACAAATAACCATTAAGGGAGAAGGTTTAGATATCTACAATTTAATACACGAAGATGATGCTGTATATGGGATACTCAAACTTACATTCTCGAATAAAACAAAAGGTGAAGTTATCTCTCTTGCAAACAAAAACGACTACACACTTCTTTCGTTAGCATACAAACTCCTAGAATTAAACACAGAAGCTCAAAGCATTAGATTTGTTGACAACCCTGAGGAAAATTTCCTAATACAAGACCTCTATGTACCAGCACCTCATGCTACAAAGTATGGTTGGACACAACAAATCACACTAGAAAAAGCAATGATCGAACAGATACAAGTATATTATGATAATATCAACAAATCTTGGGATATTGCTAAAAAAGAATCACCTAAAAAAACAGAGATAAAACAAAAAAAACATATCAAGGAGACAAAAACTGAATTAGGTGAATTCATACATAAACTAGGAGAACCTCTAAGAAAAATCAAAACCAATAGAAGAGTTTCAAAACCAACTCCTAAAGCTATACTCCAAGGCTTTTTAATAGCAATAACAGCAATACTTTTTGCATATTTTGTAGCCTATCCAATACTTGGAACAACGTTTGGTCTAATGTCTGTTAAATCAACAGCAACAGATATTCTAGCATCTATCAATGATATTCCTGATATAGAGACTAGTCAAAACTTTGACAAGCTAGAAAAAAGTATGGCTAGAACATCTGATAGCTTTAGTAATATGGCTTGGATGTTTGAACTCTTTGGGAAAGATGATGTTTACAGTAATATGTCACGAGTTCTAATCGCAGGAGAAAACACAATTGATGGAGGAAGACAATTAGTAGAGGCAATATCACCGTTAATGTCGTATGTGAGAGAGTTTGAACCTGCTGTAACATTCCAAGACAGTACAGCATCTACTACAAGAGAATACAGAGAACAGTTGAGAGAAATAGATAGAAATAAGCATAAAATAGAGGATGCTGCATACAAGATTCAGTTTGCAGATCAATTATTAAAAAATGTAAATACATCTGTTTTTCCTAAATTCGCACAAGATAAAGTCCTAGAAATCAAGGATGTTGTCAAAAAGGCTGGAGAAGCAACAGTAACATACCAAGAAGCAGTAACTTTCTTACCAGACATTCTTGGTGCAGAGGAAAGAAAAAGGTACTTAATTCTCCTACAAAATGAATCAGAGATTAGATCTACAGGCGGATGGATAACAAGCTATGGAGTTGTAGGAATAGAAGGAGGACAAATTAGAGAACTTTTTGTTGATGATATCTACAATGCAGAGGGTACTCTAAAAGTTCAAGGCAAGAAATATCCCGCACCTGCATCTATGATGGAAGCTTTAGAACTGAGGGATTGGACATTCTCACTCGTAAACTGGAGTCCTGACCTTACTGAAACAAGAATCAAAGCTGAGCAATTTATATCTGATTTAGGAAAAGGAAATAAAATAGATGGAATAGTAACTATTGATATAGCATTCTTCCAGAAATTGCTAGACAAATGGGGAGGAATAGAAGTACCTGGAGAAGATGAATTAATTACAGCACAAAATATTAACGAAAAAGTATTTGAGATGCATAGAGAGTTTACACCTGGTTCTACTCAAAAAACGACATTCTTAGCTAATTTGGCAAACGAAATTGTTAAAAAACTTCTTTCTATGAACTTTCAAGAAATTCTTAGTATAAGTGATGTATTAGAAAGTTCTCTAAATGAAAAGCACCTCCAAGTAGCATTTGACAACAACAAAGCATTTAACTTCTTTAACAGTAGAAACTGGGCAGGAAGTTTAGATAACAGATACAAAGAAGCTCCTGTTCTTGTTGATTGGAACTGGGGAGGCAACAAGGCCAACCAGTATCTAAATAAAAGTCATTCACTATTGGTAAACATAAAAGATGAAGATACAATTACCTTCCAATATACCCTCTCTGTAGAAAACACCTCTACTTCAAATTCATATCCACAAGGAGATTACAAAAACTACCAAAGAGTATACATTCCTCCTGAAGCACAGATACTAAAAATTACTGGGATGGAAGAAGAAAAACATTCAATTTACAGAGAGAGTGGTTTTAAGATAATAGGCGGTTGGTTCAATGTTCCAGTAGGAAAAATTTCTACACTAGAAATATCTTACCAACTCAACAGAGGAGATATGGGCGCTACATTCCCATTGGTAGAGGAAGAATCAGCTATTTTCTTTGATTTAGATATCTTTAAACAAGCAGGTGAAAGAAAACATGCTTACAAACTCGATATAATCTACCCTTCAACTTGGGTTCTAGTTGAATCAGCAAAACTTAATACTATCAGTAATCAGCTATCAGGAAGATTTGATCTTAGCAGGGATATGCAATACAAACTTATGTGGAATAAGCCATCCTAAAGGGTTACCGATTTCACATCTTTTAATGCTGCATAAACATCTAGAATATTCTGTTTCGTAAGACTCTTTTTTGATACAAATTTCTCAAACTCCGAACTATCCAAATCCATATTAACAGGCATTCTTTGAGACATCCCCAATGGCATCACTAAAGAAGCAACATGTTTAGCCTTACAATTCTGACAAGAAAAGTGTATAATCATCCCAGCTCCAGTGCTCTGGACGATATTAAGATCATCGACAGTATAGGGGGTGCCACATTTATCACAAAACTTTGCGACCGAATCAATCAAAAATTGTTTTTTTTGCAACAAGGCATTACTAGAACTGTCCATATATAAATTATACCATAAATAATCAATGGCTAATAATGATAAAGCAATAAGTTTCTTAATTAAAAAAGGAAAAGAACAAGGCTTCCTAACACAAGAAGACCTTTTGGATGTTTTTCCAACAATAGAAGAAAATATAGAGTTACTCGATAAAATCTTTGTAAAACTACAAGAAAATGAAATTGAAGTACTTGAGCCAGAGGACACAGCGCCTTCACCAGAACAAGAAGAATTAACACTTGAAAGTAAAATCAAAATACTCAAATCCATTCAATCAACTCTTTCTACTGATGCTATCAGATCATACCTATCAGAAATTGGGAAAATACCTCTTTTAACTAAAGATGAGGAGGTAATTCTAGCAAAGAGGATTGAAAACAACGATGAAGAGGCTGTACAGCTCCTTACAACAGCGAACTTAAGATTGGTAGTCAGTATAGCTAAAAAGTATAGTAAGTCCAATTTAGAGCTTCTAGACCTCATACAAGAGGGGAATATAGGGTTGATGAGAGCAGTAGAAAAATTCGATTATAAGAAAGGCTTCAAATTCTCAACATATGCTACTTGGTGGATTAGACAAGCAATCACAAGGGCCATTGCAGACCAAGCAAGAACAATTAGAGTTCCTGTCCATATGATTGAAACAATCAATAAATTCAATAAAACCAATAACCTTTTAGCTACAAGATTAGGAAGACCAGCTACAGATGAAGAAATAGCTAAAGAAATGGATGTTGAAGTAGAAAAAATAGCGGAAATTAAAAAGATTAATCAAAATCCAGCATCACTATCAACACCAATAGGTGAAGAAAAAGACAGTAAATTACAAGACTTAATTCCTGATGATTGGTCAGAATCACCAGAAGAATATGCCACAACAGAGTATCTTAAAAACCAGTTACATGAAATACTTGATGGACTACAAGATCGAGAAAGAAGAGTACTATCCTTAAGATTTGGATTAGAAGATGGAGTATCAAGAACATTAGAAGAAGTTGGCAAAGAGTTCGGTGTAACAAGAGAAAGAATTAGACAGATAGAAGCAAAAGCGCTGAAAAAACTAAAAGAGAAGTCCGAACAACAAAAACTTGATGACTATATCGACTAAAACAATTTACTGAACTGATAATAAAAATTCTTTTGGAGTCTCTGGAAGAGTCATCTCAGACCTCTCATACATTAAATCCAAAACCTCCATATCAAAACTACTCTTAATCTCACTAGTATATTGACTAATATCGCCAGCAATACTCTTTTTTTGAGCATCCATAAAGAAAGTGAGACCAACCCAAACCACTACTACTGCAAAAAGTAGAAATATAGCCCAAATATACTTTCTTAATATTTCCATATGTCTATTTATAAAAATTAGCTTGTTCTATACTGTAAACCCTCAAACTTAATGAAAATGCAGAGTTAGAGCTATCATCTTTCTGGGAGGAAAACGATATATTCTCAACGACTGGAAACATAGGAAGAGATTCTAAATCCTTTAGCAAATTAATAAAGCCAGAATGCCTACCAGAAACATTAAGTTTTAAAGATGAAGGAGATAAAGTTGAGGTCTTCAATTTATAACCCTCTTTATCATAACTATCAAAACCTATTGATGTTAAAGTAAAACCATTCCTAGAAATAACCGAATCTATATTTGCAAGAAGCAACACATACTCCCTTTCTGCAGGAAAAACCATTTTAAGAGCATCAAACTTCTCACTCTCTTCTTGTATCTGAGCATCTAACTTTGAGATTGCATCCATCCTAGCTTGAATCTGTTTGTTCACTCTTGTTTTCTCTTTTACAGCCTGTCGGATCTGAATAATTGTAGATACTGTAGGTCTAACAGCGAAAACTATCAAAACAATGGAGACCAACAAGCTAACAGCAAAAGAAGCATAAGAATTCCTCTTCTCTGCAGATTCTCTAATAGTGGTTAATAGTCCTACAGACTTCCGTTGTTCTGCCATCTTTATCCTGTTTCCTTAATATTAAATGTTACAGTAACCTTAATCTCCGACTCTTCTTTGGAAATACTAAATGTTACATCTTCATATTGTTCATTACTCTTAAGTGCAGACTCATAAATTCTTACATCGTTCAAATTAGTAGATAAAAAAGTTAGAGAAACCCTACCTTCACTTAAAGAAAAAGTTTGGAGATAAAGAGTTAAAGGAATACCACTAATAATCTCACTAACAACATTTGAATTTAATTTTTGTTTACTACTAACAACTGAAACATCTGAGAGCAGTTTATGGTAGTTCTCATAAAGTAAATTACTACTTTTCCAAGGTTCTGTACCCAGTAAAGATATTTTTGAGTTTATCTCTTCTGTCAAGTCATTATTCTTTTTATCCAGTATAAACCTCGACATAAAAACAGCTAAAGCTACAATCTCTACAAGAATCAGCATGTACTTTCCTACAGATGTTAACCATTCATAAACTTTTACAAAGCCTTCATTAGGCGAGTAAACTGGATTTAAGAGGTTGATAAATTTTCTTTTTTTTCTTCGTTTAAGCATGGGCAGCTTTTAGATTATCTGATTTCAGTATAGCATATATTATACTATCTTTTGAAACAGAATTATTTTTTCTTTTTGCTCTAGAGCCTCCTCTGCTTTTGCAGCACTGACAGGAATAATCGGAGAGTAGAGCTGTATAATAACTTTTAGAAGATAACTAAGGTTGTTCAAGATTGTTTCAGAATTCTCTAACTTTATATCCTTACTCCAAGGTTCCTTCTCAGTAATATACTTATTTCCCCAATCCGCAAGCTCATCTATCTTTTCACCGGCCAAAGCAATCTCATATTCATCATACAATCCTTCTATATCCTCCTTATATTTATCAACAATCTCTTTAAACTCTTTTTCAACAGCTTTCTCATTATTTATCTCCACATTCTTAGAATTTGCAAGATGAATAACTCTGTTTAGCAAATTTCCAAAATTATTTGCAAGTCTCGAGTTATACATATTGACCAAGTCATCTTCCTTGTATGCAGAGTCTGCAAATGTAGAAATACCTGTCAAAAGATAGAATCTAACTATCTCTGCACCATATTTCTTCTCTTGATCAAAAGGTGAAACAACATTCCCCAATGTCTTAGCCATTTTTCTACCATCCGAAGCTAAAACCATACCATGCTCTAGAAGTTTCCTAGAGTGAGCAAGACCCGCTGATTTCAACATACCTTGCCATATCACAGCCTGAAATCTTAAGTTGTCTGGTCCAAAAATTTGGATAGCCGGCCACCACTCATTAAATTTCTTCTCATCAGTAGCATAACCAACTGCAGCAACATAGTTTGCTAAAGCATCAAACCAAACATAAACGACATGCTCGGAATCATCTGGAACTTCAATTCCCCATGAAAGATTTTTCCTCAATCTCGAAATACTAAAATCTTCAATCTCATCAATAATCTTTCTTAGTTCACCTAACTTTTGCTTTGGTTTCAACACATCTGGATTTTCATCAAGCCACTCCAACAAATCTTTTTTGTACTTAGATAACGAAAAGAAATAGTTTTCCTCATCCCTCTCTTCTGGCACTTTATCATGGTCTGGACATTTGCCATCAACCAATTCTCTCTCTGTAACATATCTTTCACAACCTACACAATACTTCCCAACATATCTTTTCTTGTATATATCTCCGGACTTCTTACATGCATTCCAAAAAGCATGAACCACTTTTACATGACCCTTATCAGAAGTTCTGTAAAAGTTATCATACTCCACAAAAAAAAGCTTACAGTAATCCTTAAATCTTTGAGCATACTTATCTACAAAATCCTGAACTGAAAGCCCTTCCTCCTGAGCCTTTTCCCAAATCTTCTGACCATGCTCATCCGTTCCCACATTAAAAAAAACATTATCATTCCCTAATTTCATTTTAAAATACCTAGCAATGGCATCTGCCTGAACAAATTCCAACGCATGACCAATATGAGGTTCTGCATTAACATAAGGTAAGGTTGTTGTTATGTATAGTTTCTTCATATTTTCGATTATACCATAATAAAGAAGTAAGGTTACCTCATATAGAAACCCTTGCCATAAAAGGACTATAGAGCATTTTTCTAAAAAATTTAACAGACTATAGGCGCATGTGAAACAGAATAATTAGTATTATATCTGTTGAGACATCAAAAGTCCTTTAGCTAAGCCTAGTTTAACAAGTTCCTGCCACACCCCTTCAGTAACAAAAGGAATAAAAGGATGCATAATCTTAAGGTTTTCTTTTAGAATGTGGAGTAATTCAGCTAGCTTCTCAACCCTTAGTGCACTTCCAATCTCATGATCTTTGATTTCAGCTTTCACTTCCTCAATCCAAGCATCACAAACTTGATGCCAGAAGAACTCCCTTATTTCTTCAACACCTAGGTTAAACTGATATTTTTCAATATATTTCTTAACTTTCTTCACATGTGCTTTGGTAGCTTGAACTCTCTCAGTTTCATTAACTTTAGCATTAGCAATTGCTTCAACCTCAGAATCATTAATATTCATTAAGATAAATCTACTTGCATTCCAAATCTTTGTAACAAAATTCCTGTTTCCTTTGATCTTCTCCTCTCTCAGTGGAGAATT
>JAGPFQ010000007.1 GCA_018056375.1 Candidatus Dojkabacteria bacterium | reverse complement strand
AACAAACAAAATATTATCTGTTTTCTTAGCAATATTCTTATCTAAAAGTAATACACTAGTCTTAACTCCTGCATAAGGATTAAATACTCCCTGTGGAAGAGAAATGACAGCCCAAAGATAATTATCTTCTACAAGTAACTTTCTTAAATTCTTGTATGCATTAGAAGATTGAAAAATAATACCCTCTGGAACAATAATACCTGCTTTGCCAGAAGTACTAAGATGTTCCATTATATAATCTACAAATAAGACTTCTGACCTATTTGCCTGTATTGCAAATCTCTTGTGAGGTCTTATACCACCTTTAGGAGTCATAAAAGGAGGATTAGCTAATATACAATCAAAATCTTCATCCCAATGATCTGTACTAGTTAAGGTATCATATTCATATACCTGTGGGTCTGGGAACTGATGTAAATACATATTCACCAATGATAATCTTCTCATCTCAGGAGAAATATCATAGCCTACAAAATTCTTTGTTAAGTTTCTTCTATCCATAGGAGAAAGTGCATCTCCCAGAATCTTAGAATCTTTAGTAGTATTATGTTTTAGAATATGTTTGAACGCAGAGATAAGGAACCCTGCAGTACCACAGGCAGGATCTAGTATCTTGTCCTCCTTCTTAGGATCTACAATATCCACTATGAAGTCTATGATGTGTCTAGGAGTCCTGAATTGCCCTGCATCGCCCTGTGAGCCCATTACAGACAATAAGTACTCATATGCATCACCTAAATCTTCACTATTGGTGTACTTAATTTCATTTATCTGGTCTAAGAACAGCTTTAATGTTTCTGGGTCTTTAAAGGGCAAGAAGGCCCCTTTAAATATGTCTCTAAACAGCTGTGGTACATTGGGATTGTTATTCATCTTCTCTAATCCTTCAGAATACAAAGCTACCCTATCATATGCTGATAAAGAGGTGTCTATTATCTTATCCCAAGAGTATTTTTCATACTCTCCCATAAAGAAGCTAGTCTTATCTCCTAACTTCTTGGCTTGTTCATCCATATCACTCATGAACTTATACATAAGTGCAAGAGTAATCTGTTCTACTTGTGCTGTAGGAACAGGAATCTTCCCTACTAGAATATCTCTTGCATTTTTTATTTTTCTTTTTGTATCTCCATTTAACATAATTATTGGCTGTAATATTTATTTATTTGAACATTGTCCTTTACATAGTCTGTAACATACTGGATATTCTCCTTCCCCAATTTATTTATTACTTCAAAAAGTATAGGGTCATTTGCATATTTATTTATTTCATTCGTATTTATATCCCTTCTAAAAGTCTCATCAGCAACATATAGTTTAAAGAATTCTTTTACATCATAGAAGTTTTCAGCAGGAACATTATTAACTACTAAGTAATTTTGGAAATCTTCCTCTGCTAAATCATTCTTTGTTTTGAAAGCCTTCCCTTTAAACACCTTCTCTAAAATATCTGCTAAAAATATTCTTCTATCACTCTTGTAACTCTCTCTTAATCTATCCATATTGTAATACTCCTCTGGTTTATCAAAGAGTTGAGATGTAACAACATACTGAGCTGTCTCATAGTCGTTAGTATCTACAGCCTCTTTAAACTCTGGAATCTCTGTATATACTTCTTTAAGCTTCTCCTCAAATTTACTTGAGTAAAGCTCTCTATCAATTCTCATACCATTTTCATCTATTTCTATTTCATTAAATTCCGTTATCACATCAGTTCCACCATAGATACCTTCAGAATCTTTTCCTACTATAGGTCCAAATGGACCACGAGGATCTGCTGTAGTTCCTTTTCTCTGTTTTGGTAACGGTAATATCTCATCATATGGATACTCTTCTTCAAAGTATTCACAGTTAGCGAAGAAATCAAAGAGTTTAAAATACTTCTTATCTTTTACAATTTCATTAACTGCCATACCATCTCTTTGTGAATATCTGAATCTGAATCTTCTTGTACCTCTACCTTTTATCTGTACAAAATCTGTAGGAGAAAATATTGGCCTAAGAAGAGCTACATTTAATAGGTCCTCGCAATCATATCCTGTTGTCATCATACCAACAGTTACACATACTCTGGTCTTACTTGATTTGTATCCATCAAGAAACTTTGATAGACCTCTTAGATTATTATTAGCAAACTGTACTGAATAAAGCTGAGCATCTTGTACATTTGAGGTTATCTGTAAAGCAAAATCTGACTGATATTTATCTGGATACATTTGCATAGCATATTCATTAAGTAGATTTGTAATCTTTGATGCATGTCTCTGACTTACACAAAAGATTATTGATTTACCAATCTCCCCAGATATTGGATCTCTTTGAGCATTTTGCATAAAGGCTTCTACAAACTTTCTATTTGTCTCTTCACTAAAGAATTTTTTTTCAAAGTCTCTTGCTTTATATACCACTTGGTTTCCTTGCTCATCAGTACTAATATATTCTCCCTCTTCTGAATCTGGATCTTGTGTCATAACAAAACCTTCCTCTGAAAGTAATTGAGTTGTAACCTCTGTTCTACAATCTATTGTTCTAGGATTAACTAAAAAGCCATCTCTTACACCATCTACAAGACTATATCTAAATGTTGGTTCCCCACTTTCGCATCCAAAAGTTTTGTAAGTAGATAGAAGTATTCTTCTTTCTAGTTCTCTTGGGTCCTGTTCAGCTAAATCTTCTTGATTAACCTTTTTAAGATAGTCCTTAGGGGTAGCAGTTAGACCAAGCTTGTATCCTATGAAGTACTCAAAGATTACCCTACTGTTTCCAGAGATAGACCTGTGTGCTTCATCAGAGATAATTAAATCAAAGTCATTTGGTGAGAAGAGCCTAAGGTATTTGTTGTTTGAAGAGATACTCTGTATTGTTGTTACTACTATTTCAGCTTTCTTCCACTCATCCCTAGCTTCTTTGTAAACAACTGTTGTGAAGTCAGGTTTTAAATATGCATCAAAGTTTCTCTTAGCTTGGTTTTCTAATTCAATTCTATCTACAAGAAAGAGTACTCTTCTAGCATTTTTAGTCTTAAGAAAGAGTTTAATCAGGGCTGCAGATAGCAAGGTCTTACCTGTACCTGTTGCCATTTCCATTA
>JAGPFQ010000006.1 GCA_018056375.1 Candidatus Dojkabacteria bacterium | reverse complement strand
TTTCATAATCATTAGTATCTACTGCTTCTTTAAACTCTGGAACTTCTGTATATACCTCCTTAAGCTTCTCCTCAAACTTACTTGAGTAAAGCTCCCTATCAATTCTCATACCATTCTCATCAATCTCTATTTCATTAAATACAGTTATTACATCAGTACCACCATAGATACCTTCAGGCTCATGTTCAACTGAAGGTCCAAAGGGACCATCACCACCAGGACTAGTTGTACTGCCTTCTCTAGGTTTTGGCAATGGTAGTATTTCATCATATGGATATTCTTTCTCAAAGTATTCACAGTTAGCAAAGAAATCAAAGAGTTTAAAATACTCCTTATCTTTTACAATTTCATTAACTGTCATACCATCTCTCTGTGAATATATAAATTTGAACCTTCTTGTACCTCTACCTTTTATCTGTACAAAGTCTGTAGGAGAAAATATTGGTCTAAGAAGAGCTATATTTAAGAGATCTTGGCAATCATATCCTGTTGTCATCATTCCAACAGTTACACATACTCTAGTCTTACTTGATTTATATCCATCAAGGAACTTTGTAGAACCTCTTAGGTTATTATTAGCAAATTGTATTGAGTATAGCTGTGCATTTGCTACATTTGATGTTATCTGTAAAGCAAAGTCTGATTGATATTTATCTGGATACATTTGCATAGCATATTCATTAAGAAGGTTTGTAATCTTTGATGCATGTCTCTGACTTACACAAAAGATTATTGATTTACCTATCTCTCCTGATATTGGGTCTTTTTGAGCATTCAGCATAAATGCTTCTACAAATTTTCTATTTGTATCCTCACTAAAGAATTTCTTTTCAAAGTCTCTTGCCTTATATACCACCTGGTTCCCTTGTTCATCAGTACTAACATATTCCCCTTCTTCAGAATCAGGGTCTTGTGTCATTACAAATCCTTCCTCTGAGAGTAATTGCGTTGTAATTTCTGTTCTACAATCTATTGTTTTAGGATTGACTAAGAATCCATCTCTAACTCCATCTACTAAACTGTATCTAAAGGTTGGTTCTCCACTTTCACATCCAAAAGTTTTGTAAGTAGATAGAAGTATTCTTCTTTCTAATTCTCTTGGATCTTGTTCTGCTAAATCTTCTTGATCAACCTTTTTAAGATAGTCCTTAGGTGTAGCAGTTAAACCAAGCTTGTATCCTATGAAGTACTCAAAGATTACTCTACTGTTTCCAGAGATAGACCTATGTGCTTCATCAGAGATTATCAAGTCAAAATCATTTGGAGAGAAGAGTTTAAGGTATTTGTTGTTTGAAGATATACTTTGTATTGTTGTTACAACTATCTCAGCTTTCTTCCATTCATCCCTAGCTTCTTTGTAAACAACTGTTGTAAAGTCAGGTTTTAAGTAAGCATCAAAGTTCTTCTTTGCTTGATTTTCTAGTTCAATTCTATCTACAAGGAAGAGTACTCTTCTTGCATTTTTTGTCTTAAGAAAGAGCTTGATAATTGCTGCTGATAACAGGGTTTTACCTGTACCTGTTGCCATCTCCATTAAGAATCTATTCTTACCCTCTGCTACAGCTTTTTGAACAGCTATGACTGCATTCAACTGGTATGGTCTTAGGAATCTTAATCCTTCCCTTTCAATCATCTCTTTCTTACCTTGTTCTGTATTCCATCTAGGGTCAATATTGTAATCAGGATCTTGAGTAAGAGCTATGTAATCATTTCCAACCTGTGTATTAACTAATCTGTTTTTATCTGGAACAAAATCTTTTGAAGATATTAGGGATTCTAATGTTGGGAAGTGAGATATGGGTGTAGGATTTCCTAGCTTCATATCCCAAAGGAAGTGCATATTTCCATTAGAAAGTATTATGTACCTTACATTTGAGCCTAGGGAGTTAGCATAATCTCTTGCTTGTTCTTTACCATCCAAAGGATGTTTATCCTCTGATTTAGCCTCTAAGACACATATTGGGTAATTGTTTGCATCATACAAGAGATAATCTACAAAACCATTTCTGGTTTCAACATGTTCAAAATTATCCCCTGGATTATTTCCAATCTTTACATTACTTTCTAAAGATACATTAGCCTTTCCTTTTACTGGGTCATCAAGCAATCTCCAACCTGAAGTAGTTAACAAATCATTGATCTTAATTCTTGCTTGAGCTTCTTTTGCCATATCTTTACATTCCTAGGTGTAAGTATTGTGTTATTATACTGCATTAGTTTAAATATTTTAAGGCAAGGTTTTTATTCTTTGAAATTGCAACCCCCTATTCTCTTTTAAGAAAGCACATACTGAATAACATACAACTTCTGGATACCTAGTAGTATATTCACTCAACCACTTAATATCATAATTACACTTTTTTATATCATTCACCTTCCATTCAATAATGGCAAGGGGGTTATTGGCTATCTTTCCTTCATCATTCCACACTGAAGTATCTCCATGGCTCCATATTACTAGATCTTTTCTTACCAATTCCTTTCCTTTTTCTGAATATAACTGTTTTACTGCTACCTCTATGCCTATCTGATCTAAAGACAATAAGGGATCTTTACCAACAAACTCTATTAGAAATTTATGTGCAAAGATATTAACAACCTCATTTTCCCTGCCGTACCAATTACTATTTTTTAGAAAATTGTCAAAACTATTGAGTGCCTGTTCTATTATTTTATCCATACAGATAATGATATATAATAATTAAATCTATGTAAATTAAGATTGGAATCACATGTCAGAAATAAAACTCTTCAATATCTCTTCAACAAACAAAAGTACACAGATAAAAGCTAAAAGTTTAAGATTAGAGAAGCAGATACAAGATATTGTAGAGAAGAACTTAGAAGAGCTTTTTGGAATTAGATTCTTAGCTTCTGAATATATTATTGATAACGGAAGAGTAGATACACTAGGATTAGATGAAAACAATTGCCCTGTAATTATTGAATATAAACTAGACTCTCACTCCAATGTGATTAACCAAGGTCTCTTCTACTTAGACTGGTTCATGGAACACAAAGCTGATTTTGATATTCTATGTAGGGAGAAACTTGGTACAAAAGTAGATATTGATTGGGACAATCCCAGGCTATTATGTATAGCAACAGACTTCAACAAATATGATGACAATGCAATAAAGCAGATAAATAGAAATATTGAGTTAATTAGATATACCTTGTTTGAAAATGACTTCCTAATGGTTCAGTTGGCATCAGCAGTTAGTGAAAAACCCAGAAGTTCAAATCTCTCAGGTGATAAATATCCTCATGACAGAATTGAATATAAATTAAAAACTGCCAACAAGAATATTGTTGGATACATAGAAGAGTTGGATGAATATATATTAAATTTGGGTGATGATATTCAGAAGAAGGAATTAAAGAACTATTGGGCATATAAAACAATTAAGAATCTAGCTTGTATAGTAATTAATAAGGAGAAATTAGGTGTTTACTTATCTGTAGATTATGAGGATATAGATAATCCAAAATCAAATGTAGATGATGTGAAAG
>JAGPFQ010000005.1 GCA_018056375.1 Candidatus Dojkabacteria bacterium | reverse complement strand
TTGGTTTACTTATGAGGAGGCTTTAGAAAGGCTTTCTAATGAGAAAGATATAGAGTTTTTAGTAAATAACTGGGAAAAAGTACAAGAAATAAGTAGCGAGATAAAGAATAACTAATAATGGTGGGCTACACTTTTAGGCATGGAACTTAAAAGACATATTTTGCTGATATTATATCTTTGAGTAAAAATCATAGAAGTATTTTATCTCACATTTTGGAAATAGCTCAATAAACTCAAATACATTTTCCAGATCTTCTTTAGTTTTAGCTTGACTTAATCTGGATAAAAATTGCTCTGCTTTATCCTTTTTAATACCCCATTCTGAATTAATAAATTGTCCCCATATAACGAGCATTTGAGTTTTAGGATATATAGATTTCATATTGTTGATATATTCTTTGGGAAAGAGTCTCTTGTATGATTCTAAATTGTAAAGCCAACTTCCACCTTCGACATATTTAGCATTGGGATGGTTCTTTTTCACATCTTCAAATAGTTCTTTTAGTTCCTTTAATCTGTTTCCTTTTTGGCTTGATGAAAGTGGTCCTTCTTTACTAGTGCCATCATTTAAGAAATGCATTTTTACAATTCCATACCCTTTTTCATCTTCCACAAATCTATATCTAAAACATCCAAACCATTTGTGTTTACTAAACTCTTGAAAATTCTCTATATACATATCGTACACCAGTTCTACTAAGTCCTCTCCCTTTCTATATCTTTCTAAGAACTCTTCCCAGTAGATGGAGTCTTCTTTAAATTCCCAGTCATTATTGCCTATGAGGTAGTATATAGGGGTGAAGTTTTTAATTGTGTCAATCAATTCTAGTTTGGAGATTTGGGATTTTCTAAGAGCGTACTGAATGATTAGATTGATTAGTTCTTTTGGATATTTCTCTCTTTTGGTCATAGAAAGAATTATATCACAGTTGAAAATAATTAATGAATGGTGGGCTACACTTTCAGGCATGGAACTTAAAAATAGGATAATACTGTATCTACTTCTTCATGATTTATGTTAGATTATATTAATGACAGAACCGACTAATACAACCAGAGAGGAAGAATCTCTAAAAGATATCAGATTAGAGCCAGGAATTTATGATTTTACTCCAGAAATAAGAGATTACATTACAAATGGAATCCCCTTGTCTGAAGAGACAGTAAACGTATTGAAAACATTTGATCCAGAGTATGACTTTGGAAGAGATATAGAAGAGAGAGGAAAAGATGTTGTTCTTGCAGATTTAGATAAAGCCTCTAAGGATTTTAATTTTGAAGAGGCCAAGCAAGCAGTACAAGAAGGATTAAAAATGGCTCAAATTATTAATCCAGATGTACCTATTAAACCGTTCCCAGTAATTTTTCTCTTCATACCTCATCGTGGAGATGCAAAAGCTTTACATGGACAAGGATGTGCAATAAATATTGGAGTGCTTAAAAATAAGAGATATGGTGAAGACTCCCCGAGACAAAAGATTGTTTCTTTTACGGCCCATGAAGCTACACATACTTTTCTAAAACAGCTTGGCAAACATCCAGAACCCAGTAATAGAACATGGGAAAGGGTTAGCTTAGATTTTATATGGGAAGAAGGTTTGGCTACATATGTTGAACCTACACATCTTCTACCTCATGATGCGGTAGAGGCGGATGGTGCTTTCTGGGTAGATATTCTTAAGAGATGGTATAACAGAGAGAACGAGGAAGAAGCACGCAAGATATTTGAAGATATCAAAGAGAGGCCATCTTTTCAAGCATGGTACAACTACATGTATTATAATCAGCCGATACCAAAAGATTTGGAAATTTCTGAGGAGAGCTTTGGAACTTTGTTAAAGAAAAGAAATGGAATTGGGTATCATGTTGGTTCGTATCTTTGGAAAAAGCAGATAGAAAAAGGGGACTCTTTAAAAGATTTAGTCATGCAAGGGAGTCAGGGGATAAATGAATGGATGAATGAATAATGGATGTGAAGTTAAGGATTAAGGATTTGAATTGTTTCTTCTAATCCTTTGTATTCTTTTACCATCTCATCATCTATTTCTATCCATTTGTATGCTTGAGATTCATTAATGTCTATTTTGAGATTAGAAATATCATTAACATTTATTAGATATGCAAGAATTACCCATCTTTGATCCTTTGTGAAATGTATGAGTGGTTCTGCTGTTTTAACGATTTCGCCATCTAAATTGGTTTCCTCTTTTACTTCCCTCAAAGCTGTTTCTTCTGCTGATTCATGTTCTTTTATATGACCAGTAACACAATTCCAATATCTGGGATTGGACCGATTATCTGCTCTTTGCAATACCAGGTATTTATCTTTGTGTACAATTAGAGCATGCATGGTTACAAGAGTTCTCATAATGTCTTCTTCATAAATTATTGGCTCAAAGGTATTATTAATAGCAGTCTACCATCTTCACTCCTTAATGCTATTCTATCAAAGGTTATTTTATTTGGAAGTTTATTATTAAAATAATTCCAACATTCATCAGCTTTTTCTCTTCTTGTATAGTTACTCAAATTCATATGATTAGCTAAACATTCGTTATCTTTAATATCTTCCTCTATGTTCTTTACGTTCTTTATATATTCATCATTGTTATTAATCTCTAATTCATTTGTTATTCTTTCTAATTCTAGAAACAGGTCTTTTCTTTGAGAAAACTTTAACGCTATCCATGTATATGGCTTATCACTTCTGTAGTTTGGCTCTTTGTCTTCCTTCGTTAATGTCCATTCCTCTTTTGATATTGTAAATCCTTTTAGATTGGAGAGATTGTTTTTTATTGATTCTTCTAAATTCTGTATTTGGGCTTCTTCTAAAGAGATCTCTGAAAGGGTAATGTGAGTGTCGGAAACAGAAGATTTGTTGCTAAATCTGAAATCGTTCTCGTAGATATATAATCTAAGGGAATTGAGATATTCTAGATCCTTGTTTGTTGGTATGGCTACTATGTGTGCAATCATGGTTAATTATACATACAATATCCTCTAATTTGCAATTCGCTTAGGGAATATCCTCACTCTCTGATTATTTAGATATCTCTAAAGGGAATATAAATATAAAGAAGGGAAAAAAATCTAAGAGTAAGTGGGTGGAGATAGCTTAAGTCCAAATTAATTTTCCCCCCCCAGCTCTTGAAAAGTATCAAATCCAACATCTATTTTATCTATTGGTGTTACTGCTTCCTTACTCTTTACTTGCCATCCAGGAGTACTCAAGGTAAAGGTCTCTGGAGGAAGTATATATAATGTACCAGTATTGTTCTCCATATATGGCTTCCAAGCCGCAGGTATTTCTGCTTTAAGATGTCCATCTTGTGTACTCTTAATACGTATTTGTCCGCCTAAAAGATTCTCTGGAATATTTTCTTCACTCAGTAGTGCAAATATGCAGGTATCTGGTAACTTACTAGCAAAAACGGCACAATCGTTATTAAAGGTATTATCGCTATTTGCATCTCTACTCTCTCTTGGTTCTAAAACGGAAATATCTCCCTGTGGAGATCCATGGAATAGATATCCCTGTTCTTTGTATTCCAATATTGTAGAGATCGTAGATTCTGATGAATCGGTATCTTTTAAATCCATGGAATATTATAACAGGAAATAATAATGGTGGGCTACGCTTTCAGGCATGGAACTTAAAAGTCAGGTATCTTTGATTTTAAAAATTAAGAACCAATCTCAGTATTGTAAGTAACATCCCTCTTCTTTCCCGTTTCATCAGCATAAAATTCTACTTGCAAAGAAAATCTATTCTCCTTGAATGAATCTGTAAACTTTATACTCTTTATGTGGGTTTCTTTTGCATAAGAAATCTCAATTGGCTGTTCTATCAAGACATTCCTCAAATTTTTAGCAAATCTTAACCAAATCTCACCATCTAATGTAAAGTTTGGTAACTGGAAACGTCTATTTAGTTCTGCAAGTTCTCTTTTCAGGTGTTTAAAAGAAATCATTTGAGACATACCACTGTAGCCATTGCCTTCCTCCATAAGATCAAGTATTTCCCTTATCCTTTTTATACTATTCTCATAGCTTATTATTGGATGTAAACACCAATCACTATAAAAACCTGCAGTAGGGTATTCCTTGTCTATCTTATTTTTCTCTAGTAATTTTCTTATTTCAACAAAATAATAGACAACCTCTACCTCACTATTTAGAGGAACATCCTGATTTAATAGGTTCTGAAGTTTTGTGACAATCTGGTCTGTCATTATTTTGGAAAGGTATTCTCAACTAACTCTCTCTCATCTATATCAAGATTATAGAGTGTATGGAAGATACTATTTATCTCTTTCTCTATGCTTAATATTTGATTATTTGTTAGTTCTCTTTTTTCCTTTGACAAGACCTCTCTACTAAAATCTTTCCTAAGAGAAAGAATCTTTTCAACAAGTTGGACTACCTTTGAATGCAGTTCTGCTTCTCTTGGATTATTCCAGTCTATCCTCTTAACAGGGAATGGTCTAAGGTAATTTGTTTTAAATCTCATATACCCTCCACTAAGAACAGTACCTGTATTAACAATGTAAAACCAAAAGAGAGAGGAATTTAACAAGCCCAGAAAATATTTATAATCTTCCTCAATTTGTGGCTTAAGTATTAAGCTATAGACAGTAGTTGTATGGTATAAGTTCTTTTCCTCCAATGTGAGTTCAGGCTTCCCTGAAATATCAGGCATTACTAACTTCTTTTGTTCAAATTGATTGAGATTTTGAGGTCTACTGAAAGCCCACCACAAATCTTTAAATTTCCCATGCTCTCTTTTCTCTAATA
>JAGPFQ010000004.1 GCA_018056375.1 Candidatus Dojkabacteria bacterium | reverse complement strand
ACTGGTTCAACTTTAGAACAGATCACAAAATGTATTAAGAAAGTAGTTCCCAAGATGTCCGTAAAATCAATATGTATATTCAGAGGAAAACCGTATTACAAAAGACAGGAGCCTATACAATGATTATTCATACCTTAGTACCTCTGTTGGTTTTACTTTCAATGGCTTCCTGGAAACTAGAAATACTAGAACTAAAACAAGAATAATAATCCCTAAATCCATGGCTATAGAATTTTTGAAATCAAAATTTAATTTCTGATTAATCACAAACCCAAAAAACTTTTCTCCATATCTATTAATAACCTCAGAAGCCACATAAGCCATAAGAGAAGCAAATACAGAAGTTATCACAGTCATTACACCATACTCTAACAAAACCATCCATACTATCTCCTTCTGTACAAAACCCAAAGTCTTGTAAATTGCAAAATCCCTACTTCTACTCGTTACATCTAAAACAGTAACAATTATAATTAAAATGACTCCTGCTAACAAAGCCAAGGAAGCGATACTAATAGAGAATCTTACCATTGTATCTAAAATCGCATTCATTTCCTCCTCAATCCTAAATGAACTCTCAATCAATGTGTTTGGTAATTTTGCGACTTTCTCATAGAAAGGCTGATAATTCTCTTCCTTAACATTCAACCAATATTCTTTAACATATTTATTTATTCCCAAACTGTTGAATTTTTCTTTTGAAATAAAACCTCCTGCCGGTAGATATTTAATAGAACCTCCCTTATGTTCAGGCATTTCGTAAAGACCCGTTACTGGCATTTTTGCTTCCTCTCCATTTATTAGCAAAGTAACTGTATCTCCAATTTTATACCAGCCTATATCATCAAAAGACACAATTTTTCCATCTCCAGTTTCTGTCACTTTCCCAAGATTCCCTTCAACCAAATACTCTGCATTATTCCCAACCACTGGAGTAATAATGCCAGACATATCCCCTGCTACAATTTTCAATCTACCGCCTAAATCATTAAGATCTACACCGATAATTTCAGAAAAAGATTGGTTCTTCTCATCTAATTTTGCCTTATACATAACAAATCCTTTATCAACTCCATTCATCTTTAACACTTTACCGTCATCTGTAGCACCATCCACCAACGATGTGACCACAACATTTGTATCAGCCTCTACTTCTTGATACCTATCCTTATACTCACCACTCGCTGTGTTCACTAAAATCATAATGAAATTAACAGTAAACATACCAAGAAAAATGGCAACCATAGCAAAAACGATCTTCTTGTAACTCTGCCTCAAACTATCCCATGCAAATTCTACAAAGTTATGACTTCTTATAGGAATTTTTAATATTAAGAAAAATATAAATCTAAATAGCAGAGAGAAAAGAAGTATTGCAATTGAGACTAAAGCAACAGCACCAACTCCATATAGAAAAGACTTTGTTAAAAATATACTAATTCCACAAAAAAAAAGTCCTACTATTATAAATCTCAAAACAGCTTTTCCTTTCTTACTCTTCTTCTGTCCAATATCCATATCTTTCAAAGCATAGGTAGGTTTTAACTCTGCTACATTACTAATGGAAATATATGCAAATATTATGGAGGAAATAATACTAACAAGAAGAGAGAGTCCTACTGCTGTCCAATTAAAATCTTTATTTAGCCCTAACACAGCCATCTCCCCTGTACTAATTATTCCAACTAGATATCTAAAGAAAATAAATCCTAGCAAAACACCAACAACACTACCAATCACAGAAATTAGAGCAACTTCACTTAACAACATTATTGAAATATCACCTTTGGTAAAACCAATGGATTTCATAATACCAATTTCTTTTCTCCTTTTGATAATGATTGTATTAACTGCACTTGCAATACCAAAACTACCTACAAACAATCCTAATACACTCAAACCTTTGATAAGAGTAATGACTTTTTCAGAACTTTTAGTATTATTCTCTGCAACACCTTTCACATCCCAAGTGCTGATTGTATACTCACCCCCTTCAGGAAAAGCACTTGCAATTTCAATTTTCACTCTATCAAAATCACCTCCGACTATATCAGCATAGAATGTATATGCTTTTTCACCTTTTATTAAATCTTTGTTTACATAAATATTATGAGCAGTGCTAGAAGTTGAATCTACAATTCCAATTAATTTCAGCTGATGCATTTCATACATATCAGAAGAGTAAATAACGAATGGGTCCCCAATATTAAGGTTCTCCATTTTTACAAGGGTCTCAGATAGTACTGCTCCATCATTAACTTTCTCCAACTCAGTAAAAGAGAAATTTGGAGTTAATATCTTCTTAACACCCTCAAGTGGAAATCTACTATCTTCATACCCCACAAGATTTACATATTGAGCTTTACCTGTTCCAAAGTTATACGAACTGTAATTGTACGGTACACTTGTATATGTAAACTCTTTAATTTTACCCTCTTGTTTCATCTCTTCTAATTTGTTTTTTACCAGATTGAAACTTTCTTCTGTCTTTTCAATCGGAGTTATAGCGATATCCCCACCAACAGAACATCTTGGATCTTCATCAAAAGCATCTTTAAGAGTACCTGAGAGAGAAAGCAGAGACATTACACATAATGAAGAAAACATTACAGAGAGAGAAATTATTACAGCAACACTCCCGAGATATTTAATTGATGACTTTGTTTTTTCAAAAAAGAATTTTATTTTATTCATTTGTAATAATGCCATCAGAAATATTAACTACTCTATCTGCTAATTTTGCTATTTCTTCATTATGTGTTGCCATTATTATTGTAAGATGCATATCCTTGTTAATTTTTAGTATTAAATCTAAAATTTCTTCTCCTGTTTTTGCATCAAGATTTCCTGTCGGTTCATCTGCAACAAGGATTTTAGGATTATTTATCAATGCTCTAGCTATTGCTACCCTCTGTTGTTCACCCCCTGATAGCTCTCCTGGTTTATGTGTTTCTCTGTGAGATAGCCCTACCATATCAAGTAGTTTTTTTGCCCTTTCATCTATCTCTTTGGAAGTTAGTTTGTTTTTACCTGCATAAAGAGGTGCTTTTACATTTTGTATTGCATTAAGACTGGGAATTAGATTGTATGCCTGAAATACTATTCCTACATTTTCATTTCTAAATCTAGCTAGTTCATCTTCTTTCTTTTTGGAAATATCTTGACCGTATATATAGATTTCTCCTGATGTTGGAGAATCTATACCAGCTAATATACCTAAAAGTGTAGATTTTCCAGATCCTGATGGTCCCATTAGAGCAATGAATTCATCATCTGCTATTTGAAGATTTATACCTTTTAATACTTCTACTTTGTTTTTGTTTAAGTCAAATGACTTTGTGATATTTTTTAGTTGTATCATTAAGATACGAAGTCAAATTAATGAGAGATAATAGCATGAAGAGATTGTTGCAACTACCAATTTACAGTTGCTCTTAGTCAACTTTCAGTTGCAATTCGCAAAAAAGAAAGGGAGGCAAGAAGCCTCCCTTTGAACCAGAGAAATTGAATATTATTCAACTACCTCTCCCTCCTTTGCTTCTTCGTCCTTTTTATCCTCTTTCTCCTGTTTATCATCTTTTTTCTCTTCGTTTGATGTAGAAGCCTCTTTTGCAGCTGCCTCATAAATCTTTTTTCCTATCTCCTGCATCTCTTTCTCTAACTCTTCTGTTTTGCTCTCAACCTCCTCAACATCAAAATCATCTTTTGATATGAGATCTTTAATCGCTTGGGCTTTCTCTTTAAGACTCTTTTGCTCTTCCTCAGAAACCTTGTCCTTATTCTCATCAATGAGTTTTTCTGCACTAAAAGCTACAGTATCAGCATTGTTTCTTTTCTCAGCTCTTTCCTTTTTCTTTTTGTCTTCTTCAGCATTCTTCTCAGCTTCTTCAACCATTTTATTTATCTCCTCCTCTTTCAATCCTGTAGATGCAGTGATTGTAATCTTTTGCTCTTTTTTGGTACCCAAGTCCAACGCTTTAACATTTAATATACCATTTGCATCTATAGAGAAAGTAACTTCAATTTGAGGAACTCCTCTGGGTGCTGGTAAAATTCCTTCAAGAAGAAATCTTCCTAAAGTTTTATTGTCAGCAGCCATTTCTCTCTCCCCCTGTAGAACATGAATCTCTACACCTGGCTGATTATCTGCTGCCGTGGAGAAAATTTGTTTTTTCTCTACTGGGATTGTTGTATTTCTTTCAATTAATTTTGTAAACACACCTCCCAAGGTCTCAAGGCCAAGAGATAAAGGTGTTACATCTAATAGAGTAATATCTTTAATATCTCCTCCAAGTACTCCTGCTTGGATTGCTGCACCTTGAGCAACAACTTCATCAGGATTTACTCCCTTATTAGGTTCTTTCTCAAAAATCTCTTTAACTTTCTTAATAACGGCAGGCATTCTAGTCATTCCTCCGACCAAGAGGACTTCATCTATATCTTTCTTGTCTAAATGGGCATCTTTAAGAGCTTTCTCGCATGGTTTTACTGTCTTCTCAATTAACTCAGCAGTCAATTTTTCCAATTGAGATCTTGTTAACTTCTCCTTAAGATGTTTTGGGCCTTTATCAGTTGCTGTTATGTAAGGGATATTAATCTCAGTTTCCTCCGAAGTTGAAAGCTCAATTTTGGCCTTCTCTGCTGCTTCTCTCAACCTCTGAAGACCTGTTCTATCATCCCTCAAATCCATACTTTCCTTCTTCTCAAACTCATCTGCAAGGTAATTAATAATTACTTGATCGAAGTCATCTCCACCAAGATGTGTATCTCCGTTAGTTGAAAGAACTTCAAAAACACCATCTCCCATTTCCAAGATTGAAATGTCAAATGTTCCCCCACCCAAATCAAATACAGCTATCTTTTGATCTTTCTTGTCATCTAAACCGTACGCCAAAGCCGCTGCCGTAGGTTCATTGACAATTCTCTTAACCTCTAAACCTGCAATTTTACCGGCATCTTTCGTTGCTTGTCTTTGAGAGTCATCAAAATATGCAGGAACAGTAATCACAGCCTCTGTTACCTTTTCACCTAAGAACTCTTCTGCATCTTCTTTCATTTTGCCCAATATCTTTGCAGATATCTCCTGAGGAGTGTACCATTTA
>JAGPFQ010000003.1 GCA_018056375.1 Candidatus Dojkabacteria bacterium | reverse complement strand
CCCTATCGCTACTACCTCATCAGGATTTACACCTTTATTAGGTTCTTTCCCAAATATCTCTTTTACCTTCTTTACAACAGCAGGCATTCTTGTCATTCCACCTACCAGTATTACCTCATCTATATCTGAAGTACTTAGTTTTGCATCTTTTATAGCCTTCTCACAAGGTTTAACTGTTTTTTCTATTAACTCTGATGTTAATTTCTCTAAATCGGATCTACTCATCTTTACTTTAAGATGCTTTGGTCCACTTGAAGTTGCAGTAATATATGGAATATTAATTTCTGTTTCTTCAGATGTAGATAACTCTATCTTTGCCTTCTCTGCAGCCTCCTTCAATCTTTGAAGAGCTGTTCTATCCTCCTTTAAATCAACTCCCTCATTATTTTTGAAATCTTTAACAAGTTTATCAATGATAAGTTGATCAAAGTCGTCACCACCTAAATGGGTATCACCATTTGTAGAAAGTACCTCAAATACTCCATCTCCTATTTCTAGGATAGAGATATCAAATGTACCACCTCCTAAGTCAAAAATAGCTATCTTTGCATCCTTCTTATTATCTAAACCATATGCAAGTGCTGCAGCAGTTGGCTCATTAACAATTCTCTTAACATCTAAACCAGCTATTCTTCCTGCATCTTTTGTAGCTTGTCTTTGTGAGTCATCAAAGTAGGCAGGTACAGTAATTACTGCTTCTGTAACTTTTTCCCCCAAGAAATCCTCTGCATCTTTTTTCATCTTTGCTAATATCTTTGCAGAAATCTCCTGTGGAGTGTACCACTGATCACCCATCTTTACCTCAACACCACCACTTTTTGATTCCCTCATTTCAAAAGGAAGCAATTCTCTATCTCTTTGAACCTCGGGATCATTCCAAGATCTACCAATTAATCTCTTAACTGAGTAGATTGTACCCTTAGGATTAGTAACTGCCTGATTCTTTGCAGGTGCACCTACCAAGATTTCTCCTTTATCATCTACTGCAACAACAGATGGAGTTAATCTCCCTCCTTGTGCATTTGCAATGATATTTGGTTTACCACCAGACATATATGCCATAGCACTATTAGTAGTTCCTAAGTCTATTCCTATTATTTTACTCATATTAATTAATCTAACAATTTAATTATTTACTCTTAGTAACAACCACTCTAGATGGTCGTATAACAGTATCATCTAAAATATATCCGGGTTGTACCACTTCGGATATCACTCCCGGAACTTTACCCTCAACAACGCTAACAGCTTCATGTAATTGAGGATCAAACTTACTACCTTTCTGTGGTTCATATTTTTTCAATCCAATATCTTCTAAGCTCTTTTCAATATTTTTTAATATCCCTATAACACCATCTGCCCAAGCCAAGGCACTCTGATCAAATTTAATATCCTCTCTACTTTTAATTGCCATTGATAAGTCATCAACAACAGGTATTAGTTTCTCGGCTAACGATTTTCTTGATTGCATGTACAAAAGGCTTAATCTTTTGTTTGTATTAGCTTCAAGGTTATGATAGTCAGCTAAAGCTCTTTTTAATTGATTCGTAATAACTAACTTCTCATCTTCAACTGTATCAATCGTAAGAGCAAGCTCCCTGATCTTTTCCTCCAACTCTTTACACTTATCTAAATTTTTCTCTTCAACACTGTTTGTGTTAATATTTTTTTTCATAGACATTGATATATATTTTAATTCCAACCACTCATTGCACTACGCATTGAATTTTGTACCTCACGTAGAGATAGTACACATTTAGCATAGTCAATTCTCTTTGAACCAATCACTCCGATATGAGCGCTAGTCGTATTCCAGAATGGTAATTGAGTAAAGGCCATAGCACATTGACTTAGGCCTTCTATCCCAGACTCTTCACCAATAATTAGAGATACGCCAGAGCCACTGTATTTGTCCATCATATTACTTAAGAAATTTGCATCCTCTAATATATTCATTATTCTTTGTATTTTTTCCCAGTCCCTCAGCTCTTCATATTTAAAAAGTTGCGATACACCCCAATACCTTGATATTCCATCTAAGAGGACAAAGGCTATAGATTCTGTTTCCTCAGATACAACCTTTAATATTGAATCAACTACTTTTTCCTTAGAAAATCTATCTCTAAAGATTCCCTGTCTAATTTCAACAGTAACCATTGGATTTAAGGAACTACTTCCTAAGATATTGCTTACATACATCCTCAGTGCCAAATCTGTTGGATATCTTCCTGAGGATACATGACTTTTCTCAAGTAACCCTAAATCCATTAGTCTAGCCATCTCATTTCTTATAGTAGCTGAGCTAACTCCTAAATCGTATTTTTCTAAAAGAGCCAAAGAACCTACCTCATCAGCACTTTCCATAAACTCCCTAATTATCGCCATTAATATCTCTTTCTGTCTTTCTGTAATACTTTGCATTTTAGCACTCTCATATCTTACCTGCTAAGAGTATATTGGTAATTTTTGTTTTCGTCAAGAGGTATGAAAAAGAATTGCAAAAGCATTCTATCTTTGCTATACTCTCACTTGCTTATGGAAAAACTACAATTACAAAAAAGAGAGATTACAGGAAAGAAAGTAAGACATTTAAGAAAAGATGGCCTCACTCCGGCTGTGGTGTATAACGCGAATGGGGAGTCTATTAATGTTGCAATGAAAACTACTGATGCTGATTGGATAAACAGAAATACTACATCAACTACAATTCTAGAGACTACATTAGGAAACGATTCTTTTAAGACATTGGTTAAAGAGTTAAATATTAATCCTGTAACAGATGAGATTAATCATGTTTCACTCTTTAGAATAGATGAAAGTGTACCTATGGTATTTACTATTCCTTTCAATATTATTGGTATATCCCCTGCAGTTAAGAATAACCTTGGAGTACTTGTTAATGTATTAGATAGTATAGAGGTTAGATGTAAACTTAAAGATCTTAAACCTTCAATTGATATTGATATCTCTAAACTTGAGAATGTTGGACAAACTATAAATGTTGATGATATTAAACTTCCAGAAGGAATGTCTTTAATCAATGATGAACAAGCCAAAGCAACCATTGTGACTATTACTGAGGTTCAGAAGGTTGAGGAGGTTACACCTGCTCCTACTGAAGAAGCAACAGTAGAAGGAGAAGCTCCTGCCGAGGGAGAGGAAGCTACAGAAGAAACTCCAGATCAAACTAAGAAAGAGTAGTATTTGACCTACCTATTTCCATAATTTTTATATATAATCGAACATGATATCGATTATTATCACATCTTGGAAAGAACCAAAAACGATAGGGAAATGTATAAGGTGTATTGCAGATAAGAAATACTCTGGTTTAAATGAACCTTTTGAAATATTACAGGTATCCCCCGATAGAGAGACTTTAGATGCTGGATTATTAGAGGCAAAGAAGCGTAATCTCTCAAAGAGAGAGTATATACAGATTCAAGACCCAGGCAAGGGAAAACCATCAGCACTTAACTTAGCTTTCAAAAAGGCAAAAGGAGAGATTATAATTCTCACTGACGGAGATACATATTTCGGAAAAGATGCTGTAAAACAACTTCTCCTACCCTTTAAAAACAAAAATGTAGGAGGCGTTAGTGGAAGACCGGTATCACAAGACTCACTAAATAATATGTTCGGTTACTGGGGGCATCTACTCTCTGATTCTGCTCATCATAGAAGATCACATACCATGTCTAAGGTTAAAGATACTGAGTACCATATTAGTGGAAAGACTTTTTTCCCACTGAGTGGGTATATTTCGGCTATAAGGAATTTAGACATAACACTACCCGAGAATGTCATTATCGACGATGGTTACATTTCCTATGCAATAAGAAATCTTGGGTATGAAATAGCATACGCACCCAAAGCAATTTCTCATGTAAAATTTCCACAAAATATGAGTGATTACATGAAACAAAAGATAAGAGATTTAAGTGGTTCCATACAGTTAGAAAAATTCGGATTATTCCAAAGAGATAAACAAACAAGAAGCTTTTGGATTGAACTACAATATGGGTTATGGGTACTATCATATGCAAAAAATCTAAAAGAGTTTTTTTGGTCTCTTTACCTATTTCCAACCAGACTAATCGTATGGATTAGATCTTTCTGGAGAGCAAGAATTCTTAATCGAGATTTACCTAAAACTGGATGGGAACGCATTGAAAGTACAAAATAACGTCTATCTATAATTTAGATATATATTTCAAGATATGATATCATCCTTAATAACTAATATTTGTTAACAGTGAAATCTATGTCTAAACGACCAATTGCATTCATAACAGGAATAACAGGCCAAGATGGGTCATATTTAACAGAATTATTATTAGAAAAAGGTTATGATGTCCACGGCATGGTAAGAAAAGCCAGTAATTTTAATACCCAAAGATTAGATTCTATCTATAAGGATTCACACGAATTAGATTCACATCTTTTTTTACATTTTGGTGATTTAGCTTCTTCTTCCGTTATCGATTATCTAATCAGACAAATACAACCTAACGAAGTATATAATCTTGGAGCGCAAAGCCATGTCGGTGTAAGTTTTGAAATTCCTGAGTACACTGCAGATATTGTAGGAATGGGAACTCTAAGATTACTAGAATCCCTAAGAAACTACAAACCCGATGCAAGAATGTACCAAGCTAGTAGCAGTGAAATGTTTGGGAAAGTCCTACAAAGCCCACAAAATGAAGATACTCCATTTTATCCTAGGTCTCCGTACGGATGTGCAAAGTTATTTGGATATTGGATTGCCAAAAATTATAGAGAGAGTTTTAATATGTTCACATGCAATGGGATAATGTTCAATCATGAATCACCTAGAAGAGGAAAGACTTTTGTTACTAGAAAAATAACTGAGGCAGTCGCAAGGATTAAATTAGGAAAACAAGAATGTGTATATATGGGAAATTTGGACTCCAAAAGAGATTGGGGATACGCAAAAGATTATGTAGAAGCTATGTGGCTCATGTTACAAGGAGAAAAACCTGATGATTTTGTAATATCTACAGGAGAGACTCACTCTGTAAGAGAATTCATTGAATTATCTTTTAAGTATGTAAACATAGATATTGAATGGCAAGGGAAAGGATTAGATGAGATAGGTGTAGACAAAGCAACTGGAATAACAAGAGTAAAAATTGATGAAAGATACTTTAGACCTGCAGAAGTAGATTACCTTATGGGAGATTCTTCCAAAGCAAGAAAAATCCTTAATTGGAAACCAAAAGTATCATTCGAAGAATTAGTAGAAATGATGGTTAAGTCTGATTTAGAGAACGAAGCCAAAGAAGATACAAAACATCAATTCTAAATAAATTAAACTAATTACCATCTAAAGTGTGCAAATGCTTTATTTGCTTCTGCCATTCTCTCAACATCAAGTTTCTTCTTAAGAGCATCACCTTCACCATTAAAAGCATTCAAAATTTCAGTTTCTAGCAGTTTACTAAATGATTTACCTGTCTTGTTTCTAGAAATATCTACTAGCCATCTTACTGCCAAAGTTTCCTGTCTTCTAGGACTAACTGGAACAGGAACCTGGTAGTTAGCACCTCCAACTCTTCTAGATTTAATCTCTAGTGCTGGTCTCACATTATCTACAGCAGTATGTACAAATTCTATTACAGGAGTATTTACCTTCTGTGCACCCGATTCTATAGCAGTGTATACAAGCTCTTGTGCTAATGACTTTTTCCCATCAAGCATA
>JAGPFQ010000001.1:598136-644853 GCA_018056375.1 Candidatus Dojkabacteria bacterium | reverse complement strand
CTTTAGCATTAGCAATTGCTTCAACCTCAGAATCATTAATATTCATTAAGATAAATCTACTTGCATTCCAAATCTTTGTAACAAAATTCCTGTTTCCTTTGATCTTCTCCTCTCTCAGTGGAGAATTTGACCCTGGTAGTGCATCAGAGTAGTACCACATTCTCAAAGCATCCGCACCATATTTTTCAAAAACTTCACTAGGTTCAACGCCGTTTCCTTTAGATTTAGACATTTTAGAACCATCAGGTGCAAGTATTATCCCTGTTAACAAAGCCAAAGAATATGGAACCTGATCCGTTCTGTAAAGACCAAACATTAACATTCTAGCTGTCCACCAAAAGAGAATATCTCTCCCATGAATCATCATCTGTGTTGGGTAGTATTTCTTGAAATCTTCACCATCTGGACCACCAAGAGTGGTGTATGGCCATTGACCAGAACTAAACCAAGTATCAAAAACATCTGTTTCCTGTTCCCAAATTTCACCATTTTGTGACTCCGGCATATTTTCACCTAAGAATATCTCTCCTCTTCCTGTGGCTTTTGTATTAAATTCTTTTTCAAAATCCTGAACACTCTTACCTTTGTTTTCATTAAGCCAATCAAACATTTTCTTACCACCGCTATACCAAACAGGAATTCTTTGCCCCCACCACAACTGCCTTGAAATACACCAAGGTTGAATATTTCCGTAAAAATATTCCAAGGCTTTTTGCTGCCCAGAAGGTACAACCTTAATATCTCCATTTTTAAGAGCTTCTAAAGCTTTTTCTGCTAAAGATTCAACATTTACATACCATTGGTTGGAGATAATAGGTTCGATAGCTGTTTTACACCTCTCACAAATTGTTACCTCATGCTTAATATTCTCAATTTTAACAAGAAGACCCATTTCATCTAGCTCCTTTACCAAAGCTTTAGAACAATCAATTGTTCCCATCCCCTTAAACCTCTCTGGAATATCACCTGTCATCTTTGCATCTTCATCAATTACATTCACTATTGACAAATCGTGTTTCTTCCCTACCTCAAAGTCTATTGGAGAATGAGCTGGCGTTATCTTCAATGCACCTGTTCCTGTCTCAATATCTGTTTCTTCCTCTGCAATCACTGGAATTTCTCTATTTGCAATCGGAAGAAGAACTTTTTTACCGATAAATTCCTTGTATCTCCCATCATTTGGGTTTACAGCTACAGCAGTATCTCCCAACATTGTTTCAGGTCTTGTTGTTGCAATTGTAATGCCTTCTACTCCGAGTTTTTCTTTTGCCAACTTTTTATCCTCCCCATCAACAAAAGGATAGATTATATATGCAAAAACACCTCTTCTTTCCTCATGTTCTGTATCAATATCAGCCAAAGCAGTCTTGCAACTTGGACACTGATTAATAATTCTTTTATCTCTATACACCAAACCATCTTCGTACATCTTGTAAAAAGTTCCGTACACTATCTTTGTTAATCTCTCATCCAATGTGAAAATCTCTCTTGAAAAGTCTGCAGAAAGACCAATTCTCTGTTCATATTCCCTAGCTTCTTTCATATTCGCAATACAGAATTCATAGCACTGTTTGTAAAACTCCTCTCTTCCCATCTCTTGCTTATCTATCCCCCTTGACTGTAAGAGTTTTGTAAATACTACTTCCGTTTGAATTCCAGCATGGTCTTTTCCTGGTAGTAGAAGTGTTGGATGACCAGTCATTCTGTTATATCTACCAATAACATCATGGAAAGCATAGCCACACATATGACCTAAATGGGGCGTACCATTGGCATTAGGTGGAGGAAGTGTAATTGTAAAAGGAGATTCAACCTTACAACCTTCTTTCTCTAAATATTCCCTCATAACATCCGGATTTGAAAGTCCAGATTTCTCCCAAAGCTGATATATTTCTGGTTCGCACTTATTCGAATCAAATGTTTTAGATATTTCTTTTTGCATAATCGGATTATATCAAGAAAATTGTTTATAGTACAAAACAACCTAAAAACAACAGCTATCTCTCACGAAACTATAAAAAGCTTGTTCTTCAGCCAAAAACAGTCTCTCATGAAACGAACTTGCAAAAAGCACCTTTATACCACCATTTTCCTTACATGGATTCTGAAACAATTCTGCAATGTTCATGTGCATCATACCTCACCTTGAAGAACATGATATAATACCCGAGATATGAAAAGAAAAAATCACTCAAGAGGTCAGGATTTGCTAAAGCTATGCACATTATCAGGAACAACTGAAATTGGTAGGAATTGTAATTTTGTCCAATACAAAGATGAGATTGTAATGATAGATGCTGGATATTCCTTCCCAGGACAAGAGATGTACGGCATAGACTATCTAATTCCTAATGTCTCATATCTTAAAAAACAAAAAAAGAATATTAAAGCTATCCTCATAACACACGGGCACTTAGATCATATAGGGGCTCTAAGATGGATTTTACCAGAACTAGACTACCCTCCAATCTATGCAGGTGGCTTTGCAAAAGCACTCATAGAGGAGAAAATGAAAGAATACAAGATCGAGAAAAAAGTTAAGATTGTCGGTGTTGACAGGAAATCAAAAATCAGGATTGGTAAGTATTTCAAAGCAACCTTCATCGGTATAAATCACAGTATTCCTGACTCCTTCTCAATCTTCATAGAATCTCCAAAAGGAAATGTTTTCTTCTCTGGAGATTTCAAATTTGATACAAAACCTGCAAACGAACCACAATCAGACTACGAAAAACTAAAAGAGTTAAGAGGAAGAGTGGATTTAGCATTAATAGAAAGCACTAATGCAACAGTTCCTGGTAAAGCTCCTTCGGAAAGTGAGGTTTCAAAAAACTTGGAAGAGATAATATCGAAACACAAGGGGAGAGTAATTGTTTCTGCTTTCTCTTCGTTAATTACAAGACTCTACTCGCTAATAGAAATAGCAAAAAAGACCGACAGAAAGGTTCTACTTGCAGGAAGAAGTCTTGATCAATCAATCAAGATTGCAAG
This sequence comes from Candidatus Dojkabacteria bacterium, assembly GCA_018056375.1. Classification (GTDB taxonomy): domain Bacteria; phylum Patescibacteriota; class Dojkabacteria; order SC72; family SC72; genus UBA5232. The sequence continues at coordinate 641,862 of JAGPFQ010000001.1, read as the reverse complement.
GGAGAGAAGATACATCAGGGTAGAAGATGACTTGTTCATTAAAGAAAAAGATATAAACAAATACCTAGATGAAAAACTTTTAATCCTCTGTACAGGAAGCCAAGGAGAGAGGTTTGCGGTACTAAACAGGGTTTCTTTAAACGAACATCCTAGAATTAAAATCAAAAAGGGAGATCTAGTAATTATGTCCTCTTCGGAAATCCCAGAAAATATATCAAATATAGAGAGAATGACAGACCGATTAATAGCATTAGGGGCAGATTTGATAAAAGACAGTATAGACATGAAAATCCATTCCACAGGACATGGGAATCAAGATGATATAAGAGCTATGGTTGAGTTCATTAAACCTAGAAACATAATGCCTATACACGGCTCTCTAACCTTTAGATATTTCAATAAACTACAGTTAGAAAAACTAGGTTTCAATCCTAACAACATCTTCTTAACTGACGATGGACAGATGTGGGAATACAATGGAAAATATTGGAAAAGAGGAAAGAAAGTAGAATCCAAGCCGATTATGATAGATGGGTTAGGTGTAGGAGATATTGGAGACATGGTACTTAAAGATAGAAAACAACTTTCTGAATACGGAATGTTTTTCATCATCCTCAACCTAAGTGCAAAAACAAACAAAATTCTTGGTAAACCCCGATATCTCTCCAGAGGCTTTATCTACTTCAAACATTCACAAGAGTTACTAAAAGAAATTACTAACGTCGTTTTTGATACTCACAGAGGCTGGTTGGAAACACAAGGGAAGAAACAGTATGTACAAAAAGGTACTAAGAAGAAAAACGATTGGGAGAGTCTAAAGAATATGGTAGAAAAAGATGTTGGTAAATTAATATACAAAAAGACTGAAAGAGAGCCTATTATTACAGTAGCTGTCATTTAACACTAATATTATCACCCAATTTATTTGTTTCTTCCAAAATATGCTATACTAATCCATATATGTTTAACCTGCCTTTTTTTACAAACAACTCTAGAAACAAACTAAATACAAAAGACAACATTGTTGCCTTAGATATCGGGACAGAACAACTAAAAGGAGTTCTGTTTAATATAGACAAATTAGGAGTTAATATCGAGACAGTTTCCAGAATTGAGCAACAACAACATGCGATGAGAAGTGGCATCATTACAAACCTAGACACAGTGTTAACAAACTGCAGATTAACTATGACCTCCCTTACAGATAGATTAGACGAAGAAGAATACCCAAAACATATTGTAATGGGGATAGCGGGTGAATATATCCAAGGTGTATCCATCTCAGTAAACTATCAAAGAGATGAAAACTATGAAAAAGAGGTAACACAAAGAGAAGAAGATAAAATAATTGGACAAATAGAAGCTAAAATAGAGGCTCACGGTAAAGAAGATTTAGGACAAAGAATAGGGTTGGTCAATGAAGATATTGAGTTCTTACATCTAACAAAAACTGGTGTTGAAATAGGAGGAATGCCTGTAGATTCACTTGTTGGATACAAAGGAAAAGATGTAAAACTTCATTACTATGCTTCTTTTGCACCAAAAACATATGTTGAGTCTTTAAGAAAAGTTGCTTCTAATCTAGAACTAAATGTCATTGGAATAGTATCTCAACCATTCGCAGTAGCAAGGGCATTTACAGGATCATCTAATAGAGATTTCTCTGCCATTTTTATGGATATAGGTGGAGGAACAACAGATATTGCTGTGGTTGAAAAAGGTAATGTTGTAGAAACAAAAATGTTTGCTTTTGGAGGTAGAACATTTACAAAAGAACTAGCAAAGATTCTAAACTTAGAATACAGAATAGCTGAACAAAGAAAGATAAAATATGCAAAGAAAGAATTAAACAAAGACTTGTCTAGAGAAGTACAAAAAATTGTATATCCCGTAGGAAGACTTTGGATGAGAACAGTAAAAACCGCGCTAGAAACATGTCAGGGGATATCCTCTTTTCCTCCTCAAATATATCTGTGTGGAGGAGGTTCCCTTTTACCTGAAATTAAAGAAGTTATGCTTGAATTCCCCTGGAAAAAAACTCTACCCTTTGCAGTTGTTCCTAAAATTGAGTTCTTTACACCAGAGAAGCTTGAAAACATTACAGATACTAGCAAAGATTTAAGAAATGTGTTTGACATTACACCTGCTTCTTTAGCAAAATTTGTATATGATATTAAAAAGGAGGATGTAACAAATGGAAGATAACAAAAGAATTACAAAAGTAGTAGTAAGTAAGGAAGATGAACTTACAGATATTGTAACAAGCATAATAGAATCAAAAAACAACAAAATAGTATTAACATTTGCAGAAGATTCCGATCTACTGATTAGCCCAATAAATCTAAAAGTCATCCTAGAAACAGCCGATGAACAGGAAAAATATTTAATAGCTCAAATTATTAAAAATCCAACAGGAGTAAGAAATGCTAATTTAGCTGGTATTACAGCAATAGAGACTACTGCTTTACCCACTGAAGATATTTGGGAGAGAGAAATTGAAAAAAGAACTGAAAGACTAACAAAAGAAAAACCAGTAAAAGTAGAGGAAAAAGAAAGAACCTCAAAAGAAAATGAGGAACAAGGAAAAGGTTTAATTATGATAGATGAAGACATACCTCAAACCTTTGAGGAGAATGAAGAGGCTACTCCTGAAGAAAAACCAGACTTTTCTATAAAAGACTTTAGTTCTATCGACAGAGAAAAAGATATGAGTAAGAAAAAGGAGAAGGGTATAACTTTAAAACAGGAAGGAAAACAAGAGTGGTGGCAAAGAAACAAGAAATTCTTTTTCATTGGTGGAGTAGGGCTTTTCTTAATAGCATTTCTCATTCTCTTCATATACTACAAAACAGCTCCTTTTGTTAGGATTCGAATTTACCTTGAATCAAAAGAAGCAACTGTTGAAAAAGTATTAACAGGGGATGAAAATATTAAAGAAATAGATTTCGAAGCAGACAAAATTCCAATAAAAACAGAAAGTGTAGAAAAAGAGAGGTCTTCAAATGTTAGAGCTACAGGTAAAGCATACAAGGGTGAAAAAGCTAAAGGAACTGTTTCTATCTTCTATCTCAACACAGAGGATTGCTCCCAGTCTGTCACTTTACCAGCAGGTCATACTTTAACGTCTGATGCTGGAAAGATTTTTAGGACAGAAGAGAGTATAACCCTATCCTGTGCAGAACAGGTTAAAAGTGTCTCAGTTATCGCTAACGATATTGGTGAAGAATACAACTTAAAAACAACCTCCTTCTCTGTACAAAACTATGCTCCAACAGACCTTACGGGGAATTCTACACAACCTTTCACAGGCGGTTTGAAAGAAGAATACACAGTCCTCACAGCTGGAGATGTTAACACTGCTGTAGAAGAGTTAAAAAAGATTTCATTTGATGAAGGAGAGCAGGAATTAAAAGATAAGTCAGGTGGATCTTGGCAAATAATAGATGATTCTATCAAAAGTGAGATTGAAAAAGACAGTATAAAAACAAGTGTTAAAGTAGGAGAAGAAGCTACTGATGTCACTTTGGATATAAAGATCAAAAGTACTGCAACCTTCTACATGAAAGAAGGTTTTGAAAAGAAGATAGCAGAACTTCTAGCAAAGGAAGCAGAAGCTAAAAATCTCTTTGAAACAGAAAGCGACCTGACTTTAACTTTAAGTGATGATATGGAAACAGAGGTTAATGTTGTAGAGAGCACTCCAAAGAGCACAAAGGTTAAGTTAGTTGCAAAAGGTATTGTTCAACCAATGGTTGAGAAGGAAAGTGTTGTAAATGCTTTGAAAGGTAAAAAGTGGGAAGAAGGATTAAAAGTTTTAGAGGGTTTTATATTTTCTGAGAAAGAAACAGAGGTTGTCTTTGAACCAAAGAATTTCCCTAAAAGATTGAAATATTTTCCAACAAGACAAGGTGGAATCAGTATAGAATTCACTAAAGTACACTAGTATCTTCCTCTTTCGTATATTTTTTGGTAAAATACCACCGTAATGTACCTGTAGCTCAACCGGATAGAGCAACTGCCTTCTAAGCAGTAGGTTGTAGGTTCGATTCCTGCCAGGTACGCCACTTTATTGTTTTCGTCTCTTAAAATGGTGTTGTGGGCTCTTCTAAGGGCTATTTAAAATACAATCACACCTTTGGTTGTATAAATATTCCTGATTCTAGATGAAATCAATAATATTTGGTAGAATGCTCACATTGGAGAGATGCCTGAGTGGTCGAAAGGAAACGCTTGGAAAGCGTTCGTATGAGTAATCATACCGTGGGTTCGAATCCCACTCTCTCCGCCACGAGTTATTAATAAAGATTTTAAAATGAGATTTGTACAACATTCACAACTTACAAAGATTATGGAACAAGAGGGAACAAGAAATATAGAAGATATTTTAGACCTTAACGAAAACAGAGAAGAGAGAAAAACACCACAAAATATCAAGATTTTGATAGAAAACAGTCAGACAAGTGAAAAGAAACAAGATTGTCTTGAGAAAACAAAAAGCTTCTGTACTGAACTTACAACAGAATTTGAAAACACTTTTTTATTTTTACTCAATGAATACAGTAACAACCGAAGAGAAATTCCTGCTTCTATAAAACATTACATAGAAGAAAAGAATTTTAATCTTCCTTCTTTTCTAATAGCAGATGCAGAAGCATCAAAAGATATCCTAACAGGATTCAACTTCTTCGACAGCTATATAAAAAAGGAGAACCTGCTACTTGTTTTCCAGCTACCAAAACCTTTAGCACAATTCTGGTGGAAAGGGGGAGCTGATTCATGGGGGGACAATTCTGTAGATATTCAAGATACAGCAATTGAATGGGGTCACTTTTACAGAGAATTGATGCCTGTTGTCTGGGAAAACCAAGGTTATTACGAAAATGAGATTGGTTTAAACTTTTACAGAATTAATGATATAGGGCAACACTCACCTAACAATTATTATTACATATGGGAAGTGGAGAGTGTAGAAACAGAGGGTAACGAATAGAATAATACTCACCTAAGTAATCTGTTTGTTTTTGACTCAAAGATAATAAGAGAGAGCATAATCAGTAACATCATCAAACCTTGTGGTAAAGAAACAAAATAGTGATCTACTAAACTAATAGTAATAATAACCAAACAGATTAATATCCCAAAAAGAGTTACTCTCTTAATATTCTTCCTTAAAATATCAAATATTAAAAACAGAAAAGATAAAAAACCAAATACTCCTAATTCACATAGTAAAAGCAAAAAAACATTATGTACAGGTTGCATCAAAGACATTCCCTTTACAGTCTTAGGTGCATTCACACCCATCTCTCTAACAAAATTACCTAACCCTGTACCCAAAAGAAAGTTTTCTTTAAACACTAGATATCCGGATTTAATTAGATTTCTTCTATCAACTAAACTACTATCTATCTCTTTAAATCCTTGAAAAAATCTCTCAAACAAAATCATAGGTAAAAAACCATTAATCTTTTTCTTAACAAAGATTATTTTAATTAATATTACAAACAGTACTAAAAGAAAGAGAACTATAACTGTTCTTGAAAATGTTAAAAAGGAAAAACATACAGAGAGAATCATTGTAATAATCGGTAAAGTTTTCTCTTTACCTGTTGATATCTTAAAAAGAAAAAGTGAAGTAAAAAAAGTTAAAAGAAAAAAACCTCCTAAAACATTAGGATGTGGAAATGTACCGTAAGCTCTAAGAAAAGACCCTGAGTTTAAACTAATAAAACTAGAGCCAAGCATTGTAGTTGAAACTTGGGATTCTCCTAGAAAATCCCAACCTAAAGACACTCCTCTTAAAAATTGTTTTAAACCGATAATTCCTTGGACTAGCACAGAAACTAAGAGGGGTGCCGAAAACAGAGTAGGAGAAATTGTTTTCTTTTTTATAGGTATTTTTTCTAATATCAAAATGAATGCTAAAAGATACGAGAATAGTCTTACACTGTTCAAAATACTTAATGGGTTTTGTAGAAAAATGTTTTGAATTAGAAGAAAAACGAAAAATACAATCAAACCTAATTTGTATTTGTAAAATACTTTCTTAAAGAAAGTAAAACCTTCTTGTAAAAACACTAATGCTAAAAATATTCCCACAACTAAATCTAGTATTGATATCGTAGGAATTAAGTAATTAACTATCAAACCGTTAGACATACTTTGCTCTACAGGTATAGGTATCTGATATGTAATATTGAATGGTAGTACTAGAAATAGTAAAAATACAAAAGAAAGAAATGTGCTTCTATAAAAAAGAAATATTGTTAGATATATTAGAATGGAAATTTCAATAATAAGAATTCTGCCTATAGATTCTTTAGCGAATGGTATTGTTAAAAGAAAAACTACTAAAAACAAAGATATTGTTAAAACATCTTTTTTAGAAAGTTTCTTTAATTTCATCTAATCAATTATTTACTTAACTGGCTTAATAACAATCCTTCTATCTTTACCTTCTCCCTCACTCTCTGTTGTAATATCTTTAAACTTCATAAGTGCAAGATGAACAATTCTCCTATCTGATGGTTTCATTGGTGGAAGCTCTACTGCTTCTCCTAAAATCCTAACATTATCTGCTTTCTCTAAAGCCATTTGTACAATTTTCTCATCTTTCTCTTTTCTGTAACCACCTACATCTACAAAAACTCTAAAATCTACACCCTCTAGTTTTCTACCAAGGATAATTTGAAGAATAAATTGAAGAGAATCTAAATGTCTTCCTTTATTACCAATCATATATCCCAAATCCTCTCCTTCAAATGAAATCTTTATATATCTCATACCTTCTTCTCCATCCTCGACTACAAAATTTCTTTCGCTATCGACCCCTAGTAAAGAGCATAGTGTCTCTACTTCTCCTTCAACAATTTTAAGTAAATCTTTCTCTTTCATAAAAAATTATTTTAAAATTAATTTCTTAGTAAGGGCAGAAACAGATATGCTACTTCTCTGGTTTGAGATCTTTTTTCTTTTTGAGTTGAGTAAAGAAGTTTTGAACACCTTCTTTTGATTTATCCCAATCCAAAATCATATATTGCAAAACCAAAGCAAGAGATTGTGCTATCCAGTAAATACTTAAATATGCTGGCATACGGATTGCTAAAATCACTGTCATAGCAGGTAAAATATATGCTGTAGATTGGGATAAACCATCTTGTACCTTTTGTATTGTTTCTTCATCCTTTGTCATCTTCTTCTTTTTTACCTCTTTCTTCTTTTTCGCATCTTGTCCTGTTATGTTTTGTTGCATCACCATTGTAATCTTTGATGCTGCAAATTGAGATAGACCAACAACAATAGCAAGAACAAGATATCCTAATCCTTCTTTACCAAACTTAGGTGTTATCTGTGTAAACATTTTTGTCAAATCCATCCCCCAAAAACCCATATTCACAACAATTTCTTTACCTCCTGATATCCAGTTATGAACAAATGGGTATATTCCGGTAAGATTATCAGCACCAATGTTTCTAATAACATTGCTTAGTAAAATTAGAATGAAAAATTGAGGAAGGATTGTAGCAAAACAACCAAAAGGATTGTATCCAACCTTCTTGTATAGTTTCATTTGTTCTTGAGCCAGCTTCTCTTGATTATTTCCATATTTCTTTTGTAGAGCATCTAATTGTGGTTTTAAAGCTGTCATCTTCCTTGACATTTCATTCTGTTTTTTTACAAGAGGAAGAAGTAACAACCTAAAGAAGATTGCTAGAACAATAATTACCCAACCTAAGTTGTCTCCCAAGAGATGATAAAGAACCATTGAGAGGTTAAGTACGGGATTGTAAAAAACATTTTGCCAAATCCAACCGAACATATGTATTAAAAGATAGTATTAAATACTTGGTGGACTATAACATAAATTTGTACAAAATTTAAGGAAAAAGTAAAAAACACGCCTTTAATTAATAAAAACAGCATAAAAAATGGGAGTGTTGCTTGTAGCATTTAATCTACAACCTTCCCTCCCTCATGATATTTCTATTATATCAACCCTTAAAAGTCTTTGCAAATTACTACGGAACAGGATCGTAAGTACCTGGTTTAGTGAAAGGGTTACATCTTAGAATTCTCCATACAGACATTAAACCTCCTTTTAAAACACCGTATTTCTCAATAGCTTCGTAACTATATGCTGAACAAGAGGGATTAAATTTACAAATTCTCACACCAGGAACAAGTTCCCCCATTTTCCCATGATCCAGTGATAATGTTTTTTGATAAATTCTAATTAGAAACAATATTATTTTTTTCACCCTGTTGATTTTTTAAACAATTATCTAACTGTTTTGTAAATTCTTCTTTTAAAGTCTTGTAATCATTACAGAACTTAAATGCTACATACTGAAAACTGAAGCCTTCTAAGTTTCTTTCTTTAACTAATTCCATAGAGATAGCTCTAAGTAATCTAGTCATCCTGTGTCTTTTAACAGAATTCCCTATCTTTTTACTAACAACAAAACCAAAAAGAGTAGAAGAGGTATTATTTCCTAAACAAACTAACATTCCATATTCACCTTTGGACTTAAAGCCATTCTTGTATAGCAAAGGAAATTCTTTTGCTGACAACCTATGTTTTTTAGGTAGCATATCTTCTATCTAATATTTTTTGTTTGTTTTTTTCTGAGTAGTTTGTACTCCTCACTGACACTTAAGCTCTTTCTTCCTTTAGCTCTTCTACTTTTCAAAACATTTTTACCACCAACGGTTTTGTTTCTAGCCATAAATCCGAGCTTTTTTATTCTTCTCTTGTTATTTGGTTGATATGTTCTTTTCATATTTTGAACTGACTATCTGAAATCTTGCTGATTATATAGTAACTAAAAGTATTTAGCAAATCTGTTTTCAAAAAGACTTTTCCTCTCTAGAATTACTAGAGCTAAAACTCACTTTTAAAAATCTTGTACTAGTAATACTTTTTAAAATATCTTGTAAAAGATATCCACATTTTTTAGAAATTGAATATAATGTTCAACAGAGTCCCAATCGACCGTAGACTGCCCTCCAAGCAAACTGTCTCTTAATATTATTAAAAAATACTTGGTATGAACAAGGCAGACTTTAAAGGATACTTCAAAAATATTCAACAAATACAAGAAGATGTTAATACTGACGAAGTATGGAAAATGACCAAAGAACATCTCAAATTAATGCTTGGTAATAGAGTGTTTTTAAGTCTGTTCAATGATGTATATATTGAAAATATTGGAAACGGTATTGTGCAATTTGCCTGTGATTCAGAATTCAAGAAAGAGAAAATATTAAGAGATTACAAAGCTTCTTTAAGACAAGCATTAAAGAAAGTTACCGGTGCTAATTATGAAATTGAGATAAATGTTCAAAGAAAAGTAGGAGAGAAGGGTGGATATGAATATCATGACCCTACAGAAAACAAAACCATGGACCTTTTCTCAGAATCTAAGAAAGAGCAAGAGACTTTAGAGAAAAAAACTGCAGAAGCACATCTAAATCCTAAATATCTTTTTTCAAACTTCGTTGTAGGAAAAAGTAATGAACTAGCCGAAGCTGTAGCAGAAGCTGTTGTAAAAGACTTAGGGAATGCTTACAATCCTGTCTTCTTCTATGGTAACTCAGGTTTAGGAAAAACTCATTTGATGCAAGCTATTGGTAATGAAGTATTGAAGAATGACCCTACTAAAAAAGTTGTATATATACCCATTGAACAATTTCTTAATGAAATGGTTGATTCTATTAAAACAAAAAGAAATGAAGATTTTAGGAACAAGTATAGGACTGTAGATCTTTTAATTATTGATGATGTACAGTTTGTTGAAGAATTTCCAAGAACACAGGAAGAGCTTTTCCATACATTTAATGCTCTCTATCAAACAAATAAACAGATTGTTTTAGCTTCTGATAGGTCTCCACAAGAGATTAAAAATATTACAGATAGATTAAGAACAAGATTTATGGGTGGAATGGTTGCAGATATTCAACCTCCTGATTATGAAACAAGATTAGCTATCTTAAAACAAAACTTAGAAGAGAAAGATGCAAAAATCCCTGAAGAGTATTTAGAATTAATAGCAAAGAATATTGAAAGTGATATTAGACAGTTAGAAGGTGCTCTTACAAAAGTAGTTTCTCTTTACAAACTTGGTTTAAAACCAACAGAGGAAGATATAGCTAAAATGTTACAAATAGATTTAGATTCTAAGAGAAAGAAGATAACACCAGCAAAAGTTATATCAGCAGTATCAGAAGTTTTTGATGTTAAACCTTCAGAGATTAAAGGGAATAGGAGAACTGCATATGTTGCACAATGTAGACAGGTTGTTATGTATATTCTACGAAAAGAGTTAGAACTTCCTCTTGAGAGAGTTGCTAGAGAAGTTAACAGAAAAGATCATACTACAGTTATCCATGCATATGAGAAAATAGAGAAGAAAGAGCAGGAGGATGCTATTTTTAGAGAAAAATTAGATAGTTGTTTGCATATTATAAGGAGTTAATTGTGGATAACTCTGTGGGTATCATAAATATTAGTTAAGGATAACTCTACATTTTTACTATCAAAGAAATGTTATGTCTGTGTAGAAGTGCTTTAGTACTAAGGTTTTCTACTTATCTGTTTCTCCACATAAAATAGCTTGTTATCCAAAGTTATACTAAATTTTCATCCACAATCTATCCCCTTGTTAGTAAATCATTTTTACACACTTATAACTTTTCTAGAATAGAAGTAATACACAAAGATATTTAATATTAAAAAGAATATAAGAAAGATGTTTTTAAAAGAATTAGAATGAGTTATCTACATATCCATACTCTCTACTACATCTATTACTTATTTTAAATATAAAAAATATATAGAAGGCTACAAATGTGGAAGATTTTATGTATAATATAGATATATACTAGAAACTATTACTGCCTTATTAAATTAACATTATTTCTTTAATAAATATGAAGTTCTCATGTAATCAAGATACTTTTTCAAAATATCTAAATATTGTAAGCAGAATAGTTACATCTAAACCAGGTTTACCTATTCTTAGCAATATCTATTTTGAAAGTGATAAAGGTAAACTCAAATTAAAAACGACAGATTTAGAATTAAGTATTAGTACTTGGATAGGAGCAGATATCCAAGAAGATGGGAAAATTACAGTACCAGCTAAACAGTTATCAGAGTTTGTAAACTCTATTCCAGAGGAAAAGGTTGATATTGAAGTAAACAAACAGAATTTTAATATTTCAACTTCAAATAATAATGCTAGTTTTAATACTATGCCATCTGATGATTTTCCTAATATACCAAGTGTTGATGATAAGGATAAGTTTTTTGTTAGAATAAGGAAAATAGATATTGTACAAGCTGTTAGTAGAGTTGCTTTTGCAGCTGCTAGTGATGATATTAAACCAGTATTAACAGGTGTTAAAGTTGAAGTTGATGATGATACCGTTTCATTTGTAGCAACAGATGGTTTAAGACTATCTAAACAGAGTTTTAAAGTTGAAAAGAGTGGAGAAAAGAAGAGTTTCTTAGTACCTGTTAGAGCTTTCCAAGAACTTACCTATATTATTTCTGAATTAGATACTGATGAAGAATGGGTTAATGTTTATCTGTTGGAAGATAAGAATCAGGTATTATTTAGATTAGCCGATGTTGACCTTATTTCAAGATTAATTGATGGTGAATTTCCAGAATACAAACAGATTATCCCAACTGGTTTTACAACAAAATGTGTTATTAAGAGAGATGATTTCTTAAATTCTCTTAAGATTGTAAACATTATTGCTAGATCTGTTTTAGGAAACAAAATGATTTTAGATATTAATTCTAAAGATGGGAAAATAACATTATCTGCAGTACAGAGCGATTTAGGAAAAAACCAGAGTGTATTTGAAGGAAATATAGAAGGTGAGAATCTTAAGATTGCATTTAGTGCAAGATTACTTGCAGATATCTTAAATCATATAGATGCTGATGAGATATCTTTTGAATGTACAGATCCTGTAAAACCAGGTGTGTTTAAGATAGAAGGAGATAAAGAGTTTGTACATCTAGTTATGCCTATGATGCTTTAGTTTCAGTATCTCTATCTTTAACTACATAACCAACACCATGTACTGTTTCTATGATATCTTTATCCTCTAATTTTTCTCTTAATCTATTTACGTGAACATCAATCGTGTTAGAACCAACATAATCTCTAAAATCCCAAACGTGGTCTAATAATTCACATCTTGATATTGGTCTTTCCTTATTTCTAACTAAATATTCAAAAAGGTCATACTCTTTATTTCTTACCTCTATTTCCTGATTACCTCTATATATACTTTTAGTATTTAAATCTAAAGTCAAATCACCTAAAGAGATATTTTGATCTATATAGCTTTTAGGTCTTCTAGTTAAAGATTGTATTCTTGCTAATAGTTCTTGCATAGGAAAAGGATATGTTAAAACATCATCTCCACCATGATTAAGAAAAGAAACTTTCTCAGTCCAACTTCCTTTATTACAAACACCTAAAATCTTTGTTTCAGAACTATTTTGAATTATAAAATCTAATATTTCAAAACTCTTCTTATCTCCTAAATTTGTATTTAAAATAACAAATTCAAATAATTTTCTTTTAACAAACTTTTTATTTGTAAAACTATCATTATCTATACTCACTTTATATCCATAAGAATCTAATGTTTTTGACATAATCTGTCCTAAAGTGTAAGAATTTTCTATAATTAAAATATTCATATTTTTACAGAACTTAATTTAATTATCTAATACTAAAGAAGAGTTCTGTTTATCTAAAAACCTAGAGAAGGAAAATATATGAAATTCTTTTTAACTACAATACTTACATCACTTTTCTCTGCAAGTTTCTTGTATTATTTACTAACTAACCCAAATTTTCTTCCAAGATTAAGTAGTGGAGAAGTTAGTTGGATAAACTTCTCTGTCTTTACACTTCTCTCTATGATATTTCTTTTTAGTTTCTTTACCTTACTTTTGTATTTGATTTTTAAAATCACTAGGAAGGAAATATCACATAGAAAAAGGATTGTATATAGTTTAAAAATGAGTGGGAGTATTACATTTGGACTTTTAATTGTATTTTTACTACATATTTTCCAAATACTTAACTTCTTATGGGGGTTTGGAATATTAATAATTGTTTTGTTTTTAATTTTTGTTGTATGATTATTATATGAAAGAAAAAGATACATTAAAAAAGTTCGTAGACTTAATTAGTGAAGAGAAGTCTTTAAGAGAGAAAGAAGAGAAGATTCAAGAAGAGAAAAAAAGAGCTATAGAGGAGCAGAAAGATAAGAGGAGGAGGAAGATTATCGAAGGAGAAATGAAGATAGAGGAGGATCCTGTACAGAAGAAAGAGGTTGTTCAAAATATTAAACTATTTGAGTGGGAAGCTCCTGAGAGATATCAAATCAAGCTTAATAGTAAAGGTTTTAAGATTATCCTTGTTCTTTCTCTAGCTTTTATAGTACTACTTGCAATTTTAGGAAAATATTTTTTAATAGCAGCGATTATCTCTGTACTTTTTGTTCTTTATGCAGCAGGAACAACAAAACCACTTATTGCAAATCATAAGATAACAAAAAGAGGTATAGATACTACAAATAAGTTGTATGAATGGTATATGTTAGATAGTTTCTTTTTCGCAGAGAAAGAGGAGTATTACACATTAGTAGTTAATACTAAGTTAAAATTTCCTAGAGTTTTGATAATGCTTGTTGGAAAGAAAGATAAAGATGCTATTTTTGTGATATTACAAGAACATCTTCTCTATCAGGATATTAAAAAGCAGGATAAGGTAGAAGAAATTAATTATGGTAAGTATATTCCTTTAGAGAAGGTTTAGTTGTTATTGAAAAAGTGTTTTTAAAATTTTGTTTATCATACATATATGGACATTGGCTATGATTATACTCAAGAAGAAATTCCTGAAAGTAATAAGTTAGAAAAGGATGGAGATAACAATACGAACCAAACAAATATTCAAACAGATGAAACGGCACAAAAACTTCAGGAGCTAAAAGATCTTATAGATACAAAAAGAGTTGCCCAAACAGTAGATCCAGAAGGAGTAAATGAGTTGTATAAGCAAATAAATGTAAATGAAGAAAATAGGCGAGAATTAGAACAGCAAAAACAAGAAACTTTAGAAAGGATAGACTTAATAACAGGACGAAGTTTAGAAAAAATTAGAGAGCTAGAGAGTTTAAAACAGGAAAGGATTAACTCTTTAACTAATAAACTTCTTAAGATTTTACATCTTCCTGATAAAAAACTAGAAGAACTGGAAACAAAATTAAAATATGAAAATATTACAAACGAAAGTCTTTTGAAAAGAGAAAAGATATTAAGCGATGAAGAGATTAAAACCTTAAATGAACAGATTTCTCAAATTCTTAAGCCTGAAGATTTGTTAGAAAGTTATTATAGAAAATTTGAATATATAGAATTGAGTAAAGATGAAAAAAGAGAACTTTTAAAGCCAGAAGTATTAGAACAGCTAAGTATGGATGAATATATTCGTTTATGGAAAAAGCTTAATCCCGAATTTCTTAGTCATGTTGTAAGGCAAGGTTTTAGAGACCATTATGAAATGATTGATCATTCAGCTGGAATATATGACTTTCATAACGGTTTTATGAGTATAATTAAAGACAATTTCTTGATAAAGGCACCTATGGTAGTAGCAGGAGTTAGGGAGAGAAACGAAGAAGATATTCAACGATACTTACAAAGTATGAATTTCTTTGAAAGTGATGAAGAAACCGATTTGGCAAATTTGAAATATTTTTCTTATGATTCTTATCACGATTCAACGGCTGTTCATTTTATGTCAGAAGAGGTAGGAGCTGATTATTATGGTGCGGAAGAAAATAATGATGTTTTTTTTATTTTCCCAACAGATACAATAGTTTCTCAATACAATTTTGCATTTCATGGTTCACAAAGTTTGACTCGTACACCAGCGGAGAAGAAGTGGAATGATGTTTATGTATGGCCAGGAGATTCTGTTTCATCGGGTATTAACATAAATGCAGGAATAGTCTTTCTTCCGGATTCAACACTTGTGGATCCAGAAACAGGTTCAAAATATACCTCTGAAATTGTATATGATGGGCAAGGGAATGAAAGAAGAGTTATCTTAAAAGATCAGGAATTAATCAGAACTTTTGGTGATTTTTATAAAAATTTAAAAGATAACCCTGATAATGAAATATATACAGAATGTGTAAGGATTCAAGAAATAACAAACTATGAAGAAAGAGAAGAAAGGAGAAATAAATTATTAGAAAAATTAAAGAGAGAGTTGTCTGTTGCAGGTATTCCAGAATCTTTTGTAAGCAATTCTGCATACTTAATAATGAATAATCTTGACAAGTATACGGTCGATTATGCATTGATAGATTTTGAAAAAGTTACAAAGCCATAT
The DNA here is from genome assembly GCA_018056375.1 of Candidatus Dojkabacteria bacterium. Classification (GTDB taxonomy): domain Bacteria; phylum Patescibacteriota; class Dojkabacteria; order SC72; family SC72; genus UBA5232. The sequence continues at coordinate 626,428 of JAGPFQ010000001.1, read as the reverse complement.
ATATTGGCTAAGGAGCCAATCACGGCAAGAGAGTTTTGGGAAAAAAGGTTTAGTGAAATGCCAGAAATGAGACCAAAACACATTGTTTATTATGATGGAGATGCAACACAAGCCGTAGAGAAATTTTTGAGAATAAATGGCATAGGTTTAGAGAAGACCTCAATAGAAGACAAAAGGAATAGAGAAGGTGATATGTTATTTCTTAATACGGATAATGCAGATAAAGATGAGCTACTTGGTTTTCATGACCATTATATTGAAGATAAAATGGAAAATCCGTTGTCAAATATAGGGAAAGAAGAATTTATTGAAATAGCTAAAGATCTTATAAAGAGACATTATCAACAAAAAACCCTTATCTAATGGTATAATTAGGTATGGAGAGATGCCTGAGTGGTTGAAAGGGAAGCTCTCGAAAAGCTTTGTATGATTTTTCATACCGGGGGTTCGAATCCCTCTCTCTCCGCCAGTTATCTTAGTAGATTATTATTTGATTCTTTATAAGAATAATTATAAAATACGAGCAATAAACAATGAAAAACACTACTCAAAAACTTAATACAGAACCGTATCGCGGAACAAGAGATTTTTATCCAGAAAATATGGTATTACAAAAATATATATTTTCTACAATGCGTAATGTTGCAGAAAAGTTTGGTTATGTAGAATATGATGCATCCGTTCTAGAAGAAACAGCTATTTATCATGCAAAAACAGGATCAGAAATTGTTAACGAACAAACATATTCTTTTGTTGATCGCGGTGGAAGAGATTTAACAATTAGACCCGAGATGACACCAACAGTAGCTCGTATGATTGCAAGAAAAAGGAATGAGTTAGCTTTCCCATTGCGTTGGTATTCTATTCCAAACCTTTTTCGTTATGAAAGACCTCAACGAGGGAGATTACGAGAACACTGGCAACTTAATGTTGATATATTTGGTATGGAGAGTATTGAAGCAGATGCAGAGATTATTGCAGTCGCTTATGATGTCATGAAAGCTTTTGGAGCAAAAGATGAAAACTTTGTAATACGCCTTAACAGTAGAAAGCTAATGAACTATTTAGTCCATGAATATTTTGGTCTAAATGAAGATGAAGGTTATCAACTATCAAAATTAATCGACAGAAAAAACAAAATTAGTGAGGAAGATTTCATTTCTCAAGCAGGGGAACTTTTAGGTACTCGTGTTAAAGATTTAATAAGCTTCCTTGCTTGTAAAAAACTTGCAGATATCGATAAAGAACTTTCTAATAATGAAGGTGTTAAAGATTTGGAAATGCTACAAAAACTTCTAGAAGAGAAAGGTATAAAAAACTATATCTTTGACCCATCACTAATGCGAGGTTTTGACTATTATACTGCAATGGTGTTTGAAGTTTTTGATACTAATCCAATAAATAGTCGTTCTTTGTTTGGTGGTGGAAGGTATGACGATTTAGTTGCTATCTTTGGTGTTGAAAAAGTTCCTGGAGTAGGTTTTGGTATGGGAGACGTTACTATTGCAGACTATATGGAAACATATAATTTACTTCCAGAAGTTCAGTCTACAACACAACTTTACATTTGTTGTTTTGATTCTAAATTTTTAAGATTTGCTGATGAGGTAGCAAGTTATCTTCGAAAAGAAGGTGTTAATGTTGCAGTAGACTATACAAATAGAAGAATTCAAGCACAGATTAAAACAGCCGAGAAGCAAAATATTCCATATATTATTTGTATTGGAGACGAAGAGATTAAATCACGAGAATTTAGATTAAAGAACCTTGCTAAACGAGAGGAAAAAGTAGTAAGTTGGACTGATTTACCAAAAAACATTTTATAAAAAACAAGGAGGATTTCTCCCCCTTGTCTTCACATATAAACACAAACCTATTTAATACTAATCTTCTTAGGTTTGTATTCCTCTGCTTTTGGAAGCTTTACCTCCAATATTCCATCCTTAAAGGATGCTTCTACCTTACTTGAATCAACAGCAGTTGGAAGATTAAATGTCTGCTCAAACTGTGTTTCAAGACTCTTGAAGTAATACTTTTTGTTGGTATCGTCCTTCTCTTCTTTCTTCTGACCACCTTTAATTCTTACATAATCAGCTTCTACCTCAATATCAATTTCTTCTTTCTTCACACCTGGAAGGGCCATCTTTACAAAGAAATTGTCATCTTCCTCCCATATATCAGCAGAGATATTTGGATATCTTGGAATTGAAGGTCTTGCAAAGAACTCATCCATTAAAGAAGGCATTCCAAAGAAATCATCAAAAATGCTTCTTACAGGAGTATATGTGCTAATTGGTAACTGTGTACCATCTTTTCTTTTTACATCTTTCATATGTTTTGTAGAATAAAGTTAAATAATTGATAAAGAAAATTCGAAAGAATTCTCTTGGTTATCTATTAGCACTTTAACATGGTGAGTGCTAAATGTCAAATGTTGTTAAAAATATCAGAAAGAGAATATAATCAAAGAGGGGGAGGAATAGATGAAAAAACAAAAAATAGATAAAACTCATTGGATAATACAAATCTCTGTACTAACAATATCTGTTGTATTGTTCCTTTTTCTTCCTAAAATATTAGATTTAAAAGAAATTTTTCCTAAAGAAATAACATATTCAAGCATATTCCTTCCATCTCTTCTTCTAATATTCTCAGCCTTTTTGGGAATATTTCTTAAAAAAGATAATAAACCATTTACAAAATCATGGATATTTAATGACTTCACATATTGGAATATATTTGGACTTCTTCTTTCATTAATAGCAATATTCCATTTCACTACAAACAATTCCATACACGGTATTTTTACTCAAATGTTTGCATATATCTCTCTTCTTTTTGGTTATGCAAATGAACTTAGAAATGAGATAATAGGTAAGAAAGGTAAAAAGTAATATGCAACTACCAAAATTAAAAAGATATCAAAAGAAATTTGATTTTTCATATGCTTTTGGAGCGTATCCTGTATTAGATTTATTGAAATTCCAAAAAGAAAAGGTTTTAAAGGTTTTAGTTAAGAAAGAAGGTTTAAAGAGTGATGGTGTTTCTGAAATATTAGATATTTGTAAGAGAGAGAATATTCCTTTTGAAGAGAATGATAAGTTAATTGATAGGATTGCATACAAGGAGAATACTTTTGTGGTTGGGGTGTTTGAAAAGTATGAAGAGGAGTTAGAGGGTGAAAAGAATCATATTGTTTTAGTTAATCCTAGTAATACTGGTAATTTAGGTACGATTATTAGAACTATGGTTGGTTTTGGGTTTAAGAATCTTGCAATAATTAAACCAGGTGTTGATATCTTTGACCCTATGGTTGTTAGATCTACAATGGGGGCACTGTTTAGAATTCATTTTAGATATTTTAATACAATTAATGAGTATACGGAGGTTTACAAGGATCATAATCTGTATCCTTTTATGTTAGATGGGGCGAAGAATATCCTTGAAGTAGAATTTAAAGAACCTTTCTCTTTTATACAAGGTAATGAGGGTAGGGGGTTAGATGAGAGTTACAAAACAATGGAGAAGAGAAAGGGAGAAAGCATATACATACCTCATTCAGATGAGATTGATTCATTGAATCTTTCAGTAGCTACAAGTATTGGTATGTGGGAGTATGCGAGGAGAAAATAATGTACAGTTTCTTGTTATAAAATGCGTTTTGTTAACAACTTTCTATATCTTTTGTTTTCTGTTATATTATTACTATGGTAGATTATAGAGAAGAAATAAAGAGAATATTAAAAAGGCTTAAAGAGATTAGAGCTAGATTAATAGAGATAAAGGATAGTAGAGAGATAGATAAACTCAAGCTTAGGTTAAAACAATGATTGACAACTCTGATAAGGGAACACAAGGAGAAACAGGAGAGCAAACCCCAGAAGTTTTGGAAGTATCTAAGGATACTGTTATAGTGGCTGAGAGAGGAGAGGATGCTTTAAATGAAGCTCTTACCGTTTCAGAAGAAGTAACAACATTGGTAGGTGAACAGTTGAACGAGCCAGTAGATAGGTTTAGTAGTGAGGTAGATGAATTAAAAACAGAAACAGATTCTTTGGTAGAAGAACTTGATAATCTTCAACAAGATGCTTCTGTAACAGAAACAGAGATAGAACCTTTCTTGTCTAAAGTTAAAGAGAGGAAGGAAACCATTCGTAAGAATGTTGAAGAGATAAAAAACTTTTTAGATGTAAGTGAGATGGAAGCTCCTGAACCTCGTTCTGATATTACAGTAGAAGAGGTTGTTGCTCAGATTAAGGAATTAGAAAACAATATGGATATTACCCCAATGGAATATATGTTAAAGAGTGGAACATTACTTAAGGCAATAGAAAGGGCAAGGGGACAGAATGAAGAGGAATATAATAAGACTAAGGTAGAGCAAGATAATCTGTTGAGTATGATTAGTGAAATTTCTAACAAAAAAGAGAAATTAGAGGAAGTAAAAGGTTTATGGCAAAGAATCAAAGCAGTATCTGAAAAGAAGAGGTTAGCAAAAAAAGAGGAGGAATTGAATTTCGAGTACTCAAATGTAACTGCTGTTCTTAAAGAGAAGAAAAACATAGAAGGAGGGCTTCTCAATAGTGTGCCAGAAATAAAAGAGATGAGAAATAAGTTATTATATAGTGAGGTTAAAAGAAGGATAGATACAGTAGTGTCTGAGTATGAGAAGTTAGGAGAAGATATGTTACAGGATGGTACAATACCAGGAGAAATAATAGATGCTTATATTGAGGAAGTTATTGTTCCCTGTACAGAAAAAGTAGCAGTTGAAAAAGAAGTTTCGGAACAAAACAAGAACGATTTTTATAGATCTTTAAGAAGTTTTCTTCATAATAGAAGTGATTCTGAAATATACGGAAAGGACTTGTACGTTCCAGAAGAGTCTTTGTCCAATTTTGCAGAACTTATAAGTGATATAAATTTGCAGCACAATCTATATGGTATTTTAAGAACGAGTAATGAACAGATAATGTCTAGCTTTGTTACTGATATGGCTCTTGCTGAACTACTTCCTATGAAAGAAAGAGTTAATTTGTTGTTACAAACGGATATATACAATAATGAGATGTTTGAAAAGTATGCAAAAAGAACAAAATCATTAGAACCTTCAGAAATTATGTTGTGGAATGCTATAAAATTTTCAAAAACAGCAAATAGTCTTTTTGGAGATTATATTCATCAAAAAGATAGTGAGGTTTATGAAGCAGTTATAAAGAATTCCAAGAGATACGGTGATACAAATGATTATATAAAATTATTTTATTACTATCCTACCCCTGACGCTATTAAAAGTTTAGTTCTACTCGCTACAGGTGAAGGAGTCTATTATGTAAGAGGAGAAATAAGATTCACTCTCGACTTATTGAAACAAAAACCTAACTGGGGACAGCTTTTAGATGTTGCTGAAGGAGTTTACCCATCTTTAAAGCCAGCAAGAGAGTTGCTAGAAAGTGGTGTAGGTTCTTTGACTACTTCGTATATTAGGAGTGCTGCGAACGATTTGTTATTAGAAGTTATTGAAGATGAAAATGTTAGTGGAGATGATAGGCAACGTGCTGTTCATTTCCTGAAACAGGAAGTTTCTGTTGTTAATGTTTTGGCTAAAAGAGGGATAATAAATGAACAAGAACAAAATTCTATAGCACAAGCTATAACTTTTCTCAACGATATTCCTAGCAATATGATAGATGAACCTGGATTAAAAGACTCAGTATTTGATATTAATGACTCCGATATGAAAGACAATCTTTCTAAGAACGAGTTTGCCTCAGAATTTTGTGTTAATCTCAGAGAGCATTTGGCTTTACTGTCTGCAGAGCAAAGTGGTTCTGTTGATCCGCAGAAACTTGAGGTAATAAGAAGATTTTCTACTATTGCTAATCTTATTTTAGAGAACAAGACAGATATTAATGCTATAAAATATCTAACATCTGATAGTGTTTTAAATAAGTCAGCAGATTTGGCAATATCGTCCTCAGATTTACTTGTTCTGTTAAGTGCTTACAAAGCAGTCCCTTCTTTGAGTGAAAATTATGATCTTTGTTCTTCCTTTTGTTCTTATTTTAAGGGAGAAGAAAGTGTTATCTTCCTTAAGGATTTGTCTGCTAATTTTTCGAATCAAACATTTTTAACAGGCCTTTACAAATTAGTAGGGGAAGAGAAAGTTTCTCCGGATTTTGCCCTAAAACTACACGAAAAGCTTAGCAAAGATATAGTAGAATCTCAAAGCAACAAAGTGTTGTTACAGTTTCCTGAGTTATTTCTTCAGACTGATAAAGGAGTGGAGTTCTTTAAAAGCTTGTTTGTGACGTATTACGAAGAAAAAGTCCTGCTTGGAAAAATAGCTAATTTAGTTAACAACAAAGATATAACTCAAGAGCGTGCATTAGAATTACCAGTACTTTTCGGTTCCGATGGTATAAAAACCCAAGAATTTCAAGATGTTCTTCGTTATCCAAAATTCTTTCTTAAAACCAACGAAGGACTGTTATTATCCCAACACATGATTCAAAGACATCAGTTTTCAATAGAACAAAAAGAAGATATAAATATAGGAAGAGAGATAAACATATCTAGGTCCAGTAATAAAGGCGAGTTTAAACGAGTTTTACCATTATTAGTCAAGCAACACTTAATCAATATTAATAACATTCTAGAAAACAAAGAAGTAGACGAACTAAAAGAGATGGTTTGGCATTCACTATTAATGGCTTTTACTAGGGCAGATTTTGACGACTATTACTTACCCAAATTTTCAGATACTGCAACTAAAAAGATAAAAGAAGTTTTTGAAGATCCTAAAGTTCGAGATACAGCTCTGAATGGATTAAAAGAACAGTGGTTGACTTACTTGGAGTCTGGTTTAGAAACAGGTAGACTAGAAGATATTCCTTTCTCTTTACTTCTAACTTCCGAATTTATTCACTATTGTGAAGGAGCAGGTCCTTTAAGCCAAGTAACTTCTTTAAATTCTTTAATAGTAAGTGTTAACAATGCATTTTCTAAAGAGACAACAGTAGATAGAACAAAGGTTGAAATAGCTCAAGGCTTATTAGAAATAGAACAAAGGTTTAATAATGAAAAATGGTCTAATAACGAGAGGACAGACTTTTACAATATTTCGCGTGATATTATAGATGTAGCACCAAGTATCTTTTCAGATAATCTAACTCTCTTTAAAGAATTTTCTCCTTCTGAATTAGAAGGTTTTGTTAGTAATATATATCCACTTCATAGGGCAAAGTTGGCTATTGAAGAAAAACGAGGAAATGGAGATGAAAAGATATATAGCAAAGAAGTATTAATGGGTATGCGTACTGATATACGTAATTTTACTGAAATGTTTAAATCAGGAGAAGTCACTTTTGAAGAAGAGAGACAAAGGTTGTTAACGGAAATAAGAGGTTTGGTTAAAGAACGCTTTGGAATTATTAAAATTTCAGAACGGATAACTCCTGAACATATACAATCTTTTTCGAATGTTGCAATGTATTTATCTACCATGAGAAATAAAACTCCTGACAAAGAAAAGATTTTAGGTTTCTATCTAGCTATGATGGTTAATGATAAATGGGGTGATTTTAGAGAGGGGAAAGATATTAATCCTCATGAGTATCTAATTCCAGAGAATAGTGCATATATTAAGACTGTACTTCAGGAGAGGAAGAAGCTAAATCCTTTAACAGCAGAAAACCTTGGCATTCAACCAGAGGAAATACCTTTGTTTATGCAATTACTACAAACAGAGGTATCTAATATGGAATTAGCAAACATTACAACGGTTGATCAAAAACTAACCAATATTATTAAGAATTTGGAAGAATTAACTGATGAGGATCTGTATCCAACTCCTTTGGATAGAGAACGAATAAAGTTGTTGCAAGGGTATATGGAAAGAAATGTAGAGGACAAAGAAGGAGGAAAGAAAAAGTCGTTTGGCAGTATTGTCAGCAAGATATGGATGCAGATGAACAACAAACCTCTAAGAGAATCTCTTACAATAGAAGAAGAGAGAATACGGGAAGAGGTCTTTCGAATTATGGAAGAGAACAACATTCAAAAAACACCAGAAGAATTAAACAGAGTTTTTCAAAAAGAACTAAAACCTTTTTCAGCTGTTATCAGTTTAGCGGAAACTGTAAAAGGGGTTGAGGGGGATATTGAAGTACTTGAGAGTTTGCTTCAACCAGAATCTGCAGTTATTGAAATCTTCAACAAGTTAGGTGAGGACTTTACACAGACTTCTGGTGCTATAGCTCTATCTCAAGATATAGATCATCTAGAAAATTTAGTTGTTAAAAAGGAAGATAAACTTAAACCTGAAGAGAAAGAGATTGTCGATACATATCTTTCTAAAATACGTGAACAAGTAATTAAGTTAGAAGAAAAATATAACGAAGTACAACAGAAAATTAACAGTCAAATAGATAATGTTATTGAAGTTACAGACAACGAGCAGTTAAAAAACAAATTAAACGAGATAAAAGTTAATGTAAACAGAAGAGACAAAGAACAAGTTATCACTAGTGTTGCTACCAATAATTTAAATGTGGTAATAAAAAACATTCGTGAGTGCTTATCTTGTATGACAGATGGTATTAACAACGACACCAATCTAACATTTGGAGATTCTAATAAGTTTTTCCTTTTCACTCAGGAAGGTTCTAGAAAAGAAAGAAGTATCTCAGATCAAATAGTTTTTGTAGTACCTATAGACAAGGTTGATGGTTCTAACAGTATAGCTTTTGTTTTTGATAGAGTGTATGGCACGAGATCTCGCAAAATACTAGAGAACCATATTAAAACTATTCTTAAGAAACAAAAGATTATCAAGCAACAATTTCCAAATATTAAATTAGGAGTGTTTATTTCTGGTGCTGCTATGTCATCAGTTGGAACTTCAGCAAAAGTGTTGTTAGAAAGTTTCAATAAGAACAACATGTCAGGACAAGCAGAAACAGTTACAGTGAGTATCACAGAATCTGCAACAGGTGATCAATACGTTGAGTTTCATGATTTTGCGAGAATTTCGGGAGAACGAAAGATGGAAGTTAGTGGTCTCTTGCTTGATGTATAACTATATCTTTAAAAAAGATTTCTTGATGAGTATTGTGAGAAATCATAAATATCTTCTCTACAAGTATTTACAACTTCATTAAAAACCTTTCTACGACTTGTTTTCTTAAAACATATCTTCTAAAATATATATATGATTAAGAAAGCAGAAAAAATAGAGAAATTAGAAAACTTTGTCATATTTCAAACCGATGATGGTAATGTAAATATAGATGTCTTCTTTCATAATGATAATCTGTGGCTAACACAGAAACTAATGGCTACATTGTTTGAAGTAGAAAGGTCTGTAATCTCTAAACATTTGAAAAATATATTTACAGAAGGAGAGTTAGATGAAAAAAGCATATGTGCAAAATTTGCACATATGAAAAAGCGCGGTAGATGGTATGAATCCACCTTCTATTCTCTTGAAGCAATAATAGCAGTTGGATATAGGGTGAATTCTACTAGAGCTACAAGTTTTAGAATTTGGGCAACTGATATTCTTAAAGAATTTACAATCAAAGGTTTTGTTTTAGATGATGACAGATTAAAACAGATGAAAGGGTTTGGTAAAGACTACTTTGATGAGTTGTTGGAGAGGATTCGTGAGATTAGAGCAAGTGAGAGAAGGTTGTATCAAAAGGTTACAGACATTTTTGCACTTTCTGCAGATTATGATAGTAAATCAACATTTACAAAAGAGTTTTTTGCTACTGTTCAGAACAAATTCCATTGGGCAATTACAGGGAAAACAGCTGCAGAGATAATATATACAGAAGCAGATGCTAAGAAGGTAAATATGGGACTTAAGACATGGGGAGGAAAAGAGAAAAACAGAAAAATATTAAAAAGAGATGTAACTGTTGCTAAGAACTATCTAAACGAAGAACATTTGAAAGCTTTAATTAGAGTTGTAAATACATATTTAGATTTAGCTGAGGATAGGGCAGAAAGACATATTGTTATGAATATGAAAGATTGGAGTATTCTACTAAACGATTTTCTAGAATTAGCAAACTACCCAATTCTTACAGACAAAGGAAAGATATCTCAGAAACAAGCCAAAATAAAAGCAGAGATGGAGTATGAAAAATTTAGACCAATACAGGATAAGTTGTATAGGTCGGATTTTGATTTGTTGTTAGAGGAAACAAAAAGATTAACAAAGGATAAGTAAGTAAAATGAAACAAAAACCATTTACAATAACAGAAAAGGAAAAAGAATTAACTAAATCTCTTCTTAAAAAGATTACAGAAACAGAAAAAGAAAAGTTCTCAATAGCAGATTTAGATACAGTTTACAGTTTTCTTAATAAAAAAGAGATTGCTTTTCTAAAGAAACTTTTAACAATAGATCCACATGACTATGGTATTAAGGGTGAATATCTAGGTATACAAGATGTTCCTAAAGATTTAGTAGAGATAAAAGGGCAAAGATATGAGACTGATACTGAAGAGAAAGGATATCATGAGATAGGGGAAAGGTATTTACCTAGTAAGGTATACAAGGCATATGAAAAGATGAACAAAGCTATGTTTAAAGATATTGGTAAGAAATTATTAATAGCTTCAGGCTATCGTTCTCCTGCATATCAACTTTTCCTTCTTGTTTGGTATCTTAATATGTATGAATTTGATATTGGAAAAACATTAGAAAGAGTTGCTATGCCTGGATATAGTGAGCATTGTGTTGCTGATAATGTAGCTATAGATTTCATTACAGAGGATGGTGTTCCTCAAGAACACGATGATAGATATTTTGAAGATACTAAGGAATACAAATGGCTTGTAAAGAATGCTGAGAAATACGGTTTTAAAGAATCATTTCCTAAGGATAATGAGCTTGGAACTATGTATGAACCTTGGCATTGGAGATATATTAAAGACTAAAATCCAATATCAAACCTCTATGATCTGTACCTTCAGGAACTAAATCTAATAGTTCAACAGAATTTATCTTAATATTACCCTTGTAAAATATGAAGTCTATACAATTATCATCCCATGATATTTTTCTCTCATGAGCCATCTTACTAACAGGGTGATTAGGATAATTTTTACTCCACCATTCAGAAGAGTTGTAACTAATACATTTTTCTTTATTCACTTCTTCCCAAGCATTCTTAAAACCGCTCTTCTCTACAGTTTTATGAACATCATCTTTATCATACGAATTAAAATCTCCTACTACGAGAATATTTTTCTTTATTAATCCAGATTTCTTTAACCAAAACATCACCTCTTCCCAGTTTTGGTATCTAAAATGTTTAAATTTTGATAAATGTAGAGTAACAACTAGAAGTTCTTTTCTTTCAATACTTAACAATGTTGCTATTAATAATCTAGGATGACTATCAAGTGTTCCATCTTTGTATAAGTTGGAATGGTTAAGTCTAAATTTTTGAATAACATCAATATCTTTGTTTTTAACAAAGATTCCCTGATTAGGCATATATTCAAATGTATCTGTGAAGTAACCAGTAGTATTTAGTATCTTTTCAATATCATTAACTTCTTCAGAACTATTAGTTTTTCCACATATTAATTCTTGCAAACAAAGAATATCTGGATTAATCTCTTTGTATGCTTTTAGGAGAGTGTCTTTTTTAGAATCCCATGTAGTTACACAGTATATATTTTGAGTTAGTAATTTCATAGCTTTTCCATTCTATCATAAGTTTTGGTTGAGATTTTATTAAAATTTCTTTCTTGCTGTAAGCCTATATTAAATGTTATAATATACTACTGATGGACATAGAGAAACATGATATTATAGATATGAAAGATCCAGGAATCATGTTGGATGTCGATATTCCTAATATTGCTCAGAGAACATCTAAAGGAGACAACATCTATTGGATAACTTGGGGTCAAAGACATGAATCTGCTCTGACTAATAAATTATCTAAAGGGTTAGGAGTACCTATAGAAAGCCTTGAAGAATGTCGTTTTGCTATCGAACTGGTTAAAGATAAATATTTTCCTAATGGGTATCAAGGGCAAGATGAATGGAGACAGTATCCTGATGGTACTAATTCTTTAACATGTTTAAATGTGATACCAAATCCTGATACGAGATTACAACTGCGTATATTTGCTCGTGAAGGAGAAAAGAATAGTGAGCTTGAAAGTGATTGGTTGGTAGATATACCACGTAGTATCAAATCTCCTGAGCATGCTCTTGCTCTTTATGAATGTTTACTAACATATCTAGGATATGTAGGTATAGGTACTTGGGGTATTCGTTCTGAGGTGCTTGGTACAGATATAAGTGAGCAAACAAAGGCTGATGGTAGAGTAGTAGAATTAAGAAAGAATATCCTTTCTTGGTCTTTTAAACTTCCATATTTTGTAGGTTCTGAGTATGTTGTTGTTGACAAATTGATGGAGAGTAGGTATAAAAATATTCCTAAAGTAAAGTCAAATGAAGAAGGAAGGAAGATATGGGTAGTAGAGAATATTACAGATCCTGATATAGTGATAAACTATTTTAATATGATAGCAAATACTAATACGAAACTTGTTAAGTAGCATCATTTACAGTAGTAAAAACCTCCTAGAAATGGTATAATAGAGTACTAATTTATTATATTTATAATAATGGAAATATTTAAGGAAGATGGTTCATATGAAGAAGAAGCAATCTTCAAAACTGAGATAACGGAAGAGGATATTAGGAGAGTAGAGTTGTCAGTCGAAAATTTGAACTATAAGGGAGAAGGAGTTACAAGTTTTAGTTCAAAGTATGATGATCAAAAGACAGAATATCTTAATACCTTTGGCATTGAAACAGAAGATTTAGATCATGCAGAAATAGTTACTACTTTTATAATTTTTTCTCATATAGATACTCTTAAATATATAGAAAAAATGGGAGGTAATTTAGATGAAGCACTTGAAAGTGCAAATATGATTTTGAAAGATAGAATAGATTCTAAACATTTTAGGAGAGATCTAGGAATAGAGATTGGTGAGCTTAAAACTTACGAAGAAGTCAGGAAATCTAAGAATTATTCTGCAAACTCTGATTGTAAGGTTAGTGAAGAAGAGTATGCTATGCTCTTAAACAGAATTCTTACAGCATTAAGTAGAAAAAACCCCTCAAAAATGGTATAATTAAGTAGTTCTTTACCAATATGGGGACGTCAGGCTATCGACAGAAGCTTGATTCTAGTTATCACAAACCGTTTGTTGAGTTCGTTATTCTTAACACACAAGATAAGTGTAAAAAACAAAATCGTCGCTTTTGCAGATAAAGTAAGCGCAGGACTAAGAGCAGCATTTGCAGCTCCAGCCTATGCATACAATTTTGCATCAGTCTAACTAATTGATTTTGGTTAGTGTCTTTTATTCTTTTCCCTAATGAGGAATCTAAGACAGTCGTTATTAGGGTACGATCTTCTATCAGGTCAGTAGGGTAGTTGATTGAGATATATAACTGAGGAGATATACTTTTTGTCTAGTCTTTTAGGTATATCTTACTAAACAAGATTAGATATGTTTGTATATGGTACTAGATGATACTTTTGGACATGGGTTCAATTCCCATCGTCTCCACCAGGTAAGGAATATTTCTCCATTAATCTTGACAGATAAAAATAACCTTGTTAGGATTTATTAATAATGAATAAGGTTAATAAACAGAATAATCGTAGAAAAGGGTTGAAAACAGCCATTCTTTCATTATTACTAATCTTTGTTTTTAACTGTTGTATTTTTCTCTGTTTAGCTTTTTTTGTTAAAGAGTGTGATTCTTCTAGTGATAGTGAGGGTTGGTATTGTCATCATCTTCATTTAGAAACAAACAGTTTTGTTATAAAGATTTTGAAGAATCATTACAGTGATAAATGCACGGAAGATTTAGGACTACTTGATTCTAAACTGTCAGGTATGTATGGATATGTTTTTGATTGCCGTATTCCGTACTCTGATAGTGGAAACTCTTGTAAAAACTCAGATGAATGTAAAGGAAATTGTGAGTATAAGGGATTCATTCCGGATTCTTGTATAGAAAAAGAGAAGAATCTTTATGTTTGTCCTGATGGTATTACAGGTAGGTGTTCCAAATTCAAGGAAACAAATTTCTATGATGAAGTTGTCAATGGAGAGTTGCATAGACATAGGAAGATAGTTATTTACTAGTTGATAACTATCTTGAACTTTCTTCTATTATACCTTCCACCTCAGATACAAATGTCTCCCAATCTGTATATCCAATTACATTAAATCCTAACTGTTTTAATGCTAAAACATTATCTTCCTTATCATCACTCATTATTATTTCTTCTGGTTTACAATCAAGTTGTCTAGATAGTTCTTCAAATATTTCTGGTGATGGTTTTGTTATACCAACTTCAAAAGAAGCTACTATTGCATCAAAATATTTATTTAAAGAAAATCTTTCTTTTAATCCATTTAGTCTTTCTGGAAAGTTGTTTGTACATATAGCTGTTTTAAAACCTCTGTTTCTTAAATCTTCAACATATAGTTTTGTTTGATCTTTTACAGAATAACTATCAATTAAAAGCTTTACAATTTCTTCTTTAGTAGTAGGTATATTCCAAGTTTCTATTGCCCAATTCCAATACTCATCACCGAGAATCTTCCCTTGTTTGTAGTCTGCCATTTGTTGACTTCTAAAATATACCTCCTTTATTTCATCTTCTTCTAATTGGTATTTTTCTTGTAAGGAGGCTATAAAAGTTTCTGTACCATTTTCAAAAAATACACCATCAAGGTCAAATACAATAGCTTTAATCATAGGTTTGTTAATAATGTTATTCTTGTTAATTATACCTTAAATCTCTTTATTTATATCTAGTAATTATGTAATGATATAATTTACTATGCAACCTAAAAAAGAACTCTATCCTAAAAAACTCTTCCATATGATTATAGAATACGCCTCTAAAAGAGGTGAAATAGAGGGTATAGATATAATTGAATCTATTAAAAGGTATACACCAATATTCTTCCTCATAGGTAACTACTCATGGGATTTTGATCCAGAATCTAAACATTGGAAAGAACTAATAGATAGATATGAAAAAGGAGAGAACATGGTAGATGTAGCATATGAATTACATATACAAAACTATCAAGATCCAGATAAAAAGAAAAAATGGTTTGGTTGTTTTGGATACAAGTATGTAGAAGATGGGAATGGAGAAGGTGTTGTAAAGATACATTTTCTTAATGATGGTAAGAGTAAGAATGGTCCATTATCCTTAAGTGAAAAACCTAAAAGATTAGCTGAGTTAAAAGAGATGTTTGAGGAAATTAGAAAGAAATATCCCAAGGCTAAATATGTAGAAGGTGGTAGTTGGTTGTATAACAGGGAGGAGTATAAGAGGTTGTTTCCAAAAGAATATCTTAAAGATATGAGAACTAGAGATCCTAAAACAAAAATTCTTGTTATTTGGGGTCAATTTATCAATTCTGAATGGGAGATTAAAGAAGAGAAGTATACAATCTTTTTAGAAAATTTATCTAAGGCGAAGAACATGGAAGATTTAAATGATCTTTTTGAAATGAAAGAACTATATCCTAGGTGTGAGATAGAACAGTTTTATGATTTTTATTAAATATACATAGTTTTCTCTTCCTACTTTTGCTATACTTAATCACTCCCCACTATAATTTTTTAGTGTACAACTATGTCATCAAATTCTCCAGAGAGCTTACCTGAAGAGACCCAATCGATGTATTCTGAAACAGGAGATTCTGAGAGTTTGGCTCTAGATTTCCAGGTAACATTAGAAGAATTATATCCAGGTTTAATAACTGAACCTGAAATCTTTATTGAAAATTTAGAACAAGAGGCTATAGACAGTATACACCCAGCAATACGAGAAATAATGAATAGGGGATGGTATCCTGAACTAGCAGAGAATCTTAAGAATGCTACTGTATGGGGATATTTACAAGGTGTTGTTGTAGAACTTAACAGTAATTTCCCAATAGAAAGACTTGAAGTTGCTAGGGAAGTTTTAGAAGAATTAAAAGAATTAGATGATGATAGTGATATATATGACACAGCAGATGACCCTCGAGTTAAAGATGAAGTTCGTAGAGTATTGAGTGTTTTATGCCCAGAACTAATGCAGAAGTTTGAAGCTACTGAAGATTCTCTTGAAGATGTTGTAGGTATATTTCCAGAGAATAGAATTCATATGTTATTTGATAGTTTAACAAAGCGTAGTGAGAGGTACAAAGCTTATGTTGAGTTCGGCGAACTAGATCGGAGTAAAAGAAAGAAGGTACTAAAAAGTCTTAGTGTCTCATGGAGGAGTTATAGAGTACTGTACGAAATCTATCCAGAACTATTAGAGAACCCTGAAACATTAGACAAACCTCAGAGTAACAAGGAATTAGGATTTATAAAAAATCCAGTAGAGATTCAGAAGTTAAGTGATTTTGAATCATTTTCTCTAATGTATGTAATAAATAGATCTTTATGGTGTATGCTTGTTGGTAATGCAGTAGGGACGCATATAGGAATAGTGGATACAATAGCTGCGGTACTAACTGAGAAGTATCTTACAGCTGGAAAATTTTTAATACAACATGAGTTAAAAAGGCGTTTAGATGAAGATTCTAATCTTTCACATGCAGAATTTTTTGGGGAAGTGTTTGCACCGTGGTTTGGTTTTCATGGAAAATTCCTTGATTGGAGATATAAAGAAGTAGAGAAAAGTTTAGGGAATGCTCTGGAGGTAGAGTTACTTATGAGAGCATTAAAGGATGGACATGAGAAGGATATTAAAGAATTTTTACCTAACAAAGATGCTTGGAAAAAGTATGTAATAGAAGATGGTGACGGTGAAAGAGTAAAAAGATTACGATAATTATACATCCATCTCTCATCTTGTTATACTAAAATATCATAACAATAACTTTTAGTGTAAAACTATGACAGACAGTATTCCTGATGTAGACGGATCTACTACAGAAACAAACACCTCAGATTTAGACAAAAAAACAAAAGTTTCTAAAGATATCGAACCTTCAGAAGACTTACCTAAAGGACCTCTAGGTATAGATCCTGGACCATTAATAAAAGATCCGGAGAAAATAAAGGAATTAAGTCAGATAGAGCTATATTATCAGATAACTAGATACGAAATATTAGGCACTGCTATCTTCTTTAATTATAACTATTATAAAGACAAACCAGAGGTCTATAAAAAAGCAATGTTCGAGGTTTTACATGCAGTAACTTATTGTGAATATCAAACAAAGAAATTTGGAACAGATGTAGTGGGTGCTGAGGAAAACAAAGATTTTGATTGGGGTATAAATTATTTCAAATGGTATCTATTTCATGAGCACTTTGTTCGTGAATTATCATCAGAAGATAAGGATTTATTTGAAAGAGCAATGAAGACAGGGGAAAATATAGAAAGATTCACACCTAAAGAGGACTGGAGGAATTACAAACTTACTCGTGAAGATAAAAAACGTTTTAAACACAGAATAAATGGACAATTCTTTGGAGAACAACCCCAAACACCATAAAAGGTACAAACGGTATTTTTAAACCTCTAAACTTTCTTCTCTTAATAGCAATAATAATTCCATATAGCAAAGAAGAAAATATTGTAATATACAACCAAGGAATTAAACCATCAAAACCAACTAACAATCCAGATATAATTGCAATTCTCACATCTCCCTGTCCTAAACCTCTCTCTTTTGTAAGTAGAACAATCAGTTGAAAAATAACACCAAGAGTAATACCTCCCAACAAATTATTATATCCAAACTCTGTATCCTTCCAAAAGAAGAAAGCTAAAATATTAACAATCCCTAAAACTATTATCAAAGCAAGAGAAAGAGTAGGCTGAACTTCCATCTTCTTGTAATCATAATATGCAAGATACCACAGAGCTCCAAATAGTAGGGTTGATAACAGAGTTGAAAAAAGAATTTCCTTTAGATTACTAGACTTTAAAAAAAGAAAAATAGGTACAGATATAACACTAAGGAGAAAACAAACTATGAAAATAATATCAACCTTCTTTAACTGTTTTTTAAATATTTGAGATTTCAAATGGGTCTGTATTTGTATTTAATTCTTTATTAAGTAGTACTACATTTTCATTTTCATCACTTGCCTGTATATTTATTATCTTCACACCACTTACTCCTGGTTTGTTTGTTATAACAGAGTTACAAGTCCATGTTGTTTGTTCTACTATCAGTGTTCCTTCAAACAAAATATTAAATTTTATCTTTCTAACACTTTCTTCTAAACAAGACTCTGCGTTTACCTCTAACATATTGTGATCGAATTCCAATTTACTGACAATGGCATTCGTTATACTTCTGTATGCTAAGTCTATCCCTGTTGCAAGGAGTAGGGGTATGATTACTAAAACTGTTGTTAGGGCTATATACCCATTTTTCTTGAGTTGTTTATTATCTCTTTTCTTCATTTTCTATCTAATAACAGCAAGGTAAGTTATCTCTTCAAATATCTTTGGGTCTTTTTTAGTTACTAGTTTTGTCGACACTTTAATTGCCATGACTACACCCTTCTTACTATATATGGGTTCAAAATGTAATTTTGTTGCAGATATATTTTTTGGTGTGATAGCAATATCATTAAAATATATTCTATTGTTTGAAATAGTATATGATTTACTTGTGTCTGAGAAAATTAAAGTTAGCTTTCCATTGTCATTATTAAAAATACTACCTCCTTCACTTACTTGTATAACCTTCTGAAAAGAATAATCTAAGTGTTGTTTAACAAACTGTGCTGATTGATGAACAGAGCTTCTTTGCATATTTCTTCTAGTTGCTTCTTGTGTACCAAGCATGAAGTTTATAATTACAAAGAGAATCATAGAGAAGAGAGCTACATAGAGTAGTGTCTCCAGTAATGTAAGTCCTTTTAATTTGTTCTTCTTTTTATTTCTCATAGCTAATAATTAATTCTTCAAGCATAGGTGAGTTAACAGTGTCACCTGTAAAGTCTACTTTGTATTGGAAATATCTTCCTTTAGTTCCTGGTGGTAGGGAGTATGTACCGCTTGTGGAGTAGTATGTTCCGTTTGTTCCATCTGGACCTTTCCATGATACACCTTGCATAGTAGGACTATCACCAATCCTTATCTGAATACCCATCTGTGTTCCTTCAGGAATATTTGTTTGAATACTTAAGGTGTAGTATGTGGAATTTGAGGTCTTAGAATCTTGAATTGCGGAGATATAACTTCCCGTTGGTACAAAACCATTACCTGTATCTTCATCTCCACCTCCGGGACCTCCCCTGATTATTGTAAATTCTTGATGTTTATCACCGGTTAAGATGTACGAGAAAGCATTCCCTTGTGGATCTAGGACAGATTGGATATCGTAGACACCAGAAGGTATGCTCATACCTCCACACTTTACAGGATTTGTTTCGTCAGTGATAGAAAATACTTGATACTCTTGACCTGATGTCCCTACTAATACAACAACATTTCCATCTTCAACAACAGATATACCTCTAACAGTCATATCTACTTTTCTAGATGCAATAATAGGACATTTAATATTCTTTACACTTGTGTCAATTATGAAAAACTCATGCTCACTTGAAGAGTAGTTTGTTCCAAAATACACCCTGTTTCCATCATCTGAAACATACATATCATATACTTGTTGATTGTTTACACTTGTTCTAGAGAGTATCTTCATTTTACTGGGATTACTGACATCAAGAATAGCTAATTCATACCAGTCCCAGTCTAGTGAAGCATAAAGATAGTTATCTTTAACATGTATCTGTGAGACTGATGCTATCCAGGGGATAAGACTGATAGATATGCTATTAAGAATAGGCCTAGAACCTGTTTTAGAGGATAAATCAAAACTTCTAACATATGTACTCTGTGTTAGATATCCAACATTACCTTTTACAAACACACTCCTAGCATCATTATTCCATTGGTCTGGTGCATTTACATGTCCAACTTCTTGGTAAGGGACTGAGGAGATATCTAAGATAACAATCTCTTTTTCATCATCTGATGTTGCAAGATATGCATAGTTTCCCTCTACAAAGATATCATTAATACGATACCCTTGGAATGTTCCCTCTACTGTTAGTGTTGTAGGGTTTACACCTTCAATTATCAATTTTGTAAATGGATCCCCAACATCTCCACCTCTAGTACCTAAATATGCATATCCAACTTCAGCGAATATAGATTTTGCATATGCTTCTCCTGGGATATCATAACTACTCATAGATCTCTCAGGTCTGCACCAGTTAGGATAGAAGACTGATTGTAATCTTAATTCTCCACCAGTAAAACTCTCAGAAGCTGTAGTGTCGGTATGTCCTCCTGGTTGGAAGTCCTCCATAGATGTAAATGTGAAAGTATTAACATGCCAGTCATTAAGATAGAGTTTGGGATTCAAAGTATGCTCTTTATTAGCTCTGTCCTTCCATTTAATGTTTACAGAGACAACTCTTGTATGTGCAT
Source organism: Candidatus Dojkabacteria bacterium (assembly GCA_018056375.1). Lineage (GTDB taxonomy): Bacteria > Patescibacteriota > Dojkabacteria > SC72 > SC72 > UBA5232. The sequence goes on along the minus strand of JAGPFQ010000001.1, from coordinate 605,888 downwards.
CTGTATTTCCTCCTTCTTCTACAATATTTCCATCACTATCTCTTTGTGCGAAATCTACAGTAAAGAAGTAGGTTAGTAATCCTTCTACCTTTTCTCCATCAGCTATCTTGTACTCTCCTTCTTCGAATATTAAATGCTTAGGTCCTAATCCTGTATGCTTTGTTACTTCAAACCAGTTATCTGTTTTTAGTAATTTCAAAGTAGAATATATCTCTTTTACAAGGCTTGTAGCTTTAGACCTTGCATACATATTCTCATATGCTCTTGTTGAATCAACTACAAGAACTACTAAAAAAGAAGAAATCAAGCCAAAGACAGCAATTGCTACAATTAATTCAACTAAACTAAAAGCTTTGTATTTCTTTCTAATACTATTCATATTCTATTAATCCTTCTTTATTTATTTCTATCTTCACACTACTTCTCCCATTACTTAAAAGGAAAGACCCGTATGTCAGAGGTTTAAAAGAACTCCCCTCAAAACGAATAGAAGTTCCATCATTTAACATAATGGATGATAAGTAAGTTCCTTTTTTGAGCTCTTTCTTGTCTTTTTCTGTAGCTGTTTCATAAGTCTCTCCTGTAAAAAGAGTGTACTGTCCACTTTCGAGAAATATACCTGTAGGTTGATTTCTGTTTCTAGCCTCTTGTTGTTGGAAGTATATATCAGCAACTATCTCAGAAGCATAGCTTTGTAGTTGTGTTCTTTTGATTTTTGTAATTGTAAATGGAAATATTATTCCAGAGAACAAAAGTAGAATACCTACAGTTACAATTATTTCTAAAAGAGAGAACCCCTTTAATTTTTCTGCTTTGTTGTACTTTTTAACCATTGATAGAACCCATTAATTGGTAAATAGGCATGAGGATAGTTACTACTAAGCTTCCGATGATAAGACCTACCAAGATGAGTAGAACAGGTTCTACAACTGTAACGATATTTGCACTCATCTCTCCTACCTCTTCGGCATAATATTCATGTAGGTACATAAGATTGTCTTCTAGTGACCCACTAGCTTCTCCTATCTCAACCATTTTAATGAAAGATTTATTAAAATATTTCGGGTGCTTGCCTAATGAAAGAGATAGCGAATCACCAGCTTCTATACTCTTGTATACTTCTTCTAACACTTCTGCATAAATATAGTTACTTGTTGTGTTTGCTGCAATTTTCATAGATTTAGCTATAGGAATACCACTTGCTAGCAACACACTCAGAGTTCTTGAGAAAGAGGATAGAATGTTGTTGATGAAGAGATTTTTAAGAATAGGGAAGTTAATCCCAAGCCAACCTTTGAATCTTTTACCAGGTTTTGTTTTTAAGAAGATGATAAAAAGAACAACTAGGACACCAATACCACCAAAGATAAAATACCAATTTGTTCGAATATATTTAGCAACACTTAAAATCGTTTTTGTAAAAGTAGGTATGTTTTCAAAAGTTGCAAACATAACTTCTAACTTTGGGAATACTATAAATATCATGGCGAGGAAAACCATAAAAACCATAGAAACTATAATAATAGGGTAGATAATTGCCCCCTTTAGCTTCTTATTAATCTCCCATTCTTTCTTAATTGTATCGGAAATGAAGATAAGGTTTTGTTCAAGAGAACCACCTTGTTCTCCAGCTTCTACTACAGATGAAATTGTTTCTGGAAAGACCTTGGGGAAAAGTTTCATTGCTTCTGCTAATGTGACTCCTTTTCTAACTTCTCCAGCGATATACTCGTATACAGCATTAAGATTTTGATCACTTGATTGCCCTGCAATGGTTTCCATTGTTTCAGACAAAGGTATACCAGCTTTAAGTAATGAAGCTAAAGATTTTATAGAAACTAAAAGGTTTGGCACAGAGACCTTTACTCCCTGTAATTTTTTCAAAAGCTTCTCTCTAGGTACTTCCTTCTTTGGTTTTTCTTTTTTAGGTTTCTCTTCTTGAATTTTCTCCTCTTTGATTTTTTCTTCTTCTGCCATTAATCTTTAATTGCAATAACCTTAAGTAATTCAGGTATATCTATATATCCTTTTTTAAGTTTGTCTACAGCATCTTCTACCATTAGTTTAAAACCAGATTTCTTTGCTGTTTGGAAAATATCGTCCATAGTAGGATTCTTTATTATTGTATCTCTCATAGTTTTGTTAATTACTAGTACTTCATATATTCCGATTCTTCCTTTTAATCCAACATTGTTACATTTATCACAACCAACTGCTTTGTAGAATTTATCTGTTGGTTTTATATATTTTGCTACATCTGGTCTTATCTTTAACATTTCTTTTATCTCTTTATCTTTTTCTAGAGAGCATGGTTTCTTACAATCTGGACAGAGTTTTCTTGCTAATCTTTGTGCAACGACAATATTTAATGTAGATGCGATTAAAAAAGGTTCAATACCCATATCTATCAATCTTGGTACAGCACTTACGGAATCGTTTGCGTGGAGAGTAGATAGCACTAAGTGACCTGTTAGTGCCGAGTTAACAGTAATTCTAGCTGTTTCTGTATCTCTGATCTCGCCGACCATAATGACATTTGGATCTTGTCTTAAAATAGATCTAAGTCCAGTAGCAAAGGTTAAATCACTTTTTACGTTGATTTGGATATGATTAACACCTTCGATACTGTACTCAACAGGGTCTTCAATCGTTGTTATATTGACCTCCCGAGTATTTAATATCTTTAGAATAGAGTAGAGTGTGGTGGTTTTACCACTACCTGTAGGTCCTGTAATTAATATTAGTCCATATGGTTGTGTGTATGCTTTCTCTAGTTCGGCTAAATCATGTTCTTCAAAACCTAGATCAGCTAAAGAGTGAGATCGGTTCGCTTGTGTTAACAATCTAATTACAACTTTTTCACCGTATGAAACAGGAAGTATTGATACTCTAGCATCAACATTGTAAGTGTCTTTTTCTTCTGCTTTGAATGCTTCCAACCTGTTTAGTACTTTCTTCTCTTGTTCCTCTTCCTCTTTTTCCTCAATGGGTTTTTCTGCATCATCTTTCTCTTGGTCTTTATCATTCTCTTCCTCTTTCTTTATCTTCTCTTTATCACCATCAATATCGGCTTTTTTAACAACAAAAGGAATCTTCCCATCCTGTGGTGCAAGATGAACATCTGTTCTTAACTTAGCTCTTACTTTGATGATAAAGAGGAGAGTATCTTTTAGTTCTGGACCAATTGAAATTATATCTCTCAATACTCCATCAACCCTGTATCTTACTAAAAGAATATCATCCTCCTTGGATTCTATGTGAATATCAGATGCTCTGCTTTTAAGAGCATCCACTACTAGAGCATCAAGGAAGTCAGATATATTAATCTTCTTCTTAAGAACATCATCTAGTAATTGTAATAGTTCTACCATAACTCTTGGACAGCTAAGAGCTATCTGATACTCACTTTATATATTTCTTTCTCTAACTATCTTTTTACGACAATAGGATCTGTTTCTTCAGCCATAGGAGCTGCGATTTGGACTCTCCCTCCTGCAGTCTCACAGATGGTATAACCTGTGTCATCACCTGATTCTTTGTTTTCCTTTGTTTGTGATGGGTCTACAGGGATTGCGACAATTAGGTCTGCTTCATCTACAAGTTTTGCAGAAAGGTCTATAAAACCTGTTTCTGCACTTTTACCAATCTTTGTAGACTGTTCGTTCCCGTCGGGATCCTCACACTTTACAATGGTTCCTAAGTCGCTGAGCTTCTTGTTCTGCTCAGAAGTATACTGTGTAACTGCATTAAGAATAGCATTTACATCAGAAGCTCTCTGTGCATTTCGAGTATCCCTAAAGTTCTTTGCAGGGTTGATTGCAATAATTGTAATAGCAGCAAGAATAATGATTAATGCTACTACTACTAGGATCTCGATAAGAGAGAAACCCTCATATTTCTTTCCTTTCATAGAAATAAATATTAATTAAATTATATACATATTCAATATACAAGCGTATTTGATTCGTGTCAATTAAAAATAATAGAAACATTTTAAAGAAATTTATAACAAAACAGTGTAAAATAGCTTTGTCAGTTTTAATTTTAACAGTAAGAACATGAGGAAAGGTTCTGTTAACACATTCTTTCTAATTTCTTTTGTACTTCTCTTCTCTTTAGGTGGAGGTGTCTTTGCAAAAAACCAGATGATATTATTCTGGTCAGAAAACTGTCCTTACTGTCATATAGTTAAAGGAAAGATTGAAGAGGAGGGTATTAAAGAGGTTGTTACATTTGAAGAGATAGAACTAGATGGTAGGAAGGAAAAAACAGAGCTTTTTAGTAGTATGGTTAAAGAATGTAATGTTGATCCTAGCATCCCAATGTTATATGTGGATGGAAAGTGTTACCAAGGGGTTGAACCAATTATGTCGAAGCTTAGAGGTATTGTCTCAGGGGAAGAGCTTGAAGAACCAGCTCCAACTGAGCAGAAAGAAAAGTCTAAAGGTCAGGCTAATACAGAGAAGTTGATTTTAATAGTTCTTGGGTTTTTGATAGTCCTTCCAATCTTTGGATATTTTGTAAAAAGTAGAAGAGGAAAGAAGATTGGGGTTATAGCTTCTTTGTTGCTTCTTCCTTTGTTTTTTGCAACACCTGTAAATGCCGTATGTCCTCTCTGTACAGTAGCTGTTGGTGCTGGTGTAGGCTTGTCTAGGTCTTTGGGTATTGATGATACTATTGTAGGTGTTTGGATTGGAGGTCTTTTGATTTCAAGTAGCTTGTGGTTAGCAGATTGGATTCAAAAGAAAAAATTTGCTAAGAAAGTCAGTGGTTGGGTCTGGGTTTTAGCTTCTTTACTGTTAATGTATGCCTTTGCTTTAATCCCTATGAAGATTACTGGTTTGATAGGGATTCCAAATAATACTTTACTTGGAATAGATAAGATTTTACTAGGGGTAGTATTAGGTAGTGTTATGTTTTTTCTTGGTAGCAAACTACATACTTTCCTAAAGGAAAAGAACAAAGGTAAGGTGTATTTCCCATATCAAAGAGTAGTTGTTCCTGTGGCTTCATTATTAATAACTACAATAATTCTCTATTTCATAGTATACTAAGCAGAATATTTAGTTAAGATAATGTTTTTTGATTATGTCAAAGAAAAAAGATATTGAAATGCAAGATGTTAATGAGTTAGTTGAGAAGTATGATGCTTTGAAGAAGGATCAGAAGTTAGATCTTTCAGCAGATCAGGATTTATCTATTGCAATTATGAACCTTATCTCAATTGAAGAACATCTGTTCTTTAGTGGTGGTAAGACAGGAGATTCTACATATTATGACCTTCTTGCAGAGATTAGAGAGATGAGGAAGGAACTTTTGAAGAAGATAATTAAACAGTATGATGGAGAGGTTTGGTGTATTTCTAAGCATTTGTTAGCAGCAAGTTACAGATTAATGGAGTATGGGACAAAGTGCTTAGGTAGAGGAAAGAAGAAGGAAGCAGAAGAAGTATTTGAGAAGGCATATAACTTGTATTCTTTGTTTTGGGCATTGAATATGGGTGTTATTAAGTTAGAAGATGTGAAGAAAGCATAGTATGGAAAAGACAAAGAAGAAAGAGAAAAAAGAAAAGAAGAATGATTTTTGGGGGAAGATAGGGGATGTTGTTAGGAAAGCTGTTGATTGTTGTTTGGAGTAGTTAACTGTGTGCTTTTAGCCTTTAGCTCAGCACCTCTAGGAGTATCAGTTGGAATTAATGTTTCTTTTTCGCACTTAGGACATATTGCAACAGTATTTGTTACTCTCCAAATTGTGTAAATAATTCCTGGAACAAGAAAGGCTAACCAAAGTATTAGTTCGATAAAGAAGCTTCCTTTCATCCACTTTTTGGGTTTACCTATGTAACCACATTCAGTACAAATCATCTCTTTGTTAAATTTACCCATTTTTCTTTTTGTAAAATATTATGTTGAACAGCCACATTATATATATATATATTTAGTCAATCATTTTCTTTCCAACCTTACTCTCTAGTTCAAGTCTCGCCTTTTTAGCAACAGTACCTCCTTCTTTTGCAACTTCTTTATTCTCCTTGAAGTTTCTAGGCTTCTTACTCTTAGATATCTCTGTGGTGGATGTCTCTGCTAACATATTCAATACTAATTCTAAATTAGTCATATTATCCCTAAGACTTTCTTTCTTTAACCCTTTCTTCTTCTTAAAATCTCTTACAGTCATATCAGACCATGCTTTAGTAATCTCATCTGTTAATATTGCAAACTCTATACCTTCCTTTACACCTCTCTCTTGCCATTCATCAGTTAATTCTTTTCTAATTTCAATACTCTTTAATCTTTGGTTAATCCATTCTTTAGAATATCCTTTCTGTAGATATGTTCTCATAGCTCTGTTAAAAGCTAGTTCAGGGTCTTCTGTCTCTTCAATTCTTTCATATCCAACTTTAGCTAACCATATTTTAAGAGGTTCAGCTTTAGGAGAAGGTATTGATTGTATAATTCTAAGTAGTGTCTCTGTATCAGCAACATCAGTTAGCCTCATCTTTCCATCAGGAGCTTCCATTTTCAACTGGTGACAATTTGTCACCACTTCACTTCCTTCTTCTCTAAGCCTTTGGGCAAGCTTGTTCCAATATTTTCTTGGGTCTTTACTAACTGCAAGTGCTGATACAATGTCAACGATAGAGAAATACCATAGTTCTTTCTCTTCATCCCATACTCTTCTAATCTTTTGTTGTTTGAAGATTGCAATTTTCTTTTGGTTCTTGTTCATACTGATATTGTAGGATAGGTGGGTGAAGAAAACAAGTTGTAGAAAGGGAAAGTTAATGAATTGTTTAGGATGCAACCTGTAATCCTAAACCTTTCTTTGTTACACTTCCCATACATAGTAGTAATCAGTAGGGTGGTGTTGTTTTTTGGGGTTTAATCTACGAAAAAACATATTTTCTTCATCCTGATATTTTCCAATTTTCTCCCAGATAATTTTTCTAAGTGAATTATGTAAAAAGAACCAATCTTCACTAGAAAGTTGAAATCCAGTAAGTAATATCAGTTCTTCTTGGTTAAGTTGATACGTTGTTAAAATTTTCGGTAGTCTAAAGATTAAAACAGATGATTTGGGTGATAATCTTTGTTTAAGAGACATTCTCTTTAATATCTTCTCTCTGCTGGATCCTGTTGCAAGATTGAAACGTGGGTCTGCAAAACCACTTTCCAAAAGATATCCTAATATTTCATCTGGAACCACCAAGTTACAACTATCGATTAGTAATTGGTGGAAGTTCTGCGATACTTCTTCACAAAAGTCTTCTACTACTTCTGTACGGACATTTCTTCTTTCGAGACGTTTTTGTTTACTATCAAGTAAGTTCCTCTCTTTCTTTATGAATCCAATATCAGGTATTTCTGCTTCGAGGATACTACCATCTACTGACCACATTTCTTCTTCCGAGAGATGGGGTTCCCCATTTTCTAATCTTCTTATTTTTTTGAATTGTTCTGGGTTTACAAAACGAGTCTCTATATGGCCATAAGTAATATATAAATGGGGGCAGAGAAATTTAAACTTTTATAGTTTATGGCGGGATGTTGTAAACGAAGTTAGAACTAAACTAACACACCAGATGTCAATGGTGTAGCCTATCTATTTTTCCTATCTTCAATAAGTTGTAATAACTCTTGTGACTTTTCTGGAGTTAACAATCCAGCATTCTCAGCATCTCGTACCCATTTCCCTGCTATCCCGAAATACCCACTTTCTACATTGTCTGCAACTTTACCACCAACTATTTTA
>JAGPFQ010000001.1:0-598036 GCA_018056375.1 Candidatus Dojkabacteria bacterium | reverse complement strand
CCAGCTCGAACTTGTAAATCGGCTTTACCTTCTGGAGTTAACAATCCAGCATTCTCAGCATCTCGTACCCATTTCCCTGCTGTCCCGAAATACCCACTTTCTACATTGTCTGCAACTTTACCACCAACTATTTTACCAGCTCGAACTTGTAAATCGGCTTTACCTTCTGGAGTTAACAATCCAGCATTCTCAGCATCTCGTACCCATTTCCCTGCTGTCCCGAAATACCCACTTTCTACATTGTCTGCAACTTTACCACCAATGCTACTTGAAATCTTATCTTTTAGTTCATTTGATCTAGCCTTATCTATAGAACCCATCTCTAAACCTTTTGCAATTGCATTCGCAATATTTGGAAGACCTTGTTCTAAGGCTTTTTCATCTCCTTCTGTTGTAATCAAAAAATCATTAACTGTAGTTTCTATCTCAGATCTTAACTGTGTTTCAACTTCAGGATTCCCACCTGTTCTGACATCAAATTCACTGGATTCAAGTTGTCCATCCGGACGAACATTCCCCTGCATTCTACTTTCAAGATCAAAGGCGTTTTGCAATCTTCCGTTTACGTTATCAGCCTCGTTTTGATAAGCTGCTAAATTATCAGCTTGAACTTGAGTTGTCGGATATAACTGTTCTTCAGTAGTGGTTTGTTTCACTTCCTCCGAAATCTCACCTCCTTGAGCTTTAAGCTGATCTGCTTCATGAGCTGTATTAAGAGCTTGATAAGGGACATCATTTTCAAATGAAAAGGTTTTTGATTCAGGATTCATTTGTTTTAAGTTTATAATTTTAGATTATTCTATATAATCGCATATCTGGTTGGATTTGTAAAGGCTCGGTTACCAAAATCTCAAATTTATTCTGATTGCCTACTGGTTTCACCTGATCAACCAGAAGCAACCACTATATCCAAGCTCGTTATCGTTATTCCGTTGGGCAAATTCACAACTTTCGCAGGTGATTGGGTGGACTTCTTCGAACTCCACCCAATCACTCCCTCGACTACGGTCACTGTGTATGTGACCTTGTTGAGCTGCTCAGTGTGTGAATTTGTGTCATTTTTAACGATAACTTTTGTTAATTAATTGATTATTTACCTTCCCACCAGTCTATGAATGATTTTTTAGTAGTTTCTTTCATATTGTGTTTTTTGTACCAGTTCTTCATTTGTTGTTTTGCTTCTTTTATTGCTTTTTGTTTATTTGCGTTTTTACCAAGTGAAAATGCGAGCATTTCTTTGGGAGATTTAGTAACTGTTGATTCAATTAGTTTGTATTCTCTTTTCTCGACCTTGCCATCAAAGAAATATGAAACAGGCTTACCCAGTATTTTGGCAATCTTCTCAATTCGTTTGTATGGGATTGAGTTCAAACCCACTTCATAGCGACTTATCATCATAGGGGACATATTCATTCGATTAGCTAAATCAACTTGTGTGAGTCCTGCCTTTTTTCGAGCTTTCTTTAAATTGATTCCGACTTTTTTGTTTAATTCATCTTTTTTCATATAAAAACAGTGTAACATAATTTGACAAAACTATAAAGATTGTTTATAGTTAATTATCTGAGGGATTCGTTACGAATAAATTAGTTATTCTTTGCTATGCAGAGTCTCTCAGTCGTCAATAAACAATTTCAATCAAATACCCCATTCATTAATTCATTTAACCTCAAAGATCTGATTCAAGATCTCTTTTTTGCATTCAAAATATATCGTGGACGAGATCTCGTTGACGATATATTTTACTTTTTCTCAATCATTCATTCAGCCTTTCGTATCAATACTTATGACTTGTTTAATTCAGTCATTGAGCTGACAAAAATTTGTTTGAAATTTTCACCTGTTAGAAAATGTAGTAGAAAACTGACTGATTTTTATGGTGTGGAGACTATAGCGAGGACACTATATTTTGCATTTTATCTAAACTCTGAAAATAACCGTAAATACAATGTAAACGAGAGATTCTAAAAGCTGTCCAGTCGTCAAAGAATTGGTGTGAAAATAGAACTCAAGAGATAATAAACATAGAAAATTGAATCACCTGCAAACAGTGGACGGGCATCCAAACAGTAGGAGGTGATTCAATAAAGATTATAACAAATAAAGCTTCCTACTGGGCTTGATTAAATATTGCTTATGCAGACAGTAGGAGAAATATTAAAAGAAACAAAATACAAAGAGTTTACGAAACCCAATTATGAGGAGATACTTAAACTCACCTTTCTTAGATTTCCTCTTTTCCTTTACGAACTGGAGATACTAGAGCCTTCAATTACTAAACGCCAAATCAAAATACTCAAGATCATAGCCAGATATTCAATAGGTTGTAAAAAGGCTACAGCCTATCTAAATCATTCAGACTTTCAGAAGCTAGGATTTTATCCCTCAGACATTACTAAAGAGCTTAAAAAGCTTGTTAGCAAAAATTACATCGGTTGGGATAGAGATAAAGAAGAAATGTGGATAAGCCGGAATTTACTAAGTGAATCACCAACTGATAGCCCTGATTTTGATAGTGAAATACTAAGTAAAAACTTAGTGAAACACTCACGAAATAGTAAGTATTTTACTAACCAAAATGACAAGAAAGCTACTGCCACAAAAGGCGAATCAGACTCCTATAGATATAAACAGATAAATATAGATAGTAGTTATAGATATCAAGAACCTAATGTGGATAAGTTGAAAAGGGAGGTCAAACCGTGAACCAACCGATTCAACTATCTGAAATAGAAATACAGGAATTCATTAAAACTCACAAAAAGGTAACTGGTGAGAGTCTAGACTATGAGAAAGCCAAAAGACAAGCTACTAAACTAATGAAACTTATGATTTTAGCGGTGACAAAAGTACCAAAATCTGATAAAAAGAAAGTGACCACAACTTAAATATACAAACGTGAACCCAGAGCTATTAAAGGGTTTTTGATAGCAATAAGGGCGATTCGTACAATTTCACGTTTGTGGAGTTGTGGTCAACGAGTCGCCCTTTTTGTATCTAAACTATTAAATAGTTCACAATGGAGAAACTAAATATCTCATACAATCGTAAATCTACAGAAGATAAAGGCAGACAAGCCCAATCAATTGAAGATCAAAGAAAAATCAATAAACAAACTGCTAAACAACTAGGACTTACAATCAATCATGAATTCATAGACGAAAAGACCGCCCTTGAGCCTTATGTGAGAGAAGGGTTTCTCGAAATGACCAAGCTAATAAATGAGGGAAAAGTAGATAATCTCTTTTGTTGGAAGTTAGATAGACTTGCACGAAACCCAATAGAAGCAGGAATTGTCACTCATTTACTACAAACTCGCAAAATATCCTCAATCATTACACCAAATAATACCTTTTACCCAGAAGATAATGCAATCCTTACAGCTGTAGAATTTGGTATGGCGAACCAGTACAGCCGAGATCTCAGAGGAAATGTAATCAGAGGGCTTAAAAGTAAGCGAGAAAAAGGCTGGATGCCAAACTATGCCCCTAATGGCTATTTAAACGAACGATATAACGAGAAAGGACTCAATAGAATACTTGAAGATCCAAAACGCTTTAAACCTATTCAGAAGCTTTGGAAATTAGCTTTAACAGGTAACTACAGTATTTCAGATCTAGCAGATATCATTAACAAGCAGTACAAGGTAAAAACAAAAGGAGGAAAGGAGTTTTCTAAATCAACACTCCACAGAATGTTTAACAATCCTTTCTACTATGGCTATTTCAAAAACAAGGACACCTATGTAAAAGGCAAACACAAACCAATGGTTACAAAAAGAGAATTTGACGAACTACAAACCATTTTCAACAAGCACAAAGGTAGACCTCAAGATTCAAAAGCAGAAAATAAATACAATGGACTTATCAAGTGCGGTGAGTGTGGATATACAGTCATTCCAGAGCCACTTAAATACAAAACGATCAAATCTACAGGCAAGGTCAAAACATATAAATATTGGCACTGTTCACATAAGTCTAAACAGATAGATTGTAAGCAGAGATCAATCAATGAATCCGAATTGGAAAATCAGATGAATGAATTTCTCACAAGCCTTGAAATCGATGAAGCATACATTGAATGGGGAATGAAATTTGTTGAACATCACTTAGATGAAGATGTAAAAGAGCGAAAGAACCTACAACGCAAATACAAAAAACTTCTTACTGAAACAACGGATGAGCTTGATTCGCTTGTAAAACTGATGATTAGTAAGGGTAATAAAGATCATTCACTACTTACAGAGCAGGAATTTGAAAAACAGAAACTAGATTTATCTTACAAAAGAGATGAAATCACCGAACAGTTAAAAGACCTCAACAAAAGACAAGACCACATAATCAACGAAGTTAGAACCAATCTAGAGTTCTGTACCAACCTGATAAACAGGTTTAACAATGGGTCAATTGATGACAAAAGAGAGATACTTCTCAATTTGGGTCGAACCGTAGATCTAAGAGACAAAATCCTCAGTATAAAGCCTGAAATCCCATTTAAGTCTATGCAGAAAGTAAAAAAGTTTACAACCACCTATCCGAAGTGGGTCGAACTAAATCCGAGCCTAGATAACAATGAAAATCAAGCTTTAGCGACTGTCAGTCGATTATGGCGGAGAGGGAGGGATTCGAACCCTCGGTAGGCTTTAAGACCTACGACTCGTTAGCAGTGAGTTCCTTTCGACCACTCAGGCACCTCTCCACAATAACTAGTAATTATACTTTATATTGGTTTTTTATTCCATGCTATTAGCCCAATCAGTCTAGTTGGAGAAGATTCTTTGAGTTACAACATATCTTTCTTTTTCGTATGTGAGGTAGAGTACAGTGTATGTATATACATGGAGTTATATTAGTTGTGCATCGCTTTTTACTAAAGAATTTCTTTTGGGAAATTATGCAAAGGAGGGTGTAAGTATACGATTTCTTCTTGTCCTTTCAAGAATTGGTTGGTCAATTCTTTTAGGAGCAATTGCTAAATAGTACTGAAGAGCTATTGGATCTAGATGATTAGTATATTCTTTTATCATATATCCTCGTTCATTCAAGACTTGTCTGAACATTGTAAATCCGGATATATTTCCTAACTTTAATTTTGAATCTTTAATGAGTACATCATGTATAAAAAGGACCCAGTCAACTTCATTATCAGCTAGTGTCATTGCCATATTTCTTCCTTGTAACCAATTGCCATAATCTAGAGCAGACGAAGCGAAAAATAGGTCTGTTCGATATGTCTTTAGTAATAAATCCAAATCCTCATAGTTATCCATTTCTAGCTCTGTTGGTACTGGTTTTGTAGGATATTGGGTAATGAAATCATCTGGGTTACCACACCCTTCAATTGTAAATCCGTAAACCTTTGAAAATGGTAGCCTTTCAGAAAAGAATATTGGCCAAGGAATTTCATCGATATGAGCTAATACAGACTTCGGGCGAATATTCTCTGCTACTATTATATCCTCAACAACATCTTGTTGTTCTTGTTTCCCTCTTTCAGGGAAAATATTTTCGACTTTGTCCCATAATCCCATTGTAGTTTCCTTTCTAAGATTATACTTTAAAATATGTGATTGTGCTAAAATATTAATATGTATCTAGGTATTCATGTATCCTCTTCTGGTGGGATAGAAAATTCGATAAAGAATGGTGAAAAGTATGGAGTAAATAGTATTCAGATGATGCCTACAACACCAATGAAGTGGGCTACTAAGTTAATTCCTGATGAAGATATTAATGCTTTTCTGGATGAATTAGAGAAATCTAGTATAAAGAAGATATTAATACATGGAATATATCTAACCAATCTAGCAAGGAAAGATAAAAAGTTGTTTCATTTGGGTAAAATGGGTTTAGTAGTATATTTAGATTTCGCAGAGAAAGTAGCAAAAGGTATTAAAGAGAGAAAGATAGATAGTGAAGTATTAGGAGTATGTTTTCACCCTGGATCTCAGAAAGACTTATCGTATGAAGATAGTTTGGAGAGGATATCAGAAGGTATGCAATGGGTTTTAGATGAAGTAAAAGGAACACAGAAGCTACTAATTGAAACAACTGCTGGTACTGGAACTAACTTTGGAAGAAACTTCACAGAATTGAAATTGATGAGAGAGGGAGTGAAGGATAGTAAGAGAGTTGGATTTGTAGTTGATACTCAACATACATTTGCAGGAGGATATGACTGGGTGAATGATATGACTGATGTGGTAGAAGAAATGGATAGGGTGGTGGGTATAGAGAATGTTAAAGCAATACACCTTAATGACTCAATGGTAGAGTGTGGTAGTAATAAAGATAGGCATGCTGATTTAGGTAAGGGTAAGTTAGGTGAAAAGACAATATCAAATATTCTTCATGAACCTAAATTTAAAAATATTCCTTTCATTTTAGAAACACCTGCACTTAAAAGTGGTGCAACTATTCCAGCAGAGGTTGAGAAATTAAAAGAATTAGCATCGTAATTTAATCTAACATATACATATATATGAGTATTCTAAAAAACAAAAAAGTAAAAGCAATGGTGAAGAAATTACCCAATCCTAAAATCCTAACAATATTAGCAATTGCAATAATATTAGGTGTAACTACATATCTAATAATATTATTATTCAACCTAAAATAATGGGGCAGATTAGATTAAATGAAAATCAAAAGAAAGCTGTAGAATACAAAGATGGAGATTTACTCATAATCGCAGGAGCTGGTACAGGTAAAACAGCAGTAATAACACAGAGAATATTGCATATAATTAAAAATGAATGGGCTAAACCATCTGAGATACTAGCTCTAACTTTTACAGAAAAAGCAGCTGAAGAGATGCAGATAAGGGTAGATCAGGAAATGGAATATGGTTATGATGAACCAGTTATCTCTACTTTCCACTCTTTTTGTGACAGAATCTTAAGAGAAGATGGATACAATATTGGTATTGATGGCGATTACTCTCTAATGAGTGCAGCTCAATCATATATCTTTACAAGAAGACATATCTATGATTTAGGTTTTAAAACACTCCTTCCTAAAGGAAATCCTACCAAGTTTATAAATGATTTCTTAGACCATATAAGTAAATTACAAAATGAAGATGTCTCTCCAGAAGAATATATAGAATATGCTAAAAATTTACCTCAAAATACTGATGTTGAAAAAGAAGAGTATGTAAAGAGTAATGAATTAGCACAAGCATACAAAAAGTATGCAGACCTTAAGATTGAAAATTCTAGACTAGACTTTGGAGACCTAATTCTACTTACAATAAAGCTGTTTAGAGGGAAGAAGAGTATTTTAGAGAAATATAGAAAGAGATTTAAATATATACTAGTAGATGAGTTTCAGGATACTAACTACACTCAAAATGTACTTGTCAACATACTTAAAAAAGGGACTGGGGAGAAAGAGGATAAAAACTCTACACCATGTTTAACAGTTGTAGGTGATGATGACCAATCTATTTACAAATTTAGAGGTGCTGCCATATCTAATATATTGCAATTTAAAGAAGAGTATCCAGATGCTCAGGAAATTGTTCTTACTGAAAACTACCGATCAAGACAGGAAATATTAGATGCTTCATATACATTAATTAAGCATAACGATCCAAACAGGCTTGAAGTTACAGAAGGTATTAACAAAAAGTTGGTAGCAAAAGCTGCTTTTGAAGAGGACAGTAATGCAGTTAACCTCATGGTCTCTCATAACGAAAACTATGAAACAGAGAGAGTTGCTGAAGAAATATTGAAATTAACAGGATATTCTGAATTAAGAGGTAGTATTGAGGATAGAAGTAGTCAAACCTTTGATGAAAAGGGTCAATCAACACTGTTAGATTCTCTAGAGGGGACAAAGGAAGCTAAATACAAGTTCTCGGATATAGCGATATTGGTTAGAGCTAATACACATGCTGATGGCTTCATTCAAACATTAAGAAACAAGGGAATTAGGTACAAATTAGGTGGAGCTAGAGGTCTCTACTTTAGACCAGAAATTAAAAATATTATTTCTTTCCTAAGAGTATTAGTTGATTACAAAGACGAAGTTTCAATGTTTGGATTATTAACAATGAAGACTTGGAATCTTACACCAAGAGAATATATGGAGTTAATAATGCTTGCTAAAGAAGAAAAAATGTCAATGTTGGAGTTTCTTGAGAGTGAATGGAATGTGAAAATAGGGAGTGATGAAAAACAGGACTTTAAGAATATAGATAGTAATATCATTGATAAGATTCTTGCACCAGAAGCTATTGCAGGTGTTTCTTCTTTGCTTCTTCTACTAGATGTAAGTGCTAAGAAGATAAAAGAACAAAAATCTCTGGTAGATATTCTTTACGACTTCGTTATGGAAAGTGGGTATATAAATGAGTTCTTAGAAGAGGACACATCTGAAAATCTTTTCGCAATAGGTAATATTAACAAGTTCTTTGAATTAGTGAAGAACTATGAAAAAGACAATCCAGATAGCAATATATACGAATATGTAGAATTTCTAAATTACAGCATACAAACGGGAGAATCTCCACTTGTAGACCAGATTGGTATGGAGGAATTAGATGCTGTAAATATCTTGACGGTTCACTCTGCAAAAGGGTTGGAGTTTCCAGTTGTCTTTTTAGTAAACCTAGTTTCTGATAGATTTCCTAGTAGATCAAGAAAAGATGCTCTCCCTATCCCTGAAGCATTAGTTAAAGAAACAATACTAAGTAATATGAGTGAGACAGAATCAAATTTGCAAGAAGAGAGAAGACTTTTCTATGTTGGTGCTACTAGAGCAAAAGAGAGGGTGTATTTCACAGCAGCACAATACTATGGAGAAGCTAAAAGAAGAAAAAAGCCGAGTATTTTCTTGCAGGAAGTTTTAGATAGGAGTGTTGATGAGGATTTTACTACTAAGATAGAGGAAGATGATATGATGGATGATGTAACTAGTTTAAGAAATATGAAAAAAGGACAAGAACAAGATGTTTTAATTGAAGACAATACCAATCTTGTAAAAAGGTTTAGCTATTCACAACTTAATACATATGAGGGTTGTCCTAGGAAATATGAATATGCATATGTGATTAGAATACCTACCAGAGGTACGCCAGCAACTGCATTTGGAAGTAGTGTACATAATACTTTGGATGATTTCTACTCCTTACTTAAAAAATCTAAGGAGGGTTTGGGTGGCATAGTAGATACCCCAACTAAGGAAGATTTACTATCTTTCTATGAAAAGAATTGGATAAGTAAAGGGTATGATAGTAGAGAACAGGAGAATGCTAGGAAGAGAGAAGGGAAGGAAATAATGGAAAGATATTATGATAAGGTGTTCTCAGAAGATGAAAATCCTTTCCTGCTAGAAGAGTCCTTTGCTATTCATTTAGGTGAAGTAGTGTTTAGTGGGAAGATAGATAGGATAGATTTAGTGCAAGAGGAAGATGGTGTTAAAGAGGTTTGTATAGTGGACTACAAGACGGGGGCAGATAAAACAGATGCCGATATTAAGAAGGACTTACAGCTTCCTCTCTATGCATTGGTAGCAGAAGAGAAGTTAGGATTGAAGGTTGTTGGAGCTAAGTATGTGTTTGTAGAAAGTGGAAATGTAGCGGAGGTAGATGTTTCTCAAGCCAAGAGAGAACTAGCAAAAGCGAGTGTTTTGGGTGTCCTTGAAAAGATACAGAGAGGAGAGTTTCAAGCTGCTCCTAACTTTGGTTGTAGGTTCTGTGATTTCAATACTATTTGTCAGTATGCAGATTTGTAGTATAATTAGGGTATGAATATGATTTTCAACAAAATCAATCTCTTCTTCATACAGAAGGTATATGCCCAGAGATTGCAAGATGGGGTTGGTGATTTAATTGATAATCCTGAAGGTATTAAAACGGAAGAAGATCTTGTTGATAAAATTGTGGGAGCTGCTCTTCCTGTCGCAGTTATTGCAGCGTTTATATTACTTTCCTATGGCGGATATCTGCTGGTTTCTAGTCAAGGGAATCCAGATAAGCTACAAGAAGCAAAGTCATTAATAACTAATGCTATAATTGGTCTGCTTGTAGTTTTAATGTCTATTGGTATACTTGTACTATTGAGTGATACTTTAGATTTAGGTGCTTTTAGAAATTAATGAATTTAGGTTTTCTTAACAAACACAATCTTTTAATTAAACTTCCTAGTAGTGTAGGTGGCGTTGTTGATTCTAAGATTACTCCTATTTTAAATACAGCAATAGCTCTTGCAGGCTTAGTAGCAGTAGTAATGATAGTTTATGGCGGCTATACATGGATAACTTCTACCGGGGATCCTGAGAAGGTGACCCAAGGTAGAAACATATTAGTAGCAGCTGTTATTGGAATGATGATAGTTTTTCTTGCAAGAATGATAATAGGGTTAGTACTAGAGAGATTAGGGGATGGAGGGTTTTAGAAGTTGATTTTTATGTTGTGCTTAGATATAATCAGGCAATATATAATATATTAATAAATATTTTAATATGAAGTTATCAAAAGCATTAGCAGGAATTTCATCTGTAGGCTCTTCTTTTTATCTAGCCTCTGCAGTATTTGCACAAGAGACTAAATCCGCACAGGAGTACATCTCAGGAATTACAAAAGGACCAGGAGACACTGATTTGATGGCATTTATAACTAGACTAATCAACTGGGCAATTGGAATTGCTGCTTTGGTTTGTGTAATTATGTTGGTTTTTGCAGGTTACTCATATATCACAGCTAGTGGTGATGAAGATAAAATCCAGAAAGCTACAAAAACTCTTACATGGGCAATTGTAGGTTTGGTTGTTTGTTTCATTGCAGTTCTTCTTGTCCAGTTTGTCTTGAAGAATTTCCTTGGTCAAAAATAGCATTAAAAATTAGTAGGTAGTAAAAGATATATGAAATCTTTCTTTATCGATGGAATAACTCGAGCTGGTTTTAGTGATGTTGCAGAATTTGTTAAATACCTTATAAACTTTGCTACTACAGTATCCGTTTTACTAGTTGTTATTGCTGTAATCATAGCTGGTTTTAAGTATATCTTTTCTAGGGGAGATGATGAGAAGGTAAAGGAAGCTACCAAAACTTTAGCTTTTGCTTTAGTTGGGTTGGTTCTTGTATTCATAGCACCAATGATTGTAAAGTTTGTGCTAGATAATTTCATAGGACTTAAGTAGTATGTCAGATGTTTTTTTTTATCAGTTATTCAACGTTTTGTCTTCACCATGTTTTGCTCAGAATGGACCCAGAAGAATTACATCGGGGGTAATTGTAGGATATTTAGATAAAATAGTAAGCTATATATTCCCAATAGCAGGTCTTCTATCAGTTGGCTTCATTATCTACGGTGGCTATATGTGGATGGTTTCAGGAGGTGATCCTGAGAGGGTAAAACAAGCACAAGGAACTCTTACATGGGCCATTCTAGGTTTAATCTTTACTGTTCTTGCTAGAGTTATTCTAGGTTTAATCTACGGTGGTCTTCAATCCTAAAGTGAAAAATAAATCTTTTAAAGCAGAAAGCTTTTTCAAAAGCCAAGGGTATGCTAGGAATGGTATTAAATTAATATTTAAGAATGAGAAAAATTTCAAGGTAGAGCTTGTAATTGCCTTGTTTGTTGTACTAGCAGGACTCTTTTTTAAAATAGAACATTTTGAATGGATAGCTATCAGCTTAGTAATCTCAATGGTCTTAATATCAGAGAGTATAAATAGTGCAATTGAAGCTCTCTGTGATACAGTCTCTCAAGATTTTAAGATTAATGTTAAATATGCCAAAGATGTTAGTGCAGGAGCAGTTCTAGTTAGTGCTTTAGTATCTGTATTTACAGGCATAATTATCTTTCTACCTTATATTATAGATTTTGTAAAAAACATTTTCTTCTAAATGGTATAATCCATGTAATGAAGAAACTGTCCGGAAATTACAAAACAATTTTTCTTTTAATAATATTCATTTTCTCTCTCTGTACTCCTTACATAGGAGTGGTTAATGCACAAGGTATTGCTGATTTAGAACAACAAATAGAGCAAAAACAGAAGGAGCTTTCTAGTAAAAAATCAATATTAGAAACAGTAGAGAGTAGGATTAAGGGAATTAAGGATAGTAATGCATCTTTACAGGAGAAGATTAGATTGATGACTGAGGAGCTTAACAAAGCTAAAGCGAATTCTGATAGTAAAGCTAAGGAGATTGAAAAGAAGTTGTTAGAATTAGAACAGAAACAGAAGGAATTAGAAGAGGTTAGAGGGAGTATGGATTCCATATCTGGTTTGTTGTATGTAGAGAGTAGGAATAGGTTTGCTAATTTTGTTTTCTCTGATTGGAAGGATTTAGTACAAAGCTTTTATGTTAGAAAAGGAGCTCTTAATATATTAAAGGATAGGGTTGAGGAGATTAGTGGTGAATTTAGTAATTTAGTTGAAGCAAAGGAGGGTTTGGATAAAGAGAAAGAGGTTTTAGATAAACAGAAGGATGAGTTGGATAAATCATATGCATTGTTAGATAAAGAGAGGGCTAAGTTACAGGCGGAGTTGAATAGAGAAAATGCAAAGAAAAGTGCAATCAAAGCACAAATAGGGGGGCTTGCAAAAGAGATATCTGCTAGTCAGCAGATGTTGTTGTATTTAAAGGGTGGAGGTGATTTATCTGGTACGAATGTTCCTTCCAGTAATGCAGAGCCAACAACACAATTAGCATATTTCAAAGCAAATGCACCTCGTGGAACATTTGGGATATTTAGTTTTGGAGCTAGTACTCACAGAAATGGAATGAGTCAGTGGGGTGCTTGGGAAAGGGCTCTTAATGGTCAGTCATATTTAGATATTCTAGGCTTCTACTACAAAACAAAAAGAATCAAAACAGGTACAGTTAAGCTCCCCAATAAAGTGGAAACTTCTATAACTGAAAAAATATCTGTTGATGGCTATGGAAAGGTAGATTTAGAGAAATATCTTTTGGGTATCAGAGAGATAGACCCAATTTTTAATAAAGACACACCGCAGGATATGAACAATTTAAAAGCACAGGCCATAGCTTCTCGAACATTTGCTGTTAACTACACGCGGAATGGTTCTAAAAGTATTTGTACTACACAAGCATGTCAGGTGTATAATCCATCTAATCCTTATGGAGGAGCTTGGGCTAAAGCTGTTGCTGAGACAAAAGGTATGACTCTTGCAAATTCTTCAGGAGAAATATTCTCGACTCAATATTCAAGTGTAACTGGTGGATATATTAATGGTGTCGGTTACGATGTTAATACAACTTTACAGGGTCCTTGGACAGAAAGGGCTTGGGAAGGACTTGCAGGTGTAGCTTGGTTTCATAAGATTTGGTATCAAAGAAATGGTACAGCGTGTTCTACTCATCCTAAGCCTTGGATGACAGGTGAGGAACTTGCAGATATACTAAATGCTTATAAATATTTCACATCTCCTGGAGCACCAGCATTTGATCCTAGGTTGACAGCGATAGATATTAATACATGTTTCGGGAAGAATGAACAACCGTATTCACATGCTGAGCTTGCGAATCTTGTGAAAGACCCTATCGCAAAAGTCCTTAAAGCTGAAGCGATAAATGCTAATGGTTGGACAGTTCGGCTCAATTTTACTGTTCAGTTAAAAAATGGATCAATAACAACCTATGCTATTAATGGAAGTACATCAGCATCTGGGGCAACAGCAGTGTTTCGAGATGTCTTTAATATGCGTGCTCCTGGATATTTATCCATTCCACAAAAGTGTGGAGGATGTCCAGGATTTATTCATATAAATATAGTTCAAAATTAAACAGATAATTTTGAATTTTCTGTTTTTCAAAAACACTTCTAAATCCCTTGTTTTCAATACAATTCTATGGTATTCTCAACTATGAAGAATAGTAATGAAAATATTCCAGAAAAGTATAGCAAAATGGATAAATCATTCATTGCTCATCTCCAAGGAAAATCCTCTGAAACATTCATGCCTTTCCCTAGAAATACCACATTTGTAGGAAAAGACAATGACGAACAAGTAATACTGGTGACTAGACGACATTGGGGTGCATTTTTAAGACAAATACTCTTAGTTATATTCCTAGTGATACTAGCTATTGTAAGTCTTCTCCTCGCACCTAAATTCCTAGGAAGTCTACTCATAGGTCTTGCTCTTTTCCTAATAATATTCCTAATTGCTCTCTCAATTGCAATGTTCACATTTCTAAAATGGTTTTTCAATGTGAATATAATTACAGATCAAAGAGTTGTAGATATAGATATTAAAGCACTCTTTACATACCAAGCTACAGAAGCAAGATTGGATAAAATAGAGGATATAACAACAAAACAGGTAGGTCTTCTCTCTAATTTCTTTAACATAGGAACAGTATATATACAAACAGCTGGTTCGAAAGCTGAAATAGAGTTTGATGAAGTAGCAAACCCTAAAGAGGTACAAGATATACTTTCAGATCTTTTAGAGTTAAAAAAAGGAGGTGAAATATAATGGATCCATATCAAATCTTAGAAGAAATACAACCAGAAATATTAGGAAAAACCTCAAAGGTAGGAGAAATTAGGGAGGTTATGGATTCAGTAGAAACACCTAAACTCACAAATGAATTACCAAAGATAAAAATACAATCGATAGTTAAAGCACCATTAGTACTATTTATCCTAGGTAATGTCTTGTTTTCCTTAATTCTTTTCTTAAGAACCAGATTACTCTCAGATACGTTCTCCACTTCTCAAAACAAGATTGTAAAAAGTGTAACAGTAATATATATAATAACAACAGTAATAGGGTCTCTTTTAGCCCTACTGTTTTTAGTATTAGCATAAAATGAAAACGCCTGCCCAACAATACATATCAAATGAGAAGAATGGTCTCTCATATGTGACAATATACAGAAATCTCTTTGAGAACAGAGAGGAGAAATCAGCCAAAGATGGTAATCTTTACATTCTTCTTAAAATATCTTCAGAACAAAAAGCCCCACTTGTTCGGCTTTCTAAATTTGTAATAGATAGTATATCTGATGGATATCTCTACGCTCATACAAAAACAACAAATGAGGCAATGAAGAATGCTCTTGAAGAAGGTACTAATAAGTTAAAAACATTGATGCAAACAGATAAGGATATTGAAGATGTTGAAATTAAAACAACAATCCTTGTGGTATTAGAAAAGAAAGAAGGTTTCTACATAGGTTCGATAGGGGATGGTGAGATCTATGTGCTCAAAGCAGGTCAGGCAATTAACATTAGTGAAATTATGAAGAGTAAAAATGCAAATACTGCAGGTATAGTTCTTGAAGAAAATGAAGCCCTCCTTGTCTCTACAGAAGGAATACTCTCTACACATATACCAGACATAGTATCATCAACAAAAGAGAAGAAGGTATACAGGGAGATTACTAAAATAGGGGTGAACCTACCACTTTCTTCTGCTATTCTTGCTTTTGGTACAGATGAACCAATCAAACCAAAAGAAGAGATAGACAATTCTAAACAAGAAAATTCAAAGATAGTACAGTCATTCATTCCAAAAGATGAAGAGGAAAAGGAGGAAGCTAGATTAGAATTAGAACAACAAGAAGATATCTCTAAGAGACCAAAGCTCTATGTAAAAGAGGTTAAGAGAAGAAGTGAAGAAAAAAACAAAATATCTTTAATACTAGCTAAAATAAAAAACTTTTTTGTCAATGCATATACAAAAGTAAAACCAACAGAAGAAATAAAACAAAAGATAAAAGAAATATGTGAGAAGATTAAAGCCGTTCTTACAAAAATAGGACAAAAGATAAGGGAGATATTCTCTATACTTTGGGAAAAGATTACAAAACAATTCGCACAAAAACAATGGTTCAAAAGAATTATGGCACGATACTCACAAATGAGTTTAGGTAGAAGACCGGTAAGGAGAGTATCTACCCCTGTAATGAGAATAGATGATTACAAAGTTAGAGATTTAAGAGGAAAGAGATTTAAACAACTCTTTGGCATCTTAGCTGTGGTATTACTAATAGTGTTAGGAGTTAACTTTACAATTAAAACAAAGAAGTTAAACGAATTAGGTAAGGATGCGAATGAGAAGTTTAGAAAGATAGAGAATCTTTTAGAGAAAACAGAAAGTAATTTAGAAACCGATAGAACTAGTGCAGAAACAACGTATTTTGATGCCACCCAGATATTTAAAGAGATTCCAGAAGGTATTCGAGAAAAGGACGAGGAAACAAAGAAGAAAATAGAGGTAAGGATATCGGAAATAGGGGATAGATTGTTTAAGAAAGTAGGTGTTTCAAAAGAGGAAAATAATATTTTCAGTTATCTAGATATGGTTTTAAATGGCTCAGGAGAGGGTAGTGAACCAACGGATATTGAGATATACAGAGACATCCATGGCAAAGAGGGTATCTTTATTACAGACAAAGGTAAAAAGGCTGTCTTCTTTACACCACTGGGAGAAACACCATCCATTCAGATAGTTTCTGATACGGAGAAACTATTTAAGAGTCCAATGAATGTTTCTGTTGGTGTTGGAGGGGCTTTTGTATATGATAAAGATGCTGGTGTTATCAAAATACCTTTTAACAAGGATGGTGGAATAGAAAATGCAATATCACTACCAGGTCTTTTAGGAAGAGATATTCAAGCCACGGACATTAAAGATATGATAATCCTTACAGAGAATGATAATGTATACCTATTATCTGCAGATCAAAAAGCAATATTAAGGTCAACTGCAGTATATGGTGACAGATACTCTATGTTGAGTAAATATATCGAAAACGAACTGTTCGCAGATGCAAGAGATATTCTTGGTGATTTTAGTGTCTATGTAACAGTAGAACAAGAAATAGGAATAGTAAGATACTCATGGAGTTACTTTGAGCAGAAGCAGATACAGACAGAATTAGGTGTTAC
Source organism: Candidatus Dojkabacteria bacterium (assembly GCA_018056375.1). Lineage (GTDB taxonomy): Bacteria > Patescibacteriota > Dojkabacteria > SC72 > SC72 > UBA5232. The sequence continues at coordinate 581,159 of JAGPFQ010000001.1, read as the reverse complement.
AGGTCCCTCTGGTGGGTTAGGTAAGATTACTAAAGGATACACATTTGCAGATAGTATGGATAGTGGTCTTTACATGTTTGATGCAGAAGGTAAAAGGTTTTTCCACTTCCAAAAACCACAAGAAGGAGGTGCTGATTTAAGACATCCTAATCAACTACTTTTGATAAAACAGTATGAATATCGAGGTGATGATAATACAGTATTGAACAATGTAAAAGACTTTGTAGTAGACTACAATGGTGAAAATATGTATGTATTGGATGGTACAACTGTTTGGAGAATAGCATTGTAGTATAATATGACATGAAAATTTCAAATAAAAAGGCTACATTCAACTACACTATCGTAGATAGCTTTGAGGCTGGTATTGTTTTAACAGGAGCTGAAGTTAAAAGTATTAAAGATGGAAGAGTAAACCTTACAGATTCTTTTGTTAAAGTAGTAGATGGAGACCTCTACATTATTAATATGGAAATCCCTCAGTACAAATATAGTTCTGATGAACACTATGATAGTAGAAGAAGCAGAAAACTGTTGGTAAAAAAGAAAGAATTAGTACAAGTCCAGAGTAAAATACAAGCTAAAAAATTAACCTTAATTCCTCTCTCTATATATACAAAAGGTAAGCTTATAAAAGTAGAGGTGGCATTTGCTAAAGGGAAAAAGCAATATGAGAAGAAAGCGAAGCAAAGAGAAAGAGATTTAGACAGGGAAATGCTTTACGAAAGCAGGAAATTCATGGTATAATATACTATGAATAGCATTGAACAACAACCTGTCAAAACTTTAGAGGAGGCATTAGAAACTTTATCTTCTACTCCGCCTGGTGTTGAAACTCTTCAACCTGTTGCTAGTGCTGGAAATGTTGAAACAGGAACAACTCAAATCCATAGTGCAGAAACAGGAAATTCTAGGGATAATGATAATGAAGGGACTCCATGGATTTTAAGAGAAGATGAGAAGAAACCAAAAAATGACGAATGGAATGGCTCTGGATATCCTCCAACTTGGGATGAAGATGGTAATAAGACTTCTGGTGATGGTGCAGCTGAAATTGTTGTTAGAAAGAGAGATGGAGAGCCTCCTCTGTAATGTTTAGTTTCCCCTTTGATATATACTTTTCACTGTGTTATTCTGTATGCATAAGATGATACTGTCCTTTTATGTTGCCTGAAGACATTCTCTATACACAATTAATTGGTCCTTCTTTACCAAAACAGGATGGTAGTACTATGCGGTATCCTGACAATGCTAAAAGTATTGAAAACACTGAAATCCCTTGGGGTACGATAACATTGATTTTTGTACTTATAGCCATATGTGTAGGAGCATTTTTTTTAGTAAGAAAGAAGTTAAAAAAGAAGGATAGAAATGAAAAAGCTAGTGATGGTGTTCTTCTGGAAGTTAGAGTAATACGGGATAACGAGGTGGAAATAGGTACTGCAGAGCAGATGTTTGCAAATATACATGGCATAGGAGGGAAGAGCAAAGGCTTGTTAGGATTGTTTGATGTTAGCAACAGTGTAAGTTTTGAAATGGTAGGTCTTCCTGGAGAGATAAGGTTCTTTGTTCACTGCCCAAGGAAGTATGCTGATTTAGTAGAAAAGCAAATACTTGGTTCGTATCAAGATGCTGATGTAGCTGTCGTAGATGAATACAACATCTTTGCTCCTAACACAGAGATAGAATGTGCAAGACTTGTTTTAGAAGAGGAGTCATACTATCCAATTAGAGTGGCTGAAGGCTTTACTGGCGATCCAATAGCTAATGTTCTTAGTACTCTTAGTAAAATGGCCGAGAATGAGGGAGCATTAGTCCAATTAGCAGTTGCTCCTACTGATTCTAAATGGCAGAAAAAAGGTAGAGGGTTTGTTCAAAGTATAGAGAAGAATAACTCAGATCCAGAAAAAAAGAAAATAGATGTGCCTCAGGAGAAATTAGAAGCTGTTAACAAGAAGGTGTCCAAACCAGGGTTGATGGCAGAGATTAGAATTGTTACTAGTGCTCCAGACAAAGCAATTGCCAAAATGCATTTGGATAATATTGTTGCAGCTTTTGATCAGTATAATAATCCGGGAATTAATAGGTTAGAGAAAAAAGAAGTAAAGAAAAGAGAGCAGGAGGCTTTCCTCTACGATGTAATCTACAGAAGGACACCTGAGAATGAGAAGAGTATATTAAACATTGAAGAACTTGCAGCATTGTATCATTTCCCAAATAAAGAAATAACTACTCCTAATATTAAATGGTTGTTATCAAAAGAACTACCTGCTGATAATGAAATAAGTTCGGATATTAACTCTCCAGACACTGTTTGGGTTGGAAATAACTACTTTAGAGGGAAAAAGAAGATGATATGTTCGAAAAGGGATGACAGGAGAAGACATGCATATATACTAGGTCAAACAGGTACTGGTAAATCTTGGTTGATGGTAAGGATGATTATGCAAGATATATATAACGGTGATGGTGTCTGCTTTATAGACCCTCACGGTTCTGCTGCAGATATGATATTGGAAAGGATTCCAGCAGAGAGAGCAGAGGATGTTATCTATTTTAATGCTGGTGATTTTGAGAGACCTTTTGGTTTTAATATTATGGAATATTATAATGAGCAGCATAAGCACCAGATTGTAAATAGTTTCCTTGCTTTACTCATAAGGCTCTTTGACCCACATAATCAAGGTTACACAGGTCCAGCATTCCAGCAAGCTGTAAGAAACTCTATGTTAACAGCTATGGCTAAACCAGATTCTACATTGATAGAAGTGGTGAGAATTCTTCAAGATGAAGAATGGGTTATGAGTCATTGGTTACCATTGGTTAAAGATGAATTGGTTGTTAGATATTGGACTGATCAGGTTGCAAAGACAGATAAAAAGACAAAGGCAGAGTCTTTGACATATTTTATCTCGAAGTTTGATAAGTTTACTACGAACTTAGCTATTAGAAATATAATTGGTCAATCTAAATCTTCTTTTGATTTTAGACAGGTTATGGATGAGGGTAAGATTTTGGTTGTAAATCTTTCTAAAGGTTTGATAGGAGATGAGAATATGTCCTTTCTTGGTCTTTTGATTGTACAAAAACTTCTTGCTGCAGCATTGAGTAGAGAGAATATCCCTGAAAAAGAGAGAAGGGACTTCTTCTTCTATGCTGATGAGTTTCAAAACTTTGCTACTGAGGAGTTCACCTCTATTCTTTCAGAAGCAAGGAAATACAGACTAAATCTTACTTTAGCACATCAATATATTGGACAATTACCAGAGGATATTAAAGATGCTGTTTTTGGAAATGTAGGTTCTCTGTATATTGCCAGATGCAGTCCTGAAGATGCACAATTTTTAGAAACTCCATTTGAAGGTTATGTTACAGCTGGAGATATTGTAAATCAGGGTATGGCTCATTACTATACAAAACTTCTTGTTGATGGTTCATATCCCGCACCTTTTTCTCTTGATACCAGTTATGGTAAAGCTTTTCCAGAGTCAGGGTTTGATTTACCTATAGATGAGAGTGTTGTAAAAGTGATTAAAGAGATGTCTAGGATGAAGTATGGAAGGGATGTAAATGTTGTTGCAGAAGATATTCGTATTAGGTCTCAACTTGAACAGGAGGAGCCTGTAGCTCAACCTCAACCTTCTGCAGGTTTTCCACCAATGTTTTAGTAGAGGCTTCTAAAATCATCAGAGTTTTGGTAAAATACCCATTGTATATGGGAATATAGCTCAGGAGGTCAGAGCACGGTTCTTATAAAGCCGAAGTCGGTGGTTCGAGTCCACCTATTCCCATACTTTTCATTGATATAAGAGAAGAATCCTCAGTCAAAACTGTGATTCGGTGTTAGATAGTGACAGGGAAACAGTACCCTGTAATTTGTTAACTAATCATAATAAAACGGTAATAGTCCATATGGGGAAAGGGAAAGTAAGTGTGGTAACCTGAACCTGTATTAAGAGTTAATTATTTAGAGTTCCTTAAGGTTCTTTTCTTCCTTACCAACAGCTGGAATAATATTCAGATATTTCTCTGTAGTAGAAAGTCTCTTATGTCCAACAAGCTTTGATACAGTTGGTAGTCCAACACCATTGGCCAAATGATGTGCAATAAAAGTGTTTCTAAGATCATTAACCTTTGCATTCTTAATACCAGCTCTCTCAAAAGATTTATCTATTGCAGTTCTAATATTTCTTACCAGTAAAGGTCTACCATTCTTTGTGATGAAAATAGTATCTTCTTCTGTCTCTGGTCTAACTGCAATATAATCATCTAATGCTTTCTTTGCAGACTTGTTTAGGGGAACTTTTCTAGCTGGATGGCTACCAGCAGCTTTAATGTAAAGAAAATCAATCTTTCCATCCTTTGACTTTCTAATATCATCAAGGGAAAGTCCTGCTAATTCTCCAATTCTAATTCCTGTTTGAAGAAGAATCTCTACAATAGAGTAGAGTCTAATATCAACTCTACTAACATCCCTTAATGCTCTGTACTCCATCTCTGTTAGTACTCTGGGTGGCTTAATTTCAAATCTAGGATGTGCTAATTTCTCGGAAACATTATCGCTTACAAAGTTGTTTTCCAAAAGAAATCTGAAGAAAGTTCTAGTACTATTTATTTTTCTAGAGACACTTTTTGGAGTGTAGTTATTATCCTGTAGGTTTTGTTTATATCCCTCTAAATCTTCGATAGTTACTTTATCTAAAGAAAGAATTCCTCTTTTCGACAGATAGTTTAATAATTGCTCAATGTCTTTTGCATAAGCGATAACAGTGGACTCAGATCTTCCTTTGGAAGTTAGATCCTTGGCAAAAAGTTCTGCTTTTTCTTTGAAGTTAACGTTGTTTATATCTGCCACATCTGCAAAAACCTTAAATTAAGGGGCATGCAACTGCATTCTACAGCTATAGACTAATTATATCACCCTTAAGGGTTGAGAGCAATAGTAAAAGTATATGGGTTTACTTTAGCTTTTTGTAAGAAAAAGCTAAAGAGACTCTTTTTTATGACTTTATGTATTCGAAATGTTGTAGTTGAGCATACTTCCTTAAACTGTTAATATAAGATATGGGGAAAGTAATATACAGAGATGTAAAAGAGTTAGTAACTGAAGAATCGAGAGGGGTTAAAAAACCTGCCAACGTGTTTCTCAGCAGTAAATTAGTGCAGATTGCACTTGTGGGTATAGCAATTTTTCTTTTTTACAGTGTATATAACTCGATTAAAATAACAAGCGAGAAGCTCGAGATATCAAAAAGAGCAAAACAGGAGGTAGATGAATTGAGACTGAAGAATTTAGAGTTAGAACTAGCATTAGAATCTATGCAAACACCTGAATATTTGGAAGTACAGGCGAGAGATAGGTTGAATTTTAGTGGGGAGAATGAATATATTTTTGTCATACCTGAATCTTTATTAGAACATGCAAAAGAGGGTGTTAATACATACCTTTATGGTAATCAGGAGAAGGTTCAAGATCCAACATATATTGTTTGGTACGAATTTCTTAAATACGGTATTTGAACAAAAGCTTAAAAAGTGGTATAAATAGGTAGTTACCGCGGGGTAGAGCAGTGGAAGCTCGTTAGGCTCATAACCTAAAGGTCGCTGGTTCGAATCCAGCCCCCGCAACCATTTTTCTACTTAATCTCCAATATCTTCTTGATTTCTCCCTCTATATCTTTGTTAAATCCGGAGAAGGCTCTGTCGTTGATAAAGATAATAGGGTAGTATCCATATGAGTCAGATACACCCTCACTTTTTCCTTTTTTGTAAGAATTAAGTTGTGAGATAAAGTCAGTATCTGTTGTTAAATGCTCTTCATATTCAATGTTGTGTTCCTTAAAGAAAGCTAATAAATCTAAGCACATGTTTCCACTTCCATTGTGGAATACTACAACTCTGTTGCTTTTCTCTTTTGGTACATATGTACTATCTTCATTAAGGTCTTCTACCTTACATGGATTCATTACATTAGCTTCATCTTGGAATTCAAGTTTAGGTCTAATTTTCTCTGGAGTATATGGTGCATTTCTGTTTACAGGAATCTGCCATGTAGGCATAGTCTTGTCTACAGTTCCTAAAGTATCTAAATCTACCCATTCAACACCATAGTTATCCCACAATCTATGCCACATCTCATTCCATCTCTCTTTGTATCCACCGATATATGTATGTGATGTTGCCATTATCTTCTTGTTCTGGATAGCTCTCTTAAATTGCTCTTCCATATCCTCTGGTTCTCCAGCTCTTTCATAGAAACTGTAATCACAGAAACTACCATATTTGAATTCTGGGACATCAATATTTGAGACAGAGATAATCTTTACATCATATTCTTCTGGTTTGTAGATAGTTGTTGCTAACTCTGTTGTACCCCTCGCTGTGATATATTCAATCCCTAATTCATCAGCTACCTTTAGTGTTGTCTCATCAGATGCCATATATCTTGAACTAATAGCTCTTGGAGTAACACCTAGATATTCTTTGGAGTTTTCTAACATTTCCTTAATAATTGTATGTTGTTTTTCATACGGCATTCCCCAAAAAGGCTCTGGATCATATGAAGGGCAGAGTTCTACTACTCCTGTTTTAAGAATTTCTTTCAACTCTTCAGCGTTTTTCTTTATGAAATCAGCATTTACCATTAACAATCCTTTAATATTTCTCTCTCTCATATCATTTACCATATTTGCTAGTCCATCGGTATTGTTAAATTCAATTAACAACATCATTCCTTTTGGTTTTACATTTTTTACTGTTTCTTCATTTCTATCGTACATATATTTGGCTCCAAAAATTGCTCCAATGACTAGAAGGAGTAATGAACCAAGTACTAAGAGACAATATTTAATTGGTTTGTTTTCCATATATTTATTCAATTAAATTATTCTACCTATTTATCACCGAAATACTTAAATATGTCAAGGAACTCAATGTGTGGTAATATCAATATGACTATGGTAACAATAACGGGGTATGTAAATCCAGATATTGATTGTGTTGCATGTGCTATTGGTTATGCTGAACTACTGAATATGCAAGGTAAGCAAGCAAGAGCGGTATATGCAGGAGATATTGGTGAGGAAACAGAGTTTGTTAAGAAATATTTGGGTGGTTTGAATATTGAATTGGTACAGAATGGGTATGGTGATGGAGATATTATTCTGGTTGATGTTTCTGACCCTGATGGTATTGATGAGTTGATAGATATTAACAATGTTGTAGAGGTTATAGATCATAGAAAGTTAGCATATATACAAGGTTTTCCTAATGCTGAACTGCATATAGATTTAGTAGGGTCCTGTGCTACATTGATAGCTGAGAGGTTTCAGGAAGCAAATGTTCTTCCTTCTAGACACACTGCAGTCCTTCTTTACTCTGCGGTTGTTTCTAATACTGTCAACTTTAGAAACAATGTAACAACACAGAGAGATAGGGATATGGGGGAATGGTTGAAGGAGATTAGTATGGTTGAGAGTAGCTATGTAGCAAGTATGTTTGAGTATAAATCAAATATTAATAAAGGGAATTTAGACGAGATAATGAGGGAGGAGTTTAAGTTTTATGAAATTCAGGGAGAGAGAGTAGGGGTTGTTCAACTTGAGTTGTCAGATGCTGTAAGAAAAGTAAGAGAATTAGAAGGTGATATTAGAAGAGTTTTGAGTGAGATAAAAGGGGAGAACAGTTTAGATTATCTTCTTCTTTCTGTTGTTGATATTATTGATGGTTTTAATTACTTTTTAACAATAGATTCTGCTTCTACAGAGTTGTTTTCAAATGTCTTTAATCTTTCTAATATGGATAAAGGGGTTAAGTATGATGGTATTTTAATGAGGAAGGAGATTTTTCCTAAGGTTGTAGAGTTTTTTGACTTTATTGATAAAGTTGCCGATGCTTTACATGAAGATTGGCGTAAGACGAAAGAGGAAGAAGATGAGGAGTCTGCTACTCATGTTACTGATACTGCTTTTGAAAATTTGTTGGAGGGTTGGCAGGTTGAAAATCGTGCAGCTGCAAAGGTAGTTGTAGGCATTATAAATAGTATGGGGACTGAAATAGATCTCTCTAATAGGGAAACATACAACGAGATAGGTGAGAAGATTCATCAAGAATGGCTGAAAAGGAATCGATGGGCAGCAGATACAGAATTAGGTAAAAATTTTGTAGAGCTATCAAAGGAAGAGCAAGAGAAAGATATAAACCAAATACGTATAGCTCTCAAAGTATTTGGTGTGGGATAGTTTAAAATATTGTAATTTGGTGTTTCTATTGATACAATCCCACTGTTTAATTAAGTAGATGTTAATATGCCAATAACAACACAACCAGTAAAAGGAATGTATCTTTTAGAAGAAGGTAGAGTTTTTCTTGTACAGGAGAGACAATTAAAAACACAAGGAAGACAAGGGGGATTGATAATACTTAGGATGAAAGCTTTAGATAATGGGCAAATTGTAAACAAGACTATTAAGGCTGGTGCTAAGGTAGAATATATAGAACCGGAGACAAAAGCTTTCCAATTCTTGTATTCTGATGATGCAGGTTCATATTTCATGGATTCAGAAACATACGAAACCGTTATGATTCCAAAGGATGTTGTTGGTGACTACGTTCAATTTCTTAAAGAGGGAGAAACTGTTTTAGTAATGGTCTATGAAGGGAAAATACTAACTTTGAAAGAGAATCCATCGGTTGAACTTGAAGTTACAAAGGCGGTTGATGCAGTGAGGGGGAATACTTCTAGCTCAGCTACAAAAGAAGTAACTCTAGAGACAGGTTACAAGGTTCATGTTCCTCTTTTCATTAAACAGGGAGATATTGTTAAAATTAATACAGAAACAGGACAGTATACAGGAAAAGCATCTTAGCACCTTATAGTATGTTAAATATCTCTTCAAAATCACTAATAGTCCGCTCTCTGTATATACAAACACCTGCGGTTACCTTATCTGGAGTTCTTTGATATAATTGCTAGTACTTGGTGGGATAGCTCAGTTGGTTAGAGCATGGGATTCATAAACCCAAGGTCGGTGGTTCGATTCCACTTCCCACCATACTTTAAAGATAATATTCCTATCTTATTTAAAATTGAAACTTTAGGTCTATGAGCGAACAGAAAGATAAAAAGAAGAATAAAAAGACAGAAGATAAGAAGAATGTATATGTTGTGGATTTGAGAAAGATGCCTACAGGGAGAAGAGTTAAGCTTCCTAGTGTTCCTGCTATTATAAGTATAGTAGTTTTAGTGTCTCTAGGTATGTATCTTTATGGTCTTCTTTCCTATAAAGGAGAGGAAGTTTCTGTTAGTAATGTGATTACAAGTATTTCAGAGAAAGACTATGACAAGATTGTTCTGAAAGATGATATGGTTGTGTTAGAAAAGGAAGAAAAGATTGCTGGTAGGGATGTTGTTAGAAAAGAGTATGCAAGATTACCTCAAGGAATGGATTTCTATCAAGTCCTCTCTGATGCAGAGATAAATATTAAGGAATTAGGAGATGATTTCTATGAACCAAAAGTTGGAATATCTTTTGGTGATGTGTTGACTTTACTCTTTTTAACAGCAGCAGTAACACTTGGGTTTTTCATGATTAAAAATATGCAGGCTTCTGGTGGTAAGATTATGGATTTTGGTGAGAGTAAAGCTAGGATGTTGTTTGGTAAGAAGACAGGGACATCTTTTGATGATGTTGCAGGTATTGATGATGTTAAAGAGGAATTGACAGAGATAGTAGATTTTCTTAAAAACCCTAAGAAATATAGAGATTTGGGAGCACGAATCCCAAGAGGTGTTCTTCTAGCAGGTGCTCCTGGTACAGGTAAGACACTCTTAGCAAAAGCTATCGCTGGTGAAGCTGGTGTTCCATTTTTCCATACATCTGGTTCTGAATTTGAGGAGATGTTGGTAGGTGCTGGAGCATCTAGAGTGAGAGACCTTTTCAAGAAGGCAAGGAATACTACACCATGTATTATCTTTATCGATGAGATTGATGCTGTTGCTAAGAAGAGAGGTACGGTACTTCATTCTGGTGCAGGTGAACAGACTCTTAATCAGATTCTTGTTGAGATGGATGGTTTAGAAGATAGAGAGAATGTAATTGTACTTGCAGCTACAAACAGGCCAGATGTTCTTGATCCAGCGATTTTAAGACCTGGTAGGTTTGATAGGATGGTTGTGGTTCATATGCCAGATGCTAAGGGCAGAGAAGAAATTTTAGAAGTACATGCTAAGAACAAGAAGTTTGCGGATGGTGTTAATCTAAAGGATCTTGCTAAGAAGACAATAGGGTATTCTGGTGCAGATTTAGAAAATATTCTTAATGAGGCAGCTATTATGGCAGCACAGGAAGGTGATAAGGAGATAGGGCAGGATGATATTGATGAAGCATTTTTAAAGGTTAAACTTGGTAGAAAGAAAAACAGGGAGACAGAGGAAGAGGATTTGAGGAAGACAGCATATCATGAAGCAGGACATGCGATTGTTGCTAAATTTACACCAGGTTCTGACCCAGTAGAGCAGGTTTCCATTATTCCAAGAGGTATGACAGGAGGAGTAACAGTTTACATACCAGAAAAAGAGAGGAGAACTCTTTACAAGAACCAGATGTTGGCTTGGTTGAGGAGTGGTGTTGGTGGTAGAGCTGCTGAGGAGATATTCTTGGATGATATTTCTTCAGGTGCTTCTGCAGATATTGAGCAGGCAACAGAATTAGCTAAAGAGATGGTTATGAAATACGGTATGAGTGAAAAGTTAGGTATGGTTAAATATGGTGATATGGATGAGACTTCTCATCTAGGATATAAATATGGTGGTGGCAGAGACTTTAGTGAGGAAACAGCAAAGACAATAGATGCTGAAGTGAAGAGGTTGATTGATGAGGCATATGTGGATGCTAAGAAAGTTCTAACAGAACAGAAAGAGTATGTTGATAAATTGGTTGACTTGCTACTAGAGAAAGAAGTTGTTACAAGAGAAGAATTTGAGGAACTCTTTGTTTAGTTAAACTGTATAGAATCTATTATTTTTATACCTGAACTAGTGGCTTCAGCAACTTCTTTAAGTGTAGAGAAATTGTAAGAGATTCTATATACGAACCCATTACTTACAACTAAATATCCTGTGTATGGTCCGTATGGAGCACCACTTATCTTAAACTCATATGCAGGTACTCCCCACTTCTCTATTAATTTGCCTTCTACTTTATATTCATCTGCAGGGTCTTCATAAGGGGCTTTTTCAAGAGTCCAAAGTTCTTCGAGTGTTTTTTCTTTGGTATTTTTTAACACAGTAACATATATGAAGCTTTCACCATGTGTTGGAATGTCTAAAGAAGGAACTTTGATGTAAAAAGGTGAGAATTCCATATTTATAGTTTTAATATATTCTCCAAAATCTTTAGATTTATTTTCGGGATCAATATATTGAGTTATTGTCCATCTTGACTTTAAATCATGATCACTATTATCAAGGTTAAATTTAATAAAATCTGAAGGAATTTCTACACTAAACTTAATGTCGGGTAGGGAATACAAAGCCCAACCTGAATTTGTTAACTCTGTCCCCTTTAATGAACAATCACAGTCATTCTTCTCTTCGCATTTTTTACATATACAATCTTTTTCCATCGTAGATTTTTGGCTTTGATTGTTAAAACGATAGAGTAACATACCTAAAGCTAGTAAAGATATGAATGCAAGGGCTATAGTTAAGATAATGACAGGTGATTTTGATTTTACAACACTCTTTTCCTCTGTCTTTGTGACTTCCTCTACGGATATTTCTTCTGTTTTCATAAGGTTATTTAGTAAAATTATATTAATAAATTAGCACACTTATATAATCATTACAATCAGTTTTTAATGGGTATCTAGATAGGAATCAGCTTCTCCAAGTAGCATTATAAAATCAAAAAGATTTTTCTTTAGTAATCTATCTAACATACTAGGGTCATATCTATCAAACATAATATAGTTAGCTTTACTAACTAAATCCTCGAGTAAAATTTCATCCTTGAGATATCTAGAACATGCTAGAGGAAGCATTTTTTGGATATATGAGATAGTAGAAACCTCTTCCTTAGTAAAGGTATAGTCTGGGATATCATTAGCACAATCCTCAAAACTTAATCCTTGAGCTACTTTCTCTATGTTTTTGGTTATAAACTCTTTCATCTCTTTACTATAATATATCATACTAAGCTCAAGGGAACTTTTGAAATCCCCCTTATTTATGCTATTATTTAGATATCATTTAAATTTTACATTTCAACTATGGAGAACAAACCAAAAGAAGTTCTTAAAAACAAAAAGCTTCTCTACATTGTAGGAGGTGCTTTGTTATTGCTTGCAGCTATAGCAGCATTCTTTTTCTTTTTCCTAAAGAAGGAAAAAACATATACTATAACTTTTGATACTGATGGTGGTACTGTTATTGAACAGATTGTTGTTAGGGATGGAGAGACAGTAGATTTCCCAGAAGATCCAACCAAAGAAGGGTTTAAGTTTAATGGTTGGTTATTAGATGGACAACCATTTGCACCTTCAGTTGAGATTACTAATGATATTAAATTAGTAGCTAGCTGGATACCAGAGGATGCAGTTACCTTTAAGGTGACATTTATGCCAGATAATGGGAAGTCATCAATGGAGATAGAGGTGGAAGAAAATGATTTTGTTACTATACCGTTAAGACCTACTAAAGCTAATGCAACATTTAAAGGGTGGTTCTTAGATGGTGAGGAATATGATTTTACACAACCAGTTACAAAAGATCTTATCTTAGTTGCTCAGTGGGAAGAGGTAAAGAAGGAGGAAAAGAAAGAGGAGAAGAAAACAGAAACACCCGCAAATGTAGAAGTTACGGGTGTAACACTAGATAAAACAAGTTTAGCTTTAAGAAAGGGTAATACAGGTACTTTAGTTGCAACTGTTTTGCCTGCAAATGCTTCTAATAAGGCTGTTACTTGGTCTTCTAGTGATACTTCAGTAGCAACTGTAAATAGTAAGGGTGTTGTTACTGCTGTTAAGACAGGTAGTGCTGTAATTACCGTTAAAACAGCTAATGGGAAAACAGCGATTGCTAATGTTTCAGTTACTAATCCAGTGGTTTCAGTAACATTAACATATACCAGAAATATTGCTTATCTTGGAGAAGGAAATACTGTTCCAGTGAAGTCCGTAGTAGTTAATCCCCCAGATGCGGAGGGGCAGGAAAATAAAAAGTTCTATGGAACATATCATTACGGACAGAATGGTTGTATGAGTTTGAATCAAACTACTGGTACTATTGGTGGTGGAGCAACATTCCGTCCTGATTGTGTTGGAAAATTCTGGGTTGAAGTTGGGGGTGTAAAGAGTAACGAGGTTGAAGTTACAGGAGAGATGAAGCTGTCTCATTCTAATTGGCAACTTCATATGAATAAAAATGAGACAAAGAGTGTATCTTTTGGTGGTGTTATAGCTAATTTCTCTGCTTCATCTTATTATGTCCCTGAGTTCTTTACATTCACACCAAGCTCGGGGTCTTATGTCAAAATCACAAGTAAGAATTTGACAACAGGACCAGGCTCTCCACTTTCTTTACAGGTTAAAACTCCTGGTGGTCAGCATAATTCTCTTAGTATCTTTATAAACTAAGGGTTCTGGAGGTAGGAAAAGAAAAGAGGGGGTGTACACCCCCTCTTTTCTGCTATCTTGACCTCACTAGCTCAACCTAGTATATACTCATATCATTAGAAAACAACATCTTTGTTATCTTCTTACCTTCATTAAAACAGAGAGATACTAAATAATTATTAGATATTCCTGTTAAACAGTCTCCACCAAAGAATTTCTTAAACTCACTCTTTGAAGCATACTCGGCTTTCTGTTCTTCTGTTAAGGGAAAAGTCCATGGTGTCTTTGCTTTAGCAAAGTAGTCACCAAGTTTCAGGGTTGCTTTTGTAGAATTAAGAGTCTCGCTTAATACTGCAGAATCATAATACATCATCACATCTCCATCCATATATCCAAGAAGTGGTTGTGTATTTAATGTGTCTAATATTGCTTTAATGTTCTCAATTTCATCTTTAGTAAATGAAATAGTAGGTGCTTTGGTTTCTTCCTCCTCTGTATCATCAGTTACAATCTCCACCACCTCATCTTCTTCTATAACCTCTTCTTTCTTTCCACCTTTTGTTATATCAAGAATCATATCTTTGAAGGATTTATTCTCTGTCTTTAACTCTTGATATACAAAGAACCCGAGAACACAAGCTCCTATTGCCAAGATGGCAATTACAGTTTTTAGAACAACTGAGGGTTTTCCAGTGCTGTTTTGTTCGTCCATATATTGTTTATTAATTAAAATTAAATTAAATAACTATTTTTCTACTACACACCTATCTATCTCCAACTCATATCCAGTAGGACAATCTTTCATCTGTTCCGTTCTTTCTACCTTTACACAATTAGTTCCTTCAAGTGTATACCCACTATCACATGAGTATTTTTTAATTTTATCTGCTTTGGCATAACAATCTCCTTTGTAGGAAACCATATTACTAGGACAAGTATATGTTGTTTCAGAATCAATTCTTGCATAGTAACATTTACCATCGGCGAGATACGAGCTTTCAGGATCCTCTCCACAACTCTCTGGTGGTCTTGATTGTGTGTAGCAATAGTAGAGAGTCTTTATCTCAACCTGATAGATAGTTCCCATTGGGCATCTTTGAGTTGGTTCTGCTTTCTGTTTGTACAGACCACATGGACCATCAGGACCAACCTCTATCATTCCTTCTGGACATACTAATTTACTTGATGCAGGTTTAGAGGCTTTTCTTTCACATACATCTCCTTCAATCTCATATCCTTCTGGACAATGTACTGTTGGTTTAACCTCTTTCTCCTCTTCGGATACTTCTTTGTCTTCTATCTTACTATCATTTGTAGTCTGTTTATCTCTGAATATCAGGAATAACAGAAGTAAGATAATGATGAGCAGCAGAACAATGATTCCAATCAGAAGTTTTGGTTTTTGGATGAGTGGACAGGTTTTTCCTGTTTGCTTTGGTGGGGAAGTTTGCTCTTCTTCTTGGGGTTTCTTTTCTTTTTCCATATAAATATGTTTAAGAAATTATATAAACACCCTGTTTGTTGTTTAAATATATCAATTCTAAAAGGTGAGCACAACAGGCCTGACCTAGGCCTACCCCTTGGTAAGAAAATTTTAATCATATGGTTGTGCACCTACCAAACAGCTTCCTAGACCTCGGCTTTTGTAAGCCTATGGATTTGGAGTACAAACATAGAGAGAGGGAGGCAAAAAAGGTTGGTAGATGAACAAAGTTCAGAGTTATGAACAAGTTGTGAACGAGGGGCAGACCTAGGCAAGACCTTTTGTGATAAAATACAGTATGAATTTGATAAAAAATGGTAAGGATAGATTCTTAGCCATAGATGCCAATGCAATAGTACATAGAGCATTCCATGCATATCCTCCTACACTTCAAACAGAAGATGGTATACAGGTAAATGCAGCATATGGTTTTACAGTAATGCTCTTAGAAGCTTTAAAAATGTTTGAACCTAAATATGTACTCTGTTCATTTGATACAGCTAAACCAACATTTAGACATGTAGAGTTCCCAGACTACAAAGCTACTAGAAAACCCACAGACCAGTCTCTCATAGATCAATTTCCTTTGGTAGAAGAAATACTCCAAGCATTTAATATTCCCATTCTAAAAAAAGAAGGATTTGAAGCAGATGACATATTAGGAACAATATCCAAATATGTAAGAGAAGGGAAGTGGAGTAATGAAAATATTGAGTTGTATATATTAAGTGGGGATAGGGATTTGTTGCAGTTAATAACTGAGAATGTGAAGATAGCACTGCCACAAAAAAGTTTTAGTGACCTTGTTGCATACGACAGAATTGGAACAAAAAAGAAGTTTGGACTATATCCAGAACAGATAGTTGACTACAAAGCTATGGCAGGTGATGCATCGGATAACATACCTGGAGTAAAGGGAGTGGGGGTTAAGACAGCAATAGAGTTGTTGGATAGGTATGGGAGTTTAAACAAAATATATGAAAACTTAGCAGAGGTAAAACCTAGATATGCTAATCTTCTCATGGAAGGTGTAGAGCAGGCAGAGATGAGTAGAAAGTTAGCTACAATTGAACAGAATGTTGATCTAAATATACATCTAGAAGATTGTTTGATGAGAGATTTTGATAAAAAAGAGGTGTTAGAGGTATTCCATAAATATGCATTTAAGTCATTGATTAAGAAGATTGATAGTTTAAAGGAAGATGAAAAGAGTAATGTAAGTACACAGTTAGATATCTTCTCAACAGGAACAATAGAGGAGGTTAAATGGGTGAAAGAGGAGGATGTAGAAGATATTTGTAAGGATACAGAGAAACTCCTAATTGCATATTTTGATGCGTCAGAGTCTGCTACCGGAGAGAGTTTTAGTTTTGTAAGGAAGGTCGCTTCTACAGGTAAATCTGAGGATTATCTTTTCAAGGATATTCACCAAATTATTAATACTGATTGTGAGAAACTAATATATGGTTTAGAACAAATTACAGAACAGATAGGTGTTCCTAATGGTAAGCTTTTTGATGTTTCTCTTTTTGCTCATTTAATTAACTCTGAGAAGAGAAGTTATCAATTTAAGGATTTAGCTTTTGATTTCTCTGGAAGCATCTTTGATGAGAAGATTCATCCTTCTGAGATGAAAAAGGTTTTAGATGCACTTGGGGAGATTAAGGAGAGAGAGATAAAGAAGGCGAATAGTATTGAGTTGTATGAGTATACTAAAAACAGTATGAGAGAGTACTTAGGTGTGGGAGAGAGATTCTTTGAGAATAGTTTGGAGATGATAGAGGTACCAATTTGTAAGATTCTTTCTAAGATGGAGAGTAAGGGGATAATGGTGGATACTGGTTGGCTAGAGAAGTTGGATGGAGAGCTTTCTGAAGAGATATCAAAGGTAACCAAGGGTATATATGATTGTATTGGTCATGAGTTTAATATTAACTCTCCTAAGCAGTTGTCTGATGTTTTGTTTAAAGAATTAGATTTACCTGACAAGAAGAAAGGTTCTACTAGAGAATCTGTTTTAATTGAATTAAAAGGTACTCATCCAGTAATTGAGAAGATATTGGAATATAGAGAGTTGAGTAAGATACATACTACATATGTAATTCCTTTGTTGGAGATGGGAAGAGAAGATCCAGAGAGTACCATTCATACTAATTACAAACAGACAGGTACATCCTCAGGAAGGTTCTCTTCATCTAATCCTAATATGCAGAATATTCCAATACAGGGTGAGTGGGCTGAGAAGATTAGAAAAGCTTTTGTTGCTAGAGATGGGTTTAGGTTTGTATCCATGGACTATTCACAGATAGAGTTAAGGATTCTTGCAGATATGTCTAAAGATAATCTTTTGGTAGAGGACTTTCAAAATGGTATAGATATTCACAGAGCCACAGCTAGTAGAATTTTAAGTAAAGAAGTAGAGGATGTTACTAAAGAGGAGAGGAGTCTTGGGAAGACTATTAACTTCGGTATTTTGTTTGGTCAAACTGCTTTTGGTCTTGCTAGTATGCTTGGTATTCCTGTTGATACGGCACAGAAGTATATTACAGATTACTTTCAGCATTATGTTGGGGTAGAGGAGTATATGAGGTCTCTAGAGAAGGAGGCATATAAGAGGGGATATGTTCAAACTATGTTTGGTACTACGAGGTGGATTAGAGGTATTAGGTCTAAGAATATGAGGATGGTTAGAGCAGCACAGAGAGAGGCTATTAATATGCCGATACAGGGAGGTGAAGCTGATGTTATGAAGCTGGCCATGATTAAATTAGATGAGGAGATTGAGAAGAACTTTAAGGATGATGCTTTTATCCTTCTACAGATTCATGATGAATTAATATTTGAGGTCAAAGAGGAGAGAGTAGAGGAGTTTGAGAAGAAAGCAAAAGAGATTATGAAAAATGTTGTATCAATGGAGGTACATTTAGATGTTTCTAGTAGTAGTGGTAAGGATATGGCGGAGTTGATTGGATAGACGACTAACCTATAGTTTGGTATAATAAGGATACAAGTACTTAATTTAAGTCTTTGTTGTTTTATGGAGGCGGAAGGTTTTTTTGATGAGAGCTTGGATTCGGGTGCAGCTTCCGGAGATAACATTTCTAATTTAGGAGGTGATTATTCACAATTTGACTCACCAACTCCAGATGATGATAAGAAGAAGTATAAGAGAGGGACGGCTTCTCGTGGAATGTTACATCCTAGGGCTGATTACTTGAAAAATTACACACAAATGCAAATAGAGTTTTTTGATGAGGAGGACAAAGAATCTTTTGAGTTACTGAGAAGAATAAAAGGATAGAAAAATAGATTATAAAAATATCCCATCTATACACTCAACCAATTCCTTTTCTGCATCATAAACATTCTTCATAACAGTAGTACCTGCTGCACCTGGATGTCCACCACCTCCTGTACCAATATTCTTTGCAATTATACTAACATCATACTTTTTCTCATCTCTTGTTCTTAAAGCTATCCTAGTTACACCATCCTCTACTTCAACAAGACTACCTACAATATCCCATCCTTTCACAGACCTTAAAATCTCAGGTACTAATCCTTCAGTAGCATCCTCTTTTGAAATATTTCTTTCTTTTATTACTTCATATGGAATAACTGTTAATACAACCTTACCATTAAAGTGTTTCTTAATATGAGAAAGTGCTAATCCCATCATCTCAATCTCTATTTCTCTCTTGTTATTCTCTAAATTAAACACGGCTCTATGATAATTGGGACATACCGATACTAACTCTGTAGCTATTCTAAATGTTTCTGGAGAAGTTAAAGTGTATTGAAAACCTCCTGTATCACCGTAGATACCGATAAATAGGTAGAGAGCTAAATCCTTATCTATTTCAACATTCCATTCTTTGAATAGTTTATAGAGAACTTGTGTTGTTGATGCAGCATCTTTATCAACCAGATTAATATCTCCAAATCTAATATTTGTTTTATGATGATCAATAACTATTGTTTTAAGATGTTCTGGGAAAATAACTTCTCCTTGTCTTGATATCTGGGTTGTTGAGGAACTATCTAGTATTATAAATAGGTCGAAATCTTCTAAGTTAATATCAAAGAAACTTTTCTTCTCAATCTCTTTCTCAATTGGAAAGCTATCAATCATATTAGTAGGATAATCATAATCACCTATGATTGCTGTAACATTCTTACCTATTGAAACGAGATATTTCTTCATAGCTAAAACAGAACCTATACTATCTGGGTCGGGGGAGGGATGACAGTGTAAGAGAATGTTTTTAGAGTTTTTAATAAAGTCCTGAATCTCTTTTGCTGTTTTACTAAAGTTTTTCATAATGCACATATTTTATCATATGTTCTTGCAGGAGAATTAAGACAAAGACTCTCTAACTTCTTTTAGCCCAGTACTACTCAATCTATATACCTTATCACAAACCTCTTTCAGGAACTTTCTATCATGAGAAACTGATATTATGGAGCCCTTAAAATCTCTAAGCATCTTTCTGATAACAGGATTTGATAGGGAGCTCATATTCCTAGTTGGTTCATCCAATACCAAAACATTATTTCCTTCCAACATCATCTTAAGAAGTATCACCTTAGCTTTCTGTCCTAGACTTAAATCTTTAACAAATCCACTCATCTCTTCCCATGTTAACTTAATACTACCGATATATGCTCTTATTAAATCTTCATCTAAATCTTCCAATCCTTCTGTTATGTAATCAAAAACCTTCATATCATCACCTAGTATCTCGTTATAGTTTTGTGGCATATATCCAACTTTTAACCCTTCTTTCTTATCTAATGCATGTAGAATTTCCTTAAGAAGAGTTGTTTTACCAGTACCATTTTGACCTATAATGGCAATCTTCTCAGGACCTTTTACAAAAAGCTTAATATCTTTTGCTAAAATCTTCTTTCCTATTTTCAATTCTTTTATATCTAGATTCAAAACAACTCTACCTTTCGGTATAACAGCTCTTTTATCAAACTCCATATATATTGGATCTTCTACCTGAACCCTCTCTGTCTTTCTCTTCTCTTCAGTTTTTCTCTCTCGAACCAAAATATTTCTCATCTGTTTATTTAAAATTCTTCTTGTTGAGGAATCATCTATTGTTATCTGTTTTGTCCTTATTATGCTTTTTTGACGACTTAAAATCTGCTTATCCTTTAGATGTTCTCGTTTTTCCATATTGTACATCTGTTCTTGTTTCTCTAAAGCTTTCTCTCTGTTAGTCACATATTCCTCATACCCAACATTTGCAATTGTGTGTCTTGAAGTATTAGAACCTTTAAGGTGTTCTAAATGTAGAATTCTGTTTGCTGTCTTTTCAAGGAGAGTCTCATCGTGTGATACAAAGATAATGGGGGTCTTTTGAGTTAGTATGAAATCTTCAAGCCATTCTAGAGTAGGGATATCTAAATCGTTTGTTGGTTCATCAAGTAGAAGGATTTCTGGGTCTTTGGTGAGTATTTTAGCAATTTGAATCTTTACTTTCTCGCCACCGCTTAGATCTTTAATTAGTTGTTCACTATCTAGGATAGAGGGGTCTATTCCTATCTTGGAAAGCTTCTTTAGTATTCTGTTGATATCTTCAAATTTTGTATACTCAATATCTCCATCTGCTTTCTCCTTTAGAAAATATGCACCTACTTTTTGATTATCCCAATTACTGTCTAAAGATTGTTCTAAGTAACCAATTGTTAAACCTTTTTTCTGTATTTCTCCGTAAATTTTACAATATTCCTCTACATCTTTTTTGTTGTATATTGTCTTTAAGAGGGTACTTTTACCATTTCCTTCTTCCCCTATAACTGCTAGTTTGTCATCCTTATTTAAATGAAGGTTGAGGTTTTCAACAATCTTCTTTCCTGCCTCTGTATCTATAGTTAATCCCTTTATCCTGAGCATGTTATTTGTCAATAGTATACCATATGATATACTAATAGTATGACACTAGTAATAATGGCAGCTGGTATGGGTAGTAGGTTCGGTGGATTAAAACAGATAGAACCTGTTGGTCCAAGTGGTGAATTTATCATAGACTATTCAATATATGATGCAATACAAGCAGGTTTTAAGAAGGTTGTTTTTGTAATTAAAAGGGAGAATTATGATATTTTCAAAGAAACAGTAGGTAAGAGAGTAGAACCACATATACAGGTAGAATATGCATTCCAAGAACTAGATGATTTACCAGAAGGTTTCTCTTGTCCACCAGAGAGAACAAGACCGTGGGGAACATCACATGCTATCCTTAGTGCAAGAAACAATGTTAATAGCAATTTTGGTGTTATCAACTCAGATGACTTCTATGGAAAAGATTCTTTTCTTGTTCTTGCGAATCACCTTAAACTAGCTAAAGAAGGAGAATTTTGTATTGTTGGTTATAAATGTGCAAATACTCTCCCAGATAGTGGAACTGTTAAAAGAGGTGTATGTGATGTGAAGGATGGTTTTTTAGAGAAAATAACGGAGAGTAGTTGTGAGAATATAGAAGGTAAAATAGTTGCAACACCTCTAGATGGATCAACCCCTTTTGAAGTGGCTCATAATCAATTCGTATCTATGAATATGTTTGGTTTTACTACAAAACTTTTCACATATTTGGAAGAAAACTTTTCTAAGTTTCTTAAAGAAAATAAAGGGAATCTTGAAGTATGTGAGTATTTAATACCTCAATCGATATACAAAGGTATTGTTGAAAAGGAGTGGAATGTAAAAGTATTACCCACAACTGCTAAATGGTACGGTATCACTTATAGAGAAGATAAAGCGAAGGTAGTAAAAGCTATAGAAAAGATGATACCAAGAGGAGAGTACCCTAAACAATTGTGGGGTTAAATTTCACAAATATCAATCCAAAAGATATAATGAAATATGGAAGAAAATGAAAAAAACACATCCATATGGTCTGTTCTTTTTAGTATATTAGGTTTTCTTTTTGGAGCTTTTCTCGTATATAAAGCTGTCAGTAAGAAAAAAGCACAAAAAAAAGAAAAGAAAGAAGAAAAAGGAGAGATTACCCCTAAAGCAGCTAAAGATGAAGTAAAGAAGGTTGAAAAGATAAAGAAGAAAATATATCCAATCAATGAAAGGCAGTACAAGATATTGGCAATGATAAAAGAGAAAGGGGAGATGATACCTTCAGAAATATATGCACTTGAACCAAATGTATCCACAAGAACATTACGAAGAGATATGGATGTGTTAGTGACACAAGGTGTAGTCAAACAAGAAGGTAGTACCAAATCAACTAAATACACATACATAGGATAATATGGATTTCAATGAGGTTGCAAATATATTCGAACAGATAGAGAAAACAAACTCTAGGAATGAGATCACAAGTATTCTCGCAGATTTCTACAAAGAGTTAACCAAAGAAGAAGGACAGATAGTCTCTTACATGGTATTAGGTGGAGTAGCACCGTTCTTTCTTGATAGCGAATTCAACTATTCTGAAAAAAGTCTCCTTACATTGCTGGAAAACTACAGCAAGCTACATCTCCCTAATTTTAATATCAATGAGAAGAGAGTTGAATTAGGGGATATTGGAGATACAGTAAAAGAGTTTTCTGGAAAAGCAAGTTTTACATCAAAGAAACTAAGTATAAAAGAGGTATACGATACCCTTTGGGGTATTGTAAATATACAAGGTACAGGCTCTGTTGAGAGAAAGAATAGTGTTGTTTTAGAAACAATACAGAAGCTTTCACCTCTAGAAGCTAAATATTTTGTAAGAATCATATGTGGTCAATTAAGGTTTGGTATCAACTATAAAACATTGCTAGATGTCTTCTCTTTTGTAATATCTGGAAGCAAGAGTGTGAGAGAAGAATTAGATCGAGCATATGGTGTTAGTGCTGATATTGGATATATATACTCTGTAATTGCAAGAAAGAGTGAAGAGAAAGCCATTGAAAGTTTGAAAGATGTAAAACTACAACCTGGTATTCCAGTACTTCCTAGATTAGTAGAAAGAGTAGGAAGCTTTGAAGAGACATTTGGTAGGACAGGAGTTCCTGCATTGATTCAGCCTAAGTTTGATGGTTTAAGATGTCAGATTCATAAATACAGGGAGGAAGATTTTGAGAAGAGGGAATATATTTGGAAGAAATATATTCAAAAAGAATCTGCTGGTCTGTTTGATATGGAATCTGATGGTGTACAGGTAAAGCTTTTTACAAGAAATTTAGAGGATGTTACAAAGATGTTTCCAGAGATTGTTGAGTCAGCAAAACAAGTTAAAGAACCCTCTTTTATTCTAGATTCCGAAGCTTTAGGATTTAAAGATGGCAAGTTCTTACCTTTTCAGGAAACTATGCAGAGAAGGAGAAAGTATGGGGTAGAGGATACATCTAAGGATATCCCTATTAAGGCAATGGTTTTTGATGTTTTGTATCTAAATGGGAAAGATCTAATAGATACAGATACACAGAAGAGGATTGAGATTCTTGAGAAGATTAAGATGGATGGTAGTTTAGAAATATGTAAGACTAAAAGGGTTGAAGATTTAGATAGTTTAATGAATGTCTTCAATGAAAATGTAGAAAAGGGATATGAAGGAGTAATCGCCAAGATGCAAACAGGTGGATATTTACCAGGTGTTAGAAACTATGATTGGATCAAGCTGAAGAAGAGCATGCTGAGTTCTTTAGTTGACACTGTAGATCTAGTATGTGTTGGTTACTATCATGGTTCTGGAAGAAGATCAGATTTAGGTGTAGGTGCAATATTGGGTGCTTTGTATAATGAGGAAACTGATGGTTATGAAGCTATCTGTAAGGTAGGGACAGGTTTTACTGATGAACAATTGAAGAGTATTTATGAGCAGTTGGAGTCTAAGATAGAAGAGGAGCAACCAAAGAGTGTACTCTGTCCAGAGAATTTGAAGCCTGATGTATGGATATATCCAGAGGTTGTTTTTACTGTTGAGGCAGATGAGATTACAAGAAGATTAGGTGATGAGAATATTGGTGGTGGTCTTTCACTTAGATTCCCTAGATTAGTGGAGTGGGATAGGGATAAGAGTGCTAATGATGCTACTAGGGTTAATGAGTTAGAGAAGATGTATAATGTAAATAGAAATTAAATTTTTAATATTAAAATTATGATAGGGAGTGAAAATGTGGGGTATCCCAATGGAGGAAATGAAAACCCATCTCGAGGAAGGGGACAAGAGGAGAATGATTTGACACTTGGATTTAAAAACAAATTAGCTACAGATCCACACTTTGTTACTCTTCTAGCTGAAATAATCGCAAGTACCCCAGAAGCTTTGGATATGATTGCAGGAGCTTTGGTGGAAACAAAGGAGTTTCGTACAAAGGTTGATGACATAGTTCAGGATGCAATTGATGTTCATGGAGGAAATCTTGACTACCAATAGAATCAACAACGGACAGATTTGACTTAATAGATTGTTAAATATACACTTATTTATAATATGGATAACAATACTGCCCTACCTACAACAACAAGTGTGCTTGATGAAAGTTTAGCTGAAATAACTCAATTAGAGAATAAATTAAATTCCTCATCTACACCAACAGAGCTCAAAGAAGAAGCTATGCTCTCTATCCAAAGGTTAAAAAGAATGGTTAGAATGGGTGGGTATAGTAATGAGTTTGAGAATGTAAGTAAATATATAGATTGGATAGTAAGGATACCGTGGGGTAATGTATCTCAAGATTGTTTAGATATAGCACAAGCTAAAGAGATAATGGATAGTACTCATCACGGTATGGACTCTGTTAAGAATCTGATTTTAGACTATCTAGCTTCCATGCAGTTAAAAGCTGGAAATGTAACAAATGTAGCAAATGTCCCAACCCAAATACCTATGGATTCGCAAGCTAGAGAATCAAGACCTGTTGAACAATATGAAGATTTTGAAGTACATTCTCCTGTTTTTATGTTTGTAGGTCTACAAGGTGTGGGTAAGACTTCAATAGCGAAATCAATTGCAAAATCTATGAATAGAAAGTTTGTAAGGATATCACTAGGTGCAATTGGAGATGTTAGAACTTTAAGAGGGACGCCTAGATATTCTATAGACGGGGAGCCAGGACAGATAATTAAAGCATTAGTTAGATGTGGAACTATGAATCCTGTCATACTACTAGACGAGATCGAAAAGGCTAGTGGTAATGCCGGTTTGTTAAGTGATGTTATGGCTACATTACTAGAGATATTAGACCCAGAACAGAATAATACATTTGTTGACCATTACATAGATTACCCAGTAGACCTCTCCAGAGTAATGTTTATTTGTACCGCAAATAATCTAGGAGGACTATCTGCAGCTTTATTAGATAGAGTAGAGATAATTAGGTTTACAAGCTATTCAGATGAAGAGAAAGAGGTAATAGCAAAGAAATATATTCTTCCAAATGTTCTTAAAGAATTAAATCTTTCATCTGAGCATATTCAGATTAGTGATGATATTTGGCTTTCGGTTATTCGACCAGTTGGTTTTGATGCTGGTATAAGGCAATTAGAGAGAAATATAGGAACAATGATTAGGAGTGCAGCAAGAAAGATTGTAGATGGTCATTCACTTCCAATAGTTATTAATAAAGATAATTTGGGAGAATTCCTTAATGTAGACCAAGGACCACTAAGCTAATTTCCTTTGAAAGGGTTTTTCATTTGTAATGCTGTTGCTGCTCTGGCTATGGCAGGATTTGCAATTGATTTAGCAATATTCGATTTATACTCTTTCTTACTCTCTGCTTTGGTTAGTTTTGCTAAATCATCTTGTTTTTGTTCTACTGCTAAAGAATCTGTATCCACTGCCTGTGTCACAAGATAGATATCTTCATCTAAAGGTTGTGTGTTTGTGTCATCTTTCTTCTTAAAAAAGCTAAACATTTTCATTATCCTCCTCTTCATTTGGGTAACTTTGAACCATTCCTTGTGGTGTCAGGTGACGTCTTCCTTTTAAAGTTTCTTTCCTTTGGTTAACTACTTGTCCCGTTAAAGTATTTTCATTTAATTCGTCTAAAAATGTTTTTTGTTTTGCAAATTTTTCTGGATTCATTATCTTTTCTTGTTCTTGTAGTTTTCTTTCTAATTCCTGCTGGTATGCTTCTCTCTCTTTTTCTAACATACCCTTTTGTCTTTCTCTTCTTTCTACTGCCTCACTAATCAGTTCATCTTCTCTCCCAGGTTTGGAGTCTCTTGTAGGTTGTTGTGTTGTAGGAGCATCATATATCTGTGCTAGCTCCTCTATTGTCCTTGTATCTTCTTGTCCCTCCCTAGCTTTTAGTTTTTCTAAATCTCTAGGGTCTGAAGTAATCAATTCATGTTCTGCTACACTGGAAATAACTTGGATACCTACATGATTAGATCCGGCAAAGAAAAGACCCTGTCCTTTGTCACAACTTAGCAGGTAACCTTTTTCTCCGTCAGAAAGATTGAAGACTCTTTGTAGTAAATCTACGGCGGAGGGACTCTGTTTCATCAACATTTGAATAGATGAGTTTGAGATGATAGCTCTGCCCATCTCATTATTTAAGAAGTCTGCAACGTCTTGTGTGATTGTAGTGAGTCCTAAGTAATATTTTCTTGCTCGTTTAGCTATAGAGTACATAAATTTAGCGGAATCTTCTGATTGCATCATATACCAAGCTTCATCAACTATTAATAATCTTCTTTTCTGATCCTTTCTAATTCTGGTCCATATGAAGTCTAACATTAGGTACATAGCTAGAGGTTTTAGTTCTTCTTGTAAGTCTCTTACACTAAAGACTGTAAAAGGATTATCTATCTCGAAGTTGCTTGCTTCATTGAAAACACCTGCACCACTTCCAATTAGATATTTTTCTAATCTTCTTGCAAGGCCATGTGCTTCTGTTTCTGCCATACCTTTAAGAACTTTGTATAAGTCTTCAAGTAGTGGAGGGGTGTTTGATTGTGTATTAGGATCAAAAGTTATTCCCTTCTCTCTGTATGTTAATTGAAGAGCTCTGTCTAAAATAGCATCTTCTATATTTGTTATTCCTTCGAAGAGGACTTTAAAGAAGCCATGTAAGGAAAGTAATTTCATTCTTAGTTCATCATCTCCCTCTTCAGAGATTCCAGACAGCTCAAAAGGATTCATTTTATGCCCTTTATCTTGAGAGAAAGAGATATATGCTCCATCGACTGCATGAGCTAAGTTTTCATATTCCCTCTCTGGGTCAATTATAATAATCTCGGTGCCTAACATTAAACTTCTAACTGCCTCGAGTTTTACAAAATAGCTCTTACCAGCTCCTGACTTTGCAAATACTACAGTATTTGCATTTTCTAACTCAAATCTGTCAAATACAACCAAGCTTTTGTTGTGTACATTTAATCCATACATAATGCCATGATCCATAGTCAACTCCGAAGTGACAAAAGGAAAAGTTGTTGCAAGAGATGTTGTGTCCATATTTCTTGTAATATATAGGTTGTCTATACCTAGTGGCTGAGTGCCAATAAAACCTTGTTCTTGTTGTAGTGTAGCTGGCTTTGCTGTTACATTCATGGCTGCTAGAGTGGAAACTACATTTCGTGAGATTTTCTCTAATGTATCTTCATCTTTGGCATATATAGTTACATACATAGAGAAATGGAAGAACTTCTCTGTTCCTTCGGCTATTGAATCTTGTAACATTTGTGCATCAGAGAGTGCCACTTTTAATGAAGGATCTATAACTTTTCTATCTTCCATTTGAGAATAGAGAGTGGCTTCCATCTCTCCTATTTTCTTTTTTAATTTTTCAAGAATAACTTTTGATTCAACAGGATAGTAGAAAGTACTTATTCTTAAAGAGTGTTCAAAGTTAATAATAGGGGAGAGCCAGTTAGGTCCTACAAATCTAGGGTATCCACTGATAAAAAAGGTTCTAAAATAATAATCGCCCATTTGAAGATGATTGAAATCAATCTCCATATCTATTGGTGCAACAAGATCCTGAATAGACAAATCGGTCTTTGTACCAAGGGGAGAAATGTATTCTTCAGTTTCTTCTTGTAATATAATATCTTCACTTGGATTTGTCTCTTTCTCTCCTTGGTTTACTTTCTCTGCAATCTTATCCAAAAATCTCAAAACAGGACTTTTCTTTTTTCCATCTTGCTTATTAGGGTCTACAAATTCTTCTGTAGGATGTCTTCTAGTATCTTCAACTGCACTAGGGTCTACTTTAATCTGCTCCTGGAATTGAGCATATTTCTCTCCAGAGGTTTGCAGGCTCTTCTGCCTATCAGAGAGCATATTACTTGTTTTACTTGTAATTGTTTTGTTATTTTCCATTTTCTTTACTACTCCTCTTCAGGATTATACATTGTGTATAGTTCTGAAATTAATTCTTTTGTTGTTAATTGGTGACCAGATAGTCCCATCCTACTTAACTGTTTAAGTATGTGATCTCTCTTTGGGTTTAAGAATATCTTAGCTTTTTCAAGTAATTGTTCTATCTTTTGGTTGGCGATAGCCTCTTCCTCTGTATTACTTTTCTTACCTTTAAATAGAGAAACTTCTGGTAAAACTGCTCCTGTATGATATGGTACTATTATAAAGAATGTTTTATCTAAGACATCATTCTCGACAATTAAGTTTTCTATAAAGTGGGTATATATATCTAACTGCTTTTGTAGTCCTTCACTCATACTTTTGTCTCTTTGTGATCTCAAGTATGTAATATAGTTACTAATATCAATTCTTTTTGTCCTAATCATTATTTGAACACGGAAGTTAAGAGAGTTTAGTAAACCACCAAATGCTAATATTTTATTATCTTGCTCATATTCTGCCAAAAGATCGAAGTTGATAGCAGATGTTTGAATAACCATGGATACACTTCCATTCTTATTAATAATCAAATCATCTCTAATATCACGTACTGCAAGATGGTCTTGAGTTGATGCTGTTGCTGTGGCTCTAGCCTTTGCTTTTCTTTTATCCATAATTACAGAGCAGATATTTTAATAGGTAAATTACTTTCTCTTCCAGTAAGAATAATTTCCACCTTTGGAAATTTATATTCCCCAGATTCAAATTCTACAACATATTTATCAGGATTCCATCTCTTATTAGTTAGGAAATATCCATTAGATCCTGTTTTATTTGCATAGAGTAAATTACCACTGCTATCTTTGAGTTGTGCTACAACATTTGGTATGGGTTGGTAATCTTTTGTAGATAGCCATAGGTTAATATTTCCAGGAATGTTTTCAAACCCTTTGATATTAAATTGATAGTTAGATATGTTTTCAGAGTTAATTAATATTTTATTTGCATCAACCTGTCTTATAATAGTAGCTTTTTCTGCTTCTTCTATTTGTCTGTCTATGGCTTTAACATTTTCTGAAGTCTCTTCTACAATCTTACTCTTACTTATAGAGGAACCAATAATCTTGGGTCTTTCCTTTACATCTTTGGAGACAAGTGTACCATCTTTTGAGGGTTTAACTCCAGGTTTTTGTGCTTTGTCTCCTTGGTTTTTGCTTTTCCATACTCTTTGTGTTGGATTTGTGATTGCTGTTATATAGTTTTGTATAAATTTGTCTGCAGGTTGATCATTGATAGGGACAAGAGCTAAGAAAACACCTGCACCAGAGAATACTACAAAGATAGGGATACCTATTATAGCAGGAATCTTTTTACTTACGGTTAGATAGAGGAATAAACCACCAATACCTACACCTATTGCTAAATAAGCAAATTCCTTAAGAGTAAACTTAGTAAATAGTTTAAACTCTACATCTAATACATTTTGAGGTATTGCATGTTGTTTCATTGGCAGTTTCTATTATACCTACATATTACCAGAATATGAAAGAAATTATTAGTGTTGGGTTGGGTAGTAGAAAGAAGAAGAGAGGTTACCTTATCAATTTCTCTTTACTAGTTATGGACTATATATCTTTTATCAAAATTAGTTAATGTACTATAAGTACATTAAAATAGATGTTAAGACCTCTAGTAGATTAAATGTTTTAGCAAAAAGAGGTATAGTCATCACTGTATGGGTGGAAATTGATAAGGTAACCTTAGATAAGATATAATTTGTAGGATGGATAAGTTCACTAAGCTACTACAATTTCGTTCTCTGTTTAATAAGGATATCACCAAAGGAGAATGTATGAGAATATGGGGGAAAGTATACAAAGGCGCATCTAAAAGTAAGCAGACGATCCATGCTGAGGAGAAAATAAAAGTTGCTAAGAAGAATGTCTCTTTTTTGTTGGTAGGTAATTTTGTTAAATTCATAGGTGTATCTGGATCGGTTGGAAGTGGTTTTGCCAAGGATGATGATGATATTGATGTTTTTGTTGTAACAAGGAATGGAACAATGTGGCTATATAGAGCGTTGGTGAAGATAAAGAATATTTTTCATAGAAAGATAAGGATTAAGGGTGAGAAAGATGTTAAGGACAAGTTATGTCTAAATCTAATAGCAGAAGAGAGGGGTCTTACATTTGATGCTGACATGTTCAATTTTAATGAATTAATGTATTTAATTCCTATATATAACGAGAAGTACATTAATTACATATATTCTCAAAACAAATGGTTAGACACAGAATATAAAGTCAAAAAGGATATTATGATTACAAAAATTAAACCCCAAAAAGAGGGAAACATCCTCATGCAAATATTGAACAAACTTTTTTATTGTCTTCAGTTGATATATATGAAGTTAGCAAAACACAGACCTGATTTACAAAGGATTCAGGAAAATTCAAAAAAAGGTAGGATTGAGTTTTTCCCAAAGAGGTTTAGAGAGAAGAAGTTAGAGGTTTATAACAAGGAATTTCCGTGCACTAAAAACCTTTGAGAAATTTTGTTGTCTTTAGTTATGTATATACATATTTCTTTCTTTTTTGGTTAGAATATAGTAGGAGAATATGGACTGCTAAGACCTTTATAGACAGTATAAAGCTAGTAAGGGACTTCAGCTGTCAGAGTATTTGATGGAATCTAGGTGGTGATAAGAATTGGGAATGTGAATAAAGAAAAAACATTTTATGATTAAATAGTTGAACTCTACTTGAGTAGTATGTATTATTAATTATATGGATAGCCCAGAACTATCAACAACAGAAGATAAAAGTGATTTTACTCCTGTAGGTCAAGAAGGGGAGGGTCATACTACATCACAACCACTCACTCAAGAGGGTGGAGAAGATAAGAGATTCACACTAAATGACATGCAATTTGGAACGATGGTTGATGGTACTTTTGTACCAGCGGAAGTAAATCAAGAAAATGGAGG
Source organism: Candidatus Dojkabacteria bacterium (assembly GCA_018056375.1). GTDB lineage: Bacteria > Patescibacteriota > Dojkabacteria > SC72 > SC72 > UBA5232. The sequence continues at coordinate 549,814 of JAGPFQ010000001.1, read as the reverse complement.
TTTTGTACCGTTACCAAGAGCAGGAACTAAATCAGAAATTAAAATCTTACCGTATGAAGGAGGTAAATCGACAAGTGTACCTTTAGGCGGTAATGTAGATTATCGGGACATAGGCAAACCATATAGTTTCTTTAGGGAGGATGGAGCTTATGTGAGTGAAGGTATGAGACAAATGTATGAAGATTTACGTAAACAACAAGAAAGTACCCCAACAGAAAGAGAATATGTAACAAATGAAAGTGAAAAAAGAAATTTAGAGATAATTGAAATTCTTAAAAATGAACCGAAATTTGAAGGAGCATTTAGACAAATGAAGTTCTCTGATGGTGAAGAAGCTCTGATTTTTGAAAGAGGCGTATTTGCATCGAAAAAGAAAGAATTAACTAGTAGTGTTGGTATCAGTGAGGAGTTTTCTTCCCCTAAAAATTTAAGTGAAGCCATTTTATATAACAATTCTTTCATAATGCTGACAAAGAGGGGTATGATTTATTCAGTTATAGGAGGGGTTTTTGAAGGGAGACCAGAAGAAGATTATGAGACCATATATAGACATATTATATCCAAGGGGGAAAACTCTAAAAACTTGGATGGATTTCAAACCAAATTTAGCAATGTAGAACTTTTCCCTGATAGAGGATTCACAAATGAGGGTCAAATTACGGATCGAGAGGGTAATGTTATCTCATCAGAAAAGGATACAAACTTCTACTGGGCCATGTTTATGAAGGATGGACTTAATGACAAAATACATGGTGTGAATCTTAAGGGATTACTAAAGGAATTTGCAGAAGCTTCCAATATAGCAAAACAGGAAAAATTGGCAAGACAGCCAATCTCCTCCTCGGATCTTAAATCAATGATTGATGAAATTTAAAGTTGAAAATCATTCAAATTAATTAACTGTGCATTTTGTATTACATCTTTAGGAAGGTTCTTGTAATCAATAATTGTAATAAATGTCTGTTGTTTATTTAATATCTCAGGTTTAAATATCTCTGCTGTATTCTTTTTATCTAACTCAGAAGCAATATCATCAAGAAGAAGAATAGGGTAATAGCCAAGTTCTTTCTTCATAATCTTCTGCACCTCAAATATTAATTTACCGATAGACAGTCTTTTTTCACCCCTAGATCCATATTTTTTAATACTAAATTTATTAATTAACTCCCAATCATCTCTGTGTGGTCCAATATTAGTATATCCAGTAGCAATATCTCTTTTCTTTGAATTCTCTAAAGCATCTTCTAGAGCAATATCACCATTTGATTTAATGTATTCAATCTTTAATTCCTTAGTCTTCATTCTCTTTGATAATCTCTCTCTCATCTCTTGTATCTTCTTAGCAGACTTTAGAAACTCATTTGTCCAGAAATTAAGTTGAGGGTCATTTCTAGCGATAATACCTTTGTCATAGAACTGTTTAGATAACTTTTTAAGGTATGCGTTTCTTTGTTTAAGAACTTTTCTAAATTGTTTGAGTATTTCTACATATTCATAATCTAAGGTAGATATTATTTCATCTAAAAACTCTCTCCTTTTACTTGGTGATATCATTAGTATTTCAATTTTCTCTGGATTAAATATTGTAGATGCTGTCTCTTCAAAAAACTTCTTTATCGGTGTGTTTGTGTCATTGATTTTCAATATTCTTCTTGAATTTGTTTTGTAATATGAATATGTCTTTTCTTCACCATCTTCTTTTGTTGTAATTTCAATTCTACAGAATGATGTTTCTTCTTCTTGATTGGTAGAGATATATTCATCTGTGCTAGCCCAGGGAGATTTTCCATTTGTAATTAAGGATATTGCTTCTAGTATTGTACTTTTACCAACAGCATTATCACCATGTAATACTACTATATCTTTATCAATATCTAATTCTAAGTTTTTGAATTTTCTAAAGTTGGTTAGCTTTATTTTAGAGACCATAGGTCTTAATTATATATGAATAGTGGATATTTATCTAAAAAACAGAACACTACGTTTTCAGTATAGCTAAGAATGCATCCTGTGGAATATGTACCTGTCCAATCTGTTTCAATCTTTTCTTTCCTTTCTTTTGCTTTTCTAATAATTTCTTTTTTCTAGAATAGTCACCACCATACAACTTAGCAGTAACATCTTTTCTAAAAGCTTTTACATCTTCTCTTGCGATAATGGTTGAACCAATAGCAGCTTGAAGAGGAATGGCAAACTGTTGTCTAGGTATAACGGTTTTCATAACTTCTAAGAGTTTGACAGACTTTGCTCTAGCATTTTCTCTAACTTCAAGAAAATCTAATACAGAAACCTCCTCGTGGTTTACTAATATAGAGACCTTTACAATATCAGCAGGGAAATAATCAATAAATTCATATTCCATAGAAGCATATCCACTAGAAATATTCTTCATCTGATCAAAGAAATTAGAAATGAGAGAAACAAGAGGCATATCATACTCTAAAACAATATATTGGTCTTTAAGTTGAATATCATTGCTACTTGAGTGTAGGTATTTTGTATTGACATACTGTCCTCTTTTGAATTGGCATAAACTCATTAAATCTCCTAAATATTTCTCTGGTGTCATAATTTCAGCTCTAACCCAAGGTTCCCTAATCTCTTTAATATTGACAGGATCTGGTAGTTCATGAGGTGCCTGTATGACTAATTCCTCACCATCTGTTTTTGTAACTTGGTACTCAACAGTAGGAGCAGTAACAATCAAATCAATATCATACTCTCTCTCTAATCTCTCTTGGATAATTTCCATATGTAGTAATCCTAAGAAACCACATCTAAATCCAGAACCAAGTAAATTGGATCTTTGATCTGTAAATACTAAAGAGGCATCATTTAGTGAAAGTTTAATCAATGCAGTCTTTAAATCTTCGTAATCCTCGGTGTCTGTAGGGAAGAATGTAGCAAACATATTTGGTTTAGGTATCTGATATCCTGAGAGTGGAGTAGTATCTTCTCTGTCTGAGATAGTATCTCCAACTGTGAAGAAACTAATGTCTTTCATTCCTGTTGCAATATATCCAACTTCTCCTGCCTCTAATTTATCAATCTCCTCTAAGTCTGGATTGAATATACCAATCTCTGTTGGTTTGAATGACTGTTTTCTCTGAATCATGTGTAAAGTCTTTGCTTTACCTGGTTCATATTTGTATGAGCCATCAAATATTCTAACTGCAATTACAACACCTCTATGTTCATCATAAAAGGAGTCAAAAACCAATGCTTTGAGTGGTGCATTAACATCACCTGTTGGAGCAGGGGACTTCTCAATTATTCTATCTAACAACTCTTCTACACCCTGTCCCGTCTTTCCAGATACTTTAACAATCTCTTCTTTCTTAAAACCTAACAATGCTTCTATTTCTTTTTCTCTTTCTTCAATATTTACATTTGGTAGATCAATTTTGTTTAATACTGGAATTAAAGTAAGTCCTAAATCTAAAGCCTTTCTAGTATTTGATATTGTTTGTGCTTGTATTCCTTGACTAGCATCTACTAGGAGTAGGGCAGACTCACAAGCAGCTAGGGATCTAGAAACTTCGTAAGAGAAATCTACATGTCCTGGTGTGTCTATGAGATTCAATTCATAATTTTTCCATGTCATTTTGCATGCTTGTAGCTTGATTGTAATTCCCTTCTCTTGTTCTAGATCTAGCTTATCCAAAACTCTGTTACTCTTCTTTCTAGCGATACTACTATTCTGTGTTGCCTCCAACATTCTATCTGCCAAAGTAGATTTCCCATGATCTATATGAGCAATGATGGAAAAATTTCTAATTTGTTCTAATGGTTTTGAATTAGACATACAATGGATTATATCTAAAGAAAAGGTTTTTTTGTAGGGCTTTATGTTTTTATCTTCTTGTTTTATATCTTTTCTCTATATTCTTCTGTTTACTTCGTAAACATCTCTCACTTCCTCTTACCAAATTCTTTTTCTCATCAGAGACATATCGCATATATGTTTTAAACAAAGAAATCCACTCATTAATATTTAATTCAGAAGGTTTTTTATTTTTAATATGTAAATTCTTTTCTAGAATAGTCTGTTGTTTATATGAAAGAACCTTATCATATGCTTGTAATATTGTTGGTTTCCATTGATTATACCCATATATTACAAAATCTCTATAATCTTGTTCTAGTTTTTTATCTACAAGTGGTTGTTCTCTTTTATGGAATTGGGCTAGAACAGTATCTACATTTGGGACAGGCTTATATTGTTTTCTGTCAATATTGGTAAGAATACTCATCTCATAAAATGGTTGTAGAAGTAAAGATATTTGTGAATTCTTTCCAAGTGGATAACCTATATATCTTTTTGCTGCTAAATCTTGCATTATTAGATATGTATCTTCTGGAGAATTAGGAGATAGAAGTAATTTATCCATTATTCGACTTGTGTATTCAAATGGTATATTGGAGAAGACTTTGTATTTGAATTTAGGATTAGGCCATTTCAAAAAATCGGTTTCAATTATCTCAGTATTTTTAGATTCTATGAACTTTTTTCTTAATTCTTCAGCAAGTGAAGAATCTAATTCTATTGCTATAACTTTGTGTGCTTGTTTAGCTAGTTCTTGTGTAATAATTCCTTTTCCAGAACCAATCTCTACTATCGTATCATTCTTGTCAATGCTTGTCATAGCTACTAGAGATTCTATGAATAGGGAATCATATAGGAAGTTTTGTGAATGCCAAAGATTTTTGTTTTCAGTTCTAGTCGCTTCTGTCATAGTTTAGTGAAGTTACTTCACTGAGATGTCTAAAACAAACTCTTGATCAAAAAACACTTTTTCCTCATTCTTTGTTTCTAGATAGAGGACCTTTCTTTCTCCTGGTTTAATACTAATCTCTCTTGTATATGCTTGATTATTACTATCATTTAAAACATACTTATCTTTCCCAACGTTTATAGCAAGATGTGTATTTCTACTATTATTAATATATCCATAGAGAAGAACACTCCTTTCTACACTGGTTTCGTTTTTTATTTCTAAGATAGGTTTAGAATAAACTTCTTTTCCCTTTCTTTTGGAAATAGTACTAGTATATTGGTACTCTCCAAAAGGTTTTTGCTCTAAAACTTCATTTTTAAAGATATTGTGTATTCCTCCCACTATGTTAACCACTAAACCAGTGTCATCACTTGTAACACCTAGGACATCTATCTGTTTATTATCTTGTGTGATAGGGGAGAGGTTTATGACTGTGAGGGTAGGGATAATGAAGAGACCTAAGAGAACTACAATAGCTAATGGTTCTAAAAGTTGTGGTAGTAGATTTTTCTTCTTTTTCATATATGGTTAGTAAAGTTTATCCTCTCTTGGGTATATTTTATCAATTTCTGTCTCGTATGTCTTTATGGTTCCCCAGATAGAGAAGACAGCTAGTACTCCAGCTAGAATACCAATCCATTGGTATGTCATACCTTGTATTGTTTGTGCAACTACAATCAAGCATGCAACGACTAGGAATGAACCCCAAATGAATATCTTGAGAAATGATGTATCGTCTTTTGTAATCCATTTAAGAATATTAAAATTGGTAATCTTAACAATAGTTTTTGGATTTTGTAAACTAGATTGATAGACAGATGTTTTAATGATGAAATACAGTGTTGGTACTGCAAGGCATATCACCATAAAAAGATTTGAGTATGAGTTTACTAAGAGTGTTGTTGAAGGATTGGTGTAGTAGAGTTGGATAGAGAATATACCTCTAATCTGATTGTCTATGAAAAAATCGAGGTGATAAACCACGTTAGCAATTATTATTCCGAGTAATTTCCCAGCTATCATTAATATAGCAGGAGTTACAGAGATTTTAAGAATTCTTCTTAGCAGTTTTGACATCAACTTGGGCAAGTTTGTTTAAATTTTTTGTAAGTCTGGATTTAACCCTATCAGCCTTACCTTTTTTAATAACATTCTTCTTAGCTGCTTTGTCAAGAACTTTGTAGACATGCTTTATGTTCTTTTTTCCTTCTTCTAGACTTCCTTCTTGAACTAAGGTGTTTTGCTTTTTTGTCGCCTTCTTAATTCTGTTTCGAAGTCTATCATTAATCTCTGTTCTTCTTCGAGTTGCTCTTAAATCTTTTTTAGAAGCTTTTAAATTTGGCATTTTGTTTGTAAATATTATTTATTAATCAAGGTATTATATACATTCTTGTAGTATTTGTAAACATTGGTTTTTATGTTATCCTTTTACTATGGAAGAAAGTAGGAAAATGAAGATTCTAATAAGCGTTCTTTTTATAGTTTTTCTTTTAGGGTTTTCAACTGTTTATCTGTATCTTGACAGGGATTCAGAGGAGATATTGGGAGTAAAGGAGGATGTTGTGGAAGAGGTTGTTGAAGTAACAGCTATTCCTAAGATTATATCTGTACCTCCTATGTTTGCCACTGTAGGTGAACTGTATGAATATTTTCCTAAAGTTATGGATAATGATACTGATATTGAATATCTTACACTTGAGCTTGTTTCCGCTCCAGAATGGCTTACTTTAGGGTTAGATAATGTTGTTAGGGGGTATATTCCAGTTGATGCTGTAGGGGAGACTGTGAATTTTGTATTAAGAGTTTCTGATGGGTATAATTCTTCTAGCCAGGATAATTATATTTTGATAGTTGATAAAGATGAAGATTAAAATTTTTAGTCTGTTTGTAGGTATTGCTCTAGTTATTGTAGCTATCTCTACTTTTTTATTTTTTAAGAGTAATGTCAAGAGTTATGATTCTCTTTTTACAAAACAGGAAGGTTGTACTCCATATAATTTACTTCTTGAAAAAGGAGATGATAATTTTTCTGTTAGGATAAAATGGATGACAAAGGAAAAGTGTTCAGGGTTTGTTCAATATGGTTTAGATAGAGAAGATTTGAATAGAATAGGGTTGAATATAGAGAATGTTGCAAAGTCAACTGAACATGAGGTTTTATTAGAAAAGCTTTTGGCTAAGGAGAGATACTTTTTTATAATCAATTCTGATAACAAAGGTTATGCTAGAGATGGCTCTCCATTAGAATTTCTTTTGGAAGATCTTTAGTTTACTTCTTTTTATTGCTTTTCTTGACAATTATTTCTTCGAAATACTTTCTTGGTTTGAAGATTCTCCATATACCCATTTCCGCACCTTTGTAAGCTTCTGAATCTACCAACTTTTTTATGATAACCTGTCCAAATGGTTTTGTGTAAATGTACCAACCGAAGAATACGATAAGTACACCTAAAGTAACTTGAACGATTATATTGTCAAAGATACCTGTCTCAGGTGTTGCTGGAGCCCCACCTTCTTCAGTGGGTACACAGGATTGTACTACATTTATAGTAGAAGAGGCTCTTAATGTGTCTGGAGATACAGGAACTTGTTCTGGTTCTATTACTACTTCATTTGTATTTTCACCTGTCAGTGCATTCTCTCCAGCTATAGCTTTAAAGACTATTACTATTTGTTCTGTTGATTTGATATCCCATCCTTCTTCTATTTGCCATGATAATACCTCTGTGTCTCCGATTTGATTAATTTGCATATAGTCGGTATCAATTATTTCAACCTCATTGATTTTTGAAGAACCATTTAGATAAGCAAAACCTAAAGGTAACTTATTTTTAACAGAAAGTATCTTTTGTGAAGTAGTTGCATTATTTTTTATGGTTATTGTAAATAGGACACTGTTGTTTGGTTCTACTCTATCAATACACTCGGCTTCATTAGAAATTGTTATTGCAAAATTAGACTCTTCTTCCTCGTCTTCTTGTAGTTGAGGTTCTGGTTCTTGCCCTGAAGGTTGTTCTTCTGGTATTTCTATCTCTTTCTTGGTAAATGTTACATTGGTAGATGCTTTACCTAGAGGATTATCTCCTTCTAACACTTCAGCAGTAACTTTTAAGTCTCCAAAGTATTCATTAAACTGAGAGAAACTTAAATCTTCAACAAAGTTTTCGTTATTGTAAAGTTCTTGTTCAAGTATTGATATGTTACCTTTTTCTTTGTCTACAACAAAACCCTTAGTCATTGATAAGTTGGAGAAAGTGTCACCTCCAAATGAGAAAAGTATATTGATATCCTCACTGTCTACAATATTAGCTATTCTAATGGAAGCCTTAGATATTTTCGTAGTTTCATCATCTTCCACCCGTTTTTCTATTAGAAGACTTGTAACTGCAGTAGAGCCACTTTGTTTTACTGTGAGTAACCTTTTACAAAGGATAGAGTTAATCTTTTCTCCTGTTTCATCTTCTGCTGTTGCTACTATATCAAGTGCGGGAGTTGTAAAATCAGAAAAAGTTTTTTCTATGGTGGTGCCATCTTCTGATACTGTGTCTGGCTCAACAGATGCATTATTAAGTAGGAATGTTGTATTTTTATATGCTTTGTCAAATTTTGCAATTACTTTAACTTGATCGGTAGCATCAATATTACCTGTAATTATCTTACCAGTCTCATCTGTAACAATCATTTCTGCACATCTGGTATCTTGTAGGGTTTGAATAGCACAATTGAGATAGTCTTCCTGTTTTGTTGTACTTTTGAGTTCTGTTATTGGTAAGTTACTTATAGGACAAGCACTTGCACAGGACTGTGTACCAGAAACAGTACTTGTCTTAAACATAAACCCTTTTCTTGGGTCACCACATTCAGGTACAACTGTAGGGTCTATGTAGTAACAAGCACATTCTCTTTTAGCTTCAGTCTTTTCCTCTTGTGTTGGTTTTATTGCATAGAAATAGATGGCGACTAATATTAATATTAGTCCTAAAATTCCAACAACAATTAAAAGTGTTCTGATTAGCTTGTTAGATTTCTTTGTTGTTGTAACTCTTTTTACCTCTCCCACTAGTTATCAGTCTTAAGTAAAATTTATGGTTCTTGGCTTAATAGAGTTTATGTTAAGAACACTTAGGTGTCAATCTTTTATATGGTACTAGAGTATTGAGGATAGTAGGGTTAATCCCAAATTAGGGTCAATTTGTCCTTTTTTTGTTTGGAAATCTAAGTTAGATAGTTTAGTGTATAAGGTCTTAAGTTTCTTTTTAGAGTATTTTTTTGAAGAATTTATTAGCGATGGTACAGTGAAAGGAGGTACCTTTAAAGTTTTTGCAACACTTCCTGTTTCTTCTCTTTCTTCTAGGAGATATTTAGTTAAGGTGATTAGGCGCACATTACGGGTTATCATAGAGATGATATAGTTTGCATCTACGGATTGGGAAATTAGCCTTTCTAAGATTTCTACACTGTATTTTGTGTCTCCTGTGTTTATTGCATCTATTAGATTCCAGATATCACTTTCCAAAGTATTTGATACTAGAGAGAGAACATCTTGTCTGGTGATAATATTGTCTTCGATTATTAATTTCATTTTTTCAATTTCATTACTACATCTCTCAGGGTCATAATTTGTTCTTTCGGCTAAAGCTCTTACGGCATCTTTCTCGATGGTGATACCATCTTTTTTTAATTCTTCTTGCATCCATGTTAGGAAAGTTCTCTTATTTAGTTCTTTACTTTCAACAACCCTCTTTTCTTTATTAAAGAACTTGTAATACTTAGTATTTGCTTTGATTTTTTGATCTTCCCAGAAGACTACTGTGTCAGGTGAAGTGCTTGTCTCAAGTAGTAGGAAAATCTCCTCAAGTAGCTTTTCTTTCTCTTTGTTTTTGTATGTTCTTTTGAGAAGTAGTATTCTGTTAGATGTAAAAAGAGTAGGGGATGCGAGTGTATCTATTAATACTTGGGCTGAAGTGTTCTCTGCATCAATTACAACAACTTCTGTTGTATCATCCTTGTTCTCTTCTATCTTTCGATTTACTAATTCAAGAGAAAGATATGCAGAGTTACCATGATAGAGTTTATATCTCATTCTCTTACCTTAAGACTTATTTAATTTTCTTCTGTCTTTTCTATCTCTTTGCCAAGAAGAATTATTATTGCATCAGGATTCAGGTTACTTTTAACAAAGTCAGGTTTCTCTTTGTTTTCTGTTTTAAGATATTGAGCAAAATCGTTAATACTTTCCTTGTACTTGTCATTATCAGAGTAAACATAATTACCTTCTTGATCTTTTAGTATGGATCTCGATTGTATGATATTTATATATGGATAGTGTTGCTTTATCTCCTTAACTTTTTCTGTGGTTTCTTTATAACCAATTCCAATATCGTAAACAAAGACCCTTGGATTATTTGAGTAAAGATAAGGTTTCTTCATAGCTAGTTGTATATATTCATGTATTTTGTCATATTTCCCTAAGCCTTCTTTGGGACCAATCGCAAAGGCTCCTGATGGTACAAAGACTTTTTCTACCAGTTGTCCACCTCCTGCTAGTGGGTCTAATACAAAGGAGTATGACTTTCCATTCTCCTCATTAAACTTTTTTAGCAAGTCTAATCCTGCTTGTACGTCTGTTACTGTAAATTCTGATATTTTAATATTGTTAACAATAGAAGAGAGCATATCTATCAATATTTTAGGGTCATTAAGTGCATCGCTTTGAGATATTTTATTTTGTATAGCTATAATGACCTTTTGTTGTCTTCTAGCTCTAGCATAGTCACTTCCTTCATTGTTTTGCATGGAGTGTCTAGATCTTGCGTATTCTAAGGCTGTTTTTCCATCCATTACTTGAGGTCCGGCTTGGAAACTTACTGTTTTATACTTCACACCACTTGGATACCTGTAATCAGTGAAGCTATTCTCTACATTGACATTTACACCACCAAGAGAGTCAATAATTTCTTCAAATGCTTTAAAATCAACAAGGGCATGATATTGTATCTCTAATCCTGTAACTTCTGTTATACTTCTCTTTAACCCTTCAAAACCTCCTCCATTTTTCTGTTTTCTCTCCTCCCGTGCATATACAGAGTTGATTCTTTGAAAAAGTCTTGCTTGTTTATCAACTTCTACGTGGAAGTCTCTTGGAATAGATATGAGTTGTATATTATTCGTTTCGTAGTTATAGGAAGCTACCATAATAGTATCAGTATTAGAGATATCATCTCCTTTCCTACTATCAACTCCAACTAAGAGTACACTTGTGTATTTTCCTTTGGAATCTTTTTCTAACTCAGGTTTTTTGTTAGAGATTAACGATGTAGCATTAAATTTGAAGCCAACTTTTTCCGAAATGATATATCCTTTCCAAATAGCAAAGCCAATTCCTCCTAAAAACAAAAAAAGTAAAAAGAAGATGAAAAATCTAAGAAAACCTTTTTTCTTTTTCTTAGGCTTATTTGCTACAATCTCCTTTCTTCTATTTTCAACAGGAGGTGTTTCTATATCTCCATTGTTTAAATCTATATCTAGAACCATATTTACTTCAGATAAGTATTAATATTATTATGATGCTCTGTTAACGTTTTTGCATACCTGGCAACACCATCTTTGCCGTGAATATAGAAATAATACGGAGTTTCTTTAGGGTTTAAAGTTGCCTCAATTGCTTGATGACCAGGGTTTGAAATAGGAGTAGGTGGTAAGCCAATTTTCTTGTAAGAGTTGTAAGGATTATCTACTTGTAAATCTTGTTCTGTAATGGTATGTTTCCAATCTTTTATGGGATAGAGAAGTGTTGCATCTGCTTGTAGAAGCCAACCTTCCTTTATTCTTTTCTGTAGAATTCCTGCAATGATAGGTCTGTCTTCAGAATTTCTACCTTCTCTCTCTACAATGCTTGCCATTATGATATCTTCATATGTATATTCATCATATTTAGCATCAATTTTCTGTTTGAAGGTATTAACAAGTAGCTTTATAATACTCTCTGTTGTACTATTTGGAGCAAGAGCATATTTATCAGGATAGAGAAAACCTTCTAAGTCAGTAACTTCAAAGGGTAATTCTAAGGTCTCTATGAAAGTAGTATCTGTTGACATTGCGAGAAAACTCTCAACAGAAAAACTTGCACTCTCTGATTTCTTCAACTCATTTGCAATTATCTCAGCTATTTCATCTTTTCTTAATCCTTCTGGAATTGTTACCCAAATATCCTGTTCTTTAGCATTTTGAAGTGTAGTGATTAGTTCCTTGATACTCAAGTTTCTTGGGATAGAGTAGGTGCCAGCTTGAAGTGTTCCTTCAAGTTTGTTTAGTTTTAGATAAACTTTGGTATATGGAAGCAATCTTTTTTGTATAAGATTCTTTTCAACTAAGTTATCTAATATTAAATTTACACTTTCTCCAGATTTAATCTGAAAAGTTACTTTCTCTGGATTATCACTAGCAGGTTTTTCTAATGAATTCTTATAGTCTAGAAGGAAAATTCCTACTAAAACAAGAAATATTATAAAGAATGCTAGGAACATTTTTGTTGGAGAGGTTCTATTGCTTTCTCTCATGTGGTTGTCTTAATGAGTTTAAATATTCTTGTAGAAAAACAGTGGCAGAGATACTGTCTATTTTCTTTCTACTTTTCCGGATACTTTGTCCCGAAGATGTTAGCATACTTTGAGCAAGAGTTGTAGAGAAGCTTTCATCATATGTAATGATAGGTCTTGTTGTAACATCCTTTATTTTATTTATAAACTTGTTTATTTTTTCTGTTGTTTTATTATGTTTCTCTGTAAATGCTTGTGGCATACCTATTAACAATGTTTTTACTTCATGTTCTTCTGCTATTTCTAATATTTCTTCGATTATTTTATTAATATCTCTGTTTTTTGTTATAGAAATTGTATCAAGGGGTTGTGCAATTAGCCCTTTATGGTCTGATACTGCTAATCCAAAGTGTTTCTCTCCGTAATCTATTGCTAGAATAGGGTGTTTTACTTCCATAAAATTCTTACTCAAGTATTGCTTTAATTCTTTTAACTCCTGCTCCTACATTCTCTTGTTTAGAGATTTTAAATTTCCCTAAATCACCTATATTTTCAACATGTGGTCCGTTACATATTTCAATAGAGAAAGGGTTTTCTTTTGGTCCAATATAGTAAAGTTTTACCTTGTCTCCGTATTTCTCAGTAAAAGCTGCAAAAGGTACTAATTTAAGAGCTTCATCTTTATCTACTTCTTCAAAAGTAACATCTAATTTCTTCTCTATCTGTTCGTTTACAAGGTCTTCGACCTCTTTAACTTGTTCTGGAGTAAGTTTTGTTTCATTTGGGAAGTCAAATCTTAATCTCTCTGGAGTAATATTGCTACCTTTTTGATACACATGTTCTCCTAGAACTTTTCTTAGAGCTGCAAGGAGTAGATGGCTTGCTGTGTGATATTTTGTAGACATTTCAGATGTGTCTGTTAATCCTCCCTTAAACATTCCTTTGGCTGCAGTCCTAGATTTTTCTTGGTGTTCTGTTTCTGCTTGGAAGAAAAGATCTCTCTCTTCTAATTTAACTCCTTTCTCTTCTAATATTTCTTCTGTAACTTCAAGTGGTAGTCCATATGTTTCGTAGAGTATGAAGGCATCTCTTCCATTTATCTTTTCTTTCTTGTTTATTCTTTTCTCCAATTCTCTTAAACCTTGTTCTAATGTTCTATTAAACTTTCTTTCCTCCTCTTCGATGGTGTTAAGTATGTATTCTCTTTTTTCTTCTAATTTATCCCAAATATCCCTAAACTGTGTTATACAGATATCAGCAACTTCTCTTGTAAATTCTTGTTCAATCTCAAGTTTTCTTGCATGTCTAACAGCTCTTCTAATTAGTCTTCTTAATATATATCCTTGTTGGCTTCTTCCTGGTAATACACCATCCATAATGATCCATGTTGCAGCTTTTATGTGATCAACAATTATTCTTTCTGATTTTAGATTTTCTTGTTTTCTTAATGCTTGTACTTTGCTTAATATCGGTTTGTAAATATCAATTTCATATACGCTATCAACATTCTGTAGTAGGGCAGCTAATCTTTCTAATCCACCACCAAAATCTACATTGTGTCTACCTAGTGGTTGTATATTATCTCCTTCTTTAAGATACTCCATGAAGACATTGTTTCCTATTTCCACATATTTCCCACAATTACATGATATGTTACATTTCTCAGAACATTTCTCTTTTCCTGTATCGTAAAAGATTTCAGAATCTGGCCCGCAAGGTCCTCCTGATTCTAACCCCCACCAATTTTCCTTTTTCCCAAATGGTTGTATTCTCTCATCTTTCCCAACTTTTGCATCTATATTGTATTTTGAGAAAATCTCTTTCCATACTTCTATTGATACTGTATCTTGTGGAGCATCTTCATCTCCTTCAAATACTGATGCATATATGTTGTTTATATCTAAACCAAGTCTTTCGACAAAGAATTCTACTGTATAGTTGATAGCTTCTTTTTTGAAGTAGGAATTCAATGACCAGTTTCCAAGCATTATAAAAGCTGTACAGTGGTATTCATTCCCAATCTCTTCAATATCTCCTGTCCTTATACATCTTTGGATATTGGCTAGTTTATCCCCTTGGGGGTGTTCCTCACCCTGTAAGAAAGGTATCAATGGGAACATTCCTGCATTAACAAAGAGTACTGAAGGGTCATTCTCAGGTACTAAAGGTGCGCTTGGGATTATAGAGTGTTCTTTCTCTTTGAAGAATTCCAAGTACTTTTGATATGTTTTTTTGTATGAAAACTCTATCATGGTAAGAATTATATCAATTATGCAGAAGTATTGGGAGTAGGAGGTGTTGTTTCCTCTTGTTTTTGTTGTTCTTCTATTTGTGCTGCTATTGATTGGAAAATTGATGGGTCAGGAGCTTCTGGTTCTTGGATATCTTCTGTTTTTGTAGGAGTTGTGGATACATCTTCAGATTTAGTAGTAGGTTCTTGTATATGTGCTGTTGGTGTGAATACCGGTGTGTCTTCTACCTTCTCATTTACTGGTGTAGGAGTAGGTGTAGTTACAGGAGCGGAAGTAGATGTAGGAACTTGTGTTGTTTCTTCTGGTTGAGTAGTAATTGGCTTTTGTATATGTACAGTTGGTTTAAATACTGGTTCCTCCTCCTTTTCTATTTCTATAGGAGTAGCAACTTGAGGTGTTACTGCTGGTGTTGGTTTTGGAGTTTCATCTTCAAATTTAGTAGTTGGTTTTTGAATATGTACCTTTGGTTTAAATATAGACTCTTTCTTTTTCTCTTCCTTCTCTTGTGTTAGTTTTGATGTTGTAGCTAGTATAGGTGTAGAGTTAGGTTCTTCTAATTTAATATCAGTTGGAGATTCTTTTATATCAACATCTAGTTCTTCTTCTTTCTTTTCTATAACAATATCTCTAGGTGCAGTATATTTCTCTTTCTTTTCTAAAACAGTATCATTTTGCTTTAAAGAATTTACTTTCTTATGTATATCCTCATTAACAGTTGGAGGAACATACTTCTCCTTTTCAAAATAATCTCTCTCAGGGATGTTCCTAGTAGAATATGTGGTTGATTGTGTCTCTAACTTACTACCCTTTCCCCAGATTAGAGATATTAATATTGGTGCAGCAATTGCGATTATAACAATGAAGAGCCCAATTCCTATAATTAATAGTGTTCTTTTACTTATGTCTTTTCCAAAGATTATATAGGAGTCGTTTTCTTCTTCTACATGGGAACCAATTGTAAATTCCCATGATTTTTTTACTTCTTTTCCTGCAGAATCTTTAAATGCGATTTCTGCTCTATGTAAACCATCTTCTAAATCTTCATCCGGTTGGTAAATTAATGTGTATTCTTTTTTAGATAGCTTATTAATCTTCATTTTATCAGTCACATCTTTGTCGTCTATCTTAAAAGTAATACTTTCTTCTTTTATTATTCCTTTCTCACTACCTACAATTGTTCCTTTTATAGTGACTCTTCTGTTTGTAATTTCATCTGTAGAAGAAGGGGACATATTGGTAACTTGTGGTTCTTGAAGGATAACAGAGTCATCTACAATATCTGTTGAATCCTTAGGAGTTGTCCCAGAAGATTTTGAGATAACTATTTCAGGGGAGACTCCAATCCCTGTCTTGGGAGGTTTTTGATTATCTATTGCTCTTACTATTAACTTGTATGAACCTTCATCTAGTCCTTTCGTTGCAATATTTCTAGTACTTGTATTATATGGAAGGGTTTTACCCATTTTTATCCATGTGCTTTCATCTGTTGGATTTTTAGACATAAAGAGGTCAAAAGTTGGTATGTGATTTAAATCAGAAACATTCCACGAGGCTTTAAATTCACCTCCAGAATCAATTCTTAAAGATGACAGTGGGTTTGTTATTTTAACTACAGGGGTATCGTTTTCTGATTGCCCTACACTTATAACCCATGATTGGCTTTTTACATGTTTGCTGTATCCATCATGAATGACAACATTTGCGAGATAGCTAGCAGGTTTGTCAGGTGTACCCTTAAATGTGACCTTAAGCTTTCCATTTGCTCCATCTTCTAAAACAATGTCCTTTAACCATGTAGCTTTTGGAGTGAAAGAGTAAAAGAAATTGATTCTGTCTCCATCTACATCTTTTGCTGTCAACGTATATGAGTACTGTGTCCCTGTGGTAATGTTTTGACTAGGTTTTGAAGAGGCTGATGGTTCAGAAGTGAATTCTGGAGCTGTGTTATTCTGGATAGCTCTAACACCTCTAATATTGTAAGGACTGCTTATTTTACATCCAAAACCTGTATTTGAAACAGTCTCAATATTACCCAAAAGGTCTACGATACCAGATTTGTTTGGGGTGAGCACGAAAGATGTTGCAATTTGTGAGGAGGTATCTTCAAAGGTTTCGGAATAAATCTCTTTTCCTGTTGAATCCGTAATTTTTAATCCAGTTATTCCATCTCCTTCTGTCTTAGCATCCACCTGGACTCTTACATTTTTTCCAATTTCTAAGGTGTATGGGTTGACATTAGGTAGGGAAATTATACAAGGGTTTTCATAACTAAGTTCTAACTCTTCAAATGCTTTACTTCTAGTGTCTAGAGTTTTCTGTACAACACCATACAAAACAAAGGGTAGAGAGAGTAAAAAGAAGAGTGTAGTGATTAACACTGACTTCTTTTTAGATTCTTTTGTTTTATATTTTCTGTTAGGCATTAGATTATAATACTGTTTATTTATTGGTTTCTGCAAGCTTTGAATTTATAGTGGTCTCTGTTGTCTTAAGAGTTGAACTAACATCTCTATTTCTTTCAGCTATATCTGAAATTGCATCTTCGATAGAAGCTCTTACAAAGTTTTCATCTCCCCATTGCCATGACCTCATATATGGTGCCATTTTAGCAATAGCGTCTATATATGCCTTCCCCTTCATTTCTTCACCAAGTTCAGCTATAGAATATGGCTCTCCAAAAGCTCTTTGTCCTATGGTTACAGAATTAGAGAACATCTTTAACTGTTGTTCTTTCTGGGTCATAAAGTCAATGAATTTCCATGCTAAATCAATATTATTAGCATTCTTACTGACAGCTTCTCCCCAATATGTTGCGTAATAGACTTCTTCTTTGTTTGCTTCCAGTTGTGGGAGAGGAGCTGTGCCAAATTCAATGTTTGGTGCCGCAATTATAATATCAAACACTCTCCAACTCGGAGCTATCATCATAGCCAGTTTACCCTGGAAGAACATTTCCAAATCTTGTGGTAGGCTTGTATCCCATGTACCATCTTGACCTTTAGCAAAACTGGTATATGTTTCAAAAGCATTGATAGCTTTTGAGTTGTTTAATGAAACACTAGTTCTTGTTTCATCCATCAGTTCGGCTCCTTCTAAAAGAAGTAAGAAAGCTACAATCTCAGAAGAGTGTTTAACATTTCGAGAAACACCCATTGCTAATCCAGATTGTATAATCCTCTTGTTCTCATCTCTAATTGTCAAGTCATGAGCTAGCTGAACAAAGGAATCCCAATCGCTTGGTGGCTGTTGAACATTGGCTTGCTTAAGAATCTGCCTGTTGTAGAAAACCATTAAACCATCAATACCTAGAGGGATTGCATATATATTTCCATCTTTTGCTGTAAAGTCTTCTAGTGAAGTAGGGTAGAATTTTTCTGTGTATTCCTCCCTACTCATAATATGGGATGGTAAAGGAGCAAGGTATTTGTAATATTTAGACAGCCATGTGTTATGTATTTTGAAAATGTCAGGTGCAGGTTCAGAAGTAGAAACAGTCTGTTGTAATCTAGTATACAGTCTGGATTCATAGTTGGAGAGACTCTGCTTTGAATAGTTGATTTTTACTCCTGGATTAGCTTCTTCAAACTCATCGATAATAGGTTGCATTGTTTCAGCACTTTCCCATAATCCCCAATATGTTAAAGTGTTTGATGTCCCAGTTTGGGTAGGAGAAATTGTCTCCGTGCCGGATTGTTCTGGTTGTTCAACACCACCCTTTGGTTTTTTTGCAAGAAGTAAAATAACTAAAATGATAAAAAGGAGTAGAGCTACTGCTCCAGCTATAATTAATGGTAGTTTCTTTTTATCTTTTAACATATCAGTAAAGTTCATTTCATTACCAATGTAAACTTAAATCTTTCTTTCAGCAGTCACAATTAATCTTTTTGTACCAATACCAAGAGGCCAACAAGTCATCAATGTAACAGTCTCCTTACTCCTAGAAGGTTGTAATACCGAAAAATCTGTGGGTTCTACTATCTTTTTACTTCTTACTACATATCTAAGATCAGAATTATCCTTCCTTATAACAACTTCTTGCCCTATATCTATTCCGTCCAATCTGGAAAATATAGTTTCTGGGTAATCCTGATGTCTCCTAAAGAAAGCTTCTACTGCACTATGTCCATAAATAAAGGAATTACCTCCATCCCCAGGTACAGGAGTTCCTTTGAAATGTGCTACACCACCTTTAAGGTATTTGTTATAAACATTCTCATCTGAGCTCTCTACATTTGGTGATATTTTAATATTTCTAATACCAATACTATCTATTGTAATATACATGTTTTTGTTGTACTGCTCATCAATTTTGATAGGAACTTGCTGGTTCATTTTGGCATTGTATACAGTAGCAGCTCCAAGAACACCCAATTGCTCTGTAAGATTTGCAAAATAACTTCTACCTGGATCGTAATATGCAAACTCATCTTCAATGTATTTCTTGTATGCTTCTGGTACAGGTTCTGCCTTAATCTCTTCTCTTTTCTGTGCTACAACACCATCAAGATATGATCCTAGAAGTGGGATGACTTGACTTGCAATTACAGCTAAACCAGAGAAAGAGAGTATGAGAGATACTATCAGTCTTGTTTTTTTGACTTTTTTGACATCTTCGGTGTCAATATTCCATCCATTGTTGTCCATATATCCATATTAGCAGATTTTTACTAATGGGGAAACTTTTAGATGAAGAAATTGAAATTTGCAGTAGCAATTGATTTGATTATCTGCTAAAATATTTCAGCTATGGAAAAAAGAGATTACTATGAAGTCTTAGGAGTGAGTAAAGATGCATCTGCTTCTGAGATAAAAAAGGCATACAGGAAATTGGTGAAGAAGTATCATCCTGATACTAATAAAGAATCTGGTGCTGAGGAAAAATTTAAGGAGGTACAGGAAGCATACGAGGTGCTTTCTGATGATTCCAAGAGGAGTGCTTATGATACCTATGGACATGCAGGGACAGCAGGATTTAGTTCTGGAACTTCTGGTGGAGGGTATACAGATTTTGGAGGTACTCCTTTTGATATGGGGGATATTTTCAGTACTATCTTTGGTGGGAATATGGGAGGTGGGTTTGGATTTGATTTTGGTACAGGAGGCAGGACTTCAGCTAGTAATACAGGCTCAGATATTCGTTATAGCATTAGATTGAAATTTCTTGAGGCAATGGAAGGTGGTGATTTTAAGGTAAGGATTACTAGAGACCATGCTTGTGGAAAATGTGAAGGTAGTGGAAGTAAGGATGGTAAGCAGAAAGTATGTCCTGTTTGTAATGGTAGTGGTCAAGAACAACAGGTAAGAAACACATTCCTTGGTCAAATGGCAGTAATGAGTACATGTTCTAAATGTCATGGTACAGGTTCTGTTGTTGAAGACCCATGTAGTGAATGTAAAGGTTCTGGAATTAAAACAGAGCAAGAGGAGATGAAAATCAAAGTACCTGCGGGAGCATATGATGGTATGGTTTTAAGATTTAGAGGTGGTGGAAATACTGGAAGAAATGGAGGAAGTACTGGTGATTTATATATTGAGATAGAAGTTGAGACTTCTATCGAATTTGAAAGGAGAGGAAATGACATCTATTCTGAAACTAGCATACCTGTATATACTGCAGTTCTAGGTGGAGTTATATCAGTTTCAACTATATTTGAAGATGTTAAACTTAAAATTCCTAAAGGTACACAGTCATCAACGATATTTAAGATAAAAGGGAAAGGTGCATATATTCTAGGTTCTCAGGATTCAAGAGGAGACCATTATGTAAGGGTAAACATTGATATCCCAACGAGATTAAGTAGGGAAGAGAAGAAACTTTGGGAGGAGCTATCAGGGATTAACTAGATGTCATGTATTGATAAATAAAAATTTTGACCTACTTGTTTGATTGTGATATACTGGTAGCGGAAAGTAATACGAAGGAAAGGGTGAGGATAAAACTCACCTTTTTTTCAATATGTTGATTTTGAAGAAATAAATTTTAATAAAATAAATTTATGTCAATGACATCAGAATTCATTACAGCAATTAATCAGATTGCTGCTGAAAGAGGAATAGATAAAGAAGAGATTTTTATTGCTCTTGAAGAAGCTATCTTGGTTGCATACAAAAAAGAGAAATATGGTTTAAATATGCCAGAGGAAGAAGAACTTGCTAATTGGTCTGTTGAGCTTAGTAGAGAGAGTGGTGAGTTTAAATTAATAGCTACTAAAGAAGTTGTTAAGAAGGTTAAAAACAAAGAGAGGGAGATCTCAATATCTGAGGCAGAATTAATCTCTCCCAATATTGAGGTAGGTGATTCAGTACAGATAGAAATGCCTGCTGAAGATTTTGGTAGAATTGCAGCTCAAACAGCAAAACAAGTAATCTTACAGAAGATAAGAGAATCTGAGAAAGAAGCAGTTATCAGTGAATACAGTGATAAAGTTGGAGAAATCTTTACAGCACTAATGCAAAGGATGCAGAAAGGTCAGGTTGTGTTTGAGATTGGAAAAGCAACTGCATACATGCCTCAGGAAGAGCAGATATCTAATGAGTTCTATAGATTAGGTGAAAGATATAAGGTTTTACTTAAGGATATTGTAGATTCTCAAATGGTTGTTTCAAGATCAGATTCTAATTTTTTGGTAGGACTTTTTAAACTTGAGGTTCCAGAGATAGAGAGCGGTGTGATAGAAGTAAAAGCTATTGCAAGAGAGGCTGGCTCTAGGAGTAAAGTTGCTGTTAGCTCAAATCAAGAAGGTATAGATCCAATTGGCTCATGTGTAGGACAGAGGGGAGTTAGAATTGCAAATGTAATGAATGAACTTGGTGAAGAGAAGATTGATATTATAGAGTGGAATGAGGATTTAGAAAAATTTGTAGAGAATTCTTTAAGTCCTGCAAAGATAGATGATGTGAAGATCGATGGAGATACAGCAGTTGTTACAGTACCTAATGATCAACTTTCACTAGCTATTGGTCGAGAGGGTCAGAATGTCAGATTGGCATGGAAACTTACTGGAGTTAAGATAGATATTGTACCAGCAGATCCAGAAGCTTTAGAAGAAGAGCAAAAAGAGGATAAAAAGGAAGATGTTGAAATAACTGAAGAGATTGAAGAAAAAGAAGAAGTAAAAGGTGAGGTTGGAGCAGAGAACAAAGAAGAAATTACAGACGAAACAGTAGAAAAGAGTACTGATGAAAAAGCAAAGGAAGAGTAATTTAATACTTTTAAATACAACATGGCAAGAAGTGATAAAAAAATACAACCAAAGAAAAAAACAAGGACACCAATTGTTACAATTCTTGGCCATGTTGATCATGGAAAGACATCTATTCTTGATAAAATAAGAGAGGCAGATGTTCAAAGCTCTGAAGCTGGAGGCATAACACAGAAAGTTTCAGTTTTTACTGTAAATATTCCTAAAACAGAACAAGAAATTACATTTGTAGATACTCCTGGTCATGAAGCTTTTGACTTAATGAGAACAAGAGGTGGGAGTATTGCGGACATAGTTCTCTTAGTAGTTGCTGCAAATGATGGAGTTCAACCACAAACTAAAGAATCGATAGATATAATTAAAGAATCTACAGCAAAACCAATAGTTGTGATTAATAAAGTTGATTTACCTGATATAGACTTAGAAAAGGTTAAGCGAGAGGTTACCAATGCAGGTCTACAGTTAGAGGGTTTTGGAGGTAATATACCTGTTATCGAAGTTTCAGCAAGAACAGGGAAGGGAATATTAGAACTCTTAGACCTGATACTCCTTGTTGCTGAAGTTGAAGGTTTAAGGGAAGATATTAAACTACCTAAAGGAGTTTTAGGAAAAGCTTTCGTTTTGGAGTCAGTAAAGGATGAATTCAAAGGTAATGTTTCCTCAATTGTTTTAGTGCAGGGTAATATTTGCGAAGGGAATTGGTTTGGATACAAAGTCGATGACAAACTTTACATAGAGAAGATTAAAGGATTAATAACAGAAGAAGACCAAAAACTTTGTATTGTAGAATGTGGTTGTGGTGGTAAAGTGATTGGTCTCTCAAAGTTGTTGGAACTAGGCACAACTGGATATATTCTTTCTTCTAATAATCTTAAACTCTTAGAATCAGTAATTAAGATAAAAGAGGAAGAAGTCGAAATTACAGAGGATGCAGAGATGAATATAGAGGACTTTTTCTTTGGTTCTGATGTAGAGGAAGAAGGAGAGAAACTAAAAGTTATAGTGAAAAGTTCCTCTGAGGGTTCTTTAGAAGCTATTAAAAATACACTAAGTAAAATTGTAGAAGATGACTATTCTGTAGACATCGTTGATTCTGGTGTAGGTAATATTACTCTTAGAGATGTTGAATTCGCTGAACTATCTAAAGCGATAGTTCTTGGTTTTGAAGTACAGGTAGAACCTGGTGTTGCAGATTATGCTAAAAAGAAAAAAGTTTTAGTTAAAACATATGATGTCATCTATAGAATTTTTGAAGAGATTGAAGAAGCTCTAGCAGTTCTCTCTCTCCCAGAAGAAACTGAGGAAGAGATAGGTAGTGCTAAGGTGAAAATCATATTTACTTTGTCTGATGGTAGTAAGGTATTAGGTAGTAAAGTAGAAAAGGGGATGATGAAGAGAGATTGTAAGGTATATATTGTTAGAGATGATGAAATAGTAGGAGAGAGCAAAATTAAGAGCTTAAGGATCAATAAAGATCAGGTTAATGAAGTAAAAAATGGTTTTGAATGTGGAATCCAACTATTTGAAGATGTCGATGCAATAGAAGGTGATAGCATCTTCTGTTATAAAAAAGTCTAATTCTAAACTTTTGTTTTTCCAAAAAATAGAGTATTCTTTAAGTAGATAAATTTTAATCTGCCCGATTATGCAACTTCAGTATCTTAAATTAGGTGACCAAGAAGTTTTTAATGGTCAATTTCTTTTAGCTGTATATAGAATTAAAGGGAAAAATGGTATTCCTTTAGATGATGTTGCAACAGAAGTCGCTGCAGAATCTTCAACCGGTTCAAATGTCAAAATTAAAGCAGCTACCTCATATTCTGAAAGTATGAATGCTAGGATTTACAGAATAGATGAGACAAGAAATCTTGTTTGGATAGCTTACCCTTGGAGAATTTTTGATAGGGGTGGAAATGTACAAAATATAATTACTTTTCTAGCTGGCAATGTCTTTGGTATGTCATCTTTAGAAGAGTGTAAGCTTCTAGATGTGTATTTCCCACCACAAATGTTAGTTCACTATGAAGGACCAAGCTATACAATCAAAGAGATGAAAGAATATCTTAATATTGATAATAGGCCAGTATTAGGAACTATTATAAAACCAAAGATAGGTCTAACATCATCAGAATATGCAGAGCTTTGTTATGATTTCTGGAGTGGAGGTGGTGATTTTGTAAAAAATGATGAACCTCAAGCAGATCAGGACTTCGCACCATTTGATTTTATGGTTAGAGATGTTAGATATGCTATGGATAGAGTTGAAAAGGAAACAGGTAAGACAAAAGTTCACTCTTTTAATATTTCTGCTGCCGACTATGATACTATGATAGAGAGGGCTGAACTTATAAGGTCGACAATGAAACCAGGAAGTTATGCTTTCCTAATCGATGGTATAACTGCAGGGTGGATGGCTGTACAAACAATTAGGAGAAGGTATCCTGATGTATTCTTACACTTCCATAGAGCAGGTCATGGGGCTTTTACTAGAGAAGAAACTCCTTTTGGCTTTACAGTTCCCGTGCTTACTAAGTTTGCTAGATTAGCTGGTGCTTCTGGTATCCATACGGGTACGGCTGCAGTAGGTAAAATGGCAGGTTCACCTAAGGAAGATGTTATGGCTGCAAATCATGCTTTAAGACTTTTCTCTAAAGGAGATTTCTTTAACCAAGTATGGGCAGAGATTCCAGAAAAGGATGTTGATTTAGTAAAAGCAATAGAGATGGAAGAAAAAGGAGAAGACTATGAGGATCTTGGTTTGTGGAGAATTACCAAAAAGACTTGTCCAATAATCTCAGGAGGTCTTAATCCCACTCTAATCGGTGAATTTTTAGACATAATTGGAACTCGAGACTTCATTACAACAATGGGTGGAGGAGTGCATTCTCATCCAATGGGTACGAAATCAGGAGCAACAGCCGTATTACAAGCATATGAAGCGTGGGAGAAGAAAATTCCTCTTGAAGAGTATGCAAAAGAGAAAGAAGAGTTAAGGGTAGCAATTGATTTCTTTGGAAAAAAGAAAGTGCATGCTCAAAACGAATCTGATGATGACAAAGATACCCACTAGTACATAGTTTCTCTGTACTTGTATATTTCTACATCTTTGTGTTACAATCGTTAGCAATCGTTAAATTTATCTGCTAAATGTATATGGCAAAAGATGTCAAAATCAGACCATTAGGTCATAGAGTATTAGTTTCTCCAGATGCATTTGAGGAAACAACAAAAGGTGGTTTACTTTTACCTCCTTCATCAGCAGATGACCAGACCCCAGAAACAGGAGTAATTGTTAAGTTGGGGGAAGGAAAAGTTGATGGTAAAGAAGTAACATTCGATGTAAAAGTTGGAGACAGAGTATACTTTAAAAAATATTCACCAGACAAGTTGGAAATAGACGGAGAGAAGTATCTTCTCTTAGATGCAGGTGATATTTTAGCAACTATTAAATAGTTATTTTAGAATCTAAATTATTATATTTCATAATATGGCAAAATCAATAATATATAACGAACAAGCTAGAAGAGCTTTAAAGGAAGGTGTTGACACTATTTCAGATGCAGTTAAAGTAACTCTTGGTCCTAAAGGGAGAAATATTGCAATAGCAAAATCATTTGGTTCTCAAGTTGTTACAAAAGATGGTGTTACAGTAGCAAAAGAGATAGAGGAAAAAGATCCTTTCAAGAATGTTGGTGTTGAGATGATTAAAGAAGCATCCAGTAGAGTGAATGACTTAGCTGGAGATGGTACAACAACAGTAACAGTATTAGCACAGGCAATAGCAGGTGTTGGTTTTAAAAATGTTACTGCTGGAGCAAACCCTATTTCTCTTAAGAGGGGATTAGATAAAGCAACAGATGTTGTACTAGAAGAACTATCAAAGAAGGCTAAAAAGATTTCAAGTAAAGAAGAGATTGCACAAGTTGCAACAATATCTACCAATAATGATTCTGTTTTAGGTGAGATGATAGCAGGGGTGTTTGAGAAGGTAGGAAAAGATGGAGTTATCACAGTAGAAGAAGCTAAAGGTTTTAAAGATGAAGTTGAATATACTGAAGGTATGGAGTTTGATAATGGATATGTTAGTCCTTACTTTGTAAACAATGCAGAAACACTAGAAGCTGTTATGGATAATCCTTATATCTTCATTACAGACAAAAAACTATCTAACTTACAGGATATTCAAGCTATTGCAGAAAAGGTGTTAGGTGCTGCAGATAGACCCCTTGTAATCATTGCAGAAGAGATTGAAAATCAGGCATTAGCAACATTGGTAGTTAACAAGTTAAGAGGAACATTAGATGTTGTTGCAGTAAAAGCACCTGGTTTTGGAGACAGGAAGAAAGAGATGTTGAAGGACTTAGCAGTACTAACAGGAGCAGATTTTGTATCTGAGGAATTAGGTAAGACACTAGAGTCTGTTGATTTAATAGATTTAGGTTCTGCTAAGAAAGTCATTGTTACTAAGGAGAAAACAATCATAGTAGAAGGTAAGGGTGAGAAAAAGAATTTAGAGGATAGAATTAAAGAGATAAAAGCTCAGATTGAGAATACTACATCTGAATATGATAAAGAAAAGTTACAAGAGAGATTAGCAAAACTTGCAGGTGGTGTTGCAGTTATCAAAGTAGGTGCAGCATCTGAAGTAGAAGCTAAGGAAAAGAAGATGAGAATAGAGGATGCTCTTAATGCAACTAGAGCTGCAATAGAAGAGGGTGTAGTAGCTGGTGGTGGTTTGGCTCTTCATAATGCTAAGAAGGTTTTGGATAAAGTTAAATTGGAAGATGCAGAGGAGCAGTTAGGAGTAGAGATACTTAGATCTGTTCTCAGTGAACCTCTTAAGCAAATAGTTGAAAATGCTGGTGAGGATGGGGCTGTAATAGCTTCTAAATGTGAAGGTAGTACAGGATATAATGCAAAGACAGGTGAATTTGTAGATATGATTAAAGAAGGTATCATCGACCCAGTTAAAGTTACAAGACTTGTTCTAACAAATGCAGTATCTGTTGCTTCAATGTTAATAACTACAGAAGCAGTAGTAGCAGACATCCCTGAAGAGAAAGGTCATAATCATGCAGAAGATATGAATGCTGGAGCTATCCCAGGAATGATGTAAGGTGAAATAAAAAGATTGGGGTGAGACTATCTTTAGTCTTACCCTAATCAAACAAACCTAACCTCTTGAGCTAACACTTTTCCTACAAGACCAATTGAATTACCTCTATGTACAACTATCTCTAAATTCCCATCAGTATATGTTAAGACTTTATCACCACTCTTTATATCAGCTTTAGTAGAAACAAATATACATCCATTACTTCCATCTACAATACTCATATCAACTGCAAACACATCCATATCAATATCCTTTACCCAATCAGGAGCAGGATAGAATGTATATGTTTTTCCTTTAACAAAATCTCCATTTTCAGGGATTGATGTAAACAGAGGTATTCTGTTAGAACTATATATAACCTCTTGCTGATTATCTCTTAACAAATCAGTAGGATGAATATCTAGTACATCTGCTAATTTTGTAAGCTGATTCATAGGTGAACTCTTACCAGTCTCATATCTAGAAATCATTTCCCAAGTTTTGCCAATCTTATCACCTAACTCTCTTTGGGTAAGGTCTTTTCTCACCCTATACATTCTAATATTTTCTCCAATGTGTTTATTTTTCATATATATAGATTTTAATTACATATATAAATTGTTGGAATAGAGGGTTGTTTCTCAAATATGAAATATTGTTTCGCATTGTAATCGTTCTGTAAGAAATTAGTGATATTCTCTAAATATGGAAAATGACAAAATAAAAGAACAAATATTTTTAATACAGAAGTATTTTAAAATTATGAAAGAGTCTTCTCTTACTAATCAGTGGGAGCTATACAGAGTTGCACACAAAGCAATGTTAGAAGAAAGTTTAAAGTTGCAAAAACTTCTTTCTAAGAACAATCTTTAACCAATTATCTTTCAACCACTGCTCTGACTTTTGTTGCTCATCTAGTAAACCTCTGGAAGCAAGCTCTTTATTCACAATATTACCTTGATGAGGCTTATCAAACTTTTTTGTTAGTGGAGATTGAAATCCATGAGCATAGTGGCAGAGTTCATGTGCGATTGTTGCTCTTAGTACAAACTCAGGAATAATATCATGTTGAAAAAATCTAGTAAGTGTTATTACTGTAATACTCTTATCATCCTGTACTTCATACTCATCCATCTTACTCTTCAATAACCCTTTTATCTTCGTTCTCTCGTTTGCTAGTTTAATACTTCCTAACTGTCTTGTTGAATATTTTCCAAACTTAATTAAAACAAGATTCTTTCTGGGTATATCTGGAAAATGGTTCTCCCAAAGATCGTACAATATATTTTCTAAAAACTCTTCATCTCTCATTCATTCTTCCTCTTTCTCATGCTATTATATCTTATAATGGATACGAAAAAAGGAAAGAAATTTAAGACATTACTGAAAGTTTTAAGATTTATTTATGGCAACTATACTGTACTTGCAGTCTCTAGAGATTTCCTATTTCTCTTTAGTACAGCCGCCGAAATCTATGGTATTTCAGTACTAGGTAAATTTATAGATGCCACTACTAAGATACTTTTAGAATGGAACTCTTTTGATTTTAAGAGTTTCCTTACAAGTGATTCTTTTAAATATCTCTTTTTAATATTTATCCTTTGGGCTTTCACTCATATATGTAATCAAATAAGAGGGTATCTCTATGTTGTGATATATGAAAAAACTTGGAGTACTACTCAATCCATGATAATTGGAAAAGTTGCAAACTCGAATCTTCAGGATGTTGAGAAAAAGGATTTTCAAGATAAAGTGGCTTTTGCTCCTGCATATTCGATTGAAAGGATAATAGATGTTTATGACAACTTCTCTGTGTTAATAAGTAATACCGTTAGGTTAATATCTGCTTTTGTATTGATAACTCAAAGTGTTGGTGTCTCTGCCCTGCTTCTTGCTCTTTTTGTATTACCTGAAGCTTTTTTCATTCATGGTGAGAGAAGGGATATAAAGGAGTTTAGAGACAATTCTATTGGGAAACTGAGGTTTCTTGCATATGT
This sequence comes from Candidatus Dojkabacteria bacterium, assembly GCA_018056375.1. Classification (GTDB taxonomy): domain Bacteria; phylum Patescibacteriota; class Dojkabacteria; order SC72; family SC72; genus UBA5232. Next base: position 520,952 of record JAGPFQ010000001.1, on the reverse strand, counting down.
TCAAGATCTTGCTTTAACAATTTCAAACTTTTTGGAATTAAGAGTAAATAACATATTTTCTTTTCTTAAGAGAAGATACGATGAGGAGTATGATGAGTACCTGAATGAATATTTTACAGGGCAATCCAGTTTCTACAAGAGTAGGGCAGGTTTAGGTGTTTTTAGTCAATTTTTAAAATATATCTATGTAGTATATGTATTAGCAATTTCTGTTCTTAAAAAATATTCCTTTGGTCAGTTTAAAGCACTTTTTGATTATGTAGATGTAGCATTTAATAGTACATCCAAAATTACTGACTCTGTATCAATAATCATTATCAATCTCGAATACATTGATGAGTTTTTTGATTTGATAGAGTATGAAGGTTTTGGAGATAGGTATCAGGGTAAGATTAAACTAGGGAAAGACACTCCCCTTCTTGAGTTCAAAAACTTAAATTTTGCATATCCAGATGACCCTTCAATAACTGTTCTTAAAGATATTAATATTAGAGTAGAGCCTGGAGAGAAAATTGCGATATTAGGTTCTGATGGCTCTGGTAAGAGCACATTAGTTAAAATCCTTACTGGTTTGTATGGTGTCGTTGATGGAGGATATTTCTTGGATGGAAATAGTACAAGAGAATTAGCTAGAGGGGAATTGAAAAAAAAGATAGCAGTAGTACTTCAAGAATTCATAGACTACCACTTTAGTTTAAAAGAGAATATTGTGATTTCAGGGCAAAGAAAAAATGTAGATAATGCTTTGTATACTAATGTTTCTAAAATTGCTCAGGTCGACAGATTCAAGAAGAGTGTTGGTTTAGATGATGCCTCTTTATTAGGTAAAACTTTTGCCTCTGGAAAGGAACTCTCTCCTGGTTATTGGCAAAGATTGGCTATTAGTAGAATGCTTTACAGAAACAGACAATTATTCATTATGGATGAACCTTTTACATATATAGATGATGTCTCTGCAGAGAGAATATTAGATGGTATATTGAAATTTTTAGGAGAAGGGAAATCTCTAATATATATTACAAGAAGTGTTAGGATGTTAAAGAAATTTGATAGGATATATTATTTGCATAAGGGTAGAATTGTTGAATATGGTAGTTGGGAAGAATTAATAAAAAAGAAAGGTAAATTATACAAAGAGTTTTTGTTACAAGATGAATCTATAGAATAATTGGAATATAATAAAACATGGAAATATTAAATGGAAAAGAGGTTGCACAAGAGATACTAGATAGTATTGCTTCAGAAGTAAGTGTTTTGAGGCAACAGGGAAAAAGAATTCCAAGAATAGATATGATTTTGGTTGGTACTGATTATGCAAGTCAAAAATATGTAAGATTTAAAGAGGTTGTTGCTAAAGAAATTGGAGTTATGGGTTGGGTGCATCGTATGCCAGAGAGTGTAAATACTTTGGATATAGTTAGCTTAGTTGACACTTTAAATAAGGATAGAACAGTAGATGGCTTTATGATCCAACTTCCACTTCCTTCTCATGTTGATAAGTCATTAATTCTAAGAACAATAGATCCCAAAAAGGATGTTGATGGTCTAACCCCAACTAATCTAGGAAAACTTTTTCAAAAAGACGGTCTAGCTATTCCTCCTGCTACACCATTGGGTATTTTGAAGTTGTTAGATGCATATAATATAAGTTTGTTAGGAAAAAGGGTTGTAATTTTGGGTGCAAGTACCATTGTAGGCAAACCTCTTGCTGCTATGATGTTGGAGAGAAATGCTACTGTGACTATATGTAATTCTAAAACAGTTGAGATTGCAGATGTTGCTAGAGAAGCGGATATTTTAGTTAGTGCGACAGGAAAGCCTCTTTTTGTAAAAGGAGATTTTCTAAAAAAAGATTGTATTGTAATTGATGTGGGTTCAAATAAACATCCTGAGACTGGTAAATTAGTAGGGGATGTTGATTGGGAATCTGTAAAGGGTATACCTTCTTACATCACACCCGTACCTGGTGGTGTTGGTCCAATGACTTTAGCTTGCTTGATGCTTAATTTAATGCATTGTTATAAAAATGAAGGGAAAAAATAATGTAAAAGACTTAATTGAGGAAGAGAAGAAGAGGCAGAAGGGTGGCTTGGAGTTGATAGCTTCGGAGAACTATGTTTCAGAGGATGTTTTGGAATGTATGGGTTCTATTCTTACTAATAAATATTCAGAAGGCTATCCTGGAAAAAGATATTACAATGGGAATGAATATATTGATCAGATAGAGCTTTTAGCTATTTCAAGAGCTAAGGAACTTTTTGGTGCTGAACATGTTAATGTACAACCTTACTCAGGTTCTCCTGCTAATTTAGCAGTTCATTTTGCTCTTTTAGATGCTGGTGATAGAACTTTAGGAATGTCTTTAGATGCAGGAGGGCATTTGACACATGGTTTTAAGGTTTCAATTTCAGGTAAGTATTATGATTCTGCTAGCTATGGTTTGGATGATAAAGGGTATATTGATTATGATGCTGTTTTGCGAATAGCGAAGAAACATAAACCAAAGTTGATTTGGGCTGGTTTTTCTGCATATTCTAGAATTGTAGATTGGAAGAGATTTAGAGAAATAGCTGATGAGGTTGGTGCATATTTTGTTGCTGATATTGCTCATGTTGCAGGTTTGGTAGCTGGTGGTGTTTATCCTTCTCCTGTACCCTTTGCTGATGTAGTTACAACAACTACACATAAGACATTAAGAGGTCCTAGAGGTGCAATGATTCTATGTAAAGAGGATTTTGCTCAGAGAATAGATAAAGCTATTTTTCCTGGATTACAAGGAGGTCCACATAATCATACTATTGCAGGTATAGCTACTGCTCTTGGTGAAGCAAGTACTAATGAATTTAAAGATTATGCAAAACAGGTTGTAAAAAATGCTCAAGTGTTATCTGCAGAGTTAAAGAAATATGGCTATGATATAGTATCAGGAGGTACAGACAATCATCTTTTCTTAATGGATGTAACTTCTGCAGGTTTATCTGGAGGGGAGGCTGGAAATCTTTTAGAAAAAGCTAATATTACTGTAAACAAGAATGCTATTCCTAATGATACAAGGAAACCTTGGGATCCGTCTGGAATTAGAATTGGAACTCCTGCTTTAACAACTAGGGGTATGAAGGAGGATGAGATGGTAAAAGTAGCAGAATATATTAATTCTGTGCTTAGGAGTAAGGGAGAAGATGAGGTTGAGAAAATTAAAAAAGAAGTTGAGTCTTTTGCAAATAAATTTAAAATACCGGGAATAAAATAATATGAAGATGGTTTTCCATAAAAATTTAAATATTGCTACTGTTAGGTCTAATTCCTCATGGAATAAGTTTGTAGTACATACTCTTTTACAGAACACATCTAGTAAACAACCTTCAATTAATGCATATTTGGCTGCAAGATATAGTAGGTCTTCAGATTCGATTTTGGATATAGCTTCAGAAGTTATGGGTAAAGGTGTTGATGCAGCTGAGAGGTTGGAGAAGATTTTTGCAGGATATGGGCATAAATCAGTGGGGGATATGGCAGATCTTTTTGTGTGTATTGAAAACATTCCTATGTATATGGCAATGAAACTTTTCTATATGAACTCTGTTGTGTCTGGTCAGGAGAGGTCTACTAGATATCAAGATTTTTCTAATCCTCAGTTTGTTAGAATTCCAGAAGAGGTTTGTGGTTCTGTTGAGGTTAGAAAAGGATATGAGAAGTTGATTTTGAAGCAGATGAATGATTACAGGGAACTGAAGAATCCTACTAGTGAGGCTTTAGCTAAGTTTTTTAAGATTAATGAAGAGAGTTCACAAGAGGTTTCTGCTCTTAAGTCACGCAGTTTTGATACACTAAGGTATTTGCTTCCTTATGGTCTTGATACGAGTGCTGCATATTTGATGTCGGCAAGAAATTGGTCTGAAAATATTAGTTATCTTTGTTCTGGTAGTAGTATTGTGGGTGAGGAGGTTTCTTCTTTGCTTCTTAATCTTCTAGGTGATTCTGATTTGGAAGCAAGGGGGTATATTAGAGAAGCTGATGGATTGATAAGACATACAGAGGCGAATTGTTCTAGAGCTACTTCTACGCAGGAGATTTTGGAGTATATGGGTAAGAGGTTAGATAGAAAGCAAGAATTTGATATTGGTTTGAATGATATGGAAACAATTAAAGTGAGTTATGCTCCTGAGTTTTCAGAGTGTTTGGTCTCTCATTATGAGGCGTTGTTAAATCCTTTAGGTTCGGCATTTGAATATGAGTTTTCGGAGGAGGATCAGGAAGAGATAGGGGAAATTTTGTTTGAGCATCATGATCATCATAATCAATTAGGAAATATTGGACAGAGTGGAGCGGTTAAGATAGAAGGTTTTAGTTCTCTTGGTGTGCTAAAAGATTTGAATAGGCATAGGAGTCTTGAGAGATTTATTCCACTATTCCATGATGAGATAGATATGGATCAGGAATTAGATAGAAGTAGTGATGAATGTTTCTATCTTTGTAATTATTTGGATCTTGAACCATTGAAGTCTTTGAGAAATGAGTATGTTAAAAGGTTGGTAAGAACATATGACGATATAAAGAAGTGGAGGGAGAGTGCTAAAGAAAGTATGTCTTTGGATGTTTGCGATGAATATACAAAATATTTGTTGCCTCATGCTCATGCTACTAGATACATTTTCTATGCATCTTTTGATGATTTACAATACACTATAAATCTAAGAGTAAGGAATGGTGGACATATAGCATATAGGACATTGGTTTATGAATGGCTTAGAAAGCTTTATGAGAAAGATGCTATTTGGGGAGGGTTATTGAAGAGAATAATCACCCCATCAGTTAGCGATAAAGGTCAGTTTGTTGACAGGTCATAACCTTCTTACTTCTACATTGCAGGTGTTGGTGGTGTTGGGGGATTATTTAGATTGTCATCTGTAAGTAGAGATTCTGCTTGTGAGAATGCACTTGTGTCTCCAGGATAAACATTACCTATCTGTGGAGCTTGAATAGGTTCTTGAGTACTTCCCAAATCAAATATTTGATTAGTTTGTTGAGTAGTGTTTTCATTTCCCTGAAAATCAGTTACAGATGGTGAAGTTTGAATGGTCTCTTGGGTATTCCCCAAATCTACAGCTTGATTTACTTGTTGATTTGTATTTTCAATTGGTACTTGTGGTAAGGTTTCTGCCTGTGGAAATGTACCTGTATCTACTAATGGTATATTACCTACTTCCTGAAAATCAGTTACAGGTGGTGGAGTTTGAATAGGCTCTTGGGTATTCTCCAAATCTACAGCTTGATTTACTTGTTGATTTGTATTTTCAATTGGTACTTGTGATACGATTTCGGGTTGTGGAAGTGCACCTGTGTCTACAGGTAGTGGAGTTTGGATAGGTTCTTGAGTATTTTCTAGATTTCCTAAGTCAAATGTTTGATCTGTTTGTTCTACTGCGTTTTCAACTTGCTGTACAATTTCTGGCTGTGGGCCTGTTTCTATTTGTGGTGCAACATTGGTATCAACATTCCCATTTGCATCAATAGGGGATGTAGAACCAATATCTGGTAAAGTATCCTCTGTTATATTTGCTTGATAATTATCAGCTATTTCAGAAGTAATCTCAGTTGCAGAACTAACTTCACTTTCTAACATGGGCTGGGTTGGTTCTGCATCACTTTTCTCACTTGCTAAAAGTTCTTGTAAATCAGAATTTTCAGAGACAACACCTTCTTGTGTTGCTGTTTCTGTTGGTTGAGTAATATCTACTGGTTTAATGATTTTATCCAAACTTTGTTTAATAGGTGGCTCTGTTGTAGTATCTTGAGAAGGTTCTGACGATGCTTTTGCTTCTGCATTAACAATTGTAGTCGAAGCTGGTACATCTGCTAGTACAACATCATCTTTCTTCTTTGTTATTAAAAGAACTATAATACTAACTAAGAATAGTCCTGCACCTCCAAGGAAAATATAAGGGAGAATATTCTTAAAACCACTTTTTTCTTGAGGATTACCAACAGTTACCCCTCCAGTACTATTACTAGAGACTGGGGTAGGAGTCTCTGTTGTTGATGTGTCTGTTACAGAATCTTCTTCGATTGTACTATCATCATCACCAATGATTTCTTCACTGTCTATGTTTACAACATTATTTATACTTAGATCTCCAATTTGTGATTGATCTTCTAAAATAGTGAAAGTATAATCATCTGTTGATGAGCTGAATTCTATCTTTGCAAGAGTCCCATCTACAATAGTATCTTGTGTCATAGTACACATAATTTCTATTAATTGACCATTAGGAGAGGATGAAAATGAATCACAAAAACCATTTCCTTCTTCAATATTTGAAATGTTTACTCCTTCCGAAGCCTTTAAAGCAACTTTAATGCTTTTAGTCTGTTCTCCCTCGGTATTAACATTAACTAAGATTTGTTTTGTATCTCCTATGGGACTATTCTTAAGCTCTATATTAGCAGCTAAAGAAGGATTTGGGGTTATTAAAAGTATTAAGAAAGCATAAAAAACAGAGATGAATTTCATTTTTAAGGCAGTTTAATTTAGTTGTTATTAGAATATCATTGTAAAAGCAGTATGTCAAAGATTGAAAATGTGTTATAACAGTGGTAACAGTTGACATCTAGCTTACTAATATAGTAAAATGTACACATATTGACAGGAAATCCCTTGTAATTATTAATATTTAATGATATCCTGCACAGATTATGGCACTAACTAGAGAAGAAAAAGCTAAGGTAGTAAAGCAGTTTGAGCTTCATGAAGGAGATACAGGTTCTCCAGAGGTACAGATAGCTTTGCTAAGTAAACAGATAGAAGATTTAAGTGAACACTTAAAGGTTCATAAAAAGGATAACCATTCGAGAAGAGGTTTACTTCAGTTAGTTGGTAAGAGAAGGAGATTACTCCAGTATCTAAAAGAGAATGAAATAGAAAGGCATGATGCTTTAGTTAAAAAGCTTAAATTATAGAGCTTTTAACCTTTCCCCTTTCTTTGTAAATACTTTCCCATTAGAATACATATGTCTTAAGTTTTTATAGACATTCTTTTGTAGATAAATTAAATAATTAATATAAATGTTATACAAAGAAATTAAACATGAATTTGAGATTGATGGTAGAAAATGTTCTTTTGAAACAGGTAAACTAGCACTCAAATCAGAGTCATCTATTCTAGCAAGGATGGGTGATACGGTAATTACAGTAAATGTAAATACCAAACCTTCAACAGGAGAAATGGACTATTTCCCACTTTCAGTGGAATATATTGAGAAGTTCTATGCTTCTGGTAAAATCAGTGGTTCTCGATTTGTTAAGAGAGAAAGATTCCCAAGTGATGATGCTATCTTAAAGGCTAGGATGATTGACAGGGCAATTAGGCCAAGGTTTCCACATGACTACAAAAATGAAGTTAGTGTGATTGTTACTGTTATGTCATATGATGAAGAGAATGATCCTGCACTTTTAGCTATTAATGCAGTTTCAGTTGCTTTAATGGCATCTACAGCACCTTTTGAAGGTCCTCTTGGTGCTGTAAGATTAGGTTTGGAAGGAGAGAATATTGTAAGTGTGTATAAAGCGATGGATTTGACTTCTGATGAAGAGAAGATGAATTATGTTCTTGCTGGTGATGGTAAAGTATTTACCATGATAGATGCAGGTGTGCATATTGTTCCAGAAGAGAAATTGTTAGAAGGTATGGAGAAATCTCTTGAAATGATGAGTAAATGGATTAAGCCTCAAGAAGATTTCTTAGCAAAGTTGGAGAATATAGATAAAACATATGAAGCTAAAGCTCTTTCAAAGGATGTGATAGAAGAAATTCGAGGTGTTCTTAGTGGGGAAGAGATTAGGAAGAACTTAGAATCAGGAGATTCTAATCTTCATACAGCAAGTAAGGAGAAATTATATACAGAGTTTGAGGGCAAGTATGCTAAGGCTGATATTAATGAGGCTTATGAATTCTTACAAAGAGAGATGTTGAGAAACATTGTACTAACCGAGAACAAAAGAGTTGATGGTAGAGCAATGGATGAGATTAGAGAGATGGCAACAGAGATTGATTTATTACCAAGAGTTCATGGTTCAGCTCTTTTCACTAGAGGTGTTACTCAAACCTTAACAATTGCTACTCTTGGAAGTTTAAGAGATGTGAAGCTTGTTGATGATATGGAGGGAGAAAGAGAACAGAGATATATGCATTTCTACAATGATTTACCATTTGCATATGGTGATGTTGATAGAGTGAGATTAATGCCAAGTAGACGAGCTATTGGACATGGTGTGTTAGCTGAAAAAGCTCTTTGGCCAGTAATCCCTTCAGAGGAAGAATTCCCATATACAATGCTAGTAATGAGTGAGATTCAGGGAGAAAATGGTTCAAGTTCAATGGCTTCAGCTTGTGGTTCTTCTATGGCTCTAATGGCTGCAGGAGTTCCAATTAAGGATATTGTTGGAGGAATTGCTTGTGGTTTAGTTACTGGTGAGGATGGAGAGTTTAAAGTGTTGACAGATATGCAAGGTGTTGAAGATTTCTATGGTGATATGGACTTTAAGATAACAGGTACATTAGAAGGTGTTACTGCAGTACAAATGGATACAAAGACAAAAGGCTTGAGTATGGAAGTTGTAAGGCAGACATTTGCACAATCTAAGGAAGCTAGACAAGTTGTAATTGCAAAGATTAAAGAAGCAATTGCCGAACCAAGAGAAGAGATGTCTCAATATGCTCCTAGAGTTGTACAGATCAAGGTCCCTACAGACAAGATTGGTGACATAATTGGTCCTGGAGGTAAGAATATTAGAGAGCTTTCTGAAAAAACAGGAGCAGAGATCGAAATAGAAGAGGATGGTACTGTAAATATATATAGCACATCAAAAGAATCTATAGATGCTGCATCAAAAGCAATTGGGGGGTACAACTTTGTACCAGAGGTTGGAGAAATTTATGAAGGTAAAGTAGCTTCTATCATGCCTTATGGTGCTTTTGTAGATCTTGCTCCAAATATCTCAGGTCTTTTGCATGTATCAGAGATGGCAGACAAATTTATAAAAGATGTCCGAGAATATGTTAATGAAGGAGATGTTCTTAAGGTTAAAATTATTGGTATTGATAAAATGGGTAAAATTAAGTTGAGTATAAAAGGTGTTAAGTAAATTTTAGCACCTCTTTATGCTAATATCTTAGTATGAAAGACATACTAGTACATACATGCTGTGCAGATTGTCTGTTGAATACAGTCCAATACTTGGTAGAGAACGAACAAATATCTTCAGACAGTTTTCTTACAGTCTTTTTCTACAATCCCAATATACATCCAAGGTCAGAGTATTTAGAGAGATTAAAAGCTTTAAAAGAAATTCTTCCTAAAGTAGAAGAGCACATTAAAACCAAATTAGTGATTCCCAACTACTCACCAAAAGAATATTTCTCTAAGGTTTTACCTGTTAGTACAAAAGTGGGAGAGAGGTGTATACATTGTTGGGAGTTAAGGCTTAAAGCTCTTTTTGATTATGCTAAAACCAACAGGTTTCAGTATGTAGCAACAACTTTACTGACAAGTCATTATCAAAACAGAAAGAAAATTGTTGAGATAGGGAGTGTATTAGAAAAGGAGTATAAAATTACTTTTCTAAAAGTAAATCATTTATGTAATGAAAAGCACAAAGGTTTTTACAAACAAAACTATTGTGGTTGTTGTTTCTCCCTTGTAGAGAAATATCTTGATAGGAATATATAAATTTGGTATGGAATAATGTATGAAATATTTTTGGATAGGGGTACTGAGTTTTCCAGCTCTATTGTTGGTCTTGTTAGTTATGTCAAAAATCCTGCCAAATGAAGATATAGGAAATAGTACAGAAGAAGATGAAGAATAGTTTCTGTGCTTTTTCTGTTTTGAAACTTTCTTGTAAGAAATCTAAGTTACTATCTTCATAAACATGAAAAGACAGAAAGTTTTAATTGTTGAAGATAATGCTACCTTAGTTCATATGTTGCAACGTTTTTTTGATGGTTTAGGGTTTGACAGTGATTATGCATATACAGGTAAACAGTTTACACAGAGATTGAGAGAGAATCATTATGTTTTAATCATTGTTGATATTGTACTACCTGATACTTCTGGATTCGAAGTTATTAAGAAAATTCGTAAATTTAATAAAGAGACACCAATTATTGTAATAACGACAGATGAAGAAATAGAGAGCCAAATAAAATCTTTTAAGGAAGGGGCAAGTCTTTTTCATAAAAAGCCAATCGAATACACTTTACTTCGGGAACAGGTATTCAATTTATTGAGAAAGGATAGTGTTGATGTGGAAAAGGAGATTGGAGAACTTGTTATAAACTTGAATAGTAGGACAGTGAAGAAGGGAAATAAGGATATATCTTTGACATGTTTAGAGTTTGCTATGTTGGAGGTTTTAATTAATAACGCCAAAAGTATATTAAGCAGAGAAGCCATTATTTCCCTACTTGATGAAGATGGTTGTGAAAAGGAATTAACAAGTGTTGATACTATAGTTTGTAGGATTAGGAAGAAATTAGGGGAAGAGATTCAAGATAGTATCATTGAAACAGTAAGAGGTGTTGGTTACAGGATTCGTTCAGGAATATAGATGGAAGTACAGTGAAACCGTGTTTTTTCCGTCTTTCTCTTTTTTAATCTTCATGTATCCATTAAAAACTTCTTTAATTGAATCTCCCACGAAAGCTAGTCCTGTACTAACATACTTACTCTTTCTTGATATAAAGTATTTCTCTTGACAAACCTCAATGATATCAGGATTTATTCCCTTGCCAGTATCACTAATATCAATAACAAAGTATTTCCTCTCTGTTCTTGTAGTAATAAATATCTTCTTGTCTTTTTCCCTTTTCTCTAACTCTTCTAAAGCATTAAGAAAAATATTCCCAACAATCCTAAGAAAAGTACTTCTATTTCCTTGTAGTATTTTCTTTCTGGTATATTTCTCAATAACAGTGATTTCAGCACGACTTATTCTGTGGTTGGATAATGAAATAATTGATTTTATACATTCCTCAGCATTGAATTTCTCAAGATTATATTGACAAGAATAGTCCTTCATTAAAAAATTAGTACTATTTAACATCTCTACGATTTGGTTTACTGCATTGTCAATATCATTAAAGATCTCTCTATATTCCTTTTTTGTTAAAGCATCTCTTTTCATGAATTCACATCCAAGAGAAAGGACACTCACAGGTGTACTAATATCATGGATTAAAGACCTAGCTATTTTACCCAACAATCTATTTGCATGTTCATGTTTAGCGGTAATGATTAAATCCTCCCTCCTTTCTCGAAAAAGAGTAATATTCTTAAATATGAAAATGATAAATCTTAAAAGTAAAGTGAGAATTGTAAAGAAGTAAAAGAAGGTTAGGAAGTCATATTGAGGAAATCTTTTAACAAAAATTAGAACAGGAATGTAACATAAGAATAGAAAGAGAGTTAATACTAACAGTAAAATTCTTGTTGAGTGTTTTCTTAAAGAGACATATGCCAAAGTAAAAACAACAGAAGCGATTAGAAAAATTAGTGCGAAACTCTTTTCTGAGACAAGAATACCTACTAGGATAAGGGTGAGAAATCCGATACTAAAGAAAGAATCTGTAAGTTTTTGGAGGTTTTGGTCTAATCTTTCTTTTGAGGACAACATTGAGTGCAGGTCTTTAGATTAACTCGGACTTATATCAATAATATACTCCTTTTGTTTCAATTTCCTTACAAAAATGTGTGATATAATTGTGCTATGTCAAAACCTTTAAGAATATTAACAATTGATAATAAAAAAGATGAAGGAGTTTTAAGAACCCCAAGTGAAGATGTTGCTTTGGAAGAGATTGGGAGTACAGATTTTGAAGCCTTTTTAGAGAAATTACTTTTGACAGCAAAATTAAGTGAGGAGCCAGCTGGTGGAATTGCAGCACCTCAGGTTGGTGTGAATAAAAACATATTTTTCTTACTCAATTATGACACTAATGAGTGGGAAGTTTTTATCAATCCAGAAGTTGAACCTGTTGGTTTTGTAAAAACAAGTATAGAAGAATCATGTCTCAGTGTTCCCAATGTAGAAGAGGAAGTACAGAGATATAAAAATATTAGAATTAAATATTTAGATAGAGAAGGTAAAAAACATACTAGGAAATATAAGGATCTCAACGCTGTAACCATACAACATGAAAAAGATCATTTAGATGGTATACTGTTTATAGATAGAATATAAATTTTTTACAATCTGCCTTGATGAAAACATTTTTTAAAAGAATAATCACAATTACATTATTTGTTGTACTATTTGCATCTTTTGCATCTTCTCAATCTTTTGCAGAAGAGACTGTGGAGAAGAAATCAGTAAATAAAGTTGAAAGTTCTTCTGGATTAAAACAGTTAGATATGACAATTCCTGATATAACTGACAATCCTAGTTTTATCCTAACATTCAAAGATCCTTCGGAGAAGAAAGAAGGTGTTCATCTTAAGATAAATGGTAAGGAATCAGAAGTCATAACTAGTCCATATACTTTACCTGCACTTAGTATAGGAAATCATGTTCTTTCTTTTAAATTTGTAGATGAGTATGGCTTAACACAAACTTTTGAGGAGGAAATAATAATAATTCCAAGAACCCCAATTTTAAATACTCCAATTAGGAATGTTGATGATATTACGATTTCCGGGTCAGCATTGGCAGGCTCGGAAGTAGTGTTGATTATTAGTTCCAATCAAAAAATGTTTACCAGAATTGCAGAGGTTGATAAGGATGGCCTTTGGAGTGTACAGATAGTAGAAGAGATGCCAGAAGATATATATTCATTCTCTGCATTTACAAGGAAATATGGTTACGCTAGTAATTTAGCTGATGCTCTAACGCTTGATCTTACAGGAGTTAAACCTGTTGTTAGTGAGAATTCTAAAGAAAAAATTCATTTTGCATTTAAAGATATTACTAAGAACAATATCAAAGGAGTTTTTAATGATAATATAGATCTTTTAGTACTAGTAGGAAGTCTTTTCTTGATAGGTCTCCTTCTTGGCTTTTTGTTTTCCTCTTTGATTAAGAAAAAGAAAGAGAAGAAGGTTATAGATGAAGTTTCTAAAACATTGGAGAAACCAAGTATTGAAAATGAGAAACCTTTAACATTACTAGAGAAATTAAAAGATAAAACTGTAAACATTGAGAGTCCCGTAGAAGAAGAGAAAGAACCTGAAGAGAAAACTACAAAGAAAAAAGAGACAGAAAGTAAGGGTGAGAAAATAGTTACGAAGATAGATTTCTTGAAAAACTATCAAGAACATGACCCTGATGATGATAGAGGTAAAGAGAAAAAGAAGTAGGATATGGTAAAATCCTAGTTGTCCAGATAAGCCAAAGTGGTGGAATTGGCAGACACGCTACATTCAGGATGTAGTCCTAGAAATAGGGTGGGGGTTCAACTCCCCCCTTTGGCACTCTGGTTTTTTATTTCCAAGTCCATTCTTCTATATTATGAAACCTATCATATGCATGATTTATGCTTTCCATATCTAGTCCATTTAAATTGTCTTTAGTAATGTATTCGAAAATAGGAGTGTATAGGAATATAGCAGGAGCATCTGCAACTAAATACTTCTGGAATAAATCATATTTCTGTTTCCTAGTATTTCTATTATTACTCTGTCTTCCTTCTTCTAGTAGAATATCAACTCTATCATACTCATATCCAGAGAGATTAAGGTCAGGATAATTAATCTTAAGTGAATGCCAGAGATTATATTGATCAGGGTCTGTACTTGTTTCAACTTCATACAACAACATCTCAAAATTCCTAGTTGAAATAGCCTCTTGTGTGATTTGTTCATATGACATTCCTACAGGTTTTATAAAGACTCCTTCTTTTGCATAATAATCTACTAGAAGATTAACTAGTCTGTTGTTGCTATCATTCTCAAAATATGTAATAGAGAAAGAAAAAATATTCCCATCAGGGTCTTCATAATACCCACTATTCTCATTCCTCTTGTAATGAAGAGAATTTAAAGTTTCCTCAGCCTTTTGTGGATTGTAAGAAAGATAATCAATATCTCTATTATAAAACCAAGAATCTTCAGGTATTGGACCATTTAGAATATCTCCACCTATATTGTACTCTTCAATTAAATCATCTTTGTTTAACAGTGTACTTAAAACAACTCTAACCTTCTTATCTTTCAAAGAATCTTTTCTTGTATTTAGAAATATAATTCTCTCTCGGTCTGTGATATGTAGCAAGTGTTTTTCATATCCAGAATATTCTTCAGTATATTTACTATCTTCTCTGTCCCATGAACCAATTGCATCTAAATCTCCAATTCTAAAAGCATTCTCTAGGGCTTTAGAATCAGGATATATCTTAAATACAATCTCCTTTATCTCTGAATTATATTTGTCATATTTGTTATCTCTAAGTACAACGCTACCTGTATCAATTTTAACTAACTCATACTTTCCACTCCCCATCGGCTTCTTTGAGAATGGATCAAATGCAATCTTTGATACACTAACCTCTTCTAACTTTGATTTTGGAATTATTGCAATGGAAACTGCACGGAAGAATAGGGGGTTGGCTTCTTTTGTTTTGAATCGAATGGTTTGTTCATCAACCTTTTCAACTTCAACATTACTAAAAGCTGAACCAACAGAGTCAAAACTTTCTTTCTCTGATAGTGCTATTGCAGTATTAAATGTAAACAATACATCCTCAACTGTTAATTTTGTACCATCATGCCAGTAAGAAGTGTCATCGATCACAAAATCGTAAACTAAACCTTTTTCTTTTATTTCCCAACTCTTAGCAACACCTGGGGAGGGTTCTCCATTCTTATCTATATATATGAAATTCTCAAAGACTAAGCTTCTAATGGATCTCTCTATATAGTTGTTTGTAACAAATAGAGGATTTAATGTGTTTACACTTCCTACAACACCTTCTACGAATGTGTCTTTTTTAATATTCCTCGCAAACTTCTGTTTGACAGTATCAGATTGTAGAAACATTACAAAAAGGAAAACCAGAAGACCAAAGATTATAATATAGCTAAGAGGTATTAGTTTTTTGTAAAGAGTTTTGAGAAATATTGGGTAATTCCAAAAAATATCTCTGATATCAAATTTCTTCTCAGAGGGAGAATCTTTTACTTTAAAATCAATATCTTCCAGAGCATCTTGTATAGAAGATATTCCTTTTGAAGATATGTCTGCTTTCTTTTCCTTCCTCATATGCAGTAAGTGAAATTATCTACTACTTAGAAGACATTTTTAATATGAGAAGAGATAGAACAACTAAAACTAATATCAATACTATTGTAAAGTAGTAAAGAAATTTCTCTAAACCTCTTTTTGTTCTAAATATCTCTCCACCACCTCCGAACATTTGACCTAGTCCTTCAGCTCTATTCTGCAAGAGAACACTAGCTACTAGTAAGCAACAGACAATTATTTGTAATATTAGTAATCCTTTCATGGGAGATATTATACACTAAAACTTTAATTATTGCTTCCTATCAAGCTCTTTGTAAATAGACATAAGAAAAGAAGATAGGAAGGATACTAATACAATAGATACTATTGGAGGTGCTGTAAACTTCTTGATTTCTAAACTCCCAGATCTTAAGCCTTCAAATACAAAATCATTAATTGCAAAATCAACCATAAACATTTTCATTAAGTAGAGGACTCCTGTTAATAGTAGTGTGCCCATAACTAGGAATGTTAGGAAGTTACACTTTATTGTTAAGAAATTAAGGATAGGGCATGTTACGAGCAATGCTAAACCTCCTGCTAGTAAGACAATGAAGAGATATATAGGGGATGAAGGTAGGTGGATGTTTGCTTGGAATAGTGATAACAAGAAATAGAATACTAACATACTAACAAAAACTAATTTTGTACCCTCTTTCATTTTCAGAAATATTTAATTAAGTTCTCTACAAACAAGAATACTATGTTTTATTGAGAATTACAAAAAGGAGAAGTTTCGGTTTACTTTATCTCTTTTATAACCTTTCTACCAGTTTCTTTTTCTAATACCAATCTAGCTTTTTTAGCAACATTACCACCTCTCTTAGCAACTTCTTTGTTCTCCTTAAAGTTTTTTGGTTTCTTACTCTTAGATATCTCTGTGGTAGATGTCTCTGCTAACATATTTAATACTAATTCTAAATTGGTCATATTATCTCTCAGACTTTCTTTCTTCAACCCTTTCTTCTTCTTAAAATCTCTTACAGTCATATCCGACCATGCTTTGGTAATCTCATCTGTTAATATTGCAAACTCAACTCCTTCCTTTACCCCTCTCTCTTGCCATTCATCAGTTAATTCCTTTCTAATCTCAATACTCTTTAATCTTTGGTTAATCCATTCCTTAGAATATCCTTTCTGAAGATATGTTCGCATAGCTCTGTTAAAAGCTAGTTCAGGGTCTTCTGTCTCTTCAATTCTTTCATATCCAACTTTAGCTAACCATATTTTAAGAGGTTCAGCTTTAGGAGAAGGTATTGATTGTATAATTCTAAGTAGTGTCTCTGTATCAGCAACATCAGTTAGTCTCATCTTTCCATCAGGAGCTTCCATTTTCAACTGTCCGATTTTATCGGACACTTCATTTCCTTCTTTCTTTAATTGTATTTTGAGATCATTCCAATACTTTCTAGGTCTGCTACTACCTGTTAATACTTTAACAATATCTATAATCGAGAAATACCATAGTTCTTTTTCTTCATCCCACACTCTTCTAATCTTTTGTTGTTTGAAGATTGCAATTTTCTTTTGGTTTTGGTTCATACCAATATTATAGGGTAGGTGAGTGAAGAAAACAAGTTGTAGAAAGGGAAAGTTAATGAACGGTTAATGTTTTTTCTTAAGGGAGTGAATATGTTGTGAAATATTAAATAGCTATTTAGTTTCCTTTACTTTATTACTGGTTATAATTTTACTACTTACCATTTTCCCACTCAGATAACCATGTAATGTATAACCACTTATCAGTACAGATGGTAGTTGTACAAAAAGTAGGTTGAAAATTAACAAATCAAAAGGAAAGAAGATCCATATAACTATTGTAGAGAAACTAAGAGTATAAAGGAAAGAGAATATAATATGGTTTTTCAAAGGATATTCTTTCTTCCATTTAGTATTCAATATAATATCTCCTAAACCTATTCCTTTGTTAAAGAAAGCACAAGCAAGATTATATAGTAAGAATATTAATACTAGGGCAATCTTGTACTTAATAGTAAATCCAAATAGAAAGTAAAAGGGAAGGGAGAGTAGGGCAACAAAAAAAGTGTTAATTACAGATACAGAGAGTTTTTCTAATGCATTTGTATCTCTTTCTTTTTTCATATTTACTCCTTAGATATCTTTGCAATAAAGAAACCCATCATCATCTTGTTAGGAACAATCCTAATGGCATTCTTTACTTGCTTATCATAAACATTACCACTCCACTTTCTAATACCAGGTTTGATAAATTCTGCTAACTCTGGCATGGATTTAACAATCTCATCCTTAAGTTCAATCTTCTCTACTTTTGCATTTGGGAATGTCTTCAAAAGATGAGTTACCATCCCTTCATTCTCTTCCGGTTCTAATGTACAAGTAGAGTAAACCATATAACTACCATGTTTTAATGTCTTAAAAGCAGAAACAATTAACTCTCTTTGAACAAACACACTTCTTTTCACCTTATCCATACTCCAGAATCTCAAAGGCTTAGGACCTTTGAAATATATCAAACCCTCACCACTACATGGAGCATCTAAAAGAACTTTATCAAAATATACAGGATACTTCTGTCCAAATTCTTTACCATCACTAAGTGTAACTTTTGCTTTTGCACCAAATTGGTCTACTACACTTTGAAGATCAGATATTCTACTCATATCAATGTCATTTGCAATAATATCTGCATTGTTATCCACCATATCTGCTATATGTGTAGTCTTACTACCAGGAGCAGCACACATATCTAAAACCTTCTCATTCTTTTTTGGATTCAGTACCAATGTAGCTAAAATACTAGAAAGATTCTGAATGTAATACTTGCCATCATCATACAACTCTGTTTGAGAAACCTCTGCCTTGTCCTTATTTGTTACAAAATATGTATCCTTTGACCAAGGAATCTCTTCTAATTCGTATCCTCTTCCTAATAACTCCTTCTTTGTTTCTTCAACATTACCCATTAACGAATTTAATCTAATTGTTGTAATTGGTCTTTGTGAGAATATCCAAGGGACTTTTCCTTTAGGTACCATTAATATACTAGCCATTCTTGAAACAAAAACATCATCTTTTGTGTAGAACCTATCCCTAATAGGTCTGTTTGTAAAAGCTTCTCTTCTTTTTTTGTAACTAGATCGTTTTTTCTTCTTCATGGTTATATCTCTCCTTTAAGGTATTTAATAATACTACCAATTACTAATCCTGTTGTCTCTGTTCTTAATATGTTTCCTTTTAGCTTAATAAATTCGAAATTTAGTTCTTTAAAAATTTCTAAATCTGAGATATCCCAACCTTTCTCTGGACCAATTGCCACTATTATTGGTTTTTTAATATCAACACTCCTTAAAACATCTTCCAGGTATTTAGCATCGTGAACCTCTGTAGCTAAACATATTTTTACAGAGTCTTTTGGGAAGTTGTAATTAACCAACTCTTTAATTCGTAAGGGTCTTTCGATTATAGTAGGAAATATATTTCTAGATTGTTCTGTTGCATCTTTCACTAGTTTGTTCCAATATCCAGTATCTTTGATAGCTTTGTTCTTCTTTTTTAGTGAATACTTAGATTCAACAGGTATTATCTTCTCAATACCAATCTCTACACTTTTTTCAATGAAGAAGTTAAACTTTGTATCATTACTTAGTGATTGGATGATTGTAATATCGGGGATATGTTCGGATTCCCTCTCTCCTAAGTCCTCTACAATCTGTACTTCAACAGAGGCAGGTAGAATATCAGATATCTGAGCAAGGAATCTTCTCTCATATGTCTCTATTTCAATATAGTCTTCTATTTTCAACTTCCCTTCTTCAATGATATTCCTACTATCTAAATCAGAGAGATAAGCAATATCCTCAACAGAAAGTTTGTGTTTAACAAAGAATTTTTGCATATCTAATTATACCTCACTATCTGTTCATTTGGGATATGTTTTTATCTAGTTTTTCTTAAATAGACTTTCTTTGATATAATCTACGACTTAAATGACTAAGTATTACAAGTAAATGAAAAAACAGAAAAAAGATTTTAAAAATTCGGAACTATTCTCTTTACTACAAGAAGGTAAGGTACAAGAGTTCTTTGATGAATTAGGTAAAATAATTGAAACATTTGGTGCGGATCTTAAGAATTTTAATCTTGATGATTGGGCTGTTAAGTATTCTAGAGGAAGAGAACAGCAAGCTATTAATACTGCAATTACAGGGAAAGCTGAAGAAAAAGCAAAGGAGTGGATTTGTCCAAGAATACCTGAGTGGATTAATTCTGATCATTTAACAGTGCTTGGATATATTGGGATGATAATTACAGCATTGGGTTTTGTGTTAGGATTTATGAACAGATGGTATATACTTTTAATACCATTTGGTCTGTTTGTTAACTGGTTTGGAGATTCTTTTGATGGAAGTATTGCAAGATATAGAAAGAAGACAAGACCTAAGTATGGCTACTATATTGATAAAATAGTAGATGCTATTGCTGTCATTACTTTAGCATTAGGTATAGGACTTTCTGGTTTTTTTAAGATAGAGATTGCTCTTCTTTTTGCATGTGTCTATCTCGCCTTGATGTCTCATGTTGATTTAGTGACTCATGTGCAAGGACAGAACAGGAATGCTTTTGGATTATTTGGACCAACAGAGATTAGGATAGTAGGGGTATTGTTCTCTATATATATGTTCTTTTCAAAAGTTCATTATTTTAATGTTTATGGGTATATAGCAACTCAGTATGATATTGTGTTATTTGCTATAACTGTGATTATGGCAGGTGTTCTCTTTGTGTCTATCATTAAAAAAGGTATAGAACTTCATAAAATAGACACGAAAAACTGGTAGAATTATACAAATAAAAATCTTGAGGAAGAAGATATAGACTTATATAAGGATAGGGCTTGCATTAGTTGTAACTTTTTGATAATATTCATCGCAGGTTCTCTATGGAACCTCAAGATAATCAAAGGTATTAAATAATATAAATAATTAAATTTTTAAAAATATATTTATGGCAGGCGAATTTACAAGAACAAAGCCACACATGAATATCGGAACCCTTGGTCATATCGATCACGGTAAGACAACATTGGTTAAAGGTATTCTAACAACATTCTCTCCTGATAAAGAGGATGCAGCTAAGATGATCGACAAGCTGGATAAAGATCCAGAAGCAAGATCAAAGGCAATTACAATTGCACCAGCACATGTAGAATTTGAAACTGAAGATAGGCACTATGCATTAGTAGACTGTCCTGGTCACAAAGACTACATTAAGAATATGATTACAGGTGCAGCACAGATGGATGGTGCTATTTTGGTCATTTCATCCAGCGATGGTGCTATGCCTCAAACAAAGGAGCATATTCTTCTTGCAAAGCAGGTTGGTGTTCCAAAGATGGTTGTATTTATCAACAAGTTTAAGGATGCAGATCCAGAGCTTCTAGATTTGATTAAAGCAGATGTTCAAGACCTTTTGAAGAAGTATGGTTTTGATGAGAATTGTCCAATCATTGAAGGTGATGCTCTTAAGGCTTCACAGGGCGAAGAGGAAGGTGCAAGTGGAATTAGAGACCTTATGAAAGCAGTAGAAGAATATATTCCAGTTCCAGAGAGAGATGTTGACAAACCATTCTTAATGCCTATTGAAGATGTCTTCTCAATTGAAGGTAGAGGTACAGTTGTAACAGGAAGAGTTGAGAGAGGTAAGATTAAGGTTGGTGAAGAGGTTGATGTATTAGGAATGGGAAGAAAGACCCAGAAGACAGCAGTTACAGGTGTTGAGATGTTTAATAAGGCACTTAGTGAAGGTCAGGCAGGAGATAATGTTGGTATTTTGTTAAGAGGTTTGAAGAGAGAGGATGTACAGAGGGGGCAGGCATTGGCAGTACCAGGATCTGTAAGTACTCATACAGACTTCAAAGCAGAGGTCTATGTTTTGAGTAAAGAGGAAGGTGGAAGACATACATCATTTGTATCTGGTTACAAACCACAGTTCTACATTAAGACAGCAGATGTAACAGGAGAAGTTGTCTTACCAGAAGGAACAGAGATGGTTGCTCCTGGAGATAACACAGAGTTTACAGTGAAGTTGGTATCACCAGTTGCAATTGAGAAAGGTTTCTCCTTTGCAATTAGAGAAGGTGGTCAGACAGTAGGTCAAGGTATTGTAACTGAGATCTTGAAGTAAGGGTTTTGTTGTAGAGGGTGGGTGACCACCCTCTACATGTAATATTTAATTTAGCTCTTTTGAAAGAATGGCAAACGAAAGTCCAAGAATTAGAGTGAAACTACGAGGGTATGATTCTTCTGTAGTTGATAGATCTGCAAAAAGCATAATAGAGACAGCTATTAGCACAGGTGCTAAGGTTGCAGGACCAATTCCTCTTCCAACTAAAAAGAGGAAGGTTGCAGTAAATAGATCACCATTTATTTACAAGAGCTCAATTGAACATTTTGAGATAAACACTCATAAAAGAGTGATAGATATAATTGATCCTACTCCCAAAACGATCGATGCTTTGCAGCATTTAGAGATGCCTGCAGGTGTAGATATTGGGATTCAGTAATAGTTAATTAATAAAAATGAAGGCATTAATAGGAACAAAAAAAGGTATGACAAGAGTTTTTGTGGATGACAAAGTCGTCCCAGTAACTGTTGTTGATGTGTCAGACTGTATATTGTCCTTCATTGAGCCTGAAGGTTTTGAATTAGGGTTAGGTGAGAAGAAGAATCCTACGAAAGCAATGGCTGGTAGGTATGCAAATGCAAAGAAGGTTCCTACACAAACTTCGTACTTCAAGGGGACATTGGAGGGAGAAGTACAGATAGGAGATGAGGTAAAACCTGAAATCTTTTCCTCTGGAGACAAAGTAGTTGTAAGAGGTGTCTCCAAAGGAAAAGGTTTTGCAGGAGTAGTAAAAAGACATGGTTTCGCAGGTGGACCTAAAACACATGGACAATCTGATAGACATAGAGCTCCTGGTTCAATTGGGGCAGGTACAACACCAGGAAGAGTCTGGAAAGGAAAGAAGATGGCAGGAAGAATGGGAAGTGAGACAATTACAATTGCAAATAGAGAGATAGTTGATATAAAAGACAATTTAATTCTAATCAAAGGACCAATCCCAGGTCCAAAGGAAAGCTTAATTGCAATATATACGAAGTAGTATGGCAGAAACAAAAGCAAAAACAACTAAAAAAGTGGAAAAGAAAGAGGAGAAAGTAAAACTAAATCCTAAGGTATGGGAAGTACCATACAATGCAGATTTGGTTGCTCAGGTTCTTTACATTTACAACAGTAATGCCAGAAAAGGAGGAGCGGTAGTTAAGGATAGAAGTGAAGTTTCTGGAGGAGGAAGAAAGCCATGGAGACAGAAAGGAACAGGTAGAGCAAGGGTTGGTTCTTCTAGGTCCCCAATTTGGATTGGAGGGGGTGTTACATTTGGGAACTCAGGTGAGAAAAACTGGAATAAGAAAATTAATAAGAAGATGGCCAGAAAAGCAACATGTATAATGCTTTCATCAAGATTGAGAGAGGAAGCACTTGAGTTCTTTAATGAAACTAAGAAAGAAGCTAAGAAGATAAGGGAAGAGGTTTCTAAAACAGCATCATCAGTGCTAGTTATAACAGATAATGAGAAATTAGAGAAAATGATTAGAAATGTAAAAGGAGTTTCTCTTGTAACTCCTCAAAAGGTAAATGCAAAGCATTTGGTTGCTAACAGAATGATTTATGTTGACAACAATATTATTGAAAATTTAGAAAAGAGGCTAACAAATGACAAATAAAAAGATAGAACTACAACCTGTAATCTCTGAAAAAAGCTATGAATTAGCTAATTCAAGCAATAAGTATACATTTGTCTTGCCAAGAGGTTTTAACAAAATTGAAATAGCAAAAGAAGTAGAGAAGAAATATAAAGTTAAAGTAGAGAGTGTTAACAGTGTTGTAAAACCTGGAAAAATGAAAAGAGATTTTAGGACATATAAACCAAGAAGAGAGACCGACAAAATGAAAGTAATATTAACCCTCAAAAAGGGTGATAAAATAGATGAATTTTTGAAGAGTTAAAATGGCAGTAAAGAAATTTAAACCTACAACATCAACACTTAGGGGAACAAACCTTGTAGATAGGTCTATCTTAAACAAGGAGAAAGGTCCTAAGAAGTTGACATATGCAAAGAGGAAAACTGGTGGTAGGAACAACCAAGGAAAAGTAACCGTAAGGCATAGAGGTGGTGGTTTTAAGAGAAGAGGTAGAATAGTGGATTTGAAGAGGGAAAAGTTTGATATTCCTGCAACAGTAACAGGTCTTTACTACGATCCTAACAGAACTGCATTTTTAGCACTCTTAACATATGCAGATGGTGAAAAGAGATATATTTTAGCTCCTAAAGGTTTGAAGGTTGGAAGTACTGTGATTTCTGGTGAGAAAGTCGATACCTTACCTGGTAATGCAATGAGAATTAAAAATATTCCATCAGGGACAGAGGTGCATGCAGTCGAAAATGTACCAGGAAAGGGAGCTGTATTTGGAAGATCTGCAGGACAGGTTATTGTTGTACAAGGAATTGATCCAACAGGTAAATATGTTCAAATTAAGATGCCATCAGGAGAAATTAGGTTAGTATATGCAGATTGTATGGCTACAGTAGGTCAGGTTGGAAATGAAGAAAACTTTAATGTCAAATTAGGTAAAGCAGGAAGAAAGAGAAATCTAGGATGGAGACCAACAGTAAGAGGTATGGCAATGCATCCAGCAGAACATCCACATGGTGGTGGAGAAGGAAAAGGTGTTATTGGTGGTCCTGCTAAAGATAAGTGGGGTAATTTAGTTGGTACAAGAACAAGAAGAAATAAGAGAACCGAAAGATTTATTATTAAAACTAGAAGAACTAAAACAAGACCGTTTGCTAAGAAATAAATTATGTAAAACAAATTATGTCTAGATCGCTAAAAAAAGGACCATATACAGATGAAAAATTGATGAAGAAAGTCGCTAAAGCAAAGGAGACAGGAAATATGTCACCTATAAAGACTTGGGCAAGGTCTTCTACAATAACACCTGAAATGGTAGGTATGAAATTCTTAGTACATAATGGTAAAAAGCATGAAGAAGTTTTAGTTGTGGAGTCGATGATAGGACATAGATTGGGTGAATTTGCTATGACTAGAAAGTTTAAAGGTCATGCTAAGAAAGGAAAATTAGCTAAAGTCTACGGTAGTAGCGGTAGATTTGAAGAATAAAATATATGAAAGAAAAAACAGTAACAGTAAAAGTTAAAAATATTGCACAATCACCTCTTAAATTGAGGTTGGTTGTTGATTTAGTAAGAGGAAAGAATGCTCAAGAAGCATTAGAGATGTTGGACTTGCTCAACAAGAAAGGAGCTTTAATTGTAAAGAAAGCTATCCTTTCTGGGGTGGCAAATGCAAAGGAACTGCACTCTGTAGGTGCTGAATCCTTAGAAATTAGTAAAATAACAGTAGATGAAGCAAGAATATTGAAAAGAACAAGATTTGAATCTAGAGGTAGAGTGTCAAGAATTGATAAAAGAAGGTCACATATTAATTTAGAATTAACAGTAAAGTAAAAATGGGAAGAAAAGTACATCCAAAAGCTATAAGAATAGGGATAAACAAAGAGTGGGACTCTGCATGGTATGCACATAAAACGAAGTATCCTCAAATCTTGGCACAGGATTTGAAAATAAAAAAGATGATACATAAATCCATGAAGGATGCAGGTATTGATAGAATTAGAATAAGGAGGTCAGCAAACAAGATTGATGTATTAGTGTATGTTGCAAGACCGGGAGTTGCTATCGGTAGAGGTGGCGAAGGGATAGATTTGCTTCAAAAGGAGCTTAAGAGAATTACAAAATCAGAAATAGAACTTAAGATAAAAGAGATTAGGAAAGCAGACCTCTCAGCAAAAATTGTTGCAAGAACAATTGCTGATGGTATTGAGAGAAGACAACCATCGAAGCTACTTGTTGCAAGTGCAATTGAAAAGATTATGGCAGCAGGGGCCAAGGGAACGAAAATTTGGATTTCTGGAAGAATAAATAATGCAAGCCAAGCAAGAACAGTGAAAGCAGGTTCAGGTTCAGTACCAGCTCAAACATTAAGAGCTGATGTAGATTATGCATTTGAAGCAGCACAAACAATGGATGCTGGTTTGATGGGTGTAAAGGTATGGATATATAGAGGGGGTGAAGATGATAATACAAGTGAGAATGAAGAATAATATTTTAATATAGATATATGTTGCAGCCAAAGAAGAGAAAATACACAAAAGAATTTAGAGGAAAAAGAGGGGGAGTCGCTACCGTAAACAATAAGGTTGACTTTGGTGACTATGGACTAAAAGCAACGGAACGTGGTTGGGTTAATGCTAGAGAGATAGAAGCTGCAAGACGAGCAGTTGCAGGTTTTACAAAAAGGAAAGGAAAGGTATGGATTAAAATTTTCCCACATAAGCCTTTCACAAACAGGTCTGTTAACAGTAAGATGCAAGGAGGAAAAGGAACAGTTGAAGGTTATGTTGCAGTTGTCTACCCAGGCACAGTATTACTAGAGATTGGTGGTGTAGATGAGCAAACAGCAAAAGAAGCAATGAGATTAGCAGGGCATAAGTTTTCAGTAAAAAGTAAATTTATAACAAAAAGGGAAATATAGCTTGAGAATACAGGAATAAATTGGTAAAATACAAGCTGCACTTAAGTAAAAATGGAAAACAAAACAGAAAAAAAAGACAATAGAAGAAGAATAGAAGGAGTAGTTACTGGTAACAGTATGGAGAAAACTGTTAAGGTAAGAGTAGATACTTTGGAAGCACATCCTGTCTACAAGAAGAGGGTCAAGAGGAAGAAGGTCTACTTTGCTCATACAGAAGAGGAGTTAGAGATAGGAGATAAAGTTGTGATTAAGGAATCTAGCCCATACTCTAAGAAGAAAAGATGGGTCGTAGAAAGTAAAGTTGGTGAGAAGGAGGCATAGTTATGGTACAGAAGGAATCTTTACTTAAAGTCGCAGATAACAGTGGAGCAAGAGTTGCTAAGTTAATAGGAATTCCTGGTGCTTCAAAGACTAGGTACGCAAGACTTGGAGATATTGTAACAGTATCGATTAGAAAAGTGATTCCAAATACTGCTATCAAGGCTCATGAGATGCATAAGGCTGTTGTAGTAAGAACAAAGAAGGAAGAGAGACGAAAAGATGGAACATATGTAAGATTTGATGATAATGCTGTTGTATTGATAGATCCTAAGAATAAAACGCCAAAAGGTACTAGAATCTTTGGTCCGGTAGCAAGAGAATTAAAAGAAGGTGGTTTTGATAAGATATTATCTTTAGCACCAGAAGTTTTGTAATTAAAAGAAAAAATATGAAGATTAAAAAAGGAGACAAAGTACAAATACTATACGGAAAGGAAGCTGGAAAACAGGGAACTGTTGTTGCAGTTAGTCCCAAGAAGAACAGTGTCATTGTAGAAGGTTTAAATCTCTACAAAAGACATTTAAAGGGTGATGGTAGAACTAGGGTTTCTGAGATTTTGACAATTGAAAAACCATTTGAGTTGTCAAAAGTTATTTTAGTTTGTCCAAACTGTAATAAGACAACAAGAGTTGGATTAATAAGAGAAGAAGGGAAGAGAGTAAGAGTTTGTAAGAAGTGTAACAAGGATATTGTTGAAAAAGAAGCAAAAGCAGTATCTGTACCAAAGACAGATACAAAGAAAAAGGATGAAAAGAAAACAAATAAGAAAACTGAGAAAAAAGTTGAAAAAGAAAAAACAAGTAAAAAATAATTATGAATAGATTACAAGAAGAATACAAAAAAAGAATAGTTGGAGAATTAATGAAGGAACATAATCTCACTAATGTGATGGAGGTTCCTACATTAAGGAAAATTGTTGTAAATGTTGGTGCAGGAGAAGCAGTTGAAAACAAAGGAGCTTTGGAAGAAATTGTTGAAATAGTTACAAAGATAACAGGACAGAAACCTGTTGTAAACAAAGCCAAAAAAGCAGTTTCTGCGTTTAAAATTAGAGAAGGAATGGAGATAGGGGTGTCAGCAACACTTAGGGGTGATAGAATGTGGCAGTTTTTTGACAAGTTAATAAATGTTGTTTTACCAAGAACAAAGGACTTTAGAGGATTAAGCCCAAAGTCTTTTGATGGTTCTGGTAATTACTCATTAGGAATTGAGGACCACACCGTATTTATTGAAATTGATCCTAACAATGTGACTAAGATAAGAAGTCTTGAAGTAACAATAGTTACCACAGCAAAAGATGATGAGGGTGGAAAAGCACTTTTAGATAAATTTGGATTCCCATTTATAAAGAATGTCAAGCGCAGCTAAAGAATACAAAGCAAAAGCATTAAAAAAGAAATCGAAGTACAGCACAAGGGTGTACAATAGGTGTGGAGAATGTGGTAGAGCAAGGGGGTATTTAAGACACTATGGTCTTTGTAGAATATGTTTTAAGCAATTAGCTAGTCAGGGTAAGATCCCTGGAGTAAAAAAATCTGTTTGGTAATTTAATAAATAAAAATATGAACGATTTAGTAGCAGATATGCTCACAAGAATACAAAATGCAATAATGAGAAGAAAGGATGAAGTTGCTGTCATTAATACGAAAATGAATGCTTCAATCCTAGAAGTAGTCAAAGGAGAGGGGATGATTGAGGATTATAAAATTGATGATAAAGATATAATTGTTAAGATTGCATACAACGAAAAGGAACCTGTTATTACAAAATTACAAAAAGTTAGTAAGCCAGGACAGAGAATCTATGTAACAAAGAAAGAAATTGTTCCTATCATGAATGGAAGGGGTATCTCTGTTATTAGTACATCAAAAGGCTTAATGACTGGAGCAATGGCAAAGTCACAAAACCTTGGAGGTGAATTTATATGTAAAATTTGGTAATTATTATGTCAAGAATAGGATTAGCAAGTATAACAATTGAAGAAGGAGTAGAAATCTCAGTAAATGATAGAGAGGTTACTGTGTCTGGACCAAAAGGGGAGATGAAAATCAACCTTCCTGAAACTTTAGAGATTGAGGTTAAAGATACTACCATCAATATCAAAAGAACAGAAGAGAATAAACAGTCAAAATCAGATCACGGTACATACAGAATGTTAATAGCTAATGCCGTTTTTGGAGTTAAGAACGGATATGAGAAGAAATTAGAACTAGTTGGAGTTGGATATAGAGCAAGGATGGAAGGTGCAGATTTAGTAATGAGTCTTGGCTGGAATCATCCTATCAAACTTATAACTCCTGAAGGTCTTCAAGTAGAAGTTCCTGAGGAAACAAAAATAACTGTAAAAGGTTTTGACAAACAAAAAGTTGGTGAGTTTGCAGCAAAAATTAGAGAAATTAGAAAACCAGAACCTTACAAAGGTAAAGGTGTTAGATATGAAGGTGAATATGTTAGAAGAAAGAGTTCTAAATCTAGTGTTGGTGATAAAATAAAGTAGGAAAAATATGGCAGTCAAAAATAAGAAAGAAAGAAGAATAAGAAGAAAGGCACATATAAGGAAGAAATTACATGGTACTTCTGAAAAGCCAAGAGTGTTTGTTTTTAAGAGTAACAGGTATTTCTATGCTGGTATTGCAGATGATGATAAAGGTATCGTTATTAAATCAATGATGGCTAATGGTAATGAAAAAGATATTTTAGTTATGGCAAAAGAATTTGCAAAATTAGCTAAAAAATATGAATCAACAGTCTTTGATAGAAGTGGATATAAGTATCATGGTTTGATTAAATCTTTTGTTGAAGAATTAAGAAAAGAAGGAGTTAAAATTTAGAGTGTAAGAAATGAAAGAGAAAAACTTTAAGCAAAAAAATAGAGAAAAAAGAGCTTTTGAGAAAAGAACACTTCCAGTGAGAAGAGTTGCAAAGGTGACCAAAGGAGGGAAGAAATTAAGATTTAGTACAGTTGTTGTGGTTGGAGATAGAAATGGGAAAGTAGGTGTTGCTTTAGGTAGGGGTGCTGATGTTAGAACATCTGTACAGCAAGGTGAAAGATTAGCAGAAAGAGCTATGGTTAAAGTAGAATTGGTAGGAGATACAATTCCACATGAGATAGTTCATAAGTATGGAGCATCAAAAGTTCTTCTTAGACCAGCAAGACCAGGTACTGGTGTTATTGCAGGCTCTTCAGTAAGAGTAGTTTTAGAGTTAGCAGGTGTAGAGAATGTATACGGTAAGATTTTAGGAAGTTCGGATCCTAATGGCAATGCATACTGTACATTTGAAGCTTTGAAGCTTTTAAGAAAAGGAAGAGTATTGGACAAGATGAGGGTTATGAGAGATAGAGTTACTATGAAAGAGGAAACAGATAAGGAAAGAAAAATTAAAGAAGAAAAGAAAAGAAAGAAAGAGATGGCAGAAAAGAAAAAGGCTCGAAAAGCTCAAAAAGAAGCTCCTAAAAAGATAAAGAAAGGGAAATCTGTTAAAACTGACAAGACTGCTAAAACACCAGAAAAGAAAGAAGATAAAGTAAGTAAAGAAAAGTAATGAAATTAGAAAGTGTACCAAAAAGGAAAAAAAGAATAATGAAAGCCAAGAAGTTAGGTAGAGGCTATGGATCTGGCAAAGGAGGTCATACTGTTGGTAGAGGCACAAAAGGTCAAACATCTAGAGCAGGGCATAAATCTATGCTCTATTTTGAAGGTGGAAATGTACCATTTTTTAGGAGAATGCCTAAGTACAAGGGCTTTAATAGAAAGTTTAAGGTTGATACTCAAGCAGTCAACTTAGCCACTTTAGAAAAGGAATTTAAGGAAGGAGAATTAGTCAATTTAGAGGTACTTCTTAAGAAAGGTATAGTGAAGAAAAACTCAAAAGCTGTAAAAATTCTAGGAAAGGGAGAGATAAAAAAGAAGCTGAAAATAGATGGACTAGAAATCTCCTCTTCCGCAAAGGAGAAGATAGAAAAAGTAGGTGGTGAAATAAAATAAGCACCTTACAAGATGCAAAAGATATTTGAAAGAATTAAGCATATCTTTAAGACAAAAGAGATTAGGGATAAAATCCTCTTTTCTTTGCTGATACTTGTTATCTTTAGAGTCCTCTCATCTATTCCAGTAGCTGGTATTCCTGCTGATGCAATAAAGAAACTTTTTGAAGGGACAAGTATGGGAGATGTTTTAACTGCTGTGTCAGGGGGAGTACTAGAGAGTGCATCAATTGTTGCAATTGGTTTAACACCATATATTAATGCTTCTATCATCTTCCAATTATTAGGTACAGTTATCCCAGCACTTGATGAAACAAGAAAAGAGGGTGCTGAGGGGAGAAGAAAAATATCTATGTATACAAGACTTGTTACTGTACCGTTAGCAATCTTACAGTCATTTGTTATCTATTCAACATTACTAGGCTTTGGTTTAGTAACTAAACTTCCTCCTTTAGAACTTGCAACAATGGTTGCAATATTTACAGCAGGTGCTGTGACTATGATGTGGTTTGGAGAATTAATTTCGGAAAGTGGTCTTGGTGGTGGGACATCATATCTGATTATGTTAGGTATTCTGTCAGGTATTCCTGGTACATTAAGATCAAACTTTATGACAATGGATGGATTGCAAAAAGGCATTTTTATTGTAATTGCATTCATAATGATAGTTGCTGTAATTATAGTTACTACAGTCGAAAGAAGGGTAAAGGTTCAGTACTCAAGGAGAGTTAGAACTGGAGGAGCTTTGGAAAGCTTTATCCCTATAAAACTAACACAATCTGGAGTTATGCCTGTAATTTTTGCAATGGCATTTCTATCCTTTCCTCAGTTAGTAGGGAAGTTCTTAATTAGTAAAAATTTCAATCCAGGTTTAACTAACTTCTCTCAGAAAATGATTGATATACTAAACACTCCTTATGTAAAAGATATTGCAACATTCGTTTTAGTTATTGGTTTTTCACTCTTCTATCTCTCTGTAGTATTTAAAACCGATGAGTTAGCCGAAAATCTACAAAAGCAAGGAGCTTTCATACAGGGAATTAGACCAGGAGAAAATACATCAAAATATCTAAGGACAATAAGTTTTAGATTAGCTGTTGTTGGAGCTCTTTTCTTAGCAATACTTGCTATCTTGCCAGATATGCTTGTAAGGGTAGGTTTAGTACCAGGAGCAGTATTCTCGGGTACAGGTCTACTAATAGTTGTAGGTGTAATTCTCGAAATCAAAAGCCAAGTAGAATCTATGGTTACAACAAGAAGTTACGATCGTTATCTGTAATTATATATATATATACGGTTACCTCTCCAAGTTTATCTTTCATAGTAAAGACTATAGTTGTTTTTTTTACGATTAGTTAACACACTATAAGCTCCTTGAATCTTCAAAATCGTTTAATCATCGATAGAAGAAAGGTGAATAATATAATAATCTTGTAGGAAATTATTTTCTTGAAGTCGAAAACTAACATCTGTTCTGTCTTTTAACTCATTAGGGTTATCTCTAATATAATTCACAATCTTTTTGAAGTATGTGCAGTCTTTTACCTCTTTACATTTGTAACTATCTTCAAAAAGATGTCCTGTTAATCCATACTTTTTGTTAATATACTTTGCATGTAGAGTCCCAATTCTGTGCATACATTGCCAAATTGGTTTGTTATGAATTTGCGAGACTAAGAGATGGTAGTGATTGGGCATAATACAAACAGAGATAACATCAAAGTAAAGACTATTAAAAGACCTGTTTATTAGACTCAACAAAGAATCGTAATCTTCATTGTCGAAACATATCAAATCTTTTCGATTCCCTCTGTTATAAATATGGCAAATTCTGCCTTTGAATATCTCCATTGATATAAATCATACCTTACGAAGATTAATTCAAGATTAAATATTAGTGTATATAGTAAATTAAAAATCCTTCGATTTTCACATATAGTCCTTTTGTGGTAAGATATATCTATGGAGGTAACCTCAGATGCAAGGACAATTCTTTTCCATGGACCTTCAGGGTGTGGCAAAGATACACAAGTAGAGCTTTTAGTGGATGACTATGGCTTTCAGAATATTGGTACTGGAGATATGATTAGAAAACTCTTTGCAGAAGGAGACAAGGATGCCATTCTTGCAACAGAGTACACCACACAGGGGAAATTTGTGCCAAACGAGATAATATACAACAAGATGTTTCCAAAATGGTTAGACAGATTTGATAATACAAAACATTGGGCTTTAGTATCAGTTGTTAGAGAAGTAGGGCAGATTGAATACCTTGATAAACTACTACAACAAAAGAACAGAAAGCTAGATATGTTCATCCATTTCACCCTCTCTCCTGAAACTGCAATTGAAAGAATGTCTGTTCGAACATATTGTCCTAGTTGTGGTATGACATTCCACCCTAAGTTTAAAAAGGAAAAGGTTCAGGGTATTTGTGATAAGTGTAATACGAAACTCATACAGAGAGATGATGATAAGCCAGAAAAGATAAAAGAAAGACTTAGAGAGTACAATCGAACAATAGAGCCAATTCTTGACACTTACAGAACAAGAGGCATCTTAGTTGAGGTAGATGCAGCCCCATCTATTGAAGAAATCCACAAGGAAATACTTGAAATATTAGGACTGTAGATATAGAGATGAAATCCAATTTTGTATTTAAATATTCTGCTCCAAAGGAGTCAGGAGAAAGGAAGCCTGCAATCTTTTTATTCCACGGATATGGAAGTGATGAGAAGGATTTGTTGTCACTAGTTGAAAATTTCAACGAGACTTATCATATTTTCAGTTTGCGAGGTCCAATTACTATTTTTCCAGGGTATGCATTTTGGAATTTTGAAGAAAATGGTCAGCCTGTGAGAGTTGAATTTGATGAGGTGTTGAAATCTACTCAGGTTTTTATAAATGATGCAATTCAAGAATACAACTTAGACACTAAAAATGTTGTATTGCTAGGCTTTAGTCAGGGAGCAATGTTAGCACAAAGTCTAGCATTAATTATGGGGGAGAGTATTAGTAAAGTTGTTGCTCTTAGTGGTTATATACCAGATTTTGTGAAAGAATATAGATATACTAAAAAGTCTGTTAAACATTTGAAGATATTTATATCTCACGGTATTGATGATCCAGTTGTACCTTATTCATTGGGTAAAGAGAGTAGTGAATACTTTAAATCAATTGGGGCAGATGTTACTTTTAAGTCCTATACTAGTGGTCATTTTGTTACATTAGAGAATAGAGATGATTTAGTAAAATTTATAAAAGAATAGTGATTTAAATGCTTGTAAAACTTTAATAAATTTGCTATTCTGCAATTACAGATTTACTACCCCAATCTTGTATTAATTTAATGCCATAGATATATGACACCAGAATTAGGTGAAGTAGAGGGTATAGATAATTCTCCAAAACAACCTTTTTATAATGAATATGGTCAGATAGCTGATCCAGATATTGCTTTTGAATTGGCTTTGCTTGAGGAGAATGTAGGATTAGATGATGCTAGAAAAAGGGAAGGATATTTGTTTCAGATGCATGGAAGAGAACTCTCAGAAAATCAAAAGCAACATATAGAAATGATGGATGAGTTGCTGGAAAAATATCCACATGCTTGCAAAGGTGGTTTACTAGATAGTGGAGAAAAATACGTTGTCTTTGATAATCCTTGGTTGTATTCTACCGAGGATTTGTACTATGACTGGCTAACAAAAGCAGGAAGAGATAACAAAAGGAAACAGGTAGATGTTTTCAGTCAGCAGCTTGATCGATTAATAATCACAGAGCAAGAAATAATCTCTGTTGAGCGAGAGAAATATGCGGAAAGACCTATTAAAGATAGGTTTTCTCTGTTAAAACCATTAGAAGGTTCGAGAACTAACCATTTAGGATCTTTGTTTGAAGCTGATTCTCATCTTGTTTCTGCTATAGTGACAAGAGTTCGAAATTATCATAAACATTTAAAAAGGTTTAGCAATGCAGATATAATGAGAGTTACTGTGCTCGATGGTAAAGTAGTATTACCTTGTCTGAGAATTCCAAACTTCTTTAGTCCTGGTCATACTGATCCTGTTGCTTTAGAAGCTTTTTTTAATGAGCTTGCTTTTCGAGAGCATGTTTTCAAAGATTACGAAAAGTGGTACAACGAAAAGTATGCGATTGAAGATGATTTTATGGATCTTCCAGATTGTTTTAAGAAAAGTGAATATTCTTGGGTGTCCCAGAAGCAATTAGAAGGAATAAAAGATAACTCTTTTCAAAGTTATATTGACTATTTAACAAGAACAAAAGGGAGAGCTGTCGCAAATAGAGCGATTAGTGAATATATCGAAGCCTCGAAGAAAAACATGACAGTAACGGAGTTATTTAATGTGGAAAAGATGAGACAACTACACGAGACCTGTCCTTATGCATGTAGACAGCTTTTACTTGACAATGGTCAGGAAGTAATTGTTTCTGATAGTGTATATTTTCAAGCAGAGTTTATAGATAATCCCTTCATTAAAGGAGTTCTAGGTGAAGATAAGCCTGATGTTCCAGATTGTACATCTTACATATTTACAAAAGATGGTCTCTATAGTGTATTCACATGGACGGAAAAAGAAGGTCTGGTCTCTATCCCTTTAATAGATGCCTATGTTAAACCTCTGTTGGATTCTGTAGGTCATAATGAGGAGGGAGAATTAGATCTAGGTGGTGGTAAGAAAGTTTCCATAAGCTATGATGGTTATAAAATGCCACAAGATTATACTAAAGAGGAACTTAGGATGCTTAGTAGAGAAATGAAAAGAAGAAATGCTGTGTTAGCAAAGTTGTATAAAAAGAAAGAAGAAATGATTCAGAATGGAGAGCAACTACCAGAGATATTAGAGTTGTTGTAGTCCTTAAGTATATAAAAAGAGAGAAATATATAATTAAAAAATGCTTGTAAAACTTTTAAATATTTGATATCCTCTCTTAGTCTCGTTCAAAGATAGAAGATTTTACTGTTTTTGTTGAAATACTAGTCTTCCTTTGGTATAATTCGGGGGATTCCCATTAAATGGGAATATGAGAAAAGTATGAAAGACAGTAAAAAAATTTTTGAATTTGATGGTATCGTGAAAGAATCTTTACCAAACACTCAATTCATTGTTGAGATTGAGGTAAATGGTTCTAAGCACGAAGTTATTGGTTATCTCTCTGGAAAGATGAGAATGCACTACATTCGTATTCTAGAAGGAGATAAAGTGAAAATTGAAATGACCCCATATGATAAAGAAAGGGGAAGAATAACATATAGATATATGAATTAAAATGAAAGTCAAAGCTTCTGTAAAAAAAAGGTGTCCTGACTGCTATATAGTCAAAAGGAAATCAAGGGTCTATGTCTATTGCAAGAAAGACCCTAAGCATAAGCAGAGACAGGGTTAATATTTAATATATTTAGAAACTATTTAACTAAAAATGGCTAGAGTCGCAGGAGTTGAAATACCAAATGATAAAAGATTATGGATCTCTCTTATGAGTATCTACGGCATTGGTGAAGTTAGTGCAAAAAAGATTTGTGAAGGTGTAAATATTGATAAGAGAGAATTTGTAAAAGATCTCTCAGAAGATCAGTTGGATAGAATTAGGAAATATATTGAAGAGAATTTCAAAGTTGAAGGAGAATTAAGACAAGGAAATTTTAGAGATATCAAAAGATTGAAGGATATCAGATCATACAAAGGGATTAGACACAAACTAGGTCTTCCAGTAAGAGGTCAAAGAACTAGACACAATGCTAGAACCAGAAAAGGTAGGGGAAGAGCAGTTGGTGGCTTAAAGAGAACTTTAGATAAAACATAGTACTTAAAAATGGCAGAAGTAAAGAAAAGTAAAAAATCTACAAAGGGTAATGTACAGAGTGGTATTGCTACGATACTCTCTACATTCAACAATACAATAATTACATTAGCAGATGAGAAAGGTGAAGTGTTAGGACAAGGAAGTCCAGCAGTTGTAGGCTTTAAAGGTGCAAAAAGAAGTACAGCTTATGCAGCTACAAGAGCGGCAGTAGATGTTGCTGAGAAAGTAATGAAGAAATATGGGTTGAAAGAAGTTAAAGTGATTATCAAAGGACCTGGTTCAGGAAGAAATGCTGCAGTAAAGGGATTAGATTCTGCAGGTTTAAAGATTACAATGTTGATAGATAAAACACCTATCCCACATAATGGTTGTAGATCAAGAAAAATGCCAAGAAGATAATTTTTATTCTATTTTAAGATTACATGGGTAGATATACAGGACCAAAAGAAAGATTAAGTAGAAGAGAAGGAGTAGAACTCTTTCTTAAAGGAACAAGATCATTCTCAGAGAAAGCTGGGTTAAAGAGGAAGCCTTTTCCACCTGGACAACATGGTGGTAAGAGAAGAGCTAGACTCTCTGGCTACGGCTTACAGTTAAGAGAGAAACAGAAGGTAAAGAGAATTTACGGTCTAAGGGAAAAGAATATGGTTAATGTGTACAAAGAATCAGACAGAAGATCGAAGAACAATAATACAGATAAAGGTTTGGAACTCTTAAGACTTTTGGAATTAAGACTAGACAATGTTCTATACTTAGCTGGTTTAGCTCCTTCAAGAGCAGCTGCAAGACAATATGTTACTCATGGTCATATAAAGCTTAATGGTAAGAAGAAAACGATTCCATCATTTGAAGTTGCAGAAGGTGACACTATTGAACTAAAGAAAGCTATATTAGCTCCTAGTGAAAAGCTAATTACAACTCCTGATTGGATAGAGACAAAAGGAGAATCATGTAGAGTCGCTAGATTACCAATTAGGGATGATATTGATGAAGGAATTAAAGAGAATCTAATTATAGAGTTCTACTCTAGATAATTTTATATTAACAACACATGGAAGCTTTTAAAGATATCAAAGTTACAATCAAGGAAGAGAAAGACAACTATGCTCTTTTTGAAATTTCTCCATTACCAAGGGGATATGGTCATACATTGGGGAATGCTCTAAGGAGAATTCTTTACTCAAGCTTGAGAGGAAGTGGTATTACAAGTGTAAGTATTAAAGGTGTAGATCATGAATATTCAACACTCGATGGTATAAAGGAAAATATGGTTGATGTCATAATGAATCTAAAACAGATTAAATTTAGAACAAAACTTGATGAACCTCAAACATGTACATTAAGTGTTAAAGGTAAAAAAGTTGTAACAGCAAAAGATATCAAGACTCCAGGAGAGTTAGAAGTTGTAACAAAAGATTTACATATTGCTACACTAACAGATGCTTCCTCTACACTTGATATGGAGATAACAGTAGAATCAGGAGTTGGATATAAACCAGTAACAACAGTAAGAAAACAGATAGGAGTAATTCCTCTAGATTGTGATTTTGCACCAATTGAAAGAGTCAGTCTTAACATTGAACAGGCTAGAAAAGGACAAGAAACAGACTTAGATGCAGTTTTGATTGGAGTTCTTACAGATGGAAGTATTACACCTAAAGACTCTCTCTTAGAATCTGCAAAAATATTACAAGAGTTCTCAGGTAAGGTCATGATAGCAATGGGAATGGCTAAGAAAGAGGTTGAAGAAATTCAAGAAGAAATAAATAAACCAGAAGAAACAGAAGAGATTGTATCAGAGGAAGAAGATGAAGTAGGAAACTGGAAAATAGAAGACTTACCAATATCAAAGAGAGCAAAAACAGGGTTACTCACAGGAGGTTTCAAGACAGTTGCAGACCTTAGAGGAACCACAGCAACAGAACTTCTTAACTTACCAGGTTTTGGAAACAAATCCCTTAATGAAGTTCTTGAGCTTTTAAGTGAATATTCTATTAATATTAATGGCTAATTCGAATGTATAAAGGAGTTAAAGTAGCAAAACTAGGAAAGAAAAAGGCACATAGAGTTTCTCTAAAAAGAAATCTCTTAAGGTCTCTTTTGGAAAAAGGTTATGTTGAAACTACAACACCTAAAGCAAAAGTTTTAAAGAAAGATGCAGACTCTCTTTTACAGAAAGCAAAGAATGCCGAGAAAGTTACTACAAGAAGAGAATTACAGACTATTCTTGGAAAAACGGAATTAGTAAAAAAACTTGTAGAGTATGCTAAAGGTGAAAAAACAGGAGTAAGTATTTTAAAAATTAGATTTAGAGATGGAGATAATGCAGAGATGTCTAAAGTATCTCTAGTAGGTTTTGCAAAGAAAGATAAAAAGAAAACAGAGACTAAAGTTGAGAAGAAAGAAGAGAAAACAACAAAGACTGTAGAACAAGAGAAACCTAAGAGAACAGGACTCTTTGGACAAGATAAGAAAGTTGATACTACTACGGTTATAAAATCAACAGAAAGGTCTAGAACAAGGTCAGGACTTTAATTAATACTTTTTAAAGAATGAAATATAAAACAGTTTGGACAACAAAAGAAAATATAAAAAGAGAATGGTATGTTGTTGATGTAAAAGATCAAATACTTGGTAGAGTTGCAACTAAAATAGCTTCTCTACTAATAGGAAAAGAGAAACCAGAGATAGTACCTGATGTTGATTGTGGAGATTATGTAATAATCATTAATAGTGATAATGTAAAACTTACAAGAGGAAAAGAACTTAAAAAAGAATATCATAGACACTCTGGGTATCCAGGAGGAGATAAAGTTGTAAGTTTTGAAAGACAGATGGAGAAAGATTCTAGGAAGGTTATAATTGATGCTGTTAAAAATATGTTGCCAAACAACAAATTAAGAGATAGTAGACTAAAAAGATTATATGTTTACAAAAATTCTGTTCACAAACATGAAGGACAGAATCCAAAAGAGATTAAATTTTAAAGAAGAAAACAGTGGAGAAATATTTTGAAGGAATTGGTAGAAGAAAAAGAGCAGTAGCTAGAGTAAGAATATACTCTGGAGATAAAGCATCGACTGTTAATTCTAAGGCATTAGATGAGTATTTCTTAGGAGTTAAGGATATTGAGAAATTTGTAAAAAAGCCTCTATTTGTTGTTGGTCTAGAAAACAAATACTACTTTACAGCTAAAGTAAATGGTGGTGGTATGACTGGACAAAAGGAAGCTGTAAGGCTAGGTTTAGCAAGAGCAATCTACAAAATGGATCCAGAACTTAAACCAGCTTTAAGAAAAGAGAAGTTGGTAACAAGAGACCCAAGAGAGGTAGAGAGAAAGAAGTACGATCACGTCAAAGCAAGAAAGAAACCTCAGTTCTCAAAGAGATAGTTTTCTGTTATACTTCATCTAATGAACGAAAAGTTGAAAGCGTTTCTGCCTTTAATAATGTTGATAATAATTCTCATTTTATATATGCTTGTTAAATTCATTACCTCGAAATTTGGAGGGTAATAATTTAAGACATATTGTTTTCCCATTCTGATTCTCATATTATGTATTGATATAACTTTTTCACATACAAAAAACTATGGATAAGAAAAAATTTTTAAAGATAGGTGGGATAGTTCTACTTTCCATCTTAGGAATAGCTCTAACAGCTGTGATTGGAATAGCTATTTTAAAGCATTTTGCTGTTAGAACAAACCCTTCTTATGATTCAAATATGATGGTAGAGGACATCTCCTACATAGATAGTGGTTTTAAATCAGGTTCATCTTTTAATGCTTTTCTAGGCGACGGTTTTGCTTCTAAATCAGCAGCTAGAAACAATGAAATGGCACCTCAAGCGGTACCTACAACAGAAACAAGTAATACCACTAGTAAAGATAAAAATATAATTAAAGAAGGAGACCTTAGAATCTTTGCAGATGATATTGACGATACACTAACAGAAATAGATTCAATTGCTAAAAAATATCAAGCAGAATCTCAAAATACATATGATAGTGGTAAAGGGATAAACAGGAGAGTTAATATTGAGTATAAAGTAAAAGTAGATGATTTTGAAAACTTCTTTAACGATTTAAAGGATATGGATGTAGAGATAGGGTCTGCTTCTTCTGGTATTACTGATGTTACAAATGAAGTCATTGATTTACAAGCAAGATTGAAGACATATAGAAATACTGAAGCACAACTCCTTGAGATTCAAAAGACTGCTAAAAATGTTACAGATACAATGGCTGTATATAGAGAGTTAAATACTATTAGATATCAAATAGAAAGTATTGAATCTCAACTTAAACATTATGCAAATCAAACAGAATATTCTACAGTTACAATAACAATTTCTCAGAGTAATGTAGGAGCTGTAATAGAGGATGATAAGTGGAGACCATTAGGAGTACTAAAGAATGCATTAAGAGCGTTTGTAAGTGTTCTCAAAGGCTTAGGCTCAGTATTAATATGGTTAATAGTATTTGGAACTCCTGTTGTAGTAACAGTTCTTGTAATCAGATACATTGTTAGAAAGAGGAAAAAATAGTATAATATAGGTGTATAAGTACTATTAGATGGTTGCATTTGCTCATTTAGAGTAGATGAGGAAAGTCCGGACTTCGTGTCAGTCTCGAACATATCGAGATAAGTGCCAACGAGAGTTGGGAGGGAGTGATCTTTCGGAGAAAAGGGCAACAGAAAGATACCGCCTAGTTTACTAGGTAAGGGTGAAATGGTGGTGTAAGAGACCACCGGATAGACAGTAATGTTCTATTGCTGGTAACCCCCACTTGAAGCAAGGTTAAACCGCATAGATAGATAACCATCGTTATACAGAATCCGGCTTATTATGTGCTTATACATTTTTATTTAAAGGAATTAGTAATGGAAAAAGAGCAACCTAATACTCCTGAATGGTTGGAAAAAGAGGCAAATATTAGAGATATAGCAACCACGATTGCTAACAATTTAATAACTCTAAGAATAAGCACTGGAAATGATTCTCCGACCAATGAAAAGGATACGTTTGAGCAAATAGTAGAGTTCTATTCACTATTGATACCAAACTATTCACCAGATGAATTGTTTGAGGTAATAGAAAGAGAGTTTCATAAATTTAAAGAACAGAAGTTTCTAATTACTGAGGATTTTTTGGTGAATAAACTAAGAAAGAATAATACAAATGTTGAAGGATTTGATGCACATCAACTAAAGATGCTTTCTGTTGCACACAGATTGAATATAGTTACAGATGATAATATTGGCTACTTGACTAGATTAACTAGTTTAGAAGAAATAATTAGAATTTCTTTTGGTTTAGAAACTATGTTAGATATTGAGAAAAAGAAACAAGAAGTTTTAGCTTACGAAATGCCTGATGCAGGTGGTTCTTACATTCCAGAAGCTTTTCTTTCTTACTTCGTTGATCCTAATGAAGAAGATGACGACCTAGACCTTTTAGAAAATCTTGAGAGTTTGTAATATTCCTTCCTTCAATCTGAAACTCTACCAACTTCAAACACTTTTCACTATTCTTTGTTGTAAAAAGCAGGTCTTCTCCTTCAACAAAAAGTTTACCAACCTCATTACCCATGTTCTTACAATTGATTAACTCCGCTTTGTAAATCTTCATTATCTTCTCAGACAAATTCTTGTTCTCACTCTTAGGTAATCTAGTCCATGCAACAGGCCATGGAAGAAAAGCACTAACCATTCTCTCAATATATTCAGGCTCGTACATATTCCATTTAATTTCTGCTTTTTCTTTTGCAATATCTTTTTGCCAACAATATGTAGCTCTAGAACTATCCTGTTTCTGAGGAACAATCTTCCCATGAATCCACTCTCTCAAAACAGGAAGAAGAATCTCAGCACTCTTCTTTACCAACCTCTCTCTTAATGAAATATTCGTATCATCAGGTCTAATATCTTCTTTGTAAATATCAAGAACATCTCCCTCATCCAAACCTTCACTCATTAACATAATTGAAATACCTGTTTCCTTCTCCCCATCTAAAATTGCTTTCTGTATTGGTACAGCTCCT
The DNA here is from genome assembly GCA_018056375.1 of Candidatus Dojkabacteria bacterium. Classification (GTDB taxonomy): domain Bacteria; phylum Patescibacteriota; class Dojkabacteria; order SC72; family SC72; genus UBA5232. The sequence continues at coordinate 478,844 of JAGPFQ010000001.1, read as the reverse complement.
CTGTATTTAGGTAAAATTGAAAAATGAATATTAATACAGCTATACTTTGGATATTCTAAAAATTCCTTTGGAACAATCTCTCCAAATGCCTTACAAACAACAATATCCGGTTTGTACTGATTAGCAATTTCAATATATCTCTCTTTCTTACTCTCTGTATGTTCAACAGGGATATTATTCTCCAAAGCATATTTCTTAACATCAGAAGGTGTCATTACCTGCTTTCTACCAACAGGTCTATCAACTGTTGTTATCACGCAAACTACTTCGAAATCTTTACTCTCATGAAGAACTCTAAGAGTCTCTACAGACTCCCAACCACTACCTAAAAATATTGTTTTTACTTTATCCATGCCCAATATTTTACTATAATACAGCAGAATATGAAAATGTCAGAGTTTACATACAATCTACCAGAAGAAAGAATAGCTAAGTTTCCACCTAAAAAAAGAGGTACTACCAAACTTCTTGTTTTAGACAGGGAAGAAGGAAGTATTACACATAGAAAGTATTCTGATTGTGTTGAATATATGAAAGAAGGAGATGTAGTTGTCCTTAATGAAACTAAAGTTGAAAAAAGAAGAACATATTTTGTTGATAGTAAAGAGAGGATTCATGAAGTTCTTTTTCTTAATCAACAACCAGATGGAAATTGGTTCTGTTTAATAAAGAAGAGTAAACAACTTAAAGAAAACGACATTTTGAGCAATCTGGTTTGTAAAGAAATTCGGTTGCAGATTATAAAAAAGAGTGAAAAAGGGGTAATTGTTAAGTTGCTAACGGATTTAAATCCCAAGGAAATTTTTGAGAAGATAGGACATACACCAATTCCTCCATACATGAAAAGAGATGATACTCAAGAGGACTTTGAGAGATACAATACAGTATTTGGAAGTCAATTTGGTTCTGTTGCTTCTCCAACGGCTAGTCTTAATTTAACGGAAGACCTTTTAGAAAAAATTAAAAAGAAGGGTGTGAAAGTAGTCAAAGTGGAATTAAAAGTAGGTTGGGGAACATTTGCCCCTGTTAGAGAAGAAAACATTGAAGACCATGAAATTCATGAAGAAGAAATCTCTTTATCACAACTTTCTGCAGATATTATCAACGCAACAATTAAAAATGGCGGTGATGTTTGGGCTTTTGGAACAACAGTTGCAAGACTACTTGAGAGTTGTGCAACAAAAGATGGTTTTGTAGAAGCATATGATGGTAAAACAAATCTTTACATTTATCCTGGATATGAATGGAGAATTGTTAATCATTTAGTTACAAATTTTCATATGCCCGACTCTTCTTTAATTCTTCTAGTTTCTTCATTTGCTGGAACAGAGTTAATTAAGAAAGCGTATGATGAGGCTTTAGCTTATGAGTATATGTTCCTAAGCTATGGAGATAGTATGTTAATTATTTAGTATGATATAACTAGATATGTGTAATTTCTTAAAAAACATATTTACATCCAACTATATTAAAACAACATCTTTCTTTACCTTCTATCAAAAACTAGCTAGTTGGAAGAGTGCAAAAGTTTTTCCTTATCCTTTTAACTTACCAGAAGCAATATCAATGCCAGAATCATTTTGGAATGATGTGATAAAAATATATAGGATGACAGATGCTGATGGAAGAGAGAGGGCAATATCTGTGTGGTATGCTGATAAAGAGTTAATTGTAACCTCTGTTACTAAGGGAGATGAAACTTCTGTAACTACAAAAGACTCCATATCTATTCGATATATTCCTCATCCAACTAAGAAAGCTTACTATCGAAAAGAAGTCTTTGTGAATGGTAAGAAGACAAAACAAACAGAGGTATTTCATGAGAGAGCTCCTAAGAAAATAGGGATTAATTATCTATTTAATATGCATACTCATCCTAAACATGTTGGTAGTGATGGAATAACTAGATACAGTTTCTTTTCTACGCAGGATATTAGAAGTTTAATATCTTCTAAAGCTATAATGACAGGGTTAGTGACAGATAAACTTTGGTTTCTTGTAAGAACATCTGAAACATCAGAATATATACCATACAAAGATGATGATGTTTTAACAGTAGAAGGATTAAAGAAGGATATGAAGTTTGGAGTATATTGTGCTGATTTTAATAGAAAAGCTATTAGACAATAATATGGAACTCAAAGATTTTGGTAAAAACTTTGTATTTATGCCAGATGCTACTAAGGGGGCTGTGAAGGCTTTGACTACTCAACAGCTTAAAGAGACAGGTACAGAAGCTATTGTTACCAATACTCTCCATTTGTTAATGTCTTTAGGAGAGGAGAAGATAAAGAAGTTAGGAGGCATTAAGCAGCTCATGAATTGGGAAGGTATTGTTCTTACTGACTCTGGCGGTTTTCAAGTCTTTTCCTTAATACACTCAGGTAAATGGAAAGGTGTTGTTCATGACAATGGTGCAACGTTTAAATCTCCTACAACTGGTAAGTTGTATGAGTTAACTCCTGAGAGCTCGATAGATATGCAGATGGCTATTAACTCCGATATCCTTGTAACTTTGGATGATTGTAGGAAGAGTGACCTAAGTAGAAAAGATGCAGAAGAATCAGTGGAGAGAACAATTGCTTGGGCTGAAAGATGTAGGAAGCATTTTGATGGTGTGTATGGTGGTACAGAAAAAACAGGTAAATTACTTAGTTGTGTTGTACAAGGAGCTAAGTTTTTAGATTTAAGAGAAAAATGTGCTAAGGAGTTAAGTAATATTGGTTTTGATGGGTATAATTTTGGAGGGTTTGTAGTAACAGAGAAGGGAGATTTAGTTCTTGATGAGATGAGGAGTGTTATAGAACATACTCCAACAGATAAATTTAAATATGCTATGGGAGTTGGTAAGCCTAGTGATATACGATTAGTAGGTAAATTAGGTTACAAAGTTTTTGATACTGTTTTAGTAACTAGAAATGCTAGACATGGAAGTTTGTTCTCAACTGATATTGATGGAGAGGTTTTAAGGATAAAGAATGCAGAGTTTGCATTAGATGAAAAACCAATTGATTCTCTCTGTAACTGCTATACATGCAAGAACTTCTCTAGAGCATATCTTCATCATCTCTTTAGAGTTAATGAGATGACAGGTATAACTCTAGCTACAATTCATAACCTGAGATACTACCAGAGAATTGTAGAGGAACTAAATGTGAATCTTTAGTCTAAAACCTTGACTTACTCACAGTAATTTAGTTAGATATAAGTATATAAAATAATAATGTTGTGTATTGTATGAAACCAAGTTTTACTAAAACCCTTAGAACCATTTCTAAGGTATCTCTGGGAGTGTTAATTGTCTTACTTCTAGGTTATGTAGGATATGTAGCTTACTTTAGTGTAAAGAATCGTCCGTACAAGGTAAGAGTAAGTAATGTAACAGATAGTGCCTTTACTGTCTCATGGGTGACTAAAGAACCAATGGTCGGTATGGTTTACTATGGAGAGAAGGATAACTTTCTTCCAGGTCCATTAGCTTGGTTAGGTAAGAAGAAGGCCTTTGATGATAGGGATGTATCTAATGCTCAGACAGAATGTGTTAGTAAGTTTAACGAGCAGGTATCCAAGAAGAGTGAAGACTCTACAATAGAGGTTACTGGCTTTGATTGTGATAATGTTAAAGTAACTAAAAAAGGAGCATACTATACTCACCATGTTACAGTACCAGATTTAGATGCAGATAAGGAATATTTCTTTAGGGTGGGTAATGGATTGATTAGTTATAATCAAAGTAATTTTGAAGATGTTGAGTTTGTAGAGAGAGAGCTTCCAGTCTCTCTTGTGTTTTCGCAGAAAACAAAGTCTCTGATTACAGATATAACTACACCAAACTCTGCATATGGGACATCATATAATACTTATTATAGAAATGATGGGAGTATGGGGGAGAGGAAAAACTTTGACTCCGTTATATTCCTTAGGACATTCAAGGATGGTAATGAGTATCCTTTGATGTCAGCAGTTACAAATAAAGAAGGAGGTTGGAGTATTGATTTAGCTAATATTAGAGATGAGGAGAATAAACCTGTTTCTATGGAAGGAGCTCTATTAGAGTTCATGCCTCAGGTAGATAATGCAAAACCAGGATCGACAGGTTATGCATTGTATGAAGAAACGTCATTCCCTCTTAAATTAATGGGGAATAGTGAAGATGATTGGGGAGAGGATAAGAGTGAAGAGAAAGAGTTAGGTAATTTACTTAGAAAATTGATTAGTAAAACTTATGCAGCTTATTGTTACGATGTGAATGATAATTGTAATGCTACAACTATTCAAGGTAAATTCTGCAAAGCTAGCGAAGGATATTATGGGAATCAGGGGCTCTGTAAAGATTTACTACCTTCTAATCCTGCACCAACTCCTCCCGCGCCAACCCCTCCCACGTCAACACCATCGCCTGTACCTCAAGAACCTGCAGATGGTTGTTATCCTGATGATGGTTATGTACGAGGAGGGTGTTCGAATGGACTTAACAAATGTTATAAGCAGTATCGTAAGAGAGATCAGAATAGAACACTGTGTTATAACAAAGTTGTTGAGGGTCCTGGAGTTACTTGTGGTAATGTAGGTTGTGGAGACCAAGGAGTTACAGCATTAACAACAGAAGGTGCTATATGTCAAAACGGTAATGGTTGTACATGTACTATTGCTGGAACTCCTGCGAATGGGTATTCTGTTAGTCTTAGTGGTAGATGTACTGCAAGTTGTGATCCTAGCTGGGCTGGATGTATTAGCTTGCAAAATTGTTATTGTACTAATGATAGTTGTGGAGCTGCTCAACAAAAACCTAGTTGTAATGCTAGTGAAGGATGTTACAACTCTCAGTCAGTGTGTCAAGATCAGATCCAACCTCAACCTACTCAGCCTCCTCAAACCACTGAAAGAGACTGCTATTGTACAGAAAATCAGTGCGCTGAACCTATAAAGAAAACTAATTGCAATACCCGTGAAGGATGTTATTTACATAAATCTACATGTGAGAGTAACCTAGGTGGTGCTCCAACTAAGAAGGATTGTTATTGTACTCCTAATTGTTCTACAAAAGTACAAAAGGACTCTTGTGATTCTGCAAGTGGTTGTTATACCACAACAACTGCTTGTAATAATGCGAAGTCCAGTTCTTCTTGTAAATCATCAAGTTTCCCTGTGGTAATCAATGGTAAAACTAGTGCTGGAGGTGGAGATTTGAGTCTCTGTGTTAGTGCTTCTACAGCATCTAACTATAATGCTTTCTGTAGCTCTAGTATGCCATATACTGTGAATGCAGGTTTTTCTGTTACGGGGACACGTTTGAATGTGTCGAGTACTAATGGTTATACAATATATTGTTCCAACACTCCTACTCCTACCCCCACAAAACGTACAAAAAGGGTGAATGCTACAGAAACAGGAGCAGCATGTACAGATAAAGATAATGGTTGTATTTGTGTGTATAGTGATGGTACTACTAAGGATTTTGGGAAGAAGAATACAAACGAACCAACTTTATGTAAGACAACAGATGCTTCTCCTACAGAACGAATGCCTGTAATACCTACTACTACAGGAGTAACATGTCCAGATAAAGATAATGGTTGTATTTGTAAATATAGTGATGGTACTACTAAGAATTTTGGGAAGATGAATACTAGTGAACCCACTTTATGTAAGACAATAGATACTTCTCCTACGGATACTACAAAACGTTTAACAATAAAAGCGAATGCTGAAGGAGCGCCATGTCATGATCAAAAAGGGTATGGTTATCACTATGGTTGTATTTGTGAAGGTAGTGGTAAGGATCCTTTTAATTTTGGTAAAGCGGGAGAACCAACTGTATGCCAGATTGAAGGAGGTGGAGTTGATGGGAAGTACTGTTTTGAGATTGTTAGAAACGAAGCCCAAGCGAGTGCTTTATGTAGTGAGTCTCAGTATCCTAAGAGCAAAGGATGTTTACCATCCTCTAATTTATATAGAACTCTAACAGAGTGTAGGAATTTCTTAAAACGTAGAAGTGAAGTAAAGTGCTATTATATAAATATAGGTGATTACGGTTTGTGTAGTAATAGTGGTGACTGGAGCTTCTGTTACAATGATGATGGGACAATTAGAGCAGATAGGTACCTAGAGTTGGGTTCGTGTAATGCCGCAGCGAGATCAATGATTGGTCAAAGTGACCGTATTATTGGAGGGGGATCTAAGTGCTACAGTCCGGCTGGGTGTTATTGCTATTACACACCAGAATCAATGGGAGCAACGCAAATTTCTAATCAACAATGTTGTGGATCTACATATGGGTATACAACAGATAGAAATGGAATACCTAAAAGTCAGTGTACTGGAAACAGAGGAAGTTTTTGTTCAATGACTGAGTGTGAGAAGGCTCGCTCTACGATTATTACGACAGAATTGTGTCACGGAGATTCTTCCTGTGAGGATCTTGATTCATACAATGAAAGCACTCAGTTGGTATGTTTTAAGAATCCAAGATCAACACTTTCTTCTTATCATAAATGTGAATGGAGAGAGTATCATAAATTCGATGACACTAAGGATAATATTCTTTGTCCATTAGAGGACTGTCCTGCACTTTCAAGTGGAGGTGCAAGTTCCAAATATGTCTCTAAAGTACACGCAGAGGAAGTAAGTAGTAGTACAGATTTAATATACTTCCCAGAAATATCTATATATAAAATTAGTGCTGAAGGTGGTGGAAGTGCAATCGTAATGGGTAGTCCAGGGACTGCACATCTATTCTACTATGAGAGAAATGGTCTAGATGGATATCAAGCTCCTGAAGATCCAAATAATCCACAAGATAATGAAGACCTTTTAGTACCTAAATCTGCTACTACAGTAACAGTTTCTGATGAGGTGACAATGAATGAAATAGACCTAAAATCAGGAATTAATATTATTTCATTTAACTTCCTTCCAACTGTAAGTGCAAACCAAGGTTTAAAGATGGGAGATTTTGTTAAACTAATGAATAAGGATGAAGGAATAATAACAAGAATTGCAAGTTTCCAAAGTGGTGCTTGGGAAGGTGGTGTTTCTTATGACTTTACAACAAAGGAAACCAAAGGTTTTACCGATGAAACATTAGTATTTGGTAAAGGCTATGTCATAATTGCAACGAAAGATGCTACTATATCAGTCCCAGGTAAAACTCTTAAGAGTTCTGTACCAATCGCCTTCTCAGAAGGTTGGAATTTAGTAGGAGTACATGGTCATACAAAAGCATATACAGCTCAATCCTTCATAAATAGTATTAATAGTACAGAAGGTCTTCAATCTAACAATGTAACGTGGTGGCCAACTAGTAAAGGTAGGTATGAAGGCTTCCAGGTATCAGAAGGTCAAACATATGGTCAAGATTTCCCAATAAGTCCATTAAATGGATACTTTGTAAGAATTAACAGTTTCCAACCAAAGGAAGCAAATTGTAAATCAATCATTTGGAATCCTGGTGGACAAAAAAATGGGGAGTGTGGAACAAAATAATTTAAGTAAGTAAAAATATGGAAACAATACCACCACTATTTTGGATGGTGATAGTTACTGTCTTAACAGGATTACTATCCTTTATTCTCTATGAAATAGGGATGTTTGTTAAAGAAAGTAGAAATACACTTAAAAATGTAGAAAAGATAACAGAGGATGCAAGTACAGTAATATCCTCTGTCAAAGGAACAGTTGAAGAAGTTAACGATGCAATAATTCAACCAATCAGGGGAATAGGGGCAGGTATATCTCTCATAAGTGGTTTTCTTTCAGGTCTAAAATCAGGAGAGAAAAAAGAAGAATAGGTAGATCTAGTATTTACATTTATCGGTTCAATGCTTTTAATATATTTAAGCATTGTAATATCGCCTGTTTCTAGGTATCATACTACTAATGAAAATAGCTCAATTACCTCAAATAAGAAGGAAAAAGAATGTAATTCTAATAGTCCTTATCCTAGCACTACCACTTCTGGTATTTGCAACACATAAGATAATTGACATGAGAAGTAGAGCTTCTCAAGACATAGACCCTAAAAATGTTGCAATAAGTGATATTACTACTAGTCTAATAACAATATCTTGGACAACTGAAAAATCAGCATATGGATCAGTAGTCTTACTCGAAAATGGAGAAGAAAGAAAAGCATACAAAGATGTTCGAGATTCAAGCAGATTAGACAAAAGATATACACACTATGTTGAGCTCTCTGACCTGGCTCCAAATACTCAATACAAATTCTTAATACAATCAGATAGTAAAAAATACACATCAAGTGAAGGAAAAGAACTAATGTTTAGAACAGCTCCAATGAGTGAAAAACTTCCTGTTGTTAATCCCGCAGGAGGTCAAGTATCATCAGCATCTGATGACGATGTCGTGGTCTATCTCTTACTTAGTGACCAAAGCTCATTCCCTGTATCTTCAACACTATCCAGTAGTAAAAGTTGGCATCTAGACCTCTCTTCTATCTTAAGCATAGCAGATAAAGAAAGAGTTAAGATAACAGACAGTACAGGCATTACAATCCTTGCTATAGATGGAAGAGGCAGGGGAGCTGTCTTAACTGGTACATATGCAACACTATTTGACAGTGCAGGTATACTAAGGGCTGGAAATGACTTGTTACTAGAGGAAGGAAAAGATATATATGCATCTCTCCCAAAAGAATCAAAGCTAGTAGTTTCCTCACCTGAAGAGGGTAAATGTTGGTATTTTGATGGTATATGTAAAGAGACAACAGAGAATTGCTCTGGTTCTGGAAGATATCTAACTAGGGAATTATGTATAAGTGCAAACACTGAAGAACCAAGTGATCCATATGATGACTATGAAGACCCATATAGACCAGACGACCCATATATACCAGGTGATAATTATGATACAGATCCAATGGATAATGATAAAGAATTTACAAATAGACAGTATAGAATAATACATCATATAAGGTGGACAGACCTTACCACTGCATCTCAATCAGGTGTTAGTGGAAGCACAGGCCCTGATAGTATTAAAGTTACAAACTTGAGTGATACGAAGTTTACAGTCCTGTGGGTATCTGCTCAAAAGGAAGAAGGTACTGTTAAGTATGGAACTTCTCCGACTCAGCTTAACAGTGTAGCATTAGACAAAAGGGATGGCGAACTTGTTAAAGGAGAATACTATGTTCATACTGTCAATGTTGAAAAACTTCAACCTGAAACAAAGTACTATTACAACGTAGTATCTGGGAATGATACATATAGCAATGGAGGAAAAGGTTTTACTGTTACTACATTCCCTGAAATAGAGAGGACAGGAGGTCTGTTTAATATTGTAGGGGAATTAACAGGCATGCCTGAGCATAAGGAAGTAATTTTGTTAGCAAGCATAAAGGATGGAGATGATACAGGTAGTAAAGGTACAAGTACGTTGATATCTACAGATGTAAGTGAAGATGGAAGTTGGGGTCTTCCTCTATCTGAAATGAGAGTAGAAGATGGTACTAGCTATTTTGAACACACAGCTGGAGATACCTTAATAATTGAACCATATACAACTTTTAGTGCTCCACAAGAAAAAATAGGTATGGAAGGTATAGACCTCAAAGACATAGTCATAGGCCTTGAAAAAGATTCTTCTGTTCCTCCTGCAGATAAAGTAAACGTGGGCAGACTGAAAGATTACGGTATTGTTGGGTCTGCTCAATATGTAGTACCTTCGTCGAATCCTCAAAGTGTATCTCCGGAAACTCCTCAACAACCCATTTACTCAGGTGAGACACCTAAAACAGGAGCACTCGATTCTTTCTGGGGAATATTATTAATATCTATATCCTTAATAGGTAGTGGAACTATAGCATATTTCTCATTTAAGAAAAAAGGTAAAGGTGATATGGTAAAGGAGCTTTAATATAGGGATTTAGAAGGATAAATTAAGATAATTTAAACATGCCCAATATAGAACAGGAGGAAAATGTAGGAGAAGCAAGTGTAATAGTTACGAATCTTACAGACACAGGTTTTACAGTACTTTGGATCTCAAAAGAAAGAGAACAAGGTTATGTAAAATATGGAATATCTCAGTCAAATCTTTCCAATACGGAAAACGATGAGAGAGATGATATGTTTTCTAGAAATAGATATTTTGTTCATAGTGTAAAACTTTCAAGACTAAGACCAGAGACAGAGTATTTCTTTAATGTTGTTTCAGGAGAAGAAGAATACGATAACGGAGGGAAACATTTCTCCGTTACAACATTCAAGACATTAAACACTCCTCCTGGTTTTGAATTCTCTAAAGGTCAACTTCTTAATCTACCTGAGCATAAAGAAGCTGTTATTTTAGCGAATATTAAAGACACTGACTCTGCAGGAAGTGGAGGAATAAGTAATATAATGTCTAGCCTTGTAGATGAGAATGGCTATTGGTCACTATCTCTTTCAAGTATGAGAACAGAAAATGGAGAGAGCTATTTTGAATTTACAGAGAAAGATCTATTACAATTAAAAACATACACTACTCAATCTCCTATTGAAAAAGAGATTACTCTAAGTCAAGTTGAGAAAGAGGAAATTTCAATTGATTTAGAGGGTAGTACAGAACAAACAGAGGTGATTGAAAATGACAAAAATACAACTACAGAACAACCAATTGGAAAAAATACTATACCACAAAAAGAAATCTCACAATTTGATATAATGTTTTTGACTATTTCTATCTTGCTATTTGTACTCTTAGGGGGTATGTATATATATCTTAGGAGTATAATAAAGAAAGAGAAGAAAGATTTTGAAAAGACAGAAAATGTATCTAAAGTTATATTAGACAAAACTAAACAGAATGAGGAATACAAGGACAAATAAAAAGGCTTTCTACTTTCTACTTTTTTTAGTAGGTTTCTCTTACCTTATGGTTAAGATTACTACAAATGTAAAGAAAGAAGTAGAACCTGTTCACAATCCTGTCCCAAAAGTCGAGACATGTCAAACATGTGATACACAAGAAGTATCAACAGAAGTTTTAGATGAAAGCTATACAGAATCTCTAAATATTGCATACATAGATGATTCTCAGACTGTAGACATAACGGAAAATTTAAAAGATACAGAAGGTAGTGTATTAGGTTTGGACTGTTCTAATTTTAAAAACTCTCTTAGTTCCGTTAGAGTTGCATGTACAAAAGGAGGTGGGGGTATAAATTACAGTTCCGGTTCTCCTACATCTTCTAGTGGTAATATTCTTGTAACAAAAGATACTAAGATAGAATTGGTAAAGGTAACATATCCACTAGCTCTTATGCTAGGACAGTTTACCTTTAAGGATAGTAGAAAACAGATTACAAAAACGACACCAGAGTATAAATCAAGTGGAGAACAAATAGATGAAGAATTTGTCTCTAGAACCTTGTCTCCAGCAGAAGCCACAGAATTTAGAGAATCTATAACTGGAACAGAAAGAGAAAATTTTGAAGTAGAGGGAAGAATAAAAACAAATGTTAATCCTGAAGGTGGTCAAAATAACCCAATAGGAAAGTATACTGTCACAAATGCCGATCATCAGCCTTGTCCTTCTTGCTATAAAAAGCAACACGAAAAAGAGATAGCTATTGGTGACTACAATGTAGGAAAACCAAACTATATTGCATCTGACAAAGACAATGGAGGTTATGCAAGACAACAGATCCCAGGTGGAGACAACTTCGTGCCAACAGAAACAGATGAGTGTCTGGTGGAAGGAGAAGACTATAAAAAGGATAAGCACACTTATACTGCATGTACTAAAACAATTGCCATTATTGGGGGTAAACTTAAAAAACTTTTCTCTCCTGCCCAATGGGAGACATGTAAGCCAAAACCTTCAACTCAAACAGTTGATAATGCTTCTCCAACAAGAGAAGTTATGGGTGTATCAGATGGCCAATGTGTAGACCCTGCAAGTATAATAGTGGAGATGACTCCAATATTTGGAGACCCTTATGAGTGTACAGATGAACTTTGTGCAAATGCTTTTTTAACATATGTACAAAAAGGTCTGTTATCTCCTGTTCAAAGTAAAGGGAAAAAAGTAGGTGCTTCTAGTACTAAAAACAGCTTAACATTTTTTGTAGGTACTAAGTGTGGAGCAACGATTGATGGTTCGTATGTAGATGTTACTTGTCTCTGGGATATGTCTCCATTCTTGGCTAACTATAATATAGAAGCGAAAGATAAAGCACCTGGACAGGATGACTTTCCTAAGAATTTTGATGTATACTGGAAAAGTGTTGAGGTTGCAAGAGATAGATCTGCAACACAATATGGACTTTAATTGAGGAATTAAGAAAATTTAAGTTAAATAATTCTAAAAATATGAAGAAAAAGACATTTCTTTTATTTATAATATCTTTCTTACTCTTCTTTTCTTTTGTGAGACCGGTAAATGCAGGTTTTATTAATACACTAAAAGGGTGGAAAGAAACAGTTGATACTATTAAAGCTGTTGTTGATGATCCGGGGGAGAATATGTCGCAATTAACCGGTAAGCTAGCATACGGTGTAGCTGAAAATGCTTTAATAACAATTGCTCCTCAATTGTTAGATGAAGAGCAGCAAGCTAATCTACCAGAAACTATGAGAAAGGGTCTTTTAGGTTTGTCAGAATCTGCTGTTGTTGCTATGTTCAATAATCAGCCAAGAGTGGATGTTATTGCTCATCTGGCAGATGAGTGGATACCGGGTTATAACAAAGAGAGTAGTTCTGTTTATGCTGCTGGATATGATGACCTACAACAAATGGGTGTTGATGACTTATGGAGTAAGATGCGAAACCTTGCTTATTTGGGTTATGTTATTGTGATGATAATCATTGGTTTTATGATTATGTTTAGGCATAAGATAGGGGGACAAACAATGGTAACTATAGGAAACTCCCTACCTAATATAGTGATTTCTCTCATCTTAGTTACATTTAGTTTTGCTATTATTGGATTGATAATTGATTTTGGTGGTATTGTTACGAGGATTATCTCTAATCTTATCTTTGGTGAGATTGGTGGAGGTGTACGTATTCATCAGCCATTTGCTCTTTTCTGGGATTTACTGTGGAAAGAAATGCCCATAGCTTCTGGAATAGGAGTTGGTCTTACTATTGCGGGAATCATTATGCTTCTTACACCTTTGGGAATAGGAGGCATTCTTCTTATTATTATTGGCTTATTCTTGGCGGGGGTTGTAATTGTTGGTGCTGTTAAATTATGGATAACATTAGTTAAGGCATATTTAGGACTATTAGTAGATGTAATCCTCTCTCCTATAAAAGTTATGCTAGGTGGTTTACCAGGTAATTCGGCCCAGATGTTGGAGGTCTTTAAGTCGGCTTTAAGAAATACTCTTGTTTTTCCTTTAGCATATGCCATTGTCAACCTTCCAAGTCTTTTGGATAATAACAGTATAAATCTTGGTTTCCCTGAGACTTTAGTTGGGGTTGCTAATAAAGGATCTGATAGTATTGGAGGATTCTTAATCTGTATTACTAGAATCTTGGCCTTATATGCTGCAGCTTCTGCTCCTGAAATGCTTAAAGCGGTAATACCTCCTAATGAAACACCTGCCAGTGCTAAAGCTGCGGAAAAGGTTAAAGAGAGTTTAAGTGGTGTACCTTTAATTGGAGGTATGTTTAAGAAATAATTCTTGTTTGTTTAAATGAAAAAAAACAAAGCATATGAAGATTCTCTCAGTTCAATCTTTGACTTTATCTTCACGGAAGCACAAAAAACACCTGATAAGGTAAAACCGGTGAAAGTTACTGGTGTTAGTTCTACAGATGCTTATGCAGATGTAATAGCAGGAGTTTTAGAAAATCCTTTGCTTTTTGTTAATAAAACAACAACCGATGCCCTCAATGATGTAATGGATTTTGATATCAGGAAGATAAGACAAGATCCTTTTACTCCTGGCGAGGATGTAGCTATTAAGGCATCTAATATCATTGATGTCTTAAACAATGACATGTCCTTTATAGACAAGCAGTTTAAGCGTTTTGAGAGTAACAGGAAAATGGGGAGGCTTGCATGGGCAGGCAATGAGATAGCAGGACTAATTGCTGCTAACTGGGCTAGAAAGAACGATCTTGATTTTGATACTCGTATGGCAATGTTAACTGCAGGGAAGGAGAGTACTGCAGGTTATGAGTATGCTACAACGAAAGCAAGAGCAACACAGCTAGCAAAAGAACATTTTGGAGATCCTAACAGGATTTTGACGAAACAACAATATATCTCACGTTATCAGAGCTACTATACTCCTAAAGGTGGGCTATCAGCAAAGGATTTAGCAGGACAGGAATATGACAAGACTTATAAACGGTGGTTAGACACATATCAAGCAGGAGAAGCACAGGGACCAGGTAAAGGGATAAAAGGATTAGATGGGGTTACTAAAGACAGAAGCTTCTATGCTTTCATGGAGAGAGATAATCTGATGAACAAGGCATATCAGGCTAGAGTAGCAGGTGATTACACAAAATCAGGTAATCTAATGAAAAGTGCTGGTTTTGTAGAGGCTTTGAATAATAGAAACTATACAGATGTGCTTAGAGAAAAGAAGATGAGGACTCTAGATAACTATTCTAGAAGGATAGATTCTTTAGAAAGAGCTGACCCTGTTAGGAATAGAGCAAAGATTCAAAGTCTACAGAGCAAAATGAAGGGAATTAACAAGGACTTGAGAGTAATGAATAGGATTAACACTTCAAGTAGGTTAGGAGAAATAGAAGGTACACTAAAATCAATACAAGATGTATGGGGATATACTGTAGGAGGAGGGTTAGTTCCTGCAATAATGAGTGGAGACTTTTATAAACCTTATATAAATACTGCTTTTGGAGGTGCTCTCTTTCCAGTAAAAGATGAAAAATTAGGTCTAGGTTTCGCCGATAAAGATGGGGATGAATGGCAAATAACGGTTAAGGTTGCTAGAAAGAGGACAGAGGAAGAGATTAAGAACAAATTTATACGAAAGGTTGCCAATGACTACGACCAACTATTAACTGATATATATTATCTGACACCTGGAGGTTTAATCGGCTCCCTAGCTACAGGAGAGATATTTGCATATAGAGCTTTAAGGTTAAGAGATAAGGCACAAGCAAAGTTTACTGGTCTTGATTTCAATAGACTCTTTAAAACAGGCGATGAAGCATATCTTCGAGGACTTGCAGGAACTATGAATCCAAGTGATTTTAGGAAATTAGAGAAGATTTTCAAGAAGAATAAGAGATATAGGGAACTTGCAAAAAGATTTAATGTGCTTGACAGACACAAAGAGAGAGTCAAGAAACTTTTAGCAAAGCACTTGTTTAAGGAATCATCTTTGAAAGAAGTCAGAGAGAAAGTGATGAATGGGATTCTTAAACTAATCGGGGAAAGTGACTTAGCTAGAGAAATATTATCTCAGTGGGTTGAGAAGGGTGGTTTTAAAGTTTTTCTTCAAGGAGTTAGAGTTGCAGCCAAAGAAGCAGCCAAAGCTTTCCTAGATGGAGTCTCAGCAGGTCTGGCTAGGGTCTTAGGTCCAGTTGTAGACTTTGTTATAGATCAAGTAATAAACTTAGCAATAAAAATAGGGGAGAAGATACTTAAACCCCTGCTTAAGTTGATTACTACATTGTTTGTTTTTGCTTGTTCTGGCTGTCTTGTATTTGTAATCATTTTTGTCGGTGCAATATTTGGCAAATTCTCCCATATTGTTCCACAACAAGTACAAGAATGTTCTCCTGATTTTACAGTAGAAGTTCCCTATGGAGGTACTATCCCAGATGTCTTATTTGAAGGTTCTCCACTCCCTGATGGAGTCACTTGTCTTTATGGACCACAACAAACAGGATGTTCACAGGGTCCTGGTGGTTCCTATTCTCACGGAAATTTAATAGCTATAGATGTAACTAATATTAGCTATTTCTATACCCCTACTTTTTGTGATGTTGGATTGGGGAATTGTGTTCTTATCTCTACAAGGCCATATCCTTGTGGTGATCATGCAGGAGATGAAGTTGTCTTTACGGCAGAATATGGGGGACATACCTACAAATTTATTCTGGTGCACACTAAACTAAACCCTGAATACTCTCCTGGAGATACCCTAGGACCAGGAGTCCCAATAGGTAGGATCCAGGAATATGAAGAAACATATACATGTTCTACTGGTAAGCACTTACACTTAGAACTAGTGTATGATGGAACAAAGGTTAATCCTCAGGATGTTATGACAAATGATCCTTCTAGTGGTGGTTTTGGATGTAACACTACACCATGTCCTTAAAATAATATTTGTATTCTATGAGAATGGAAGAACGTAAGAAAAAGATTTTGATTATCGCAATTATATTTATTGTTTTTATGACTGGTTTAGTAATCTTTTTATTAACAAGAGGAAAAGACAGTGAGAAGTTAGATACGGAAATTAATCAAGGCGCATTGAGAAAAACGGCTAGTAGAAATATTGATATAGATAAGAAGGTGAAATTTCCTATTGATAGGATTTATTACATATGGGAGGTTAGTGACAAATTAAGTCTTGAGAAACTAAAAAATCTAGTATCCAGTATTGGGTTTAGTCTCGAACAATCATCTTCTGGACACTTCTATAGATGGACCAAAGGAGACTCTGCTATTTTCTATGAATTAAATGGCAACACTGTTATGTTTATGGGTGATGATATTTTATCCGTTGATAATATGGACAACCCTCCTGAAGAAATACTTTCCAAAGTTGTTAAAAAGTATTTTGGTAAGGAGTGGAAATACAAGGTTACTCATACAGAGAAAAGAACAAAGGGTGAAATAGTCTATTTTGCAAACAGGTATTTGGAAGGAGAGAATATTATAGAGATATCAGATGTTGATTCGGACACAGACTATATTGCATTAAAGGATAATAAGATTGTTTATGCAAAATTACTCTTAACAGATTTTATAAATACAGGGAAAAAGACAGAACTGATAGAGCATAAAGAATTTAGTGCAAATATCAACAGTAGGAATTATCCTGGACAGTTCTATGCGAAAATAGGTAGTCTAAGTTTAGATATTCAAGAAGAGATGAGGAATGATAGAGAGATGTATACTAAGTTTTATGACCATATCGGTAATTGCAGAGGTGAAAAGATTTCAATAGTTTATCTATACAAGCACTTAGAACAAGAAGTTCTAACCCCTGTTTATCGAGTTGATGCACAATGTGATTCTATGTATAAAGAGGAGAAAATACTGATTCCTGCAGTATTCTATCTTAATGCAATTGACTTAGAATATATTAAAACAGAAACAAAAAAGTAGAAAAATTAAAATATACAGTGTACAATCAAGTATATGAAATTACTAAAAAGCATAATAATTTCTCTTTTACTATTCCTGTTCTCTGTAACAGGAGCATTCGCTCTAACATCGTTTTCTACTACAACTCTTAAATTTGATACAAGCTTAACTGAAGGTGCAGACCAGGTATATACAACACCTGAAAAAATATATATATCACAAATAACAACGAAATCAGAACAGTTATCTCAAGACCCAGAACTTTGGGTTAAATCCCTTTACTATTATTACATTACTAGACTTTACATCCCAGATTTACCATATACATATCTTCTTGATGAGAATGGAATTATATATCAAGGTAAAACAGGAGGATTAGGTGCTAACCTGCAGGAAAATGATTTAGATAATGCTGTTTTAGTGGGCTATCTCTCAAATACTCCAACTTTAACAGCAAGAGCAGAGACATCACTAATGGAAATGGTTAATGAGATAGCTCATGCTTGGGGTATTTCAACACTTAAACCTGTTAGAGTAAATATTATAAAGGAAGAAAACAAGATGTCTGGTATAAAGATAACAGATGCACCTTTTGAATTTACAACAGCAATTAATAATCTCTTCAAAGATTGGCAAGGTTATACAGAAGAACATCTTGACTATAAAGCAAAAATAGAGGAGGTGATTGTACCAACAGAGTCTGAAATAGGTGGTAGAGTGACAGTGAAAGTGAAAATTACAAATGAGAATGATTTTCCATGGTTTACCGATAGGGATCCAATATATGTTTCTACAAAAGATGGAAAGGAAAGTTCCCTTGCAATTAATCAGCTATGGCCTAGCTTTAGTAAACCAGTAGAGATATCTGAGAGGAGTATTAAACCAGATGAGACATTTGAGATAGGTTTTGAAGTCGAAGCCAAAGTTTTAACTGGAGAAATCAGTCAGGCATTTGTATTCCAGAAAGTAGATGGAAAACCATTTGAAGGTTCTGAGTTTGAAGTGAAATTTAATATTGTGAGAGGAGATAAAACACTGGTACAGGTTGTCTCTCCAGAGTATGGATTTGTAAATGTTCGAAAATGCAGATGGGCAAGTTGTGAGATTTTAGATAGCCCCAAGGAAGGTACAATATTTATACTTTTGGGAGAAGAAGAAGGTTGGTACAAAATACAATATGCACCTGGAGTTGAAGGATGGGCGATGCTTAGATATTTTAAGAAGATATAAATATTCAACAAAGATGGCAACAAATGATATTCTTAAGGGACTAAATCCCCAACAAAAGAAAGCTGTTATGTGTACAGAAGGACCACTTCTAGTTTTTGCTGGTGCAGGATCTGGAAAAACCCGAGTTATCACAAACAGAATTGCATATCTAGTTAGTGAAAAAAACATATCACCCACAAATATTCTTGCTGTAACATTTACTAAAAAAGCAGCAGGAGAAATGCAGGAGAGAGTTGAAGAAATACTGAAAGATATGGGTATGCTTAAGAAAGGAGTTCCTACAATAGGCACATTTCATTCAATTGGAGCAATGATATTAAGGCAAAATGCTAAAGCAGTAGGGTTAGACAACAACTTCTCAATCTATGATTCTGACGATTCGGACAATATGATTAAAGAATTATTAATAGAAAGAGATATTGATATAAAACAGATAAAACCTAAATCAGTATCATACTTCATTAGTAATGCTAAAAATCAGATGATTTCCCCTGAAAATTTCTCTAACTACTTCTACGGTTTTATTGAAGATACAGTTGCTGAGATCTATCCTCTCTATCAAAAACAACTTCAAGCTCAAAATGCTGTAGACTTTGGAGATTTACTCTATCTAACAGTTAAACTTTTACAAGAAAATGAAGATATTAAGGAAAAGTATCAGGATAAATACAAATATCTATTAATAGATGAATACCAAGATACCAATGAAGTACAGTATAAATTTGCAAAACTACTCTCTGAAAAACATCAAAATATATGTGTGGTAGGTGATGATGACCAAGGAATATATGCATGGAGGGGAGCAAATATAAAAAATATACAATCATTTGAAGATGACTTTGAGAAAGTAAATGTTGTTAAACTTGAACAGAACTACAGATCTACAAAGAATGTAATACAAGCAGCAATAAGTGTAATACAACAAAATAATAGTAGAGTAGATAAAGTTCTTTGGACAGATAATAGTGAAGGTGAAAAAATTACAATATATCAAGCTATGGATCAAGAAGATGAAGCTGAATATATTGTTAATAATGCAAAGCTTCTCCAACAAAGAGGTGTTCCTTTAAAGAGTATGGCTGTACTATACAGAACAAACTATCAATCAAGGGCAATAGAGGAAGCTCTTCTTAAATTAGGATTACCTTACAAATTGGTAGGAGGGTTTAGGTTTTATGAAAGGAAAGAAATTAAAGATATCATTAGTTACCTTAGATTTTGTTTCAATCAAAAAGACGAATTAAGTCTAGATAGAATATTGAATACTCCACCAAGAAAGATAGGTCCAAAAGCTAAGGCAGAGCTATATTCACTTGCTAAAGAAGTAGGTTTAACTTTAGGCGAGTTTATCATAGGGGCATATCTTGTTGATAATAAAGAATTCATAGAGAAAGTAAATGTAGAGGAAGAAAAAATAATAGAGATTGGGGAGATTAAAGAGAAGTGGAGTAAGTATCAATCTGTTATTACTCTGTTTGGTAATCTTTTCTTCCTTGCGAAAAGCACCAATCTTTTACAGTTGATAGATACCATAGTAGAAAGAACAGGATATATACAATGGTTTGATGATGGTACAGAAGAAGCTCTAATGAAGAAAGAGAATATAATGGAGTTAAAAAGTGTAGCATCATCATATTCAAGTAAATATGGAGAGAAAAGTTTAGAGGTGTTTCTAAATGAAATTAATCTGATAGAACAAGAACAAGATAAGAATCAGGATGGGACTGGTAATTATATTAATCTAATGACACTACACTCTTCAAAAGGTCTAGAATTTGATTATGTATTTATGGTTGGGGTTGAAGAAGGTTTGTTACCACACTCAAGGTCATTTTTAGAAGAAGACGATTTAGAAGAAGAGAGAAGGTTGTGTTATGTAGGGATTACAAGAGCGAAACAGAAGTTGTTTATTTCTTTTGCAGAAAAAAGGATTACTAGAGAAGGGTTCTCTTCCCAAATACCGTCAAGATTCTTAGGAGAAATACCACAAGATATTTGTGAATATTACAGTTACAAATAACCACATACATATCTGTGGCTAAGTTCTTTTTTGTAAGTATTGACATACTGTTTGTAAACACCTGGCCACATCCTTGCAGGGTCAGCGCATCCTCTTATTTTTTCTAATGTTCTCTTGATTTGTGCGTGTCCGTCAAAAATATTATCTGTGGGATATTGTTTGTACCATAAACATGGATTCCACTGAAAAAGTCCTTTATGGAAGCCCTTGTTTCTTTCTGCATTACAACCAGATTCTTTTTCCATTGTAAATTTTAGCCATTCCTTCTCCTCTTCTGTAGCATTAATTTTATCTACTTCTGATTTCCAATATGGACAATTGAATCCAATCTGAGGAACAGAGTCTGGAGGATGTATACCACCAGAGAGAGAAATAATCTCTTTTACAGGTTGTTTAAGAATCTCTTCATTCACAACTTTTTCAGAAATATATTCTCCATCGAGAAAATATTTTTCAATTGTTTGCACTTTTCTTCCTGTCTCGCCTTTTTGTGCAATTCTCTTTTCAGTCATACTAGAGCATAGGGACTCTCCTTCTGTAATAGTCTCAAATGGGATTGTCACAAAAACCTGAGAAACCTCTGTTACATATGTTTGTATTGTAATGTAACTCTCTTTGTATAATCTATCTATCGGAGAATTGGATAAAATTCTATTCTTACTCCCAAGTGGATATCCCAACTCAAGAAGAGTTTCTGTAGTACTGATGCCTCTTGTTAAATATGTGACAATATTTGAATCGTAAGCAACGGTTATCACTTTAATCCTTCCATCGGAGGTATCCTTAACACCAAGTACATCCATTATGGCATTTCTACTCTCCATCTCTTTTTCTGTCAAAACATCTCTGTGTATATTTTTGAAATGTTTGGTACTTACAGTATTTGTAAACCAAAACATGACAAGAAACAGAAATAAATAGAGCACCTTTTTTCTAGACATAGTAGTCAATTCTACCATACTAAAAAATATTTGACATAAATATCTTCCTCATCTATATTAAATTATGCAAAAAAATGTAAAAAAGTTCCTTCCATGGCTCTTTCTCTTGATGCTACTTATTGGTGCTATCACATGGTATGTACTAGACAGAAGAGTGTCCGTTACACAGCAACAAGCATATGGAGAGAAATTAAAAGAAGCTGAACTCAATCTAAATGGTAAAAATTACTCAATAGCATTAAATAAATATTATGATGCTATAGAGATAATTCCTCATGAACTTGAAGCTTACTCTCATATTATAGATATCCTTCTTCTCAAAAACAGGAAAGAAGATGCTCTCTCTATTACGAGGGAAGCAACAAGAACTCTCTCTTCGAATCAGAGATCAAATCTTTATCTCTCAATAGGGGATGCTTACTTTAAGGAAGGAAACTATGAAAAGGCAAAAGAGGTTTATCAAGAAGGTTTAAGTTTGGGTGTTACAAATCCTACGCTAGAATTGGCATTAGGGAAGTCTCTTCTTAATGTAGGAATGCTCAATGAAGGTAGGAGATTAATAGAGGAGAATCAAAGTACAGGAGAAGAAGAAATAGAGACTAATCTAATTCTCTCATATATTTATGCAATTGAAGATATAGATAAAGCAAAAAAGCAGATTAGTGCTGTTACTCCATCTGATGTGTGGAATCATTTCTATGATGAATTTGATACAACTTTGAAATCATTAGATCAAGACCTTAAATTTAATGTTGTAAAACTTGCTAGAGTATATATTAATAGTGGATATCCTTATCTTGCGATACAGGTATTACAGAAGGATGATGTTGATATTTCGCAATATTTAGAGGGGAAATATTTCTTAGGAAGAGCATATCTAGATGCAGGACAATATGATAAGGCCATAGCAGAGTTGGATGCTGCACTAAGTCTTGGAGGTATGGAATCTGAAGTTTTCTGGACAAAAGCTAGGGCTTCATATGCTAAAAATAATTTAGAGGCTAGCATTACAAACTATTCTAGAGCTATTGATAGTGCGGGGAAACAGATTCCTGAAGATTTGCTCAAAGAATATGTACATATGTTATTGGATAACAAACAGAATCTTAAAGCTTCAGAGGTGATTAAACTGTCTTTAATATCGTCTGAAGAAGCATATATTTACTTATTAGGATTAGAGGTTAGTTCTACTCTCTCTGAAGCAGCAAAGATAGAATATTATATGAATCAATTAGCCAAATTTGAATTGACAGAAGATCAAGAAAAAGAATACCTCTATTGGCAAGCAAAACTATTTATAGAAAAAGGAGAGGTTGAAAATGCGAAAGTTACTTTAGAAAAATTATTATCATTAGACAAGTTTAATCCTAAATACCACTTTTTGTTAAGTAAAGTGAAAATTAAGGAAACTGATGTGGAAGGGGCTAAAATGTCATTAGAAAAGTGCATCGAGTGTGATTTGGACAATGTGGTAACAGAAGAAGCTCTCCAGTTATTGTCTAATCTTAAATAGTTTTGTATAATCGCCATTGCGAAGGTAATATGTTTCCTTTCATTTAATATGATAATTTAATTACAATTTAATATGGATAAAAACACATACAATGTTAAGATGCCTTTAGACCAAATTAGAAATATTGGTATTATTGCACATATCGATGCAGGTAAGACAACCACAACAGAGAGATTATTGTATTTTACTGGACAGGTTCATAAGATTGGGGAAACACACGAAGGTGAAGCAACTACAGACTTCATGGAACAGGAACAAGAGAGAGGTATTACTATTATGTCTGCAGCTGTTACATGCTTCTGGCCATATAATGGTGAGGATCATAGAATCAATATCATCGATACACCAGGGCATGTAGACTTTACAGCGGAGGTTGAGAGATCTCTTAGAGTTCTAGATGGTGCAGTAGTTATTTTTGATGGAAGAAAAGGAGTGGAACCACAGTCTGAAACAGTTTGGAGACAAGCAAATAAATATCATGTACCAAGAATTTGTTTTATGAACAAGATTAACCTCATTGGAGGTGATTTTGATCATAGTTTCCAGACAATTAAGGACAGGTTAAGTAATAAGGCAGTTGCAGTTACATACCCAATTGGAAAAGAACAAGACCTACATGGTTTTGTAGACTTGGTAAAGATGAAAGCGTACAAATATGAAGGTATTGACACTCCAGATTTGATTGAAATCCCAATACCTGAAGATATAAAAGATAAAGTTGAAGAGTTGAGAAACATATTAGTAGAAGCATTGGCAGAACAGGATGATGATTTAATGGAGAAGTATTTTGCAGGAGAGGAACTTAAAGAAGAGGAACTCTATGCAGCTTTAAGAAAAGGAACACTAGCAGAGAATATTTTCCCAGTACTGGGTGGTGATACCAGAACAGCAATGGCTAAGACTCTTTTAGACTACATCACAATCTGTTTACCATCACCTTTAGATGTTCCTGCAGTAATGGGGGTAAATCCAAAGACAGGTGAAGAAGAAGAGAGAAAAGCAGAAGAGACAGAACCCTTCTCTGCATTAGTCTTTAAGATTGTTAATGACCCTCATGTAGGAAATCTCTCATACTTTAGAGTGTATTCTGGGAAGATTGATTCAGGTTCATATGTCTTGAACTCCACAAAAAATATCAAAGAGAGGGCAAGTAGACTTATCTTAATGCATGCAGATGACAGGGAAGAAGTTCCTGCTTTAAGGGTTGGAGATATTGGTGCTATTGTTGGTTTGAAAGACTCTGTCACAGGAGATACTCTTTGTGATGAGAAGAATCCAATTATCCTTGAACAGATTCAGTTTGCAGAGCCAGTTGTATCACAGGCAATCGAGCCAGCTACAAAGTCAGATGAAGAGAAGATGTCTGAAGCTTTAGCAAGATTTGTTAAGGAAGATCCAACATTTAGAGTAAGTTCAAATCATGAGACAGGTCAAACAATTATCTCAGGTATGGGTGAGCTTCACTTAGATATCATTGTTGATAGAATGAAAAGAGAGTTTAATGTTGCCGCAAATGTAGGTAAGCCACAGGTAGCATACAAAGAGACTATTAAGAGTAACGTTGAGCAAGTCGAAGGACGATATGTTAAACAGTCTGGTGGAAAAGGTCAGTATGGTCACTGTTGGTTGAAGTTAGAACCAAATGAGAAGGGTAAAGGTTTTGAGTTTGTTAACGATGTAAAGGGAGGTGCAATTCCAAGGGAATTTATCCCAGCTATCCAAAAGGGTGTAGAAGAAGCTATGAAGTCAGGTGTTACAGCAGGATATCCAGTTGTTGATATTAAGGTTACTGTATATGATGGTTCATACCATGATGTTGACTCCTCTGAAGCAGCATTTAAGATTGCAGGATCTATGGCTTTCAAAGAAGGCATGAGATTGGGAGATCCAATACTACTAGAACCAATTATGAAAGTTGATGTTGATACACCTGATGAATATATGGGAGATGTCACAGGCTCCCTCAGTAGTAAAAGAGGGCAAATCCAAGGTACGGAGAGTCTAGGTAGTGGCATTAACAGGATTACAGCATTTGTACCATTAGCAGAACTCTTTGGATATACAAATGAACTAAGGTCTATTACTAGTGGAAGAGGTTCATCTACAATGGAACCTGCACACTATGCAGAAGTACCAAAGGGAATAGCTGAGGAAATCTCTGGTAAAACAGTGTAAGTATCTGAAAGAACCTCTAGTAGCACTTATCTATTAGAGGTTCTTATTAACTCTTCTATCTCTAAAATATCTTCAATAATGTAATCAGGAGTAAAAGAATCACTAGTTCTTCCACTTTTTAGCCAAATAGTCTTCATGTTAAATCTAGCACCTGTTATCAAGTCTTCTATATCATCATCAACAAAGAAAATTTGTTTAGGGTCTGCATTTGGAAATTTCTTTAACAATATGTTGTATAATTCAGGCTTCGGTTTTTTAATTCCATAATCTCCACTGAAAACAATCTCTTCAAAAATGTCTCTTAATTTAAATTTTTCTACTAAATAAGAACCCCATTCAGAAGGTATATTAGAAAGAATAGCTAATCTAGAGTCTCTCTTCATTCTTGTTGCCATTTCTAGGACACCAGCTTTAAAAAGAATTTTACTAAGGAACCTTTCCTCAAACTCTTCATAATTTGAGATTCCAATATTTTCCCAAAAAGTACTCTTTGAGATTCTGCTAATCTGGTAATTCCAGTATTCTCTTCTAATTAAATCAATACTTTTGTTTGGAAGCATAAGATGGAGAATTTGGGATATTAGATGAGGATTAGAAGTTAATGTTCCAATCATATCAAAAATAACTAGTCTTTCTTTCTGATAATCTTTGCTATTTTCATCCATATTTTTTGCACTCTAAGTTTAACTACTTAGAGTATATATTAAAATTCTTTACTTAGCAGTATTCCTTGACCACCTCTGGTGGCTATGATATAAAATTACAACTTAATTTTAATTTTATACCTTATGGATGGAAGTGATAAAGTAGATAGTTCACAAGAAGGTGCTGAACATAAAGTAGGTGGTGTTTGGGAAGATATTGATGGTGAAGAGTCTAATGTTGGACAACCTACTTCTGAGACAGAATGGACAGATGTTGTCGATAAGCAGGAACTAAGAGAAGCACAGGATACTGCAGTTGCTGAGCTTATAGATGAAGAAATGCAGCACGGAGAATCCAAGAAGATGTCAAGAACAGGGGTGATTAAAAGATTTTTCGAGGTATTGAAAGGGAAAGTTGGTGGAGTTGTAAAGCAAATAGGAGCTGATTATAAGCAACGTAATGAGATAATGAGTGAAGTAAGCAGAGAACCTTTTCAAGAGTTTGCATCTAGTACTAAAACCAACATAGAGAATGCTGCAAGAGCTTTTGCATATGCAACAATAAATCTCATATCAACGAAGGAAGATGAGGACAGACCAGATTCTCTTCCTTTTGGGGGAGAAAATTTGCATAAGAACAAACTGCTTAAAAAGTTGGAAGAAGCTTATGTCAAGCTTGCTTTTGCAGATGGAGATGAAAAGAAAGATTTTCTTAAACGTATTGCCCAAGAGAAAAATCCAACACCAGATGTACCATCTTGGCTTCGAAATACTTCTGAAGCACTATCTAGCTTAAGGACAGTGGAGGGTACAGAAGATGATGAAAATACAGGCGATGCTAAAAAAGAGTATGAGAGGTATAAGTTGATAGCAAAAGCTTTCCCATATGCATTACAAATTTTAATTTCCTCTGGCAAAACAGGTTTTGGTCTTACGAAAGCATATATGAAGACATTAAAGAATATGGTTAATTATAATAAGGAAAAGGTTGAAAAAGTGGCGGAGAAATCACCACTAAATCAGTAATTTAATTTTTAATAATACAACTTATGCAGCAGTCAATGTTAGAACTAATAGATATGATTAAAGACTCTCTTTTGCTTTCTACAGAGTTGAAGATAGACTTGATTAAAAGGGTTGATACACTTACTGAAGAAGAAATAATTAAACTAAGAGATTTCTTTGAGGCAGAGAGTGATTATGTTGCTTTAGATAAAGAGGCAATTTTAGCATCTATAAATGGTATTCTGGGTGTGTAATTCTTTTTATTGTGAGGCAATTATTTTTAGCGATGCTTTCCCAGATGATGGTAATTGTAAGAATAAGTTTGAAGCTTCTTGATAAAAATGGTATTATTACATAATCCTTATATAAAGGGATTTTAGGAAAATAGAATTTTGATAAAAGTAAAACATTTTTGGTATTTTATGATTTTTGAAATTTTTAAAAATTTATTATTTCTTATTCAAAGGCCACTTTCGGTCTTTATTTCCTAGAATCTACCTTTTAAAGGTACGATTAAATTTTTAAACAAATATTGATATGAGTACTGGTGTTATATTATCTATAACCATAGGTGTGGCAATCCTTGCAATTGTAGCTACAGTGTTAGTTTTAAAATATGGATTTAAATGGGTAAATGTGAAAGATATTCCAGAGGAAGAGGTAGAAAAGGTTGCAAAAAGAATTATGGGAGATCGAATGAAAAATGCAGAAAAAGAAATGGATGAAATGAAAAACAGGGAGGAGCGAAGACTTAAACAGATGAGAAAAGAGAGCCAAGATCATGAGGAAATTTTGATTGAAAGAGAGAGGAAGTTAAATAGAAGGTCCAAAATATTGGATGAGAAAAGCGAGGAATTAGAGAGTAAAGAGCATCAATTAAAAGATGGTATTGAAAGATTAGAAAAGGACAGAGTAGAAGTTAAACAAGAATTAGAAAATATTTCTGGTTTGTCAAAAGAAGAGGCTAGAGAGAAGCTTGTAGAAGAGATAGAACAAGATATGAAAGAGTACGAAGCAAAGAAAATTAGGCAAGCAGAAAAAAATATAGAGGCAACAGCAGATGAGAAAGCAAAGAAAGTATTAGTAGAAACAATGCAAAATATTGTTACCGATTATGTAGGAGAGACAACAACAAGTACGATTAAAGTAGATGATGATAAGGTTAAGGGTAGAGTTATTGGAAAAGAGGGAAGAAATATTAGGTCTTTTGAACAGTTGACAGGAGTTGATGTCATTGTTGATGAATCACCAAATGCAATTGCTCTTTCTTCGTTTGACCCTCTTAGAAGAGAGATTGCACATGTTGCAATGACAAAACTAATAGCAGATGGAAGAATCCATCCTGGTTCTATTGAAGATGCTGTGAGGAAAGCAAAAAATGAAATAGCACAAGAGATAAAGAAGAATGGGCAGATATTAGCAGATGAAGCTGGTTGGCCAGATATAGATCCTGGGTTAATGAAATTGGTTGGTAAGATGAAGTATAGAAGTAGTTATGGTCAATCTTTAATGTCTCATACAATTGAAGTTATAAGACTTGCGGGTGCTCTTGCAAAAGAGATAGGGGCAGATGTCGATTTGGTTAAAAAAGCGGCTCTGTTACATGATGTAGGTAAGGTTCTTACACACAAAGTAGATAGTCCGCATCATCATATCTCAGGTCAGGTTGCTAGAAAATATGGATTGGATGAAACTCTTGTTAATGCAATAGAGTCTCATCATCTGGATATAGAACCACAGACAGCAGAAGCAGTAGTTATCTACTTAGCAGATGCAATATCAGGCTCAAGACCCGGAGCAAGAAAAGATAGTTATGAACAATACATCCAAAGAGTTGAAGGAATTGAAAATGCTGCAAAAGAGGTTGGAGGAGACAGAATAGAAGATGTATTTGCTATTAGAGCAGGAAGAGAAGTGAGAGTGATAGTTAACCCTAAGTTGGTTTCAGATGATGAAGCAATTGTAATGGCTAAGGATATTGCTGAGGAAATAGAGAGTAAACAGAGCTATCCAGGTAATGTGGAAGTAACCATAATTAGAGAGACAAGAGCTACAAATGTAGCAAAATAGCTCTAAATATCACTATCTTCTAGTAATGCTTGTTATAGGGGCAGGGGAGACTATACAATCTCCCCTCTTTTTTTACAAATGTATACTTTTTATTGTTCCTGTCTCACTTTCTTTGTGGTAGTGTCATTTAAGTCTGTAATATAAGTGTTTCTTTGTGTTCTAAGATGTTCAAAAAAATTGTAAAGTTTGTGAGAAACATGAGAGAAGTAGAAAAAGGTCTTATCCTGAGAGAGTTTTTACAATCCCAACTGGCTAGCCTATAGGAAAAGTGTACTTGACCAATTCTCTACTTTTGCTTATTTTAATAGTGGATATACGCTATTTGTGTATATATCAAAAAAGAAAGGAGGTTATTACAATGTTAAAGAAAGATTTAATTGACAGAATTGCAGCAACAGGTCTTACAAAGAAAGAAGCTGGTGCAGCATTAGATGCAGTCTTAGAAGCAATTGCTGATTCTCTTAAGAAAGGAGAACCAGTACTCTTGACAGGCTTTGGTAAATTCGAAGTCAGAACAAGAGCAGCAAGAACTGGAATCAATCCAAAAACTCTAGAGAAGATTCAGCTTCCAGCAACAAAGGTACCTGCATTCAAAGCAGGAAAAGCTCTTAGAGCTGCTGTTAAGTAGACTGCCGGTATTTCTTTATAGATAAAGAAATGGGGAAAGGATCCGTATGGGTCCTTTTTCTGTTTACTATTATTTCAAAATGCTTTAAACTATACTCAGACATGTTGAAGGATTTTTTCATTCCAACAAAGAAGAATAGAAACAAGGCATACTTACTAAGCAAACCTGCTATAGTACTCTATACTCTTTTTCTTTTGTTGATTAACCAATTTGGAGCAATCTTTGGAATTAATCAGGCATATGCCAGTACTATCAACCAAGCAAATATCATATCCCTTACAAACCAAGAGAGAAGGTTAGCAGGGTTGGGGGATTTGAAAAATAATCCACAACTAGCATCTGCTGCACTAGCAAAAGCAAATGATATGTTTGCAAAACAGTATTGGGACCACTTCGGTCCAAATGGAGAGACACCATGGCAGTTTATAAGAGGTGCAGGGTATAACTATGTCTATGCTGGAGAAAATTTAGGAAAAGGTTTTAGAACAGCAGAAGGTTTGGTCGAAGCATGGATGGCTAGTCCAACTCATAGGGAAAACATACTTAGTGCAAATTACAGAGATATAGGGATTGCAGTTGTAGAAGGGGAGCTCTTAGGTAAACAGACAATACTTGTTGTTCAAATGTTTGGGAATCTTACAAGGTCAGTACAAGGAACTACCACATCAGAAGCGCCTAAACCAGTAGAAACGACTACACCTCCTACACCTAAAAAAGTTGAAACAGGTAGCCAGAAAGTAGTAACACCAAAAGAACAGGGTGAAATAAGAAGTATTAGAATAACATCTCCAAGTATGGGTGAAGTGATAACAGATCCTTCTGTCAATGTTAAGGGGGAAACAAAGAATACTACTGGAGAATATACAGTAAATATTTTAGAAAATGATGAAGTTGTAGGAAGTAGTAATGCAACAGGTAGCACATGGGAAGTTGATAAAGATAGTGATTGGAGTGAAGGGGAGCATAAAATTATTGCTGTACTTAAAGATACTGAAGTCAAATCAGAGGAAAGTACATTTATAATAGATTCTAAAGCTCCTGAAGTAGACCTCTCAACTTTGAAAGTTGTTGAGGACTCTGAAAATTTCACTTTAACTTTCAAAGTTAAGGGTGAGTGGGAAGAAGTAAATATAATAGTGGATTCTAATATCCTTCTTGCTAATTCACCAATAGGGCAAGAGGATGTTGAGGTGACTATTCCCAAAGAACCACATCCAACATCTGTATATATAAACTTATCAGACCATGCTGGTAATACCTCTAGTGTTGAAATAACAGAATATTTCCAAGTAAAAGAGAAAGAACAGAGAAACAATCTTCCAATCTTTTCTCTGTCTGTTAGAGGTGGTATAAATATCGGTATAGTTTCATTTATTTTTGTCTTATTAGTATTGAATGTCTTCTGGTTTATCAAGCAACGCAAATTTAAAGAATCAATAGGAGATGTCTTTACAGTTGGTGCATGGTGGATAATAGTAACTGTTTCGTTATTTACAGGTTTCTCAGGTTCTATAACATAAATAAATGTAACTGCCTATGAAGTTTGGGAAAATAGAAATAAAAAGTGAAATCCTCTACATCCTATTTCTGTTTGTAGTTACAGAGTTTTTTAACATCTCTATTCTTAAATCTCCTCTTAGAACAATTATCCTATGGGGAGTCTTAGGTCTTCTATTACTAATTTTTTGGTTTGGCAGGGCATTCTCCCTCTATTCTAAAAAGAAAATATCCAAATACAGCAATGTACTGATGAAAATATCTCTAAAGGAAAGATTCTTTTCATATTTTGTTTTACCTTCAATATTTTACATCTCCCTTTTAGTTTTTCTCTTTTTTAATAGGAATGTAATCTTAGGTCATTTTGTCTTGATTATGTGTATGATTCTTCTTTTACTGCTCTTCTTGAATGTAAAAAGCTCTATGAAGAAATTTTACACAGTACATATTGCAACAAAGGCTGTATTTGATTTCATATGCATAACAATTCTTTTTCTTTTGTTAAATGCATTTTTAAGAATAGGGTTCTCAATTATTGAATATACGTTACTAGGTTTCTTTTCATCATTAACTCTGTATATCTTCGTATTAAAACTACATGATAGGTTTGGCTTAGTTGAAATTGTCTTGGCATTCCTAAGTGCAATTGTTACTGCACTCTCGATGATTCCCTTTTGGAATAGAAATATATTCATAATACCTGCTGTTGGAGCATTAACCTTCTACTTAATTATATCTCTTTGGAATATTAGATTCTCTGGTAGAGTGAAACTAAACGATTACCTAGCTCCTGTACTCTATGTAATCTTTGCGCTGGTTTTAATATTAACAATGTAAGTATGGATAAAAAAGATATTGTTTTGAAAGTTGGAGGTTCATTACTGTATAGCGAGAATCAAGATATAAATTTTGACATAATGGGTAAGATTAAAAGTTGGTATGTTGAGAACAAGGATATCTACTGGAAATTTGTAATGGTGACTGGGGGCGGTACGCTGTCTAGAAGTCTCCAGAGTAAAGTAGGGAATAATATTGCTAATGAGCAGGCTCTACATAGTATAGCTATGTCTGTAACTCAGACTAGTGCAGAGCTTCTAGGAGGCTTCCTGGGGCATTCAAACATCTTCATACCCAGAACCCTTGGTGAAGCATATGAATACCTCTTAGAAGACACACCAGGAACTCTTGTAAGTGGTGGACTTAAGCTAGGCTGGAGTACAGACATGGATGCCGCTGTTTTTGCAGACATATTATTCGAAAAAAGAATATACAAACTTTCAAATATAGAATATGTATATGATAAAGATCCTAAAAAACACTCAGATGCAACCCCTATTAAAGACATGACTTGGAAAGAATATTTTGATCTCTTCTCAATCACAGATACAGATGAACACCAGGCAAATCATAGTCTTCCGATAGATAAAGTATCTGCAAGGTTTTGTAGAAACAAAGAAATGTCATTCTTCATATGTGGTGGTAAAAACTTGATGGAAAAAGAAGGCTTAGGAGATATTCTCTCAGAAGGGACTCTAATTCATCCTTAAAACATTAAAGGATTTCTGAAAGTACATATTTCTCTTTTCCTCCTAACGATGGTAATTCAATCTTGTCACCAATTTTCTTTCCAATAAGGGACTCTCCAACTGGTGAGAGGTGTGAAATTTTTCCTTCAAGAGGATTAGCCTGATCTTCTCCAACAATCTGATATTTCAACTCTTTCTTTCCCTTTAGTAGCACGGTATCACCAATATGTACAACATTCTTCTTTGTAGATACTACAACTTTTGCATTCTTAATCTTCTCCTTTAGTTCTACAATCTTTGCCTCATTAATATTCTGTTCTTCTACAGCCATGGAGTAACCATCATTTTCACTGAGGTCCCCCTGGCTTCTCATCTCATTCAAAACATTAGCTATTTTCTCTCTTGTTACCGTTTCTCTTTCTTTTAACTCTTCCTTTAACTTCTCTAAACCTTCTTTTGTTGTTAAATACTCATTGTTATCACTCATATTTCTTCTCTTAATATTAATTCAAGGCATCATATACATTCAATATATCTATGTCAAGGAGAAACCATTAATGAAAAAACATCTAAGTTGTGATAAAATACCTCCTAGACATGCCGCTATCGTCTAACGGTTAGGACATAGGATTCTCAATCCTACAATCGGGGTTCGATTCCCCGTAGCGGTACCATAATTTTTCAAGGATAATCTCTATGGTTAGATACTATTGCAGTGGATATGATATTAACAATGCTTTTGGTCATGGATTAGGAGATATGTTTAAGGATGAATTGAAAGAAACAAAAAGCATAGTATATATTCCTGGTGGCGTAGAGAAAATAGAAAAGGTACAAACAAAGTATTTACCAGCATTTACAAAACATTTTGATGATGTAGGAATTAAATTTGATGAAGTCACTTTAATAACTCCAGATATTGATAGGCTAGAAGCACAAGAAAAAGTAAAAAGTGCAGACTTTGTTATGTTAATGGGAGGTAACCCATTTAAGCAAAAAGAACTTTGTACTGATTTAGGACTATTACCATTTTTGAAAAATTATGATGGAGTAATGATGGGTTTTAGTGCTGGTGCAATGTTAATGTCTAAATATATCATTATAGTCCCATGTAGTGATGAATATCCTGATTTTCGTATTGAAGAAGGTTTGAATTTGGATGGGTTATCAATCTATCCACATAACAATACATCAAGTGATATCTATCCAGAATCATTAGTAGTAGATAATGAAACATATAAAAGAGAAGATTTAATTACAGTCGCGAAAAAATATGGTCCTTTCTATTTACTTCAAGATAATATTCGAGAAGATGGAAATACAGATGTGAGTATTATTAAATCAACAGATGGTGAATTAGAATTCTATACCGAGAATAATGGTAAAATCTGGGCTGTAGTAGATGATAAAATAATATTAATATCTAGATAAATATCTCTATTAAGTGTAATATGTAGTTATATAAATTTTAAAAACTTTTCTAATGAGTAAAGATTTTGATTCAGTATTAGTAGAAGGGGAGCAGATTAAATGGGAGGGTAAACCCAAATTCTTACCATACATTTTCTCTAGTGGGGCAACTATTTTAATAGGTATTATATTTCTAGCTATGACCTCTTGGATCTCTTCTTTTACTAAATCTTTTTCTTCTGTAAAAAATTCTCTCCCTGTTAGGAATATAGCTATGCAACAAAGGGCTGTTCCTGCAGTAGACAAAGCAACAGAATTAATTGATAAACAAACAAGTGCTTTTTCAGTAATTCTAATTCCTTTCTATGTAATTGGATTTGCTCTAATTCTTTCTCCAGTTTTCAAGATTTTTGCTTATGAAAAAGAAAAATATGCATTTACTGATAAAAGAATAATTATATCTAGAGGTGTAATTGCTCAGAATTTTAAAACAATTGATTATAAAAATATTAAGAATAGTCAGGTTAAGATAGGTCTTATTGATAAACTATTCTCAGTTGGAAAGATATTAATTTTTACTGGAGAGATAGCAAGTACAGGAGGACAGAATAGTTCAGTTTATTCTTTGTCAGATAATTTAGTGGGTTTGTCAGACCCTTATGAGGTATATAAAATTCTAATGAGTCTTTCTGAGGAGAAGAAGTAGGTATATTGGTTTGCTCAAAACCCTCTTTTATGTTAATCTTAATAGGTTCTTATATTATTTTATCTCTAAATTAATATGAAAAAAGGAATACCAGCATGGGCAATTATCATAGGTATTATTGTAATCCTAGGAGGTTTCTTCCTAAGAACACACAATAGACTTGTGAAATCTAATGAAGAAGTAGATAACCAATGGGCACAGGTTGAAAGTCAATATCAAAGAAGATTTGACTTAATTCCCAACTTGGTAGAATCTGTTAAAGGAGCTATGTCTCAAGAAACAGAGGTATTTACTAACATTGCAGAAGCAAGAACAAGATACTCTTCAGCAAAAACAACTAGTGAGAGAGCTGAGGCAGCTACAGCAGTAGAAGGTGCACTATCTCGACTACTTGTTGTAATAGAGAACTATCCAGAACTCAAATCTCTAGATACAGTTAAAACATTAATGTCTCAATTAGAAGGTACAGAGAATCGAATTGCTGTTGAAAGACAGAGATATAATGATCAGGTAAAGGAATTTAATGCAGACATGAAAACAATCCCAACTAAGTGGATTGCATCTATGTTCGGATTTGAAGAGAAAGCATATTTTGAATCAGAAGAAGGTTCAGAAGTTGCTCCTAAGGTTGATTTGACAAAGTAAACAATCTTTTAAATGAAAATTAAAAATGTTGTAATATCTTTAATACTTCTTTTGTTGTTTGCAACACCTGTTGTTGCTTACTACAAATTAGGTACTCCTGAAAAATATGTTAATGACTATACTAATACCTTAACATATGAACAAAAAAGAGCACTAGGAAGTAAGATTTCAGATTTTGAACAGGAGAGTACAAATGAGATAGCTGTTGTCATTATTGATTCTCTCGAAGGTGA
The DNA here is from genome assembly GCA_018056375.1 of Candidatus Dojkabacteria bacterium. Lineage (GTDB taxonomy): Bacteria > Patescibacteriota > Dojkabacteria > SC72 > SC72 > UBA5232. Next base: position 443,347 of record JAGPFQ010000001.1, on the reverse strand, counting down.
TTATATTGAGAATTTTGCAGTAAAACTTTTTGAGGATTGGGGGATAGGGAAAAAGGGTAGAGATAATGGAGTTTTAATACTCGTTGCAATGAAAGAGAGACAGATGAGGATAGAGGTAGGATATGGATTAGAAGGAGCACTTACGGATGCTGAAGCTAGTTGGATAATTGAGAATGTAATGGTTCCTAATTTTAGGGAAGACAAATATTACGAAGGTATTGATGGGAGTGTTGATAAGATTATTGCAATAACTAAAGGGGAATTTGAAGTACCGGAGGATGATAGTGTTGTCTCTTTCATAGTTTTCATTTTCATAGTTGCCATTGTTGTTGGGATAGCTGTCGCTGTAAGAATTCTGAGAAAAAAGTACCCTAACTGGAAAGGTTGGCATATTGGACCAGAAGACTTTACATCTTCTTCATCTAGTGATTATGGAGGTGGTAGTTCTGGTGATAGCTTTGGAGGTTTTGGTGGAGGTAGTTCAGGAGGGGGAGGTTCGAGTGGTAGTTGGTAAGTTTAAAGGAGATATTCTTAAACGAGATTTCTATCTTCAAGATATATTTGTTGTACTTAGAGATACATTAGGTAAGGTCTTAATCCATCAAGAAGGAGATATTATTACAGGAGGACGAATTGTAGAAGTAGAGGCATATCCTGGAGGAGAAGACAAAGGATCGCATACATACCTTAACAAGAGAACATTTAGAACAGAAGTTCAATTTGGAATAGGTGGACATGCATATATCTATACTGTTCATACACATCATCTTTTGAATGTTGTTATTGGTAAAAAAGGTGTACCTGGTGCTATTTTAATACGAGCAATAGAACCAATGTATGGTATTGATATTATGAAAGCGAGAAGAGGTATGGAAGATTTAAAATCTCTTACAAATGGTCCTGGTAAATTTACACAAGCTATGAATATTACTAAATCTTTGAATGGTATTGATTTTTGTAGTAAGGATGCTGAACTATTTTTAATAGATGATGGTTTTAAGGTTGAGGAAAAGGATATTGTTAAAACAACTAGAATAGGTATTGATTATGCAGAAGAGTTTAAAGATGTACCTTGGAGATGGTATTTAGAAGATAGTATGTTTGTAAGTAGGAAATAGTATAATTATCGAAGATATATGTCACATAAAAACAATGTTAAAAAGAAAGATATAATAAGATTTATAATAATCCTATTAACCTACATCCTTACACCTATTCTCATACTTTTAAACCCACTATTTTTCAAATATAAATTTCTGTTTTTAGTGATAATAGGAATTTTAATATATCTTACCTTTAGACTAACAGGAGTAACAAATGCAGAATTAGGAATAACAAAGAATAAATGGAAAGAATCTATAAAAGATATTATACCTTTTACTTTGCTGCTGATTGTAATAACAATAGTACTAAGAACATTCGGTTTCCAAAGATTTAATCCTACAGAAACAATATACTTCTATCTCTTCTACCTCTTCATATCTTCTCCTGTACAAGAATTTTTGTATAGAAGTGTTTTTAAATATTTTGAGACAAAGAAACTCTTCTCTCCTGTAGTAGCTTTAATACTATCTTCTGTACTCTATTCATTTGTTCATATTATTTACAAAGATATCTTTCTTTTACTAATTACTCTGGTTATTGGAATCATATGGTATACAGTATATGGAAAGACAAAGAATTTGTTAGGAGTTAGTATTAGTCATGCAGTACTAGGAATTTTAACAATAGCGTTGGGGATAATATAGGTGTAAAAATAGTATAATACACTATGACAAAACAGGATATCAAAACTCAAACAATTGCATACTATAATAACCATGCTCAAGAATGGGTGTCTTCTCACGGAGGATATGAAAAAGAATCTTGGTGGAAAGATCAAATGGAAATATTTCATAAATATCTCCCAAAAGGTAGAGTTTTAGAGATAGGTGCTGGTGCAGGTAAGGATGCAGAATCCCTCATAAATCTAGGTTATAACTATGTAGGAACTGATGCATCTAAAGAACTTCTTAAAATAGCAAAGGAAAGAAATCCTAATGCTGTTTTTCTTAATAAACCAGTACAAGAACTCGATTTAACTCTTGGTAAATTTCACGGATTCTGGGCTACTGCTGTGCTATTACATATTCCTAAAGATGAAATGGTCGATGCATTAAAATGTATATCATTAGTACTGAAAGATGGAGGCATTGGTTTTATCACCCTGAAAGAAGGGATAGGTGAGAAAGTGGATGAAAAAACAGGAAGACACTATTCGTATTTCCAAAAGGAAGAATTTGAAGATTTACTAAATCTAGTAAATTTTGAAGTTTTAGAAGGGGATATAATAGATAGGGAGGGAGAGAAATGGTTAATATTTCATATTAAAAAGGTTTCAAAATGACAAAATTCGATATAATAACAATATTTCCTAAAACAATAGAGGAATATATAAATACAGGAATAATAAGAATAGCAAGAGAAAAAGGTCTTGTTGAAATTAATGTTCATGACCTAAGAAAATGGACTACTGATAAACACAAAACAGTAGACGATACACCATATGGAGGTGGTCCAGGAATGATAATGAAGATAGAACCAATATACAATGCCATAAAGGAATTAAAAAAGAAAAACACTTTAGTTGCAATTACCACACCAAAGGGAGAACAATTAAAACAAAAGAAACTAGTAGAGTTCTCTAAAGAAAAAGACTTACATATGATAATTCTCTGTGGGAGATATGAAGGTTTTGATCAAAGAATACATGACCATCTGGTAGACTATGAATTCTCAGTAGGAGAGTATGTGCTTTCTGGAGGAGAACTTCCTGCTCTAGTATTAATAGATGGGATTACAAGGTTGATACCAGGAGTGTTAGGCAATGAATTATCCTTAGAAGAAGAGACTTTCAATGACAATTCTCTAGAGTATCCTCAGTACACAAAACCAGAAGATTTTAATGGTTGGAAAGTTCCTGATGTTCTTTTGTCCGGTAATCATAAGGAAATAGAGAGATACCGAAAAACGAACAAGAAAATGGTATAATATCTATGCAGTTCTAATTTCTGTCCTTAGTACATTTAAATTTAAATAAATATGGATATGAGCAATAAGATATCAATAACTGCAGAAAAATTTCAATCTCTTAAAGAGCGATTGAAGGAATTGATAGTAAGAAAAAAAGATTTAGGAGAACATTTAGAACAGGCAAGATTACATGATGTAAGTGAGGATACAGATTCTATAAATGCTGTTGTTACGGAACTACAAAAAGTTGAACAGAAAATTGCAGAAACAAATGACACTTTATCACATGCAGAGGTTCTTAAAAAGACTAAAGCTAAAAACAAAATAGGGGTTGGTTCTGAAGTTACAGTAAAGGTAAAAGGGAAGACTATGAAGTATACAATAGTATCAGATGTTGAAGCTGATCCTCTTGAAAACAAGATTTCTGACATATCACCTGTTGGCAAATCTCTTTTGGGGAAGAAGAAAGGAGACAAGGTAGATGTTAATATTGGTGAGAAACCAGTGACTTACGAGATTGTGAAAATAGACTAAGAGATATATAGATTTAAATCTTCTGTCTTTACTCTTTCCTGTTTCATCGTATCTCTATCTCTTACAGTAACTGTATCATTTTCTAATGTCTCATAATCTACAGTTATGCAGTATGGTGTACCTATTTCATCCTGATATCTATATCTCTTTCCAATATTTCCTCTTCCATCCCATACAACTTTATGAGAATCAGCTAGTAGATCAAATACTTCTCTAGCTTTCTTAACAATGTCTTCCTTGTTTCCAACAAGTGGAAATATTGCAGCTCTGTATGCAGCAATATCTTTGTGTATCTTTAGTACAGTCCTCATATTTCCTTCACCTAAATCTTCCTCCTCATATGCATCAACGAGTAGGTAAAGAAATGTTCTAGTAACACCACCGGAGGTCTCTACAATGTTAGGAATGTATTTTTCATTTGTAATTGGATCAGTATATGTTAAATCTGTTCCTGAGAACTTCATATGTTGAGTTAAATCATAGTCACCTCTCCAATGTATACCTTCATTCTCAGCCCATCCCCAAGGAGCCAAATATTCAATATCGTATGCATCTTTAGCATAGAAGGCTAACTTGTCTTTAGGATGTTGATAGAATCTAAGGTTTTCATGTTTTCGGTAAAGTTCTTTGTAGAACTTCATTCTTTCTTCTTTCCAATATTCAAAATATTTCCCCATATCATTAGGGTGTACAAAGAATTGTAAATCCCACTGTTCAAACTCTCTCACTCTAAATGTAAATCTTCCAGGAGTAATCTCATTTCTAAATGCTTTACCTATCTGTGCAATACCAAAAGGAATCTGTTGCCTTGTACTATCTACAACATTCTTAAAGTCCAAATATATATTCTGACATGCTTCACCTCTTAGATATGCTTTTACTTTAGAACCTTCAATCACACCAACTTCTGTAACAAAGAGAAGATTATATGACCTAGGTTCAGTAAATTCTTTCTTACCACAATTAGGACATTTATCTTCAATGTCTTCTGGTCTGAATCTCTGGTGACAACCTTTACACTCTACAACCTCATCACCAAAATTATCTACATGTCCAGATGCTTCCCAAACCTTAGGATGTGTAATGATTGTCCCATCAATTCCAACTACATTCTCTCTTTTATCAACCATATTCTTCCACCAATACCTCTTAAGATTATTCAACATCTCAACACCCACAGGACCGTAATCATAGAAGCCTCCTATACCACCATATATTTCAGAATTTGGATATATTATTCCTCTCCTCTTACAAAGGGCAACTATATTATCAAGAGTATTTTTGTTTTCCATGAGTACCATTATATATTAAACATTTAACTAAACCAACTAGTTTTATATCTTTTGTATACTATCTCTCTTGCAATCAATCTCTCTTTCAAATATATTTTAAATAGTTATGAAGAAGCAAGAAAGAACCTTAAGAGAAATTGTAATACCATTAAATCATCTTATCACAGTGGTTTTTATTTGGTTAATTGCTGTTCCAATCTCTGTCTTTTTTTTCCTATCTCAAACAATAAAAAATCCGGGAAGAGTATTAGGTACGCAGAGTAAAGAGGTAGAAAGTGTTTTTTTGGAAGATAAAGAAAACCCTATATCTACCTCTGATCTTAAAGATGTAGGAAAAGTTGTTGTGGGAGATAAGGTATATTCATTATCTATTTGCTTAAAAGATCTGTGTAGGAATCTTTTTAATGATGATTTTAGAAGTTTGGTAATAGGGGAGGAGTTAGATAAGTATAATTTTGAGAAGTATATAGAAACTAATGTTCGTCCATATTTTGAATCAAAGTATGGAAAAAAGGTTGTTGTAAAGAATAGTAAGGGAGAATTTTTAGCTAGAGTTGAAGATGAGGTAATTAATTATGATTCTCTTTTTGATAAGGTTAATAGTGCATATTTAGCTGGAATAAACAATATTAAGATAGAGTTAGATTATAAAATAACAGCAGGTACGGATGGAAAGTATGCAGATAAATATATTGAAATAGATAATTCACAGCAGAGATTATATGTTTGGGAGGAAGGAGACATAATCAAAGAGATAGCATTGTCTGGACCTGTATATGGATATCAAGTATATGGAGTTTTCCCAATAGTTGATAAGGGTAGAGAACCTATTGCTCCAGGAGGTAAATATATGCCTTACTGGATGGCTTTCTACTATAGCAAGAAACAAGATTCTTGGTATGGTCTTCATGCTTTGATTTGGGGATACAATGAAGATGGTACTAAGTGGTATGAACCAGCTAGAAATATAGGAACTAGACAGAGTGCTGGTTGTATTAGAATGATGTTTGATGATGCTAAATGGCTTTATGAAAACTTTGAGAAAGGAGACCTTATCTTAATCCATGAATAAGGTGTGTTTTGTATAAATATATACATTTCTGCAAAAAAGGGAATTTTGCTTGTGTGATAAGTGGAAATTTGCAGACCGTATCAATATATTATGATATAATCTAGAAATTCATTTCAAATATTTAGTTCTATGGAAGATATTACAAGTGATTTAATTGGACAAAGAAATGTCAGGATTGAGAAAGTAAAGAAACTTAGAGAGTTGGGGATTGACCCATATCCTGCAAAAACGCATAGGAAAGACAAGATAGGGGATGTGGTTGATTCTTTTGAAAAATATGAGGGTAAAGAAACATGTTTGGTAGGCCGAGTTATGGCATGGAGAGAACATGGAAAGTTGGTTTTTGGTGATATAAGGGATCAATCTGGGAATATTCAGATAATGATCAAGCAAGATAATTTGGTTGAGGATTTGAAGAAAGGGTATTTGGGTTGGGAACATCTTTCACTTTTGGATTTAGCTGATTTTGTCGAGGTATATGGAACTATTGGTAAGTCCAAGACAGGACAGATTACCATTATGGCAAAACATATTCGATTGCTTTCTAAAGCAATTAGACCAATTCCTAGAGAACTTAAGAGTAAGGAGCAGAAGTTTAGAAGGAGATATTTAGACTTAGTCATTCATCCAGACAAGATGAGATTGTTTGAGAGAAAGGCTAAGTTTTGGCAAGTACAGAGAGATTTCTTGAGAAAAGAAGGATTTATGGAAGTTGAAGTTCCCATTATGGAACCAGTAACAGGAGGAGCAGATGCACGACCATTTATTACACATCATAATGCACTTGATCAAGAATTCTATCTTAGAATTTCAACTGAATTGTATCAAAAGAGATTAATAGGTGCCGGTTTTGAAAAGATATATACCTTTGGTCCACATTTTAGAAATGAAGGTATGGATGATGAACATCTTCAAGAATTCTATGATATTGAATGGTATTGGGCATATGCTGATTACAAAGATAACATGAAGTTGGTAAGAGAACTATTCTTAGAGATTGCAAAGAAAGTGTATGGAAAGACAGAATTTGAAACAAGAGGGCATAAGTTTGATTTAGCAGATGAATGGAAAGAGATAGACTATGCAACGACAATTAAAGATCACTTTGGAATTGATATTTTCAAGGATAGTGATGAAAAAATATTAGATGTAATAAAAAAGAATAATATTGAGATGGGTGGGGAGGTGAATAGGAATAGAATGATTGATACTCTTTGGAAGGATATTAGGACTAAGATATCAGGACCAGCATTTCTTGTTAATCAACCTAAGTTCATTTCACCATTAGCTAAATCACATGAGGATAATGAAGAACTAACACAGAGATTCCAGGTGATTATAGCAGGTAGTGAGTTAGGTAACGGATATACAGAGATTAATGACCCTCAGGATCAATTAGAGAGGTTTTTGGAGCAACAAGCATTAAGAGAGAGTGGGGATGAGGAAGCACATATGTTGGATATAGATTTTGTGGAGATGTTGGAGTACGGTATGCCACCTGTTAGTGGATATGGTCATAGTGAAAGAATATTCTGGTTTATGGAAGATGTTACTGCAAGAGAGGGAACATTCTTCCCACAGATGAGGATAGAGGTTGAGAACCTAACTAAGGAAATCTACAAAGATAAAGTAAAGTTTGAGGACACAAAGAAGAAAAAGAAGTAGTTTCTAAAAAAGCTATGTCAAAAGTTTTTAAACTTCAATTTCAAAAATCTAATAGTAAAAAGATAGATTCTTTCTACAAGAAAGCAATGGAAGAGTTAAGTGAGTTCTACCAGCTTAATTGGAACAAGAATACTCCTTTTATTTATCTTGTTGATAGTAGAGAAGATTATGATAAGTTGAACGGTTTTAAGACAGAACCTTGGGTTGTAGCATCTGCTTTTGAAAATGGTGTTCTTATGTTATCTCCAGAGAGTTATGAGAAAGAGAGTATCCATAAGTATTCGGATGATGAGTATTTCTCTCTTGTAAAACATGAATTCAGTCATCTTTTCTACAATATATTTGCTAAAAATAATTATCCAGTATGGTTAAGTGAGGGTTTTGCAATATATTCATCTGGTCAGTTAGCTACTAAGAAGAGACCAAAGAAGTTAAGTAAATTTCTTAATTATTATTCACAAGGAGGAGCAGGTGTGTATGAAGAGTCTGGGTTTGTAGTAGAGGGTTTGATTAAGAAGTTTGGAAAAGAGAAGGTTTTGAAGTTTATCAAACTATTACCTAATGTTAGGGGAGAAAGAGTGTTTAAAGAAACTTTTGAGAAGTTTTTTGATTTAGAATTAAGTTATGAGAGTATTCAGGAGTTGTTATAAAGTTATTAAATTTTAAGAAGCTCTCTTCAGGTAGTTTCTAGTTTTTTTATTTTTCTAATCCACCGATTTTTATCTATTTATCAAATCTAAGAATTTCTATATAAATGATATAATTATATATGGATTCAATTAAAGATATACTCTCACAACTTAAAAAAACTATCCCAAAAGAAAAAAAGAAAAAAGATGAAAAAGAGATACAATCTAAACTCTTTGATTTAGACACATTAGAAACAAATCCTAGGAAACTCTTTGGAGATAAAGGGAAGTATGTATCTACAGAATATCAAAGTTATGGTTTAAGATTAGCAGGTAAGTTAGATGATAAAAAGAGGTTAACTATGTATATCAAATGGGCAAAAACCAAGCCCAGAGCGATACTAGAAACAGCCTTAAGTTTTGTATCTGACTATCCAAATGCAGAGAGTAAATCTAGACTATTTATGTGGAAAGTAAAACAATTAGAAGATGAAATTAAAACAAAAAAAGAACAAAAACAGAAAGATACTAAGTAGGGAGATACAGATGTATTTCTCTAGAGAGTTTCAGTACAGAGGGCAAATGGTTGCTTGGATTCTTGCAGATATTCTTAAGATACTAGGTCTCTGTTTTATCTGGCTCACTTCTGCAAAAGTTAATGGTAATGTCGAGCAAGGATATGTTGTGACATATTACATTCTAATTATGCTTGTTAGTAAATTTACTTCAGACTATACAGTAGAGCATGGAGTTAGGAATATATTAGATGGTAGGTTTTCTAACTTCCTAATTAAACCATTTAACTATCTTTTAGAATATCTAGGTATTAATATTGGAGGTAATGTTTTAAGAGTTATACTTTTCCTTCCTGCATTTCTTTTAGGAATATTAATTGCATGGAAGAGTAATCTTTGGATAATGGACTTTAATCTTCTTTCTATTCTTCTTGGATTAGTTGCAATTGTTATTGGTTTTTCTATTAGTTTTTTAATGGGGAATATTATTGCATTAGCTGCTATTAAGATTAAAGAGATGGATAGTATTAGAATATTTTTTTACAATGTGGCATCACTTCTCTCTGGTGAATTCATACCTCTAGCTTTCATTTCAGGTATGGCAAGAAAATTTTTCATTCTTCTACCTTTTAGATATACACTGTCATTTCCTGTTGAGGTATTTATTGGTGATATTGAAATCAAAGATATGTTGTTTGGTTTTTTTATAGGGATTATGTGGCTGACAGTATTATGTTTTTATTACAAATTAATTTACAAAAAAGCTATTAAGAGATATGAGGCAGAGGGAATATAGTAGGGGGATAAAATATTATTGGAATGTATGGAGGCATGTTTTTAAAGGTGGTCTTAAACGAAGTTATCTTTACAAAACAGATATATTTGTAAGAATTCTTAGGACTCTTCTTGTTGTTGGAATACAGATTGGCTTGTTGAATATACTATTTGGTAAGAGTGAAGTGTATGCAGGATGGAATAAGTCAGAGACATATTTAGTTATTGGTATTTGGAATGTTCTTAACTATCTTGGTTGGTCGGTTTTTTCTACGAATCTTTTGTATTTGGAATCTAAAGTTATTGAGGGAAAGTTTGATTTTATTCTTCTCAAACCTCTCTCTTCATCTTGGTATGCTTCATTTTCAGATTTCTTCATTACAAACTTCATTACTGCAATATCAGGTTTTATATTAATTACCTATTACATAATTGTAGAGTGGGGGAATATACAATTGTTGGATGTTCTTGTTGGTATATTGGCAATCTGTGTGGCATTACTTATTTGGTATGCTATATATCTTTTCTTTGCTAGTTTTACTATTTCAAATCCTAGAAATGGGATTCTTTCAATAGCTAAGGAACTTCTTGGATTAACTAAGTATCCTATGGATGTTTTTGGTAGTTCTTTGGGTTTTGTTTTTTATACTGTTATACCAATTGCGTTTCTAACTACTGTTCCTGCAAATATCATTAGAGGAGAATTTAGTTATGGTTTTGTATTAGTAGGGTTAGGTATATCAATGCTACTTATTTTTATTGCTAACCTGTTTTGGAAATGGAATGTAAAGAAATATTCTAGTGCTAGTAGCTAAAGTGTAATTTTGTTTAACCTCTAGTATATTAAAAATCTGCTAAAAAACATCTATAGTCCTTACTGTATAAATACAAACTGATGAGGTAACCTTATTTATTATTGTCCAAATGTTTTCTACACACCTTTAAAATTTTATTCAATATGTCATCTAATGATTTTGCTTTGATTTGTACACCTGCAGAGTATGTATGACCACCTCCACCTAATTCTTCTGCAATTATCTTCACATCCTGATAGCCCTTTGTACTTCTAAATGAAACAAACCAAATATCATCGATATTCATGTCTGGTTTTATGATAAAGCCCCAGTGAACACCTTGTATAAAGCGGAGATATTTATCTCTCAAGAAACTTTGTGCTGTGCTTGCTCCTTTCTTTAACTCTTCATTGTTCTCTAAATCTTCTCTACTTACAAACATGTATGCCATATCTTTCTCAATTGTTAAAGATTCTAGATATTTGATAATGGCAGAAGTAGCCTCTCTGGGAAACTTAGAATTCCTGTATGCAAAATCTTCCAAATCTACATCAGTAATTTCTTTAGCATTTGCAAATACTCTGTGTGTGTTGGGAGTGGTGACATCGTAAAGGAATCTTCCAGTGTCTGCAACTATTCCATACTGTACTAACTCTGCCTTCTCTTCATCTAGTTTAAATTTCTTTCCATACACACTCTTAAGAAGTTCATGAACCTCTTCTGCTGCAGAACTCATGTTGTTGTTTATCAATACTTCACCATTTACATAATTAAAAAAAGTATCGTGGTGATCTATATATATCTTTTGAATATCGTTAGAAATATTATCTTCATCGCCAGTACACAAACTAATATCTCCGGCATCAGTTACAATGATTAAATCAAAACCAGTTGAATCTAATCTGTCTACCATCTCAATATCTTTCATTCTTGGCAACCTAATTGTCGGACTCTGTTTTGTTTGAAAGACAAACCTCTTCTTTGGGTATATCTCCTCTAAGCTTATCTTTAGAAGTAATGCACTAGAGAAAGCATCTATATCTGGTCCTTTGTGAGTTAGAATTAATATGTTTTTTGACCTCTCAACAAGTTTTTTGAATAGTTTGTAAGACATGACTCATTATACCATCCATTTAAAATGATTGTCTTGCAATATTTTCTATACATCTTAATTGATATCATAAATAACTTGTGATACTGTATTAATATAACTTTTTAAGAAAATAGTTATGAACAAAAACAAGGTTTTACAAATAGTCTTGTTTGTTCTCCTTTTTCTCATCGTAGGTCTTGGTGCATATTATCTCTATTCAAAAGGAGTAATATGTAAATCACCAACAATAACGGATGAAGAGGTTACAGAGGAAGGTAGATACAAGACTGATGAAGGAGTAAGTTTTGAACTAATTAGTCCTTTACCTGATAGTGAGATAGATTGTAAGTTTACTCTAGCTGGTAAAATGCCAAGAGAATGGTTTTTTGAGAACTCCTTTTCATATTCAATCATTGTAGATGGAAAAGAAGTATTAGCAGGTTCTGTACAAAGCAAAGATGACTATACAGAGAAAGAGATTTTAGAATTTGCTGAGGAGATTGAGTGCAAGGAGGGGTGTATTGGTGAGGGAGAGATTGTTTTAAAGAATGCTAATCCATCTGGTTTACCAGAGAATGATGATCAGTACAGGATACCTGTTAGATTTACATCGAAATGTTCTGTAGAGGAGATAGTAGAGGAAACTCCTAAGGTTGCTGTAGTAAAACTTTTCTTTGGGAATAGTAAGAAAGATCCTGATTTTGAGAAATGTGAAGTAACATATGAGGTTAAGAGAACTATCAGTGAGGTAGTAGCAGTTGGAAAGGCATCTATAAATGAGCTTCTTAAAGGACCAAGTGCAACAGAGAAAAGTAAAGGATTTTACACCTCTATTCCTTCAGGAACAGAATTAAAATCTATTAATATTAAGGATGGAGTAGCATATGTTGATTTCAATGAGAAGTTAACTGAAGGAGTAGGTGGGAATTGTTTAACAAGTAGGATTAGATCACAGATTACAAATACACTTAAACAATTTCCAACAGTGAAAAAAGTTGTAATACAAGTTAATGGGAAATCTGAAGGAGTATTAGAACCGTAGTTGTATACTAAACCAGAGTAGTTAAATAATATTTTTCTTTTTAGCTAAATAGCCTCTGGGTCGTTGATATAACCTAGTTATGGTAATATAATAGACATATCTTACTAAATTAATAAAAACAGATATGTTAGATATTAAGAGAATAGTAGAGCACAAAGAAGAGGTTCAAAAAGGTCTTCTCAAAAGAATGAATCCAGAAGATTTCAATCTAGATGAAATAATATCTCTTTACGAAAATAAGAAGTCGTTACAAACAGAGTTTGATACAAAAAGAGCAGAGCAAAATAGTTTTAATGAAAGAATGGCTAAGGAAGATAAAGGGAGTGATGCTTTTAAGGAATTAGTAAAGGAACTCAAAGAACTATCTGAAGAAGTAAAAGAAATAGAAACAAGATTAAAAGAAGCAGATGAAAAACTAAAATCTAAGTTAGAGGTTCTCCCAAATGTACCAGATGAAGATGTAGTTTCTGGTGGTAAGGAAAACAATGAAGTTGTAAAAGAGGTTGGAAGAAAACCAGAATATGCATTTGCAATTAGAGACCATGTAGAGTTAGGTGTTGATTTGGGAATCTTTGATTTTGAAACAGCATCAAAAGTTTCTGGAAACAACTTCTCTATGTACAGAGGTTTAGGTGCACAACTAGAATGGGCATTGATTAATTACTTCATTTCAACACACTTAGATAATGGATACGAAATGATAATACCTCCTAATCTTGTAGTAAGAGAATCAGCATATACAGCAGGACAACTACCAAAGTTCGAAGATGATGTATATTGGGTTCAAGATGGACTATGCTTAATTCCTACATCAGAAACAGTCCTTACCAATATCTACAGAGGAGATATCCTAAATGAGAGTGATTTACCAAAGAAATTCTTTGCATACACACCTTGCTATCGAAGAGAAGCAGGAAGTTACAGAGCTAATGAAAAAGGTTTGATTAGAATGCATCAATTTAACAAAGTAGAAATGTTCCAATATACCTCTGTAGAAAAGTCAAAGGAAAGTTTTGAAGAAATGCTAAATATTGCAGAAGATTTAGTTGCTGGATTAGGTTTGCATTACAGAGTTGTAAAGTTAGCTGCAGGAGATTGTTCTGCTGGTATGGCAAGAACATATGATGTTGAGGTATATATTCCATCTATGGATACATACTATGAAGTCAGTTCAGTCTCCAATTCTAAGGACTATCAAGCTAGAAGAGGTAATATGAGGTACAAGAAAGCAGATGGAAAGATAGAGTTCTTACATACCCTAAATGGCTCTGGTTTAGCCACAAGTAGATTAATGGTAGCTCTCATTGAAACATACCAAAATGAAGATGGTAGTGTAACAATTCCAGAGGTTCTAAGACCATTTATGAATGGTTTAAGTAAAATATCTAAGTAAAACAATGAGCATATTTGTTGGTTTTTTCCCAGATGATGAAATTAAAACAAAAATAGCTACTGTAGTAGTAGGTGTAAAGGATGTATTCAAAGATTTAGGTATTAATGTTAGATGGAGTGAAGCAGGAAAGTACCATGTAACATTGCTTTTTCTTAGTGCTGATACCTCACCAATTAAATTACTGTATTACAAATTCCTACTTAAGAAATTTAGTTTTAAGAAGTTTAAGATAAGGTTTAATTCTATAAAGTTAGGTCTCTCAAGAAAATTTAGGCAATTAATATATCTAGATTTATTGGAAGGTGGAGAGGAGATGAGAGGACTATATTTAACACTCAAAAAACTCTTGAAAAGTAAACAGGATATCAATTTCATTCCACACCTTACACTAGGAAGAGTAAATAAAGATGTATCACAGCAAGAATATTTGAATATAGTGAAAGATTTAAATGTTCTTACTAAAAAACTAAAAGTAAGTGATATTTCTTTTTCGGTGGATAGTATAGATTTAGTGAAATCACAGGATGGAAAGTACTCTGTAGAGATGAGTATTTCGAGTTCTTAGAAATTAAGGTTCTCAAGAATATCTTTTAGGTCTTTTACATAGATAATGTTTTTGTTTCTTCTAAACCAAGTTCTCTGTCTTTTAGCATACTGCTTTGTATGGGTAATTATATCTTCCCTTATTTCATCCAAATCTTCTTTTTCTCTAAATTCTCTGTATCCAATGCTATTTAAAGCAGGATATATATCTAATCCTTCCTCCATTATGTTTTTATTCTCTTCAATTAGACCTGATTTGAACATTGCATCTACTCTTCTTACAATATTTCTTTCTAATTTCTCTTTGGATGTATCTAAGAAAAAATATCTATGTTCTAACTCTTGACCTTTTTCAATACTAGGTAGAGACCCCTTAAGAATTATTTGAATTAATCTATGTGGGTTATTTTGATCACTACTGTTTAATTGAGAAAGCTTCTCTTTACCAACAATTTCTTGTAATTCTGTAATATCTAAATCTTCTAATACACTTCTTTCTTTTCCCAAATCTTTCTCTTGTTCTTGAAGTTTATAGTTAAAAACAACAGAATCTATGTATAGTCCTGTACCACCAACTAATATTGGTGTAATATCCTCTGGTAATTCTTTTAGTATTTTAAAAACATCTTTCTGATATCGATAGAGATTGTATTCTTCTTTTACACTAATGTACGAGTAGAGTAGGTGTGGAATGTTATCGATATACCAAATACCATTCCTTATTTCCTCAGGAACAGGTTTTGCTGTACCAATAGAAATTTCTTTATAGACCTGTCTTGAATCAGCATTGATGATAACTCCTTTTACATGTTTTGCTAACTCTAAAGCAACAGAAGATTTTCCACTAGCTGTACATCCAGCAATCACAATTATTGGCTTCTTACTATATTCTACTTTGTTTGAAACATTACCCATTTTTCGGTTTGAAAAAAAGTGGGAAAAGGAAGTAATTTACCCAAGCGGTAAGAATTATTATTACACTAGTAATCAAAATGAAAGTAGTTGCAGGACTACTTAGGAAAAAGATTAGTGCAAGGCTCATTAGGGTTACAAATATTGTAATTAAGAAAGAATCTTTTAGAAATTCTTTCTGTAATTTTTCAACATTAATACTCTTCATCATTTTCTTTGATATGAAAAATCCTACAGACATACTGATGTATATGAAGTTGATTGCAAATACTATAATTGGGGTGAGTTGGAAAATATATGTGATTTGAATTTTGAAAATAATATTAGCTAAGAGGAGGACAAGTGTTGTGATAATGGTTGCTGCTGCAAATGAAGAGAGTGTGAAGAACATATATTGTTTATTCCTTATCAATATCCAGATACCAAGGAGAATAACTGCTATTATGAGTAAGAACATTAAAGTTAAACTGATTTTTTGATACCAAGTCCAATTGTAAAATATATGTTTAAACATCCCCATATTATCTTTTTCTAAATTCTTTTAATATTATCTAAATACCAATCTACGAGTAAGTAAGCTAGTTTTGAGAAAGCGATTAATGCAATCATTGCTTGAGCAAAGAGAGATAGGAAACCGGTACCTAAAAGTGCAACTATTCCAAAGACTACAATTCCACCGATAACTAGTAGTAACTCAGCATCTCTGTTCTCTACAATAGCAAGTATGAATATTGAAATTAGAATTAACTGTACTGCTAGTAGGAATGTATCAACAGGAATATGGGATAGTTTAAGGTATGAAAGGAAGAATGTAATTGTAAGTAGTGTTGTTAGGAATGATGTGATTAATGTTTTCTTTGATCTATGTTTGAAGAGTAAGAGATAGAGATATGTTGTGATAATGGCAATACCGAAAGACAGAGTTAGTTTAACATGGTCTAATTTAATCATATTAACATCTAAACTCTTCTCCCCTTGTACTGAATATTCAACAGGTATTTTACCGGATGTGTAAAGAATTCTAAGAGCTTTTGTATCTTCTTCTGTTTCTGTGTAGACAGGTATTGTAATATCTGGAGTAGCAGTCATGTCTTCTGTGAATTCAGGTACTAGGAATGGTGTTACAAAGAAGTCAATTTGCATACCTACAATCTGCCCTTGATTTTCTTTAAGAAAAGTTCTTAACTCCTTGTCTTTACTCTGTTTCTGTTTAAAAACTGCAAAGTATCTATATTCTCCATCACTGGTTCTAAGTTTGTTTTTCGGTATGTATACATTTCTAAACATATCCCAATCTAAATCTGTTGGATTGTAGTTCTCTCCAAATATTATGGCATATGGATTCTCCTCATCTTCGAAATTAACCTCATCTTTTCTAGTTACAATTTTGTAATAGTGTCTGGTTGATATTAGTTGTTGTACTAAGCTTTCTTCTTTTGAAGTATTAACAGTAACCTTTAATATTGATGTTTCTTCATCTCCTTCCTCTGTGTGTATTGCAACTCTTTCTACACCAAATCTTTTTAATCTTCTAAAAAGAATTTCTCTTGTTTTATTTACATCTCTCTTTTCTTTTGTATCTAAGACCAGGTTATATTCCTTTGGCCAATATTTTGAATCCTTTGTATTAAGGTTGAAAGTTACTTTGTCTGATATCTTTTCTGTGAGAGGTAGTGCAATAAGGATAGATGTTATGAATATTGCTGAAAGTAGAGTAAGTAGAAAAGACTTAAAGAAAAGTTGCCAATTAGGTTTTTTAAATCGAATTTTAAATTTCATTTCTAGAGTAGGTCAGCTATCTGTCCAAAGAGAACAATTTTGTCATTTTCAAGAACATTTATTAAGAAAGGTTCTTTTTTCTTTCTAGCAAAATCAAAATCTTGCTTTGTTATTGCACTAAAACGTAAGCTCCTTCCTAAATCTTTTTCTAATTGTCCAACTGCAGCTAGTAATTCTTTTACTTTCATAGTTCCTATGAAGAGGAAGTCAATATCTGTATCTTCTTCATGTTTTTTGTTCTTGATAAAGTTGTCAGTGAGAACGATTACCTCTATCCCTTCAATATCTTTTGTGATATCTAAAATAGCTTTGCCAACCTTAGATTCTTTATAGAAAATAGCTCTTAAATCCCAAAGGATAGGGCACTGTTTGTTTACTCTGTATACAACCTTGTTCCCTTCTTTCTTTGATTTGAGAATGCCTGCCTTTTCTAGGTTAATTAATTCTCTTCTTACAGCATTAATCTCTTCATCTAGTAATCTAACCAAAGCTCTTACATGATATGCAGAATCAATATTAGACATATACACATCTAATATGCTAATTCTCACTTTAGAAATGAAAAGGTTCTTTAACATCTTTCCTTTAGTTCTTAATATTACTGCTCTATTATATCAAATTTCCCATCAGATTGGGAAATGGCAGCAATCCATATTCTTCCTCTGTTAAATTTCATTGGTTTACCAGAACTATCAAAAAACTGAGTTCTTTCTGTTCTAGAACCTTTTTTCCACTTACCATTAGTAACTTTTCCATCTAGAAGGTAAACAGCATCTCCCTGTGATATTGTATCTATCACTATTCTTGCAGTACCATCAGTAGATGGACGAGTGTTTACTTTTTGTATTATTACATTCTTTGCATAGACCTGTGAGTTTGTTTCTTGATCAGCATCTATTACTCCACCAATCTTTCGTAAATATGAATTTGTGTCAGGGTCATATGTCCATATGGCATCATATTTTCCTGAATTATTTAATCTCATATGGAATACAGTCTTAACCATTGTTTTCTTTCCTCTCTCTTCGTTTTTGGCATCATTTTTAAATTCATATCCTTTTATATCAGGGAAAGAATCCCAATTTTGTCTCTTAGCATATTCCCAAGCATTCTTGACAGAGTTATACTCGTTATGAGGAGCATATCTTCTTCCATCATTCCATCTCCATGCTCCAATTGTTGAAATATCTTTAATCCCATATGCTCCAACATTTCCACAGGCATTTGCTCTTGGGTCTGTACTCTCAGCACAACCATCCCTTATCAGTAGAGGGTCATATTCACTTGCCCATTCCAAGTAGTATTGTCTGAGACTTCTTACTGGACCAACTTTCTCTGGAGCAGAACTCCAAAATATTCCTAAATATCTAGTAATACCTGATTCTGCGTTGGTTTCATAGACAATATCTGCACTGTTTAGACCAGATTGTGGTCTAGCTTCAGAATGATTATTAATCATTACTGCAACAGGTCTTCTTTTCTTTAGTACATCCATCTCTTTTTTTGTAAAAAGTAGTCCATTTAGTGGACTCTCTTCAGTTTTTGGTTCTTTGGGTTGTGAAAGTAATGGAAGCTTTCTTTTTGAAGAATCTGATTGCGAAATTATATATCTAGAATTAAACTTTATTACATTAGAAGGATGTGTTGGTTTTAATTTGTATATTCCAAAGTAGTAAAAAGCAGCAATTCCTGCCAGTGTTAAAATTGCTACAAGAGGAAAAGCAACTTTTCTAAGTATTGGATGTTTCTGTTTTTTCTCGTCAGCCTTTTTTTCTTCTACATCTTTTTGAGGTTTTGTAGTAACAGTTTCGGTCTTGTTTTTGTCAATATTACTGCCTACTTCTTTTCCATCTACTATTTCAACAACTTTTGCCATATGAATATAGTAGCACAAATGTTTGGTATTTCAAATGGATTGTGCTACTATTTTAGTAATAAGTTAAATTATATATAGGAGCTTATGAAAAAATCTTACATATATATTTTAATCATTCTGGTTGTTGTAGGTGGGTTAGTTGCCTACATTGTGACTAAGAACAAGAATGTAGATGAGAAACCTGTGGATACAACCCAGGAACAGGAAGAGGAAAGAAAATTGGTAAAAGAAGTTTTTGAGGATGACAAGAAGGATAGTGGGAAGAAGAAAGTTGTATCTAAAATTGAGAGTGATACGGATTTTTCCAGCTATTCTTCAAGCAAGCAAGAGGTTGGTGAATTAGGAGATGAGGAAGACCTATTTGTTTTAGAAAGTATTACAGACTCTAAAGAGGATGGTTATCACAGCTTCCTCTTTACATTAAGTGGGGAGAAAGAACCACATGCAGTAGCTACATACAATGCTACTTCAGGAGTTGTTAGAGTTGATTTTTACAATATTGAGAAGGATAGTAGTGGTATACCATATCAAGGTAAGAGAGATATTAATGTTAATGGTATTACTAAACTTTACAGAGCAGTTTCTGGGATTGAGAAGAGGAGTATATATGAGGTTGGCGTAGAGGATGAGACAGTGTTTAAGTTGACAGCTAAAGAGGGTAGTACTGATGGTAAGTGGGAAGTCGTACTTAATGTTAAGTATCCTGGAGAGAGAGATGTTGATGTTGATTTAGGTAGTGAAGCGTTCTCCAGGGAGGATCAGGAGATTAAAGGAGGTAGTGAGGGATCTCTTTTGAGTTACTCATACAGTGCAGGTGGTGGAGTTATGAAGTTTGTATGGGGAGTTTCAGCTTCAGGTACACCTATTCCAAGTGTTAAGGCTTCTTTGAATGATGATGGCGATTTAGTTGTTCTCTTTGAGGATGTTAAAATGGATAAGGTAGGTGGAAAAGGTAAAACATTTGCTTTACCATTTAAAATCACAGCTAGTAGTGATAGTGCTGGTAGCTATCTCTTTACTGGTTTGACTGAGAAGTATGAGTATAGATTGAGTGCTGGTCTTAGTCCAAATCAGGTGATTCTTGAGATTAAGTAAGGGTATTAAGAGTAATATTCTCATGTAAGCATATACCACTAAGAAGTGGTTTAGAGGAGCTTTTGGTGTATAATATGGAACCGGGGTGTAGTTCAGATGGCTAGAACGCTTGTATGGGGTACAAGAGGTCGCTCGTTCAAGTCGAGTCACCCCGACCATTTTCCATATGTGTATGTATTTTAGTGTATAATTTTTAAATAATTTTTCTTTACAAAAATAATGATAAACAGAGATAGAGTAGTTGAGTTAATGGATAAGTATATTTCAACACCTTGGCTTAAGATGCATATGAGGGAGAGTGAACAGATTATGAGGGCTTTAGCTAAGCATTTTAAAGAAGATGAAGAATTGTGGGGATTAACGGGTCTTCTTCATGATATTGATTATGATTATGTTGACAAAGATCCAGAGAGACATGTTGTTGAGTTTGACAAAATATTAGAGATGGAAGGATTAGTTAGAGGTGAGGATATTCCGGAAGATATGTATCATGCTATTAAAGCACACTATGAAGATAATCCTAAGGTTGAACAGAAGAGAGAGAGTAGGTTGGATTATGCACTTTCTGCATCTGAGAACCTATCTGGTTTCTTAGTAGCATGTGCATTGGTACAGCCTAACAAGAAGATATCAGAGGTTACTACTGAGAGTGTTTTGAAGAAGTTAAAGAAAAAAGATTTTGCGAAGGCTGTTAGAAGAGACTTAATATATGATATTGAGAAGGTAGGTATATCGTTAGAAGAGTTTATAGAGATAGCTATTGACTCTCTTAATGAGATTAGTGATGAAATTGGTTTGTAATTGTAAACCTTTAGAAAAATCTTAAATTGCTTTATAATTCAATAAAATAAATATATGAAGAAGGAAAAGCCAATTTCAATTAAAATATATAATACACCGAGTAAGCAGAAAGTTGCTTTTGATCCCTATAAAGATGAGGAAGTATGTATGTATAGTTGTGGTCCTACAGTTTACAATACTGTACATATAGGAAATCTAAGGTCTCTTCTAAATTTTGATGTTGTAGGAAGAGCTCTTAGGTATATGGGGTACAACTTAAAAAGAGTTGTAAATTTCACCGATGTAGGTCATATGTCTAGTGATGCTGATTTTGGGGAAGACAAGATTGAAAGACAGGCTAAAAAAGAAAATGTAGCAGCTATGGAAATTGCTAATAAATATATTTCTCGTGTTCTTGAAAGTTTTAGGAAAGTAAATATTTTAAATCCAGATGGCTCTTCCATAGAAGAAAATGTTGATGTTGAGAATATGTCTAAAGAAGAATGGGCTAAGTTAGGTTGGGCTAGAGCTACTGACTATATAGATGAAATGATAACTTTAATATCTTTAATAGAGAAAAATGGTCATACCTATGAAACTGAACAAGCTCTGTATTTTGATATTTCAACCTTTCCGGAATATTTTGAATTTTCAGGTCAGAAATTAGAAGAGAAACAGATTGCTGTGAGAGAAGAAGTCAAAGAAGACCCTTACAAGAAAAATCCTGCAGATTTTGTTCTATGGATGAAAAGGTATGGAAAGTACGAGAATCACATGATGCATTGGGATTCCCCTTGGGGTGATGGTTTTCCTGGTTGGCATATCGAGTGTTCGGCTATGAGTTGGACACTGCTTGGTGAGAAAATTGACATTCATACAGGAGGGACAGATTTAGTATCAGTACACCATTCAAATGAGATAGCTCAGAATGTTGGAGCATTTGGACACGATGTGGTTAAGTATTGGCTTCATAATGAGTTTGTGTATTCTTCAAGTGAAGAGAAACTCTCTAAGAGTAAGGGTAACGCATTAAGCTTAGAAGAGATAGAGAAGCTTGGTATTGATTTGATGGGTTTGAGATGGTACTACCTGACATCTAGTTATAAATCGCCTATGAAGTTTAGTATAGAGTCTTTGAAGTCAGCTGAGAAAGTATATCTTCGTACAGTAAAAACACTTACAGAACTGTATGGAGGCATGGAGGGGAATATAAATGAAGAATATGTGAATAACTTTAAAGAAGCCATATCAGATAATTTTAATACACCTAAGATGCTAGCTCTTTTAAATCAACTTATTAAATCTGATTTGAAGTCAGAAGACATAGTTGCTACTGCTTTTGAGTTTGATAAGGTTTTAGGGTTGGATTTGAAGAAAACAGTATTAGAAGGGAGTAAAGAGAAAAGTGAGGTACATTGGTCTGAAGTGAAGATTGCAGATTTAAAAATAGTTCTTGAAGATAGGGAAAAAGCTAGAAAAGATAAGGATTGGGAGAGGTCAGATGTCTTAAGGGAAGAAATACTAAAGATGGGGTATGAGGTTTTGGATAAAGAGGATGGTCAGTATGTTATCCGTATTTGACAAGCTGAAAAAAATGTGTAGAATGGTATCGCTTTACCTAGATGGTTTAGAATATGAATAAAACAGAAAAGAAAAGTAATAAGTATATATTAGCTTACTCCTTGTTATTCTTAATTCCTCTATTAGTACTCTTTATCAAGGGTTAAAAGATTTCCATTATTTGTTTGTGTTTTTCTCTAATCTATGAGATATTGTATACATGTTAGTTTGTATATATCTTGAGCTATTAACCGCTTTTGATGGAGATATACTAGACTACTAAAAGTTCATTCTTATATAAATTAATTGTTGTTTATTAATGGAGCAAGAAACTTATATCAGTAATTCTGAATGGGAAGAGAAAGATAGCATGGTCAATTTAGTAGTGGAAAAGTATAAGGATGGGCTGTCTAGTTATAGGATTGAAATAAATCCAGAGTTTGTACAAGAGTGTTATACGCATGATAGAGCATGGGACGAAGAGTACAAGAAGTTTGTAGCACATGATTATCCATATACTATGTCTCCACAAACAACACGTTTAATTGCTTCAGTATCGACGGAATTAAAAGAAAAAATGATGGAAGCTGGGTTTCATTTGGAAAGCTGGATGAAGTTTTCTGAAAGTGAGCCTTATGTTATGGGTGTTTTACGACGTGTAATGGTAACGGATACGATTGAACCCATTATTGGGTATACTGATGAAATGGCGGTTCATTTAGCAGACTTAAAAGCAGAATCTCCTGATAAATTACTTCACATTAGGTCTTTCTTCAGTGGTGCATCTGTTGCTGATAAAAGTCTAATTGCTCGTTTATATCAAATGGGTGTATCTGCAAACTTGTTAGCAACGGATCTATCTGCAGATTCTATTGCAGTAGGAGCTTTGAACTTTGAAGTGTGGAATCAAATGTTACCAGAACAAGATAGGTATGAGATCCATATAGTTAATGGAGATGCTCCAGAGGAGCTTCTAGAGAAGGATAAAACAATAATATTGCAAATTGGTGATGCTATAACTGCATCCAAGAAAGACTCGTTGAATTCAACTAAATTTGACGCATTGATTGTAGATAATGGTTTTCAATATATAGATAAATCAGCGACAGAAGAAATAGTATCTAATGTTCTACAAAATAAAGGTGAAAGAGGTTTATATATAGGTACTCTTGGTTTGGATTCTGGAATAAGGGTTAATATTTCTCCTGTAACACATCTTAAAGAAATTTTAAAGGCTTCTGTAGGTAAGGATTTATCTGAAGAGTATTCTAAAAGATATTTCCCTCATATTCCTTATAACTATCTGCATAGATATAGATTCAGTGTAGATGAGAATAATCAAATTCTTATTGACAAAGTTTCTTCTGATGGTTCTGCAAGGATGTATACTTGGTTAGCTCACTTGCTTAAGACTGACAGGAAGATGTTTAGTGAGGTGTTAAAAGCAATAAAATCAGCAACAGATTTGTCTAAGATAAATATGGAGGTTGAAACGACTCCATTTGATTATCACCAAGCTATGTTAGATGCTGTAGACAAAAATAATATGGTTGCTGAAGTGTTAGAGTCACCTTTGAACTACGAAGACTTTGGCTTTACAAAAGTAAGTAAAGATATTTATTCTGGTCCAGAAGGGGAAGTTGATGGAGGTACAATGTTGAGAATGTGCAAGCATCAAGATCCTTTGGTATTAAGAAGAAGTAGAGTTCTTGTTAAATAAAAAATTAAAGATTTTTGATATGAATATAAATATCATAGGCATAATAACCTTGTTTTTTGCAGTGGTTAACATTGTTTTGGGTGTTTTTGTTCTGTTACGAAATCCGCGAAAATCAAACAATATTGTCTATGCATTGAACGTCTTTTCTATTGCGATATGGATTATCTTAACCTATTTTTATAATAATCCGATTGTATATTCTCCAAAGATATGGTTGAAGATGGTATACGTGTCTTCTTACGGTATGTTATTTACCCAATTACTTTTTGCTTATTATTTCCCAAGGAAAATTGAAGGAAAACTTATGTATTATGTTATACCTATTGTTTTAACATTAATTCCAAGTATATATGTTCTATTAGTTAAGAACTCTGTTATAGATAGTGTAGTACACTATCCAGACAGTTTTATTTCGGTAGCTAAAATGGGACCTGATTACTGGATATATACATTGCCGAATGTTTTAGGAATTCTTTTAATAGCGCCATACTTCTTATTTAAAAGTAAAGCATTTACTGGATATGAAAAAGCCCAAGTAAGATTTTATATCATTGGTGCTCTGCTTATGATGGTTCCTTTAGTGATTGTAGACTATTTTATTCCTATAATGACAGGAAACACGAAGTATTTTGTTTTAGGACCACTATTTGCTATTCCTTTTACAATTGGAGCTGCATATCCTATTCTCCAAAGTAGATTTGTTAGGATTCCTGTCATTCTTGGTAACGTTGTTGTGTCTATATTAAAGTTAGTCTTTATATACTTTTCTCTGCTTTTCTTTACCGTTTTCTTAAAGTCTGGCTACTATTTAAACTCGGACAGATTTCTTGCTATTTTTGTATTTGCACTATTACTCACTGCTTTCTATTTCTATATCTTCAAAAAAATGATGGATCTGCTACTTGATTTTATTGACAAAGCAAGAAAAAAAAGAGAGGTTGTAGAAAGGAATTTCTTGCAAGTTAGTGGTGTAGAGTTAACAATGGATAGAATTTTAGTTAATCTTCAAAGGAGTGTAAAAGCTTTATTCAATATCCCTAAATCTGGCATTTTGTTGTTTGACAAAGTTAGTTTTACAGAGAAATATTTTTCATACCCTCAATCAGGCGATTTCGCAATGAAAGATCTTTTGAATATTGTTCAATTTTGGAGCAAAGCAAGGCTTGGGAATATGATTGTGGCTGATGAGGTTAGAAAAGGGAATATTTTACAAGGAAGCGAAATACCTGAGAATATAATTCAGGTGTTAGATTTTATGGATAAACATAAGATCGCTGTACTATATCCGTTTAATACGAGGACTAGATTTAATGGTTTGCTAATTTTGGGTTATAGGGAGGATGAATATCCTTTAGCTTTGGATGAGATAGAGATACTAGAGAGAATGGTTGATAATACAAGTATTTCAATAGGAAGGGCAATATTATATGATGAAATTCAAGAATTTAGTGGCACTTTAGAACAAAAAGTAAATGAACAAACACAAGAACTTCAACAAACAGTATTAGAATTAGAAGAAGCTAGAAGAAAAGAAAGAGATATGTTAGATATCATGGGTCATGAATTAAGAACACCTGCTACTGTAGTAAAACTAAATGCATCTCTACTAGAAAAATATATAGATAGTAATCCTAAAAACTTCAAAAAATACTTGGATAGGATAAAGAATAGTATTGAGAATGAAATACGATTGATAGAAACATTACTCTCTAGTGCTAAGTTAGAAGGTGAAAAGATGGATTTAAACAAGGAGAGAGTCTCAATACCAGAACAGATAGAATCAGTCATACATGCATATGAATATCAAGCAGAAGCAAAAGAGCTTAAACTAATATCTGATATAGACGATGATACAAAAGATGTATTTGCAGATAGAGTGAGAGTAGTAGAGATTATAGATAATCTAGTCAGTAATGCTGTCAAATATACAGATGAAGGCTCTATCATTGTAAAAACAGAGAATGATGGTGAATATGTAAAGGTAAGTGTCATTGATACAGGTAAAGGTATCCCCAAAGAAGAGATACCAAAACTAGGTACTAAATTCCATAGGGTGGAAAAATATATTAATGAGGATAAAGAGAATCCAATAGTAAGTCCAGGAGGAACAGGTCTAGGTCTCTATGTAGTTTTTGCTTTAATAGAAATGATGGATGGTAAAATATGGGTAGAGAGTCAAGTCGGTAAGGGTACAACCTTCTTCTTCACACTACCAGTATACAAAGGTCAAAGAGATGATATAGTGTATACCAAAGAAAAAGACATGTTTAGAAAATTTGGTCTTAAAGGAAGTAGAAAAGAAAAGTAAAACAGTGTATTCTTTAAAAGTATTTAATATAAATAAATATAAAAATGGAAGTAACAATTAAAAAAGATGCATGTGTAATGTGTGGATCATGTGTAGCTCTCTGTCCAGAAGTTTTTGAAATGAAAGATGATGGTACTGTTGATGTTAAAGCAGAATATCAGGGTAAACCAATAGAGGATGAAGCAATTAAGGAAAAGGTTAAACAGGCTGCAAATGCATGCCCAACAACAGCTATAGAGGTAAGAGAATAATGGATAATTGTATTTTTTGTAAAATAGTTAAAGGAGAAATTCCTTCATATAGAGTCTATGAAGATGATGATATCCTTGCCATGTTAGATATCAATCCTTTCAGTAAAGGACATCTCTTAGTACTTCCTAAAGAACATTTTGAAAATATCTATGATATTCCAACAGAACTATTTAGTAAATTAATAACAAAGAGTAAAAAGATAGCTGAAGTTCTTAAAGAAAAATTAAATCCAGAAGGTATGATACTACAGCAAAACAGTGGAGAAAAAGCAGGACAATCAGTACATCATATTCATATACACCTAAAACCAGTATACAAAGATACAGATATACCTGCAGAAAAACATCTTAGACAAGAACTTACACAAGAAGAACTACAAGAAATTCACTCATTACTTCTCTTGGAAGAACTCTAACACATTATCAATATACTCTGTATCAATATCAAAATGTCCTTTGCCTTCTAATGTAATAATAGGGACTTCTTTTCCTTCTTTCTTTAATCTTGCTACAAAATCTCTAGACATAGAGTAGGGTACATTCACATCCTTATCACCATGCCAAATCTTAATATCTAAATCCATAATTCTCTCAACCCTCTTCTTGTTCCAATTAGAAGCATATGAAGTCGGAGCTAACAGAGCAATCTTCTTAATATTCTCAGGATACTCATGAGCAAAATTCATAGTAGGTAGACCACCCATACTAAAACCTAAAAGATAGAGATCTTTAGAACCATGGAAATTTGTTTTAATGTGTTCAACTAACTTCCTGTTATCTTCAATAGATTGAGCATTTCCCCAGTTATCACCATGAGCATTAGAAGCTGCAAAGATAAAACCATTTTTAGCGAAAGTGTCAGCATACAATCTAAGGTCACCAAGTAGGGGATTATCCTCCTTGTCATTCACTACAAAAGTAGAACCGTGATTATAGATAACAATGGGTCTAGGATAATCCTTCTCACTTAGTCCCTCTTCAGTAGCAATGTATGCCATCTGTCCATCAATAACTTTGAAAGACTCCAGCCTTTTGTATTCTCTAACAATAACTTCTTCTTCCTTCTCTGTTTGTTCTTCTACAATATCAACTTTCTCCTTACTCTCTTTCTGTTCTCTCCTTTTCTCTAACAATGAATTTCCTAATACAAACAGAAGAGAAGCAACAATAGCTATACCGATTAATTTTACCCAATAAGAGTTTCTTCTATCTTGTTTCCTCTCAGGTATATTTTTTGTATTCCAATTAATTCTCATCTACTATATAATATCAGACTGTTCAAAAATATCTAATATATTATAAAACAAACTATGGCAAAGCCCAAGCAAGATGAAGAGACAGTAATTAATCTGGACTCTTTTGCAATTCCAATTGCAATTATAGTAGTAGGAGTAATCATCGCTGTCTTAGTAACTTTTACTAAAAAGGATACAAATCAAGTAGATACTACTTCTCCAAGTAAAGAAACAGTTACAAGCGATACAGGAACTTCTGAAGAATTTGAGAAAGCTTCTACTGTTCTAAGAGAGTCTCCATATATAGGAGATAAAAGTAAGGCAAAAGTTGCAGTTGTTGAATTCAGTGATTTCCAGTGTGGATATTGTAAACGACATGCAGAGCAAGTATATCCTGAATTAAAAACAAAATATGTTGATAAAGGAGAAATTATCTATGTCTTCAAGTCATTTCCATTAAGTGATAGCGGTTTAAGTTACAATGCTGCTCTTGCAGCTGAGTGTGTTGCTAAATCAGTTAAAGGAGATGAGTTTGGAGCATTCTTTGAAAAGATGTTTGATATTACAAGCGATGCAGAGATTAGAAGTGAAGCAGAAAAAGCAGGATTGAAAGCAAGTGAGTATGATAGTTGTATTGCAAGTCAAGAGACAAAAGATATACTTGCAGCAAACAAAGAGGACGGTTCAAATGCAGGAGTTCAGGGTACACCAGGGTTTGTTGTTGGTAAGATTGGTGATGATGGTAAGGTAGATGGTGTTCTCATTAGAGGTGCATATCCTCTTGCAGACTTCGAAAGAGCAATTGCAATGTACTTGGAATAGTTAATTAAAAAACCATGACAAAGAAAAAGGGAGGTATTTCTACCTCCCTTTTTTTCTATTTCCCTAACCTTACTTCTTTGCTACCTTTAATTTCTTGCTAATCTCTTTCTGTACTTTTAATGCATCTGCTTTCATTCTTACAAATGCTCCCATAGCAGTGCATACTAAAACTGTTTTGTATATAGAAGATACAACAGGGATGAATGAAATCAATGTAGATAAACCTCTACCTACTAGTAATGATTTATAAGGTCTGTACTCTTTAACATTAAACAAACCCAATATTTCAGAACCTATGGCTAACTCAACCCAGATTCTACCGAAAATCCATACAAATACAATAAAAGCTATTAGTAATATTGCTACTGGTATTCCGATAGCAGTAACTAATAATACGATAATAGGAATACCTGTACAGAGGAATACAGCAATTCCTAGACCGAAACTCTTTAGAAACTCAGTAGTAGACCCAGTAACTTTCTTTACAATAGCTCCTGTCTTAACAGGTGTTAAGAAGACTAGGAAAAGACCTGCCAGGAGTAATGCAGTAGAACAAATCACTGTATTTTTAAATTTCTTTAAACACTTCTCTTTTTGAGAAGGTTGTTTGGCGCTTTTCCTTACATCGAAACCTTGGTCTTTTGCAATCTCGTCAATTTTTGTAGCATCATAGATTTTTTTTCCTACCTTCTCTTCATCGATATTATAATTCTCAGCAAGTACTAATGCCTCGCCAGCAATTTGGGCACTAACATCTACTTTGCTTGATAGGACCCTTAAATCCTCTCCTACGTTCCCAGAGATTAAACTCTGAGCAGTAAAGGCATTTAAATCTTTAAAAGTAGATCCAGTATGTTTCTGGATGTAGCTAAAGACCGTTGCCTTACCTGAGACCTCACCATCCATCTTTACATCATATGCAAAAACATATAGGTCACCGAGAACTCTAGACTCTTTACCTAATTCCACAGTATTAGAAAAGGTATAAAGGTTACCTGTTACATGTCCATTCACCTTTATCTTCTTAGAGAAGACAAAAAGGTCTCCATTTACTTTTCCTGCAATATCTGCACTGTCTGAGAAGATGTAAAGATTGTCCTCAACACTCTCTTCCTGTTCTAGAACAAATTCTTTCTCGAAGGAAAACTCTGCAGCATCTGCTCTCTTAGGTGCAAACACTCCGAAGATCAAGAACATTGTCAGTATTGGGACTAACAAAGAAAATCTTTTCTTCATTAATACTTTAAATAAAAAATTAAATACATCTTAATTTTAACAAGTTTTAATTGTTTTGATAAGTATTTGGGGTATAATGGGTCAATGAAAATACTAATAGTCATAGTAAACTACAATGGAAAGCACCTTCTAGAGAAGAATCTTCTCTCTGTTGTGAAGAATGGATATGAAGATTTTGATGTTGTTGTAGTTGATAATGCATCTGTAGATGGTAGTATTGAATATCTTAAAAAAGAATTCCCTTCTGTAAAGATAGTTGAGAGTAGAGAGAACTTAGGTTTTGGTAGAGGAAATAATTTGGGTGTTAAGGAGTATCCCAACTATGATGCATATCTTTTCCTAAACAATGATATCTCTGTACCCAAAGGATTTTTAGACAATCTAGTCAAAGAACTACAAAAAGAAAATGTAGGAGCAGTTGGTCCGAAGGTTTTGTATTCTAAAGAAAGAATAGGAAGTGAGATGAGAATTATTAATTCTGCAGGAATAGAGGTTGATGAACATTACATGGCGTATGATAGATATGACAAGGAAGAAGATAAACCTAAATACAATGTCGTAGAGGAGGTTGATGCATTAATGGGAGGAGCATTTTTAGTTAAAAGAGAAGTATTTGAAAAAGTAGGAGGCTTCAATCCTAGTATGTTTCTGTACTATGAGGACATCGATCTTTCACTTAGGATTAGGGATTTAGGGTATAAACTTTACTACGTAGGGACATCAGAGGTATATCATGACCATATGGCATCTTCTAAAAGTTTAGGTACTAGAAAGAGGAACATCATGAATATGCAGAATAGATTTAGGAGTATCCAGAGTAGAAAAGGATTATGGGTGGCAATATGGGAGACAATCTGGTATCTTTTTAACTGGTTAGTATGGAAAATGATATACTCTAGGAGAATTACTTTAAAAGAATTTTTAAAGGAGAAATAATGGACAAGAATGATTTAGACCTTTACAAACAATTTGTAAAAACAACTTTCAAGATGAGATACAAAGGCTCTATCTTAGGTTTCTTCTGGGTTCTTCTTAAACCTTTCTTCATGTTCCTCATTCTCTTTCTAATCTTCTCACATACAGCATCAGCAGTTGGAGGTCTTACACAGCAACAGTATGCAGTCTATCTTCTTTCAGGATTAATAGTATACACATTCTTTAATGAAGGTATGATTTGGGGTATGGGCTCAATAATGGAAAGAGCTCAGTTGATTGTTAAAATCAACTTCAAAAGAGATGTAGTAGTTGCTAGCTCTCTAAGTATGGCACTCATCAACTTTTCGATTAATCTTCTAATTGTACTTGTAGTGGCATTAATACTGAAAATCAATATCAGTCTAATTGGCCTTGCATATGTTTTTCTCATAGGTCTTACCATGTTTCTATCTCTTTACGGTGTCTCCTTCTTTACCAGTATATGGCTTGTTCATGTAAGAGACTTGCAACATATTATGGAGCTTGTTTTACAACTTCTCTTCTATGCTAGTGCAGTATTTTTTCCAGTTGAGATGATTCCAGAGAAGTACAGATTCATTGTCTACTACAATCCAATGGCAAGATTTGTAAAAGCTGTAAGAGAAGCATTAATATTTGGAGAAGTTACAGATTTAAAATTTGTACTCCTAGCTCTAGCTATTTCCATTGTTTTAGTAATTCTTGGAAAAATATATTTTAACAAACATATTAAAAAAGTAGCTGAACATTTTTAAAAATATGGAAGATAATTTAGCAATAAAAGTAACAAATTTAACAAAGAGATTTAGAATACCAGAACATGGTTCTCCTACTACTTTGCAAGAGAGATTTGTAAATCCTTTTGCAAAGAAGAAGATGATTGACTTTGTTGCTCTTAAAGATCTCTCTTTTGATGTTAAGAAAGGAGAGTTCTTTAGTGTAATTGGTCCTAATGGTGCTGGTAAGTCTACACTGTTAAAGTTAATATCAGGTATCTACATTCCTGATGGGGGTACGATAGATGTTAATGGCAAGCTTGTTCCTTTCTTGGAATTAGGAGTTGGTTTTAATCCTGACCTTAGTGCAAAGGAGAATGTATATCTTAATGGTACAATTCTTGGTCTTACTGAGAAGGAAATTAATGAGAGTGTAGATGATATATTTGATTTTGCAGAACTCAAGGAGTTTGAAGACCTTTCCATTAAGAAATTCTCATCTGGTATGCAAGTTAGATTAGCTTTCTCAATTGCAATTAGAGTTAAATCAGATATTTTAGTTCTTGATGAAGTACTAGCAGTAGGTGATGGAGAGTTTCAAAAGAAGTGTTTTGCATATTTTGATGATATTGTTGGTAAGAAGACAATACTCTTTGTATCTCATGGGTTAGAGAGTGTAAGAAGATATTCCGATAGAGTACTTTGGTTGAAGGAAGACAAGACATATGAGATAGGGGAGCCTAATGATATTGTTGATAGATATAGTGCTACATTTTAAAAGTTTGGCTTGCGTGTAAGCCAAAGTGTATAAAAATGAAGAGTTTGGCTTGTGTGTACGCCAAACTGTTGACGTATTTTTCATTTTTTTGTATAATACAGTATGAAAAATAGAGATGAATATCTTAAAAAACTAATAGTATTTAAAGATAAAAGCCAGATTAAGGTAATAACTGGTGTTAGAAGGTGTGGTAAATCAGCATTATTAGAACTTTTTAAAGAATATTTACTAAAAGAATGTAATGCAGATGCAAAGAATATAGTTCAAATAAATTTTGAATTAGAAGAGTTTAGAAATATTGTTGATAGTACTGATTTGTATGATTACATTAAAGAAAGAATAAAGAAAACAAAAGGAACAGTCTATCTTCTTCTCGATGAAATACAGGTAGTGAAAAATTGGGAAAAAGCTGTAAACTCTTTGAATATAGATTCAGATGTAGATATATACATAACTGGTTCTAATGCATATCTACTCTCATCAGAGCTTTCTACATTTCTTTCTGGAAGGTATGTTGAGATAAAAATGTTACCATTGTCATACAAAGAGTTCTTAGATTTTAATAACTTAGAAAGTAGTAGAGAGAATTTTGATCTTTTTCTAAAGTATGGTGGTATGCCTGCAGTTAGTGAGTATGAGTTTAATGAAGTTGGAACATATACAATGTTGGAGGGTATATATTCAACTGCCATGTTAAAGGATGTAATAGAGAGGAATAACTTTGGAAATGAGAAACTTCTTAGAAATATAGTATTGTACCTTTCTGATAACATAGGTAGTTTCATTTCAGCTAGGAATATATCCAACTATCTTTCCAGTAACAAAGAATATGTTGAAGATGAAAAGAAGGGGACTGGACACTCTACTGTTCTTAGTTACATATCAGCATTGGAAAAGGCTTTCATTTTCTACCCTGTCTCTCGTTATGATATTAAAGGAAAAGAATACTTAAAAACATTACAAAAATATTACATAGTAGATACTGGTATAAGGAATATGTTGTTGGGATATAGAGATGTAGATAGAGGGCATATATTAGAAAATGTAGTATATCTAGAACTTCTTAGAAGAGGATACAAAGTTTCCATAGGTAAAGTTGGTAGTAAAGAAGTCGATTTTGTTGCAACTAAACCTGATGAGAAAATATATTTCCAAGTTACAGAATCACTGTTGGATAAAAGTGTAAAAGAGAGAGAGATGTCTGCATTACAGAGTATTAAAGACCATTATGAGAAAGTTGTTCTTTCAATGGATGTGAATTTTGTAATGTCAGAGAATGGTATTAAGTTCAAGAATATTATAGACTTTCTTTTAGAAGAATAGCTTACTAGTAAATATATGAAGATAATAGAACTGTTTCAAAGAATAGTTAGTAGAATACCAATATATTTCAAACAACTAATTACCTCTTTTAAAAAGCATGGTATTTTAAATACCTTCAAGAGAATATTAAAAAAGATTTGGAGATTTGTAATAACTGGTGGAGATGGTTCTAAGCTAATGAGAATATCGTATGGGGAATGGATGGAGAATGTAGAGAGTGAGTATCTCAACGAAGAATCAATGAAGAGTGATTTAAAGAAACTTAAGGTTAATCCTAAGTTTTCAATAGTATTTCCTGTGTGGAATAAGTCTGAAGAGATGTTACAAGCTGCTTTGGATTCAATTACTTCACAGGTATATGAGAATTGGGAGATATGTATATCCGATGGTTCTAGTAAGAATGTTAAAGAAACTAGAGAGTTTCTTAAGAACTTTGCTAAGAAGTATGGTAAGAAGGTTAAGTTTTCTACGATTGATATTGAAGGGATTAATATCATTGAGAATAGTAATAATGCATTGAGTTTGGCAACTGGAGAGTATGTTGTCTTTATGGATTGTGATGATGAGATATCTAAGAATTGTTTGTTGGAGTTAGCTAAGGGTATTGAAAAACATCCTGAAGTAGAATTCATGTACAGTGATTTTGATAAGATTGATGAAAATGGTAAAAGGTTTGACCCTTCTTTTTGGCCTGATTGGTCTCCACATACACTTACAGCACAGATGTATACAACTCATGTTACTTGTTATGCCAGAGATGTAGTAGAAGAGTTAGGAGGACTTATTAAGGGTACTGAGGGTGCACAGGATTGGGATTTAGTAATGAGATATCTTACAAGAGGGAATTGGAAGGTTTTACATATTCCTAAGATACTCTACCATTGGAGGGTATATCCAGGTTCTACTGCTTTAGCAGGTAGTGGTGCTAAGAGTTGGGCATACGAGAATCAGAGAGCAGTACTAGAGAGATATCTTGAGAGAAGAAAATTAAAGGGAGAGGTGCTAGAAGGTTCTTTTGAAGGAGCTTGGAGAATTAAGTTTGATATTATCGGTAATCCTAAGGTTAGTATTGTAATACCAACTAAGGACAAGAAGGATTACTTAGAGAGGGCAATTGATAGTATTTGGGAACATACAAAGTATGATAATTATGAAATAGTTATAGTGGATAACAGGAGTGAAGAGGAAGAAACAAAGGAGTATTTTGAAGAGATTAAAGAGAAAGGTGTTAAGGTTTTGAAATATGATAAACCATTTCATTTTGGTAAGTTGTATAACTGGGCAGCTACTCAAGTTGATGGAGAATATATGTTGGTACTTAATAACGATGTTAAGGTTCTTAATGATGGTTGGTTGGAGAGTATGTTGGAGTGGGCTCAGTTGCCAGAGGTTGGTAGTGTAGGAGCTAAACTTTACTATCCTGATGGCAAAATACAACATGCAGGAGTTATTGTAGGTGCTGGTGGAGCAGCTGCACACTCTCATAGGTTGTTAGATGGAGATGTGTTTGGTTATGAGGGTTGTGTTGTTAATGTTAGAAACTATTTAGCGGTCACAGGAGCTTGTATGATGGTAAGAAGAAAGTTGTTTTTAGATATGGGAGGTTTTGATGAACAGTTTGATCCTGCATATCAGGATGTAGATTTTGGAATTAGGTTGTATGATGAGAAAGGTTTGTTCAATGTATATACCCCTTATACAGAACTCATACATTATGAATCTGTGACTAGATTTGATAGTAAGAACAAAGAAAAATTAGAGAAGGATACAGTTAATGCAGAGAAATTAAGAAAGAAATGGCCACAATATATATTTGAAAAAGGAGGACATGATCCTTTTTATAATGTTAATTTATCTTACAAACATGAAGATTTTAGATTAAGAAGAGAATAGCTATGAAAAACAAGAAAAGAAAAATAGAGTGGAAGAAAGCAAACAAGATAATACTAATTGTACAGTTGGTTGTATTTTTTCTCTTTGGTCTCTATATATCACTAAATATTAAATTTGGCATTGGACCAGATGAACATTATCATCTCTATGTAGCACAAGCATATTCTAAAGTTTGGGGAGTACCTGAAAATACACCTGAGACATACCAGTGGGGAGATATTACATCTGCAAACTTTCTAGCACATTGGATAAATGGGAGATTGTTGAATATGAATTTCCTGAAGGTTGATGAGATACATCTTCTTAAAATATTTAACTTGTTAACTTCTGTAGGTACACTATTTCTGTTTTACAAACTAACAGGATATGTAATTAAAGAAGAGAAGTATCGCACTATCCCTGTCATCCTTCTAGCAAACACCCTTATGTTCCAATTCCTCTCAGGTATGATTAACTATGACAATCTCACCAACTTTTTTGCAGTACTTTCAATAATCTACTTTGTGAAGATATTTAAAGAACCAAAAGAGATAAAGAACTACGCGTTATGGGCAGTCGTTACTTGTTTAGGTGTTCTTACAAAATATACAATTTTTCCACTTGCTCTAGTAGAATTCATCTTAATTATCAGTATCCTCATCAAAGAAAAAGTAAAGTTTAATATCAAGGAGAAGAAGTTTTGGTTGTATGTACTTCTTGTTTTAATCTTTCTTCTACCAGTAGTTCTCTTATATGGGAAGAATGTTGTTACATACAAACATATTTTTCCTCGTTGTGAAGAAGTTATGACAGTTGAGCAATGTATGAACAGTGGTGTTTTTAGAAGGGACTATGGACAGTCAGCAGGGATAAAGTTGTTAAGTAAAGAGGGGATAGGAATGGTCTTCTCGAGAAGGTGGAATCCTGTTAAATACTTCTTAAAATGGTCATGGGAGATGAATCATAGAATCTATGGCATTATGGCTCACAAAGATATGTTTATGCCATACAATCTTCATCTTGCCTTTGCAATATATCCAATATCATTTGTATTTCTTTTTCTCAAAGATTTAAAGAAAAAGGAGAAGTTAGATATCTATCTACTAATAGTTCTCCTCTTCTATACCTTCGTCCTAGCATTTGTACAAAACTATCCAACATATCTAAACAGAGATGGTGTAATATTTGCCTTACAAGGAAGATATATCTTTCCTGCTATATTCATCTACTATACTCTTCTAGTGAAATATATTGGAAGTATTAAGAATAAATATGTGAGAATATTGTTCTTTGTAATACTCATAGCTATGTTTCTTCTCT
The DNA here is from genome assembly GCA_018056375.1 of Candidatus Dojkabacteria bacterium. Taxonomy (GTDB): domain Bacteria; phylum Patescibacteriota; class Dojkabacteria; order SC72; family SC72; genus UBA5232. The sequence continues at coordinate 406,452 of JAGPFQ010000001.1, read as the reverse complement.
CTTGTATTCCATTCTTCCTCTTGAGTGTTACACCAGATTGGTTTGTTTAATATGTATCTTTGGAATATAATAGCTTAGTTATTTTACAAAAAACACATATGAAAAAAGTATCAATAGTAGGACTTGGTTATGTTGGATTACCACTAGCTCTTGCAATAGAGAGGAGTAAGAAATATGAAGTGGTGGGCTTTGATATTAGTAAAGATCAAGTTAAGAGAATACTCTCAAAGGAGTGTCCAATAACCGATGAGCTAGCAGAGAGAGATCTTAATGAATTAGACCTTCATGCAACAACAGATAGTGATGAGTTAAAGGATACGGATATCTTCATCATATGTGTACCTACACCTGTTCTTGATGACTATACTCCAGACTACACACCTGTAATTAGTGCAGGTAAAACAATATCTAAGTACTTAAAGAAAGGTGCTACTGTTGTTTTAGAATCAACAGTTAATCCAGGTACATGTGAAGAAATTTTAGTTCCTGTTTTGGAGGAAGGTAGTAAGTTAGTTGCAGGTAAAGATTTTAATGTAGCTATGTGTCCTGAGAGAATTAATCCTGGTGACCCTAAGTGGAATGTGTACAATATTCCTAGAAATATCGGTAGTCTAATGAAAGAAAAAACAAAAGAGATTGCTGATTTCTACAGAAGCTTTTTAGATGCGGAGATTAATGAGGTGTCGACGGTTAAGGTAGCTGAATCTACTAAGATAGTTGAGAATGCATTTAGAGATATTAATATTGCATATGTTAACGAGCTTGCTAAATCTTTTGATGCAATGGATATTGATTTGGTTGAGACATTGAAGGGTGCTTCTACCAAACCTTTCTCTTTCATGGTACATTGGCCAAGTAGGGGAGTTGGGGGACATTGTATTGCAGTTGATCCATATTACTTAATCAAAAGGGCACAGGAAGCAGGTTTTGATCATAGGTTTTTGAAGATAGCTAGGGATATTAACAACAGTATGCCAGAGTATACAGTATCTAGATTGCAAGAAGGACTTAATGAGATAGAGAAGTCAGTAAAGGGTACTAAGGTTGGATTACTAGGTTTAAGTTACAAATCTAATGTAGCAGACCTTAGAGAGAGTCCTAGTTTAGAGATATTGGATATATTAAAGAAGATGGGTGCAGAGGTAATATCGTATGACCCTCATACATTAGATATCTCTGATGTAAAAGAATTAGATGGTGTACTGGAGAAAGTAGATGCCGTTATACTAGGTACATATCATGATGCCTTTGGTGATTTAACGGAAGAAATACTAAAGAGGAAGAATATCAAGGTGGTAGTAGATGGGGTGAATAAGTTGGATAAGGAGAGGTTGGTAAAAGGTAAAGTGATATACAGAGGTATTGGGAGATAATCTAAAAAGAACTTAATACTATGAAATTACTAATATACATGCCTGCCCTTAATGAAGAGAAAGGATTAGGTGGAGTAATCAAAGACCTACCTAAGAAGATAGAAGGTATTGATGAGATAAAGACATTGGTTGTAGATGATGGGAGTACGGATAGGACAGTTGAAATTGCAAGAGAAAATGGTGCAGATGTAATTAGTCATGGTACAAACAAGGGAGTAGGTAGTGCATTCCATAGTGCAGTAGAGTATGCATTGGATAATCGTGTGGATATATTAGTAAGTATAGATGCAGACAGACAATTTAACAGTAAACAGATACCAGAGATAATACAACCGATACTAAAAAATGAAGCTGATATGGTTACAGGTGATAGATTCCATAGTGGTATTCCAGAGAATATGTCTAAGACAAAGTATTGGGGAAACAAACAGATGTCTAGATTAATATCCTTACTTAGTGGTAAGAAGTTTAGAGATGTGTCATGTGGTTTTAGAGCATATGGTAGAGAAGCATTACTCAAATTAAATCTCTTTGGTCAGTTTACATATACTCAAGAAACTATCATGGATATGGTTTTCAAGGGTATGAGAGTTGTAGAGTTTCCAATAGATATTGTGTATTTCAAGGAGAGAAAGTCTAGAGTAGCTAGTAGTATTTTGAACTATATGTTTAGAACCTTAAAGATAATCATTCGTACAGTTAGAGATTACAAACCTATGATTTTCTTTGGAGGTATGGGAACAATTCTCTTACTTATTGGTATGGGGTTTGAAGCATTCCTCTTCTATCACTATTTCACAGCAGGTCGTTTTTCACCATACAAGGCTGTTGGATTCATAGGATTGGGATTCTTAGTTTTTGGTTTGTTGTTGGTAATAGTAGGATTATTAGCAGATATGTTTAATAGGGTTAGGATTAATCAAGAAAAAATACTTTATGAATTAAAGAAAGGGAAGTATGAAGAGTAAGGTATGCTATATTCTCTCCTACAGAGCCCCCAACTATGTTAGAACAACATCCTTAATTAATGCATTATCTCGTCTAAAGAATATAGAACTTTTTCAAGCAAGAAACAAATCAAAAGGGTTAATAAGATATTTTGAGACCTTCTTCAATTTTCTAAAAATACGATTTAAAGTAAATCCAGATATTTACATAATTGGATTTAGAGGACATGAGATATATTGGTTGTATAGAATTTTTGGACTGAGAAAGAAGTTTGTTTTTGATGCAATGATGTCTCCATATGATTCTTTAGTAAATGAAAAGAAAACATTACAAAAGAATTCCTTGTTAGCAAAGATAATATATTTTCTTGAAAGAAGTATATTAAGAGATGCAGAGTATGTTCTTACAGATACTAATCTTCATGCTTCGTTCTTTGCTAAAACTTTTGGTATAGATAAAAAGAAGATTAAGGTTATTCCAGTTGGTACAGATGAGGGTATGTTTGATATTGAGAAGACTAAGAAGATTGATTTAGGAGAGGAATTTACACTCTTCTTCTATGGTACATTTCTTCCACTACATGGTATAGATGTGATTTTGAAAGCAGCTAAACTTTTAGAAAAGTATCCTATTAAATTCATCATAGCTGGTGGTAGGGGGAATGAAAAAGCATTAGAGGAATTTAGGGAAGAGATTAAAAAACAATCTTTAAAGAATATTAAACATTTTGAATGGATAGAATTTGATAAGTTACCTCAATATATTAAGTCTGCAGATCTTTGTTTAGGAGGCGCTTTTGGAGGCACACCACAGGCAAGAAGGGTGGTTACAGGTAAGGCATATCAATTTCTACAGATGGGTAGACCCACTGTTATTGGTAAGATTGATGAAGATGTAGGATTTATGGATAAAAAGAATTGTTTACTTGTAGAACAAGGTGATGCTCAGGATTTGGCAGATAGTATACTTTGGGCATATGAAAACAGGGAGAAGTTAGATGATATTGGTAAGCAAGGAAGAGAGCTTTTTAACACGAAGTTTACATATGATAGACTAAAAGATAAATTTAATTTTCTTAAACAATGAGTAGCTACAAAGGTCCGCGATATTGGTTTAGATATTTAGAGATACTTAATCTTCTTAAGAGATATGATTTAAAAGGGAAAAAGATTCTTGAGATAGGTGCTGGAACTTTACATTTGTCTGAATGTCTAGCAAGCAAAGGAGCATCTGTAACAGCTCTTGATATGTCTGAGGAGTTAAAGCAATCACATAAAGAACTTCCTGTTACATTAAGAGATAGTATAACTTGTATTGAGGCTGATTTTCTTAAACATGATTTCAAAAATGAAAAATTTGATGTAATTATTGCTATGGAGGTTTTAGAACATGTAGAGGAAGAGAAGCTCTTCTTAGAGAAAGTAAAAAAATTATTGAAAGATAAGGGGGTAATAATAATCTCTGTACCTGCTCATATGTCAATGTGGTCTAAACATGATGAAGCAGTTGGTCATTTGAGAAGATATGAAAAAAATGATTTTGAGAGAGTTGCTGGCTTTTTAGGTGTCAAGGATTACGAGCTTTTAGCATATGGTTATCCATGGATAAATATCACTAGGTATTTGAGAATGATAACTACACCGCTTGTCTATAAAAAGGTAAAGGACAAAAGTCAGGTTGAGAGAAGTGTGTTTAGTGGTAAGAGTATAAAGAAGATGAATCCATTGAAGTTTTTAAGTAATAAATATGTAATTTATCCCTTTTGGTTGATTAGTAGATTGTTTGTGAAAACTGATTTGAGTGAAGGGTATATTTTTATAACTCATTAAGATGAAAAAGATTTGGAAATATTTAAAGGTTATTATAACTTTAGGGGTGTTAGGGTATTTTGTTTACTACTTTTTTAATCATAAGTCTGATTTACAGACAGTGTTTCAAACACCTTTGAAATATCTAATTCTAATTTTTCTATTAGCATCTGTTTCTTTTTTTATTAATGGTATCTTTATTAAAGTTACACTTAAATCATTTAAGAAAGTTATTTCTGTTTTAGAATCTTTCTATGTTTCTGTAATGTCTTCTCTTGGTAATTATTTTCTTCCTTTACATGGAGGTACTGTTATTAGGTCTGTGTATTTGAAGAAGAGGTTTGATTTTCCATATACCCATTTTGTATCTACTCTATATGGTTATTACATTGTCCTGTTTTTGGTTAACTCTTTTATGGGGTTAATATCTTTATTAGTAATTACATTGAAGTATGGAGTTAGTTCATTACCATTGTATCTTTTCTTTGGGTTGTTGTTTGTAGGTATGTTAATTTTAACTTTTCTTAAGATACCTGCAAAGAAGAACAACAAGAGTAAGTTTAAATTTTTAGATAAGGTATTGGAGATAATTAGGAAGGTGTCTGAGGGTTGGAATATGATTGTGGAAGATAAAGGATTGTTGTTGAGTTTAATAGGTATATCTGTTGTCTTTTTTATTTCAACAGGTTTTTTGTATTATTTTGAATTTAGAGGTTTGGGTATAGATGTTAGTATTATGAATGTTATCTTGTACAACTGTTTATCAGGAGTATCATTGTTAGTTAGTATTACACCTGGGTCATTGGGTATTAGAGAGGGGATTTTCTCTATTACTTCTGATATACTAGGTATTAGTAATGAACAGATTATGCAATTAGCATTATTAGATAGGGGGGTTATTGTTATTGTATTAGTTGTGTTGTTTGTGGTGTTGTGGGTGGGGCGAGAGATAAATAAATTATTAAGAGGTAAAGCTGATGAAAAAGAAATGTGATGTTATTATTCCTGTTTACAATGCTCCCGATTGGGTTAAGTTGTGTGTATATTCCCTCTTTATCAATACCCCTCCAGAACTTTTGGGAAATGTATTTCTGATGGATGATGCTTCTAATCAGACAACAAAAAGTCTTTTGAGGAATTTAAAGAAAAAATATGGCTCAAAAATAAAGGTTGTTACTAATAATGAGAATTTGGGCTTTGTTAAAAATGTAAATAAGGGTTTGGGACTTTGTTCTTCTGACTATATTCTTCTCCTAAACTCAGATTGTATTGTTGCAAAAAACACGATTGGAAAATTAATGAACCATATGGAGAAAGATAAGAAGATTGGTTTAATTTCTCCCCTCTCTAACAATGCAGCAAACCTTTCCTTAGAGATTTTTGAAGGGTTTAGTTATATGAAAATGGATGCCCTTCTTGAAAGCAAGTTCCAGGGAAAGATTTTTGATGCTTGTACTGTAGTAGGGAACTGTCTAATGATTACTAAAGAATGTGTTGAAAAAGTTGGTAAGCTAGACGAATCTTATGGTTTAGGATATGGAGAAGAAACAGATTATCAATTCCTAGCCATGTCTAAAGGTTTTACTGCAAAAGTAGCAATAGATACGTATGTATATCATAAGGCGGAGGCCTCCTTTGGTAATTCTCCTGAAAAACAGAAAAGAATTGATAAGAATAGAGGATTGTTTTTTTCTAGGTGGGGTGATGAGTATGAAGCAACAATGCAGAAATATTCAAAGAATGACCCAATGGAATATGTTAAATCTCAGATAACAGAGGAAGATAAGAAGATTTCTTTGGACACACTTTTTTACTTGCCGGGAATACTTCAGTCAGCAGGGGGGACACATGTAGTTGTTGATTTAGTTAATAAGTTTGTGATAAATGGACATGAGTCTAACATACTTTATGAAGTAATGGATGACTACAAGGAGCAGATGCTTTTTGTACCTATTAAACAAACAAGAGATATAGATTTTGACATAAAACGCATAGTCTCTACGATATGGGCATCTGTTTTTAAAGCATATGAATTAGCAAAAGAGAAAAAAGTTCCTTTAGTGAATTTTGTCCAAGGATATGAAAACTATTTTGAGAATGGTTTGCATTATCGAAGTGTTGAATTGACACATAAATTGGCAGATTATGAAATTACAATTTCTACATACTTGCAAAATAAGATTAAAGATATTTTTGGAAAAGATTTGTATCTAGTCAGAAATGGTATTAATTATGACTTAATTCAAAAAGAAAACCGGAGGGAAAAAGTTAAGAACATAGCTTTTATATTGCGTGATAATGTTATGAAGGCAGATTATATTTTGATGGATATCATGAAGGAGTTAGATAACAAAGAGGCAGGGTTAGTTTTTAATGTCTTATGTATTAATGAAGATATAGAACTTCCTTCTATTGAGAATAACAAGATGAATGTAACCTATGGTGTTGTTCCAAATTTAGAGTTAATAAAAATACTACAAGAGAGTGATGTTTATGTAGATACTTCCGTTAATGAGGGTTTTGGATTGATAGGACTAGAGGCTATGGCTTCAGGATGCGTTCCAATAATGTCTAACTCCTTTGGAGTTCTTGACTATATGGAGGATGGAAAGACAGGATATATCATTGATCGAATAAATAATAGTACAGAGTATTTTAATAAGATTGTATATCTTATTCATAATCCTGAAGTATGGAATAAAATGAAGGCTTATAACCAAAATAAAATTAAAGACTTTGATTATGATGAGGCAGTAGATAAGTTTCTTACTATTTTTAAGAATGAAAAACCAATCTCTGATAAGAAAAAGACAATTACAGAGGAAGAAAAGAAGATTATGAAGAATAATCAGCAAGGTTCACATCCTCCTTATGTATCAAAAGGGCTGTCTATCATAAAGGTTCTAAACAAGTTTGTTCCTAATTTTGTTAAGAAGCTTTTAAAGAAGTTTGGTAACTGGCTTTACCACTTATATGATCATAATTAAATGAGATATGAGAGAATCATTAAAGAAAGTTTTAGATTGGATAAAAAGTAATTATAAGCTCTTGTTACTTATAGTTTTGGTTGTATTTTTTTTCTCTTTTCCAGTTTTGATACTGTGGGATAGTGCTCACTATATGGAATATGTGGCAATATTTGAGAGAAAACTCCCTTTCTCTACTTGGGACATAGTTAGAGGACCCATTTTCCCACTATTAATTCATTTAAGCAATGTCTTGTTTGGGAAAAGTACAATGGGTCTTTTACTGTTTTCTTTTTTCTTCTATCTTTTCATGCTAGTCTTTTCCAAGAAGATTTTAGATCTTGTTATAAAGGATAAACCAAAGTTGAAGACAGTGATTTATGTACTTTTTACAGTTTTAGTTATTCTAAACCCAATTATATATGGTTATTATCATTCCCTATTAACTGAGTTTGTTGCTATGACAGTATCAGTAATCTCTTGTTTTCTAGCTTGGAAATTATTGGATGTTGTTGGGAAAGGTAATAAAAAAGGCTATCTATTCTTGTGTATCTACTTTGTGTTAATGTTTCCCTTTGCTTGGTTTTTAAAACAACCATATTTGAGTATAGTGTTCTTTCCGTTGCTGGCAGCTGTCTTTCTATCTCTTTGGGAACTTAAGCCTTGGAAGAAGAGGTTACAAATATTCTTTGTCTTTTGTTTTTCTCTTTTAAGTTTATTTATTTCTTTGTTTGCTTGGAATAAGATATTAGAATACAAAGGTATTGATAGAAATACAAATAGGACACCAAAGAATGTTGCAGGTTTCCAGTTAGTTGCTGCATTAACAGAGTTAGATACACCTTGGCATTTTAACAGTTCTGAGATTCCTGAAGAAATTGAAGTTTATAATGATGAGGGTAAAGTTATAGATAGCTTAAAGATAGAACTCAATGAGGAGGGTTTAATCACGAGTTCTTCTGGTCTTAAGTTTGTACTAAATGTGATTGTTAGACATCCTAGTATTGTTCTCAAATCGTACTTAAATAACTATTTGGTATTATCAAATATCTATAAGTTTGAAATGATTGAAGTTGAGCCAGAAGCAGATTCCGAATCCAAGCAGGATTCTTTACTGGTTATTGAAGAGAATTTTTTACCCAAGCATTGTTATCAAAACTGTATTATTGCAACAAATCTTCTAAAAGAGAAATCTAATATTTTTCATATGACTCCTGAATTATATACAAGGGTTGTTGACTATGAGCAGAAAGTTAATCCTCCTATTATTACGAGTTTCATACTTGGTTTAAATAAAAATCTAAGTATTGTGGTTACAAATTATTCTATCTTATTACTTCCTTTTATGTTGGTTATAGCTTTGATTCTTTATTTTGTATCAATAAAGAGGAAGAGAGTTTATTCCAGAAGAATCTTGCCTTTAGTTATTATACTATTAGTATACAGTTTTCTACATGTGTTACTGCATGCATTTACAGGTGCGATAGTGGATAGGTATGTTTCTCCTGTTCATATAACGGTATTTTTAGGTTATATTCTTCTAATATTTTCTTTGTTTCCTTGGAAGAAAATCCATAAAGAAGTTCGTGAGTCTTAGAGCTTGCTCTTAATTCTTCTCCATGCTGTTAGAGATTTCCATATCTTTGTCTTTTTGAAATCTTCAAATTCTTTTACTTTTTCCATTAAAAGTAAAGTGTCCTCTTTGAGACTTTCTCTTTGTTTGATGCAGATTCTTAAATTCTTATCATACTCTTGTATTTCTGATTCTTTCTGTTTTATCTGTCCTTCTAACACTTCAACATATTTCTTATTATATTGTGACTCTGCTAGATACTGATAGTAGACTGCGAAATCTTTTGGGTTATCTGTTATGTTCTGTGTGCCTAAAAGAATAACTCCCAATCCGTTGGAATGTTTAAAACTTATAGTGTTTTTATACTTCTTCTTTAACTCTGCCCAAAGTTTGTGGACACCAAAATCATCTCTTTTTACATAAATATCATGGAGCAAAATAACACCAGAATCTTTTTTTACTTTAGGTAGCCATGTTTCAAAATCATGCTTAACAGCCTTGTATGTATGTAAACCATCAATATGCAATATATCTATACTATTATTTTGAAACTCTTCAACTGCATCATCAAAAGTTTTTCTATGTAAGATAATATCCAAATCTTGATAGTGTTTATCTAAAACTTTTTTGAACTCTTTGTATAACTCATCTCCAAAAAAACCTGCATGTTTATCTCCTTCCCATGTATCCACGGCATGTATTTTGGTTTTTAATTTACAATCCTTAACTGCTTGTGAAAAAGAAAACAGCGAATATCCTTTGAATGTCCCTAATTCTACAACTGTAGCAGGGCGAAAGTTTACCACTAAATCATATGCGAAAAAATTATGTCCTCCCCATGGGGCTTCTACAACTGAAAGATCTCTTAGATATTCAAATACGGGAGTATTATATTTCCATTCTTTATTTCTCATTTTATTAGTGTATACTATTTGATACATGAGTATACTTAAAGACCTGTTAAAAAGCAAAAAACTTCTATATACTGCAAACTTTGGAGATTATGATAATCAACAAAAAGATGCAGATAAAATTTTTAATGAAAAGAATAATATCTTTGATGGTTGTGCAGAACATCTATCTCCTAGACTCATGGCAAAGTTATATAAGGTACTCAATCCTCTAAACTATGATATATGGATAGATTCTAATTTAGAGATTCTTGATAGAGAAGGTTTTGAAAAACTTTTTAGTGGGGATTTATGTGTGTTTAAACATCCTTTTAACAAAACAATTAGAGATGAGATAAATGCTTGTAAGGATGCTGGATATGTAAATGATAAACAGATAAAGAATATTGAACAGTTATATAAATCAGGAGGTTTGAGTGTAGATACAACTCCAGTATATGCATGTGGCATCATATACAGAAATACAAAAGCTAAAGAGTTCGGAAGATTATGGTGGGAACTAATATGCACATATAGCTACAGAGATCAATTAACATTTCCCTTTGCACTATCCAAATTCCCAGAATTAGACTTTAAGACAATAGATATTAACATCTATAATATGGATGGAGTAATTAATCCTTATTTTTTATTTCACCCTCATAACACAAAATGAAATATTCTAAAGCAATGGAGTTATTAAATCGTAGATCAGTTAAGTTAGCAATTAAAGTTTCGGACTTTTTACGAAGTATGAAGTCAAAAATACTAAAGAAAAACAATGTAGAAGAAAACCATTCTTATGAATACGAACCAAATGCGGATCCAGTTCGTACATGGTCTAATGTAGAACTAAAAAAGTTTTCAGGTTTGTTTGAAGGTGATGTTGTTAATGTCTCTGGGTGGGAGGATAAAGATAAGGATGGTGGTTATTATAAAGATTATTTTCCTAAAGCAACATCTTATACGATAACTAATTACAGTCAACATTTACCTGATAGAAAGAACGAAATAGAGTTAGATTTGGAAGAAGATTTAAAAAAGGAGTTGGTTAATAGGTTTGATGTTGTTTTTAATCATACAGTTTTAGAACATATTTTTGATGCTAGAAAGGCTTACAAAAATCTTGCAAAGATGAGTAGAGATATTGTGATAACTGTTGTTCCATTTATCCAGCAACAGCATGAAATGGAGGGTTTTAGAGATTATTGGAGATATACACCATCTGCTTTAGAAAGACTCGCTGAAGAGAATGGTATGAGTATTATTTATGAAAACTATAGAAGAGAACCATATGAGATTACATATATAATCTCAGTTGCATCTAAGAATCCTAAAAAGTGGAAGAACAAGATGCCTGAGTATGAGAAGTTAAAAGAAATACGTAATTGGATTGGGTAGGACATGGCTCTTTTCTCTTCAAAGCCTCCTCTTTTGAAAAACCTAAAAAACAACCTTCTACTTCTTAGATTTGGAGAAAAACATAAAGTTGAAAAATGAAATAGTCAATGTTAATATATCAAAATAGTGTAGGGTAGCTCTTTTATTAAGTTTAATTATTTAAGAAGCATTAGGATGAAAAATTTATTTTGTTCTAAACTTTTGTTTGTGCTCTTTTTAATTTTGTTCCTATCCCTTTTCCTCTTCAAATTATCTTTGCCTGTTAATGTCTGTGCAATATCAACACCTATTAATCAAGAGTTTCCAGTTGATGTGAATACTAGTAGTGTACTTAAAGAACTAAAAGTTTCTCAGCAGAATCCAGACATCGATAACAAATTGTTATTGAGCAAGGACATCTTTGGTTATGTTTCTTCTACGAAGATTAAAGATTCTGAGCATTTTAATGAAATCTATACAAAGCCTTTGTTTGTGGAGGGAGAGTTAATAATAAAATATAAGTCTTCTTACATATAGAACTAAATTCCAAAACTTTAGGGAAGAAGGAGGAAATATTTTTAAAAGGGAAAGGTTTACAAAAAAAGAATAGTATGTTAAAAGCAAATGCTTCTTTAGTGAGTATTACTGATGGAAAATCTGTTAATGAAAAAATGGCAGAATTAAGTAAGAATCCAACTGTTGAATATGTACAACCTAACTTCATTTATTATCCAAATACAATATCTACAAATGACCCTTATCGAAATGAGTTGTGGGGCTTGCACAATACTGGGCAGCGAGTTAATGGGGTGTATGGTACAGTTGACAAAGATATCGATGCTCCAGAAGCTTGGCTTAGAAGTGGAGGGGAGGGTGTTATTGTTGCTGTTATTGATGATGGTGTTGCATATAATCATCCAGATTTGATTAACAGTATGTGGGATGGTTCGAATTGTGTTAATCATGATGGTGATTTCTTAGGTGACTGTTTGCACGGATATGATTATGAATCCAATGACAAAAATCCTTATCCTAATGATTATGAGGATACACATGGTACTCATATTGCTGGTACGATAGCAGCAACTGAAAACAATCGTAAAGGGCTTGTAGGTGTTGCACCAGATGCAAAAATTATGGCCTTGAAGACAAACTACAATACTTTTGCTTCAGTTATAGCGATTTACTTTGCTGAAGAAAATGGTGCTCATATTATAAATGCTAGCTGGGGTGGTTCAGAAGAAGATATGTTTCTTAAACAGGCTATAAATGATTTTTCTGGTTTATTTATTGCTGCAGCTGGTAATAGTGCAAAGAATCACGATGATGGAACAACAAACCATAGCTATCCTTGTGACTATACTTTAGATAATATAATATGTGTAGCTGCTACTAATCAACATGATAATTTAGTTGACTTTTCTGACTATGGTGTTGTATCTGTTGATGTTGGAGCTCCTGGACAGAATATTTTAAGTACTGTAACATACAAGACTCTTATAGAGGAGGATTTCGCGGAAGTGCCTAATATGGGGATTCCTGTAGGATGGGCAAGATTGGGGGATTTCAATTATTGGGGGAGTAGATTTATCACAGATGAAGATAACAATCCATATATGTATTTCCTCTATGGTGATGTACGAAAACCTTATGGGGCAAATTCTTTTACTCACTTAATTTCTCCAACTTATAATTTATCTGGTAGTAATGCTGGTAGAATAAAAATGGATTGGTTGTGTGACACACCAATTTCAACTTTAGGACCAGATAGGATGAGTATTACTTTTAGTGGGGATAATGGCTTTACTTGGCATGGTGGTGCTTGGTGGGATGAGCGGGTTTTAGATGAGAATCCTCGTTCTTTTAGAGTACCAATATATTCACATTCAGTATATCTTCCTGATGCAGTGTTTGATTTGTCTTCTACAATGTTGACTGACAGGTTTAAATTTGCTCTATCTTGGCAAACAGATGGATATGACAATGATTATTGGGGGTGTGGAGTTACAAATCTTAGGTTGTATAAGAAGGAACAGACTTATGCTCATATGGAAGGGACATCAATGGCCGCTCCACATGTCTCTGGGGTTGTAGCATTACTACTTTCTTACAGACCAACCCTTACTATTGCTGAGGCTAAGAATGCCATATTAACCACAGGAGATTTAGCACCAAGTTTATCAGGAAAAACTGTTACGGGTAGAAGAGTTAATGCATACAATGCTTTAGTTTCTGTACAGGGAGATATAATAGAATCTTTTAAGATTACTTATGAAGGGATAGAATTCCCATGTATTGTGAGCGAAAGAACAAAGACAATAAAGTGTTCTATGCCTGCTGATATTCCTAAGACAAATTTAGCACCAACGATTACTTTAACAGGTGGCTCCATATCTCCAGCATCTGGTGATTCCAACAACTTCTTTGAAAACACAACATATACATTTACTAAATCTGGAGGTGCTCAGGAATTATACACTGTAGAGATTTTAAACTACTTTGAAGTTTCTTCGATGTATCGTAGTGGTAGATATTTATGGTCTGTTCCCAACACTAAGTTCCTGACCTCTGGAGATTATGATGGAGATGGAAAAACAGAAATAGCTGCAATATATGATTATGGAAATAATGATATGGGGGTATTAGTATTCAAACCTAATGGGACTAGCTTTGATCTTTCTATATGGTTTCGCAGTGGTCGAAATATGTGGTCGGTTCCTAGGACAAGGTTTGTGACCTCTGGAGATTATGATGGAGATGGAAAAGCAGAGATAGCTGCAATATATGATTATGGTAATAGCGATATGGGAATATTAGTGTTTAAGTCTATGTCTGATGCCTATTCCTTTGATCTCTTCACTTGGTTTAGGAGTGGTAAGAATTTATGGTCCGTACCAAATACTAGGTTTGTGACTTCTGGAGACTATGATGGAGATGGGAATGCGGAGATAGCAGCTGTTTATGATTATGGTAACAGCGATATGGGAATATTAGTGTTTAAATCTAATTTAAACACCTTTAATCTTTCTAGTTGGTTCAGGAGTGGTAGGTATTTATGGTCTGTACCCAGTACAAGATTTGTAACTTCTGGAGATTATAATGGAGATGGAAAAGCAGAGATAGGAGCCGTTTATGATTATGGCCATAGTGATATGGGGATATTAGTCTTTCAATCTAATCTAAATACCTTTAATCTTTCCACTTGGTTTAGGAGTGGTAGATACTTATGGTCTGTACCCAATACAAGGTTTGTAACCTCTGGGGATTATGATGGAGATGGAAAAGCAGAGATAGGAGCTGTATATGATTATGGTAATAGCGATATGGGTATGTTGGTATTTAAGTCTAATTCTAACATCTTTAATCTCTCTAGTTGGTTCAGGAGTGGTAGATATTTATGGTCTGTACCCAATACAAGATTTGTGACTTCTGGTGATTATAATGGTAATGGAATTGAAGAGGTTGCAACCATGTATGACTATGGTCATAGTGATATGGGGATATTAAACTTTAAATAAGATTTTAGATTGAAAAATTTTTTGAATGGGTATTCCCCACCCCTTTCCATCTCCCTTTAAATCTTGTACCCTATAATCGTTAGGATATCTAAATTTAATAATTATTAAATAATATGAAAATCCTAGTAACAGGTGGAGCCGGCTTCATAGGCTCAAACTTCATAAAATACTGGATGAACAAATATCCAGAAGATAAAATAGTAAACCTAGATTTACTAACATATGCAGGTAATCTAGAAAATCTAAAGGAGGTAGAGAATAATCCAAATTATGAATTCGTAAAAGGAGACATATGTGACAAAGACTTAGTAATGGATCTAACCAAAGGTATCGATCTCATTGTACACTTCGCTGCAGAATCACATGTAGATAGAAGTATAGAAGGACCAGAAGTATTCATTAAAACAAATGTAATGGGTACACAGAACCTTCTAGAAGCAGCATTCCAAAATCGTGGTATTAGATTCCATCATGTATCAACAGATGAAGTATTTGGAGAATTACCAATAGATAAACCAGAATTAAAATTTACAGAAGATATGCCATATGCACCTAGAAGTCCATACTCTGCATCTAAAGCAGCATCAGATCACTTAGTCAGAGCATACTTCCATACCTTTAAATTACCAATCACAATCTCTAATACCTCAAACAACTATGGACCAAATCAATACCCAGAGAAATTAATACCATTGATTGTAACTAGAGCAATGTTAGATCAAGAGATACCAGTATATGGAGATGGTAAACAGATTAGAGACTGGGTACATGTATTAGACCATGTACGAGGTATTGAGTTGTCAATAAAGGATGGAAAGTTAGGAGAAACATATCTCTTTGGTGGTGATGGTGAAAGAGAGAACATATGGATTGTAAAAACAGTATTGGAATATCTAAACAAACCAGAATCCCTCATGGTTCATGTAGGAGACAGAAAAGGTCATGATGTAAGGTATGCAATTGATAACTCCAAATCTGAGAAAGAATTAGGTTACAAACCAGAGAAGAGTGTAGAAGAGTGGTTAAAGGATACAGTACAGTGGTATGTGGATAACAAGGATTGGTGGGAGCCACTAAAACCAGTAGCAGATAAACAAGCAGAAAGATATTTAGAAAAAAGATTAGATTAATTTAGTATTCACATATATATGAAAGCACTCATATTAGCAGGTGGTAGAGGTACAAGACTAAGACCTCTTACACATACTAAAAACAAACATATGTTACCAATTGGTAACAGACCAATGATAGAGAGAATAATTAATGATGCAGTAGATTTAGGAATTAAGGATGTTATTATTAACATCAATAAAGGGGACAAGGAGATGCCAGAACTACTTGGTGATGGTAAAAGATTTGGTAAGGGAGTAAAGCTCCACTACATAGAACAACCAGAGCCAAATGGAATGATGTATCCAATTAAACTAGCTGAGAAGTTAATAGGGGATGATGAATTCCTCTTCTCTGCTGGTGATAATATCTTAACAGGTGGTCTTCAAAAACATTATGATGATTTTAAAAAGAAGAAATCAGATGCTCATGTGTTAGTTGTAAGAAGACCAGACTATCAAAACTTTGGTGTTGCAGTAATGAAAGGGGATAAGATTGTAAATACAGTAGAGAAACCACAGGAGTTTGTAAGTGATTTAGTCCTCTCAGCCATCTACTTCTTTACACCTGCTGTATTTAAAGCTTTTGATTATGCAAAACCAATAGATCCAAAGGGAACAGGTAAACCAGAATACTATCCTCCAGTAATTAACAACTGGTTGATTGAAAATGGATATACCTTCACAGCATCAGAAGTAACAGGATGGTGGAAGGATACAGGAGCACCAGAGGACCTTATCTTAGCAAACAGATTAATCCTTGAAAGAGAGTGTTTAGATGAGTGTAAGGGTAAAGTAAAGGATAGTAAGATAGAAGGGAATGTTGAGATAGGGAAGGGTTCTATTGTTAAAAACTCAATCTTAAGAGGACCAATATCTATTGCAGACAATGTTACTGTTGAGAATGCATATATTGGACCATTCACATCTATTGGAGAAGGTAGTGTAGTTAAAGATGCTGAAATAGAGAATAGTATATTGATGGGGAATTGTAATGTACATAACCTTCATGAGAGATTAGACAGTTCTTTGATTGGTTGGAATGCAGAGGTAACTACAAAGGAATCACTTCCTAAGGCAGATACTCTACTTATCGGAGATGATTCTAAAGTGGTGCTGGCTAAATAATATTTAAATATTAAACATATGGAATTTGAAAAAGTAGAACATCTACCGGAATTGGTAGTAGTAACTCTCAAAGCTTTTCATGATGATAGAGGATACTTTGAAGAAACATATGATGAAGATAAGTTTAGAGAGGCAGGCTTGCCTACAAATTGGGTAAAAGATAATCATTCAAACTCTAAGAAAGGTGTTTTAAGAGGTATGCATTGGCAGATAGGACCAAATGCACAGGATAAGTTTGTAAGAGTGATTAGAGGTAAAGCAATTGATGTTGCTGTAGATATTCGAAAAGGATCTCCTACATTTGGACAATTCCATATGGTTGAATTAACAGAAGATAATCATACAGGATTCTTCATACCTAAAGGTTTTGCTCATGGATTTTTAGCATTAACAGATAATGTTGATTTTGAATACAAAGTAAGTGGTAAATATGATAAAGAGAGTGAAAGATCATTCAGATGGGATGACCCAGATGTAAATATCCCATGGGGTATAGATACACCAATTCTCTCTGACAAGGATGCTGAGGCTCCATTACTTAAAGACTTAAGCGATGAAGACATATTTAAGTTTAATTAATATAGCAATGGGTAAGAAAATACTAGTATTTGGTGCAAATGGAATGTTAGGTTCATATCTATCAAACTATTTTAAAAAGAAAGGATATGTGGTAATTAAGAGTGATATGTTTGATGATGCAGAGAAAGGTATCTATGGTAAAGATATAACCAATGAAAAAGAATTAAAAGATTTTGTTCACGAACAAAACCCTGACTATGTCATCAATTGTGCAGCATATACCAATGTTAATCAAGCAGAATCAGAACCCGAAGTAGCCAATGCTGTAAATGCTGATGCTCCTAAATATACGGCAGAAGTTGCTAAAGATTTAAATATTCCATTCATACATATTTCTACCAATGAAGTATTTGGAGATGGAGAATATGATGAAGAAAGTAAAGAGTTTAATCCTCTAAATGAATATGCAAAAAGTAAGAGAAGAGGAGAAGAAAATATTGAGAATGTTGGTGGTACATATTACATATTTAGAACTTCATGGTTGTATGGGCCAGGTGCAAAAAACTTCATTAAATTTGTAACTGATACAGAAGCAACTGAAGAGAAACCCCTAACAATTGTTACTGATGAAAAGGGTTGTCCTACATATGTTGGATATCTAACAAGAAGAATTGAAGAAGCTGTTGAATCTAAGATAGAGCCAGGTGTGTATCATGTGTGTAGTTCAGATGTACTTTCTAGATATGAGTTTGCATTAGAGATACTTAAAGCTCAAGGGATAAAGAAGCCAGTGATTCCAGTAGAGAAGAAAGACCTTCCACCTAGGCCAGTTATTTCACCTTCAAATCAACTCATTAATACTAAGTTTGAGGAACAACCAACATCATATGAGATGTTAATTGAATATGTAGAAGAAATCAGACAGGAGAAAGATGGCTATTCAGAAAAAAACGGGTAATATCGTGTTTCTTCTTCTTGGAGATCTCCAGTCTTAAACTTCTTGCTTTGTACTCTTTTTAACTTTCTTCTCTAAGGTGTTTATTGAAGATAGATATGTTTGTTCAACATTGGATAGGTTTTTAACTCGATATTTTTTGTATTCTCGTAGAGCCTTTGCTTCTGCTTCTGTATGACTAATTTTCCCAGCATTCTTTAGAACTTTGCGATCCATCGAAAGAATTAGCTTATCTAACTGTTCAATATGGTCCTTCATTTTGGTTGGTATCCTATCTAAGGCTCTTAATTCTGCTATATCAAAATATGCAGATACTACATTATTTAACTTCTTTATTTCTTCAGCCTTCAGATAGTTTTTCGCTATGACAACATCTGACTTTATAATTCCTCTACCAGAGAAGGTCATGAGTCCCATGAAAGGTTTTTTTGCATCTGCTCTCTCTGATATTATTTCCGCTGCTGTCTTACCATTGGCAGCATAATGCAATTTGTTTTGTACGATAGCAAAGAACTGTTGTGTTTCTTTACTGCTTGGGTTGTAATCGATGCTTGTTGCATACAGGTCTAATACTTGTCGGTATAACACTTTTTCACTACTTCTGATATCTCTGATACGGTCTAAAAGCTCTTTCCAATATTGTCCTCCTCCTGCATTCTTCAATCTATCATCATCTATTGTAAATCCTTTGATTATATATTCTCTTAATCTTTTTGTTGCCCATTGTCGAAAACGAGTACCATTTACAGATTTTACTCGATATCCTACGGATATGATTACATCTAAATTATAGTAGTTAGTAGGTTTTGTAGAAAAATCGGAATTTCCGATTTTCTTCATAGAAATATCTTGTTCTAATTCCCCCTCTTTGTATATATTAATAATATGTTCATTTATTGTTGATTTTCCTCTGTCAAAAAGTTGAGACATTTGTTCTATTGTCAGCCACACAGTTTCTCCATCTATTTGTACATCAAGTTTTGGTTGTCCACCTTTTCCTTCATATATTATTATTTTGTTTTGGATATTATTTTTAATCATACTTGAAGGTGTTTAGTATAAATAGGGGGAGATATTATTAAGAATCCTGTAATCCTGTAAGCTGAGGATTACACTCTCCCTTCTGACTATTATCATTATAGTCGTTCTCTATCTTTACCGCAAACATTTATTTATTAACCATATTAAATTTTAAACCCGTCGAATTCGACCGAATTAAATCCAAAGTAAAAAACAATTTTTCTAAAAAGATGACTATTTAGAAAAAAACAGGTAATATATCATATGCATATCATAATAGATACAACTACAACCCAAGACCAATTCTCATATGCGGGTGTTGGGCAGTATACCAAGAATATAATTCTTGCACTCCTTAGAAACAATGCAAATGTACAATTCAGCATACTAAGATTTAGAGAGAAGATATCAACATTAGATAAGGATATATCAAAATACAAAAATGCCCAGCTAGTAGATATTGGAAAATATAGGGTGAATGATTACAAAAATGATATATGGTATTACACAAAGGTATTACCTGTTATAAAGAAGATAAGGAGAGAGGATAGTATATACTTCTGCCCATACTTCTGGAGAAACTTTCCCTCTGATATTATGCCAACAGTACTTTTTGTTCATGACATGAATCTTCCCCTCTTTAATATGTATTCTCAACAATCACCAATACACAACTTCATTAGAAAGATACAGTATTGGATAACATTAAATAAGTCTAAGGATTGTAAATATATACTTTGCAATTCCGATACTACAAGGAAAGATTTTCTTAAATTCTATCCTGATTATCCAGTAGAACAAACAGATTTTACATACCTAGGGATTAATATAGAAGAGAAACAGATATCGTTAGATAAATTACTACCTCATGACTATAAGGAGAAAAAATATTTCATCTATTTAGGAGGTGGTATTAACAGAAGTAAGAATTCAATAGGGGTGATAAAGGGATATAAAGTATTTTTAGACAAGGTAAGAGATGATGGTATAAACATAGAGGATGCTCCTTATCTAGTAATTGCAGGTGGTAAGTTTCAGGACACAACTAAACCAGAGGTTAAAGAGTTATATGATTACATAGAAGCAAATAATATCGAGAAGAAAATTGTATTTACAGGTTTCTATGAAGATAAATATGCATACTCCTTACTGAATAACTCTTTAGGTTTCCTTCATCTCTCCCTCTATGAAGGTTTTGGTATATCTGTAGCAGAAGCACTAAGAGCAAAAACTCCAGTCATACTACATAAAAACCCTGTATATGAAGAAATCTTTAAAGATGTTTCAATGCTAGTTGATGGATTAAATGAAGAAGAGGTCGGGGGTACGATATATGATATCTACAAAAACAGAGAGAAATACCAAACAATGATACAGAAAGGATATGATTTGTCTTTGACATTTACATGGGATAAATGTGCAGCAGAAACCTTTAAAATTTTTGAGAAGTTAATGTGAGTATTGGAACAATCTTACTCTACATCTTAGCAGGTGTTCTAGCTGTTGCAGGTGTAATAACTACAATCTTCTCCCTACCGGGTGTCTGGTTGGTATATATAGCTACAGTGATAATAGGTGCAATAGGGGGTTTTCAAGTCATTACACCACTCACATTAGTTATTCTCTTAATTATATCGATCCTTTCAACCTTTGCAGATGAATTAGCAGCAGTACTGGGTACTAAAAAAGCAGGAGGATCTAAATATGGAACAATAGGTTCAGTCGTTGGTTCAATAGTAGGAGGTATTGTAGGTAATATCTTGGGAGTATTCATAGGGGCATTCTTAGGAGCAGCACTCTTTGAATATATCTTTGCTAAGCAAGACTTAAAGAAGAGTATTAAATTAGGTTTTGTGTCATTCTTAGGGTTTTTAATAGGAACAGGGTTAAAGATAGCTGTAAATATTGGAATTATTATCTTTGTACTCGTTAAGTTATTATAAAGAATTAGATTCCCATTCATATCCTCAATAATGTAAAGGTTCTCATTTCTCACAAACACTCTTCTTACATCAATATATTTAGGAATATCAAAAGAATATTTTCTGTAAGGAGAATCTATCTCCTCTTTCTTTTCACTTTCAATATTGATCTTGAAAAAATGCTCTTCTAAAAAATCCATAGCAGTAACAGCAATAATCTCTTCCTCATCCATATATATCGGTCTAATTGTTTCAAATATCTTTATCTCCTTAATCAAATTCCTATCCATATCCTTAATTCTAAAGATTGTTGAAAACTCCTCAGGTGAGTGGATTATGAAATGTTCAAATTCACAAAACATTAACTCACCCTTGCTATTTACACTTACAAAAGAATTAGGTTCTCTCTCTCCTAACTTCTCTAAATCTTTGGAGAGAATATTGTATTTAAAGATGTCTTTCTCTTGTACAATCAAAACCTCCTCATTAGATATCCAACTTACTTGATGAGGAGAAGAGATACCTTCTATCAGTTCAAAATCTCCTTGTTTGATAATAGTACAAGGGAAGAGAGTATAAAGGATGAGTGCTATTAACAATGCTTTTAGCATATCTTTCTTAACTAAAATTATCTCCCAGGGTGTGGATTATCACCACTCAACCTTCCTGGGTATTTTTTGTAATTAGCAGTTGGTATGAGATTCCAATCTTGCTCAATATATTTCACAGGGTCTACATGTGTACTCTGACTTCTTTTCTTTCTTGTCTCAAAATGGAGGTGATAGGCAAGAGGTTGGCAGTTCCAACTCCCACTATTTCCAGTCTTTGCAATTACCTCTCCTTTCTTTACCTTCTTTCCTACATCTACATATGATTGGTCAAGGTGGAAATATACTGTATGCATACCGTTATCATGTTTTACTGTTAGAAAATTACCTCCTGAATGGCACTTACCGTAATATGTATCATATCCTTTTGCTATAACTACACCATCTCCTACAGCACGGGTCTCTTGTTTCGCTACACTAAAATCAATACCGGTGTGTGGTTTTTGGTAGTCAGTATATCCATGCCATTGGGATACACCTACTGGTTTTGAGAATGGAAATATGAATGGTTTTACACTTTTTCCTAGAACTTTCTCTTTTTGTTTTTGAGGAGGCTGTGATTTAATTGTAGGTGTTGTTTTAACTATTGGTTTAGAATCAGGCTTCTCTTTCACAGTTGGTTGTTTGGGTGTTGGATTTTCGTTGTTTCCTTTTTGAAATCTTTTTAACCAATATTCTGGAATATCCATACCAATACCAAGAACTAAAATATCACTAGCATAGGTGTATTCCTCCCTCTCTGGTGTGTAATATTTATCACGATCATAGTAGTAGAGTTGAAGAACAATCACACTTTTTTGAGAAGGAAGGATGGTATATTGCATGTCCTCTGTAGTTTTAAATGACATACTCATTTGAAAGTCACCAATGACATAGTAGAAGTATGGAGCATAGTAATATTTCCTCTTAAGATTTTTGTTTTTCCATGTTAGAAGTATATTTTCTCCTAATTCAAATCTCTGTCCATATTTAGGTGTAAGAATTTCAATATCTTGATTCTTTGATATGAGGTCTTCTCTAATTCCTGGGACATTTGTCATTGGTTCTTCTTGTGCAAAAAGAGGCATTAGGATAGTTGCTAATATTGTAGTTAATGTTGTAAGTATTTTTCTCATACTTAAACCTTACACTACAAAGATTAATTCTAGATTAAATGTAAAATTAAAAATTTAACTTCTTTTGTTTTCTGTAAAATATGTTCTAGGGTGGTATAATGAAGGGTGAATTTTGATATTAGAATTAAAGAAAGGTAAGTATATGTTTAAATTTCTAACAAAACTTTTTGACTCCAATGAGAAACAATTGGCAAAGATTCAACCTATTGTTGATGAAATAAATTCTTTGGGAGACGATATCTCTAAACTCTCAGATGAAAAGTTAAAAGAGAAGACTAATCAATTTAGAAAGAAATTGGGTGTTGATTTAGAGACATGTAGGACAGATTTTACAACTCTCTCTGATGAAGAATTGAATAAAAGGTTGGACGATGAGAAGGAGAAGTTGTATGAAATTCTTCCTGAAGCGTTTGCTGTTGCTAGAGAAGCATCTAGTAGGGTTGCTAATCACAAACATTTTGATGTTCAAGTTATGGCTGGCTATGTCTTGTTTGATAACAAGGTAGCAGAGCTGTTCACAGGTGAGGGTAAAACATTAGCAGCAAACCTACCTTTGTATCTCTATGCTCTTACTGGTAGAGGAGCTCATTTAGTTACAGTAAATGACTATCTTGCACGAAGAGATGCTGAGTGGACTGGCCATATTATGAACTCTTTAGGTATTACTGTTGGTGCAATTAACTCTGGTAAACAGTACAGATTTGTTGATGATGAGGAAGCAATTAAGATAAAGGGAGATGAAGCAAAAGAATTGATTAAGGAGAGGAAACAGAAAGAGAAAGAAGTAGGTAGACTTAAGTATGACCATATGAGTGGGGTTAATCTTGTTGAGTGTACCAAAGCAGAAACATATGCTTGTGATATTGTTTACGGTACTAACAGTGAGTTTGGTTTTGACTATCTTCGAGACAATATGGCAAGAAGTCTTGAGGAGAGAGTACAAGGTCCTAGATATTTTGTAATTGTTGATGAGGCTGACTCCATTTTAATTGATGAAGCACGAACTCCTCTAATCATCTCTACAAGTGCTGATACTGCAAATGATTTGTACAAACAGTTTGCATCTTTGGTAAATGCTCTTCAAAAAGATGTTCATTATAGTGTTGATGAAAAAGCACATGCCGTTTCACTAAACCAAGAAGGTATGGATGCTGTAGAGAAGGCTTTGAAGGTTGATAATGTGTATGAGGATGCACAGTTGGCATATCATTTGGATAATGCACTTAAGGCAAAAGAACTCTACCATTTAGATGATGAATATATGATTAGGAATGGCGAAGTTCTCATAGTTGATGAATTTACAGGTCGAGCTATGGAGGGAAGAAGATACAGTGAAGGTCTTCATCAGGCAATTGAGGCTAAGGAAGGTGTAGAGGTAAAGAAGGAGTCTAAAACCATGGCTACAATTACCTTACAGAACTTCTTTAGACTATACAAATTCCTTTCTGGTATGACAGGTACAGCTATTACAGAAGCAGAGGAGTTTTCTCAAATATACAATCTTGATACCATTGTTGTTCCTACCAACAAACCTGTTGTTAGACAAGATTACAATGATGTTGTTTACAGAACTCAGGAGGGGAAGTTTAGAGCAATAATTGGGGAGATAATTGAACATCACAAGAAAGGACAACCAATACTTGTTGGTACTACATCTGTTGAGAAATCTGAAGTTCTTTCAGATATGCTAAAGAAAGAAGGAATTAAGCATAATGTTCTTAATGCAAAGCAACATGAATTAGAGGCTAAGATTGTGTCTGAAGCAGGACAACTAGGTGCAGTTACCATTGCAACTAATATGGCTGGTAGAGGTACAGATATTGCATTGGGTGAAGGTGTAAAAGAAGTAGGTGGTTTGTATGTAATTGGTTCAGAGAGACATGAATCTAGAAGAATTGATAATCAGTTAAGAGGTAGATCTGGTAGACAGGGAGACCCTGGTGAGTCTAAGTTCTTTGTCTCTTTTGAAGATGACCTCATGAGAATTTTTGGTGGAGACAGGATGAAATTAATTATGGAACAGGTAGGGCTTGAGGATGATGTAGAGATCTCTGTTGGTTTAATCGGTAAAACAATTGAGAATGCGCAGAAGAAGGTTGAGGCCTCAAACTATGATATTAGGAAGAGGTTAGTAGAGTATGATGATGTTCTTAATCAACAAAGAGAAATTATCTATACCATCAGAAGGAAAACACTCGAAGCTAAAGCTCAAACTGGAGTGAAGTTGAGTGAAGAGGATATGAAGAAAGATCTTAAGATGTGTAAGGAGGTAGAGATTGAAAGAGTTCAGGATGGTTTAGATGGCTTTGCTCTAAACAGAGAGAATAGTTGGGAGATTGAAGAGCTAAAGAAGTTTAAATTTCCATTTTCTCCTTTAGAGAAATGGATACTTAAGAAAGCATTAGAGTATGTAGACTTCTTAACAGCATCATCTCTAGCTGATGATATGGAGATAGATAATATTGAAGAAAGGAAAATCTTCATTGAGATAAATAATCTTCTGACAGACGAGTTTGTAGAAGCTACATCAATGACACTTGGATACAAGGATAGTATTGATATGTTTAGAGATATGTATGAGTTATCTGATGTACAAAGGAGCGCACAGATAAAGAGGATGGTGCTAACAGCTTTTGTATTACATCTTTACTCTATTGGTTATGAAGCAGCTGATAATTTGTCTAGATATTTAGTCCTCCAATCATATGACAAATTTTGGATGGAACATCTAGATACTATGACAGATTTGAGAGAGGGTATTTCTTTAAGAAACTTGGCTCAAAAAGATCCTTTAGTAGAGTATAAGAATGAGGGTTTTGATCTGTTTGATCAGATGTTGAAGAAGGTAGATGAGTTTGTAATTACAAGATTCTTTAAGGTTAGGTTAGTAACAAATGAAGCACAGGTACAACAGAAGACAAGTAGTGGTGAGGATAATAGGCCTGGTAAGGTAGCTAAACAGAAGACTGTACATAAAGGAAACAAAGTAGGAAGAAATGATCCTTGTCCATGTGGAAGTGGAAAGAAGTACAAGAAGTGTTGTGGAAGATAATAAGATAAATTTAGTCCTCTGTACTTATCGTTATCTCTCCTACACCTCCTGATATATCAACAGTATGTATACCATTTCCATATACTCCTGACTGTATACTATTCCTATCAAGTTTAATATCACCTAAACCTTTATCAACATTGAAAGTATAGTTTTTATAACTATCTAATAGATTTAGACTTACTTCTCCAACTCCAGCATCAATCTTGTTTCTCCCTGTTAAAGATAATGTTGCTTTAAAGCTTCCAACACCTAAATCAGCATCTAAATTATTAAGTTTTCCATCATGAATAGTTAATTCTCCTATACCACCAGATAGCTTAATTTCATTAGTAACATTTATCTTGTTTATCTCTACTTCACCTGCTCCCAGATCAATGTTTGCTTTTCTACAATTTAACTCGTCTATGTATACTCTTCCTGCTCCTCCATCTATTGTAACTGAATCTAATGTTGTATAGGTAGGTAAAGTAACAATTAATTCTAAATCTCTATTTCTGTAGAAAAGACTTTCTCTATGATTATCAGTAATAACTATTGATTTTCTTTGTGTTTCAATAGTTAAATCTTTGTTATTAGTAACCACAGAGAACTTATCTCCTGTTTTTACAGTTAATCTACTTATCTTAGTATGTATATCTAAATTATCATAATCCTCAAAGTCAAAGTTAATATCTCTTGCAACTAAAGCTTCTGCTTTTGGATTTGTATCAAAAAAGAAACCACCAACAAACAGTAAACCACCTACTGCAACTCTAAATATTCCAATAATTAAAACAATTGCAAATGCAAGAGCACTGTATTTTATAATTTTTTGAAAGTTTTTCATTTTACTTCTGTGCCTCCAAAGATATTAGTTGAATTTATATATATTGTCTTTTTACTCTTACTATCTTTCTTTTCTTTACTTTCTTCTTTCTTCTTACCTGTCTTGTTATCTAAACCACCAAATATTGATGTATGTACTACTTTAACTTCTACATCATCTGGAACATATATCTCTATACCACCAAATATTGCTGTTGTTTCTACAACAACATCTTCTTTGATAATTGCATTTCTTAAGTCACATTCAATAGCTCCAAAGATAGCACTTAATTCTAAGTTTTTTATCTCTTCATCTAATACAATCTTTTGACCACTAAATGTTGAGAAATATTCTTCACCTTTTTTATCTTTGCTAATCTCTTTAATCTTCTTAGTTGTTGGAGCATCAATTGTATTCTTAAACAATACAATTAGACCACAACCGACTAAAATAGCAGGGAAGATTAAATGTCCAATTTTCTCGAAGGAGATAATCCCTTGTACTAGGAGTAATATTGAACATCCAATTATTATGCCTATTAAATTACCAATTTTGTCTTCATCTTTTATCAAACCTATCAAGCAAGGAATGATGATAAATAGTGTCCACCAACCTTTAAAGAATAGGTTGACATTAAGTATTCCTGAGGCTTTAAGTCCCCATATTACACCAATAGCAATTAAAGCTATTCCCCAAATAGTTTTATTGGAGTTTTTCATATGCTTTTCTTATACAAAATTATTTACACCACTAATAATAATTGTAACATAAAAATTTTTGTTTTTGTGTCGAGTTGGACGAATCCTGTAGGAAAACTTAATCAATTGTTTTATATGTTATAATCACACAATTACTTTAGAGAATATAGTTCTATGGATGAACAGAATGTAATAGAGAACATAGATAATAGTGATGTAATAATACCTGAAATTAATTACATAGACTATGTAGACAGAGAAGTAAAGGAATATTTTGATATATTAGAACCAGAATATCCAGAATGGTTAAATGAATATATAAATACAGACATTTTACTAAAACAACAACATATTAGTACTACATGTGGCACAATATACTCAGATCTGTTTGAAAGTGATTTTAGTCTTTCAAGTTTGGATCACTCTATCGGTGTAGCTCTTATCTGTTGGCATTTTACTCATGACAAAAAGATTACATTAGCAGGATTATTCCACGATGTAGCAACCCCAGTATTTAAACATACAATAGACTTCCTAAAAGGTGACCATATGACACAAGAAGCTACAGAAGAATTAACATCTGATATAATATCTACTTCTGAAGAAGTAATGTCTTTGTTGAGGAGAGATAATATAGAATTATCAGAGATAGATGATTACACGATATATCCAATAGCAGATAATTCAACACCAATGTTAGCAGCTGATAGACTGGAATATTCTTTATCACATGCTTTGTTTACCTACAAGTTGTTGGGGAAGGACGAGATTAAGGAGATATATGATGATATTGAAATACAGATTAATGAACATGGGAAGCCAGAATTGGGTTTTAAAACTAAAAAGATAGCCAGAGAGTTAGTTAAGGTAACAAGTAAGCTATCTATAATATATCGTGATGATAGGACAAGATATTCAATGCAATTCTTAGCAGATATAGTTAAGAAATTACATGAAGAAAAAGTTATTACAGAATCAGATTTGTACAATCTAACAGAAAAGGAAGTTATAGATATTATTGAAAAATCGAAGTATGCAGATGTTTTTAAGAAGTGGAAGAATGCCAAAAAGGTAAAAACATCAAAAGAAAAACCAAGCAATGTATATTATGTTCATCAGGGTTCTAAGGTAAGGTATATAGATCCTTTAGTTAATGGAGTAAGAATATCTAAAGCTTGTAAGATAGCGAATAAGATGATTCAAAAGAATTTGTCTTATGATATGAGTAATTATGTTTATTTAGATTTTGATTTTTGATATACCCTGTTCTTAAACAAGTTACAATATAAAAAAACAAAAATTTCCAAATAATCCCAAACTATAGTTTTCAACCATTTACCTTAAATTATCCATTTTACTAAAAATCCTTGTAATAGTAAGGGAAAGGTAGAGAGTGTTTTTTCTTTAAAATAATAGTAAAAACTTACACTATGAGTTTCTTGACACACTATACACCCTATACTATTCTAAATATACAATATGGCAACACCTAAGAAAACAAAAAAAGATGAATTAATTCCTGTACGAAGAAGTGTTCATGTTGTATATCTATCATGTCCTCACTGTAGTCATGAGATGGATAGTATCAAGCTTTGTCCTAAATGTAATGAACCAATGAGAGTGATTGATGTAGTTGAGAAATTTGGTGAAGAAGCAGATAGATTTCTTGAGAGGTTAGAAAAGAGAAAGAAAAAAGGTGAGGATGGTGAGAGTGTATCCATGACAGAGGAAGATGAAGATCTTGAGATGGATAAGGAGGAGCCAAACATCATTCTTCTTGGTGTTGATGATGATACTCTTGATGATGGTATAGATCCCTTTGATAGTACAGAAGATGCATCCCTTGATGTTATTTTCCCCGATGAAGGAGGAGATTCTACTCAACATGTAGAAGATGCTTCTTTGGATGATGATTTAGCTAAAGCTTTGGAACAGTTGGATGCAGAAGAAGAGAATGTAACAGCTGAGGATTTTGGATTTGAAGATGGTGAAATACCTGAACTTTAATTTATTTCAGTTCAGGTTCCCTTATCAATTTTCCTTTATATACCAAAGACTATATGTGTTTTGTTACGATTAGTTAATATGCTATAAGTTGTAGAAGGAAAGTTGCATGTCTTCTAGTAAGTTAAATATTGTCTCAAAAACACATATAGTCCTCTCCTAGACAGTTAAAATTGATAAGGGAACCGTGTTATAATAATTAATATCTAAACTAATTTCTAATAAGTATGAAAAATATAATAGTAGCAGTAGTAGGTCTTTGTGGTGCTGGTAAATCAGAAGTTACGAATATGTTTGTTGAGAACAAATTTGAAAAGGTATACTTCGGAGATGTTACTTTTGATGAACTGAAGAAGAGAAATATGGAGATTACTGAAGAGAATGAGAGAGTAATAAGAGAAGAATTGAGATCAACAAATGATATGGCGATATATGCTAAAAAGAGTGAACCTAAGATAAAGAAGGCATATGAGGAAGGTAAGAATGTTGTAGTTGAGAGCCTCTACTCATGGAGTGAGTATAAATACCTTAAGGAGATATACAAAGATAGTTTCAAACTACTAGCAGTTGTAACAGATCGAGACTTGAGAGCTGAGAGATTAAAAAACAGACCACACAGACCTTTGACAGATGAGGAAGTTACAAGTAGGGATTATTCCCAGATTGAGAATACCGAGACAGCAGGTCCTATCGCAATTGCAGACCATTTTGTTTTAAACAATGGAACTTTTGAAGAGTTAAAGAAACAAGTTCAGGAATATATCGATTCCATTATCTAGGTTTCTAAACAATAGGCTTTTTAAGAAGTTCTAGTATTACTTCAAAATTGTCATTAGGTGAACTCCTTACTCTGTGTTTGTAGCCACAACTTTCGCATCTGTAATATATTCTAAAGATGTCTTTCTTAACTTCGGCAGCAATAGGTTTCATCAATCCTTCACATTTACACTCTCTATCACCAGGATTAATATCAACATGTTTAGAGTAAAGACATTTTGGACAATGATCGGTATACCCATCTCCTTTAACGGGAGTATTGCAATTAGCACATATGAAGTCTTCTTTTCTAGATTTAAATTTCCTGCTCATAACACACAATTATACAACAGATGCCTTTACCATTCTTCTAAGGTATAATATCGCATGTATAATCTACACAACAAATTTCCCAAGGTAGCAGTTGTAGCAGACCAGATGACATCCTTTGGTGGTGCAGATAGGGAGATGTATTCAATGTTGAAAGTATTCCCAGATGCAGATATATATACAGTTCTTTTCTACAAAGAGAAATATCCAACTCTGAAAAACAAAGTATATACATCATTTGTACAAAAGTGGGTTAAGGTGTTTGGGAAGAAATTCCATAGACATCTTAAAGTATTAAATCCTTTTGCATATGAAGGATTCGATTTAAGGGGATATGATTTAGTAATTAGTATATCAGCAGGTCCAGCCAAGTCAGTGATTACAGGAGTAGACCAACCACACCTAGCTATGGTTATGACACCACCTAGAAGTCTTTGGGATAATGAATTGAATGTAAGGGGATCTACACTAAAATGGCTTTACAAGCCTCTCTCCCATATTCTTAACACATACCTTAGAGTTTGGGATGTTAGTATTGCTAAAAGAGTTGACTATTGGAGTGCAAATTCAAAATTCATTGCACAGAAGATAAAGAAGACATATGGAGTAGATGCACGAGTAATATATCCAGGTGTAGAAGAGAAATATTTTAAACAATTAAAAGAAACGAAGGAAGGTGAAAGATTTATTAAAGATACCAAGGAGAAATTTTTCATTCCTGAAGATTTTGTTTTAGTTGTTTCAAGGCTATATGACTACAAGAGAGTGGATTGGGCAATACGATCATGTATTGAAAGTGGAGATAATTTAGTAATTGTAGGGGAGGGTCCTGATAGAAGATATTTAGAAAAAGTTGCAAGAGGGTATAAAAATATACAGTTTTTAGGATTCATTAAGGATGAAGAAGTTCAAGCATTGTATAGTATGGCTAAGGTTTTGCTCTTTTGTGGGATTGAAGATTTTGGTTTAGTACCAGTTGAAGCGATGGCGAGTGGGACACCAATATTTGCGTACGGATATGGTGGTGTATTGGAGACTGTAAAGAAGGGTGTGACTGGGGAGTTTTTCATGAACGAAGAAGAATTGGTACAGTTACTTAAGAATTATAATAAAAGGGGGTATAATGAGAAAGAGATTATAGAGCATGCGCAGACTTTTAATGAAGAGAGTTTCTTAATTAATTTTACTAACTATCTTACAGAAATCTATGAAAAAGAAAGGACAAGGAGACAGGGTTAAAGATATTAAAGTAGCAGTAGTTTGTGAACCTCTCTACAAATGGGGTGGAGCAGAACTACACTTGAAGTACATTCTTGAAGCTTTTCCTAATTCAGAACTCTTTACTGCATATTATGATGAAGAACTTGTTAAGAAAGAATTTAAAGATGTAAAAGTGCACCACTCATTTATGCAATACCTTCCTTGGAAGGATAAATTGAGGTATCTCTATCTCCTGCTTAATCCTTTGGCATATAAAAGTTTTAACTTTAAAGATTTTGATGTAATTGTTTCTCTCTCATCTCACTTTGCTAAATTTGCACATACAGATGGAGTTCCACATATAGATGATTGTTTAACTCCTCCAAAATTCTTTTGGCAGAAAGATGATAGGACTCTTAAGAGTAAAGAGCAGATGAGTGGGATAAACAAGGTGTTCTTCTCGATATATTCGTTTTTCATGGATACATTTCTTGAAAGGCTATGGCAAAAGTGGGATAGAAATGCAGCAAGGAAATGTACCAGGATAATTGCTAACTCAAAAGTGGTTAAGAAGAGAATAAAGAAATTCTATGGATGTGACTCAGATGTAATATACCCACCTGTTGAAGTTGATAAAATTTTGAAACATCCAAAAGTTAACAGAAAGGAGAATTGGTATCTCTATCTTGGTCGGGTTGAGAGATACAAAGGAGTACATCTTGCAATTAAAGCTTGTGATAGGTTAGATCTACCACTTAAAATTGCTGGAGCAGGACAGGACTTAGAAGCTATGAAAGAACTTGTTGATAAATTAGGTGCGAAAGGTATTGTAAAGTTCCTAGGTTTTGTTTCAGAGGAGGAGAAATATGACCTTATGAGTAAAGCCAGAGCATTGATTCTTCCAATTAGGGGTGAGGATTTTGGTTTGGTACCTGTTGAAGCCAATGCTTTTGGTACACCTGTCATTGCGTACAAAGATGGGGGTGTAATGGAAACAATATCAGAAGAAAATCCTGCAACAGGAGTATTCTTTGAAGAGTACACAGTTGACTCCCTTGTCAAAGTTCTTAAAAACTTCAAACCAGAAAAATACACACAAGATAATTGTAGAAAACAGGCGCAAAACTTTGCATCGGAAATATTTGTATACAAGTTACAAAACTATGTCAGGGATACCATACAAAGTAGTTAAAAGAGTGTTGGATGTAATTCTATCCCTTTCTCTTCTAATCATCTTTTTACCTTTACTTCTTTTTGTTTCAATATTAATCTTTTGCACTGATGGTAAGAATATTTTTGTAAAAGAACCTCTTAGACACGGATATGGTGGTAAAGAATTTAGAATGTTTAAGTTTAGAACAATGATTCCTAATGCTCACAGAGAGTTGTTAGAAAATCCTAAGTATGGGAGATTAAAGGAGAAGTGGAAAAAGAATGGTAACAAACTAAAAGTTGATGAAGATTCTAGAATTACATGGATAGGGAAGATTCTTAGGAAAACGGATATGGATGAATTACCTCAACTGCTTAATGTTTTAATTGGTCAAATGTCTCTTGTTGGTCCTAGACCTACATACAAAACGGAGATAGAGGCACATTTGAAACAATACCCAAAGGATAAACAACATCTTAAATATATTTTTAGAGTAAGTCCTGGTATAACTGGTATATGGCAAGTTTCTGGTAGGAATGATATCTCTCTTCATGAAAGATTAGCTATGGAAGCAACATATGCAAGAAACTTAAACTTTCTTACAGACTTAAAGATTCTTCTTAAAACTCCTAAAATTGTGTTAAGTAGGGAGGGAGCATATGAGTAGGGATATTGTAACGGTAATAAAATCGGTGAATTACTCGGAAGCGGATAAGGTGCTTACTGTTTTTGGAAGAGAGAGAGGTAAGTTTACCCTTTTTGCTAAAGGTATTAGAAAAATTAATAGTAAGAACAGAGGCAATGTTCAGACTTTGAGTACAAGTAAGATATCTTTTTATGAAGGTAAAGGAATGCCGTTACTTACAGAATCGGAATTAGTACAAATTCTTGATTTTGATAATATTCATGTTGAAAATATTCGTAGAGTTTTGTTTCTTCTTAATCACTTCTTACAAGAATATGATTCATATCCCAAATTGTTTGATGCTCTACAAAGTGCTATCAAAAAAGGTCTTGATTTAGAATCTGTTAATAGGTTGAGATTAATCTTTTTAAGAGAGATGGGTTTTTTAGTGGATTTTAATCATTGTAAATATTGTAATTCTAGTGAGAATATTGGGTATTTGGATAGAAAAAACTTTGCACTTGTTTGTGAAAATTGTTACAGTATATACAAGGCAGAGTACTTAGGAGAGAGTCCTTACAACTCTAAGATTTTTACAGATGCCTTAGATAGGTATATTAAGAAAATAGTTGAAGAAATATAATGAAATTTAAGACTGCTCTAATGACAATTTGTTTTTTTCTTCTTTCTTTCTTACTTTTAAATACTTTTTCTTTTGCTTACAGTACTATTAGTATCCCAACAGAAGTGATAGTTGGTGTTGATGTATATTCTCAACTGAGTTTGAGTCCTCAAAATGTTGAGATTTCTCAACCATCTGTTGTTTTAATAAGGTCTTATGACTCTAACATGCAACCTAGACCAAACAGGGAAATAGAGATATTTATAGATGGCTCAGCTGTGAATGTGACCATTGTTCAACCTCCTAATACAGATATTAATGGTGCTACAGAAGGAAGTGTAAGTGCTATTGTAGCTGGCACTTACAGAGTTTGTGCAAGAGATATTACTGGAGGTATTAGTGTTCAAATTCAAAAATGTGAGATGCTCTATGTGACTCCGGTTGCAGTACCTGTTATGGCTGCAGAGCCTCAATATACTGCAGGTACTGAGAATACAGTTTCTTGGGGAATTACAGGTACAAATGCATATCAATACTATGTTGAAGTAAGCACAGAACCAAACTTTTCCACTATACACAATAGTAGTGGGTGGATAAGTGGTATATCTACAACCTTTAGTGGTCTTTCTAGTGGTCAGATATATTACTATCGAGTGAAAGCTAGAAATCAATGGTCTGGGGAGAGTGTATGGTCAAATAGTGTATATTCTGTACAGGAGGCAAGTGCACCACAGATAACATTAATCAATACATCGAAACCTCCTGGAGCAACAACTACTATATTTAATCCAGATTCTCTTGTTTCTTTAACATACAGAATTGTTGATAATATTGCAGTTGTTTCAAGAAGTATTGAAGTAATTTTACCAAACGGTCAGAAGGTTACTGTTCCATATACAGATGTTCTTAATGGTGATGTATGGACAATTAAAATTAGATTAGGTGATTTACCAAAAGATGAAAATGAAGACCTGTTCTCAGCATATAGCTTCTATGTTGAAGCAGAAGATAATGTTGGTAACAAAAGTTGGGATAATTCCGCTAGTGTAAGCTTCCCAACACCAGAACCTGAAACTCCGCCAACAAAGCCTGGAGAACCAGTAGTGATATCTGAAGGGTATACAGACACACCAACTTGGACATGGGTCCCTTCGTATGATAAGGATGGAAATGTTGTCACAGAATATATTGTGGAATGGTGTCAAAATGAAGATTTCTCTAACTGTGAAGAAAATTCTGTCAGAATAGATCAGAATTCCTTTACACCATCATCTCCTCTTGCCATAGGTAATTGGTATATTCGAGTAAAAGGTATAGATAAAAATGGAATGGAGAGTGAATGGGTATTAGGTATGACAGAGATTAAAGAGAAAGAAGAAGAGCCAGAACCAGAGATACCAATTGAAGATAAAGAGCCAGAGAAACCTCCTATAAAGAAGGTTATCGAATGGACAACTAAGAATATTACAAAACCAATAGCAGAAACAGTTGAAAAAATAATTGATAGTACTATTGGTCAATTAGAGCAAGAGGAAGTTGAAACTGTGGCAGTTGGAGCAACCTTAGCTAATGTTACACTGGGTATGAGTATGGTTTTAAATCTCTTGGGTTCAGTGCCATACTTTATTATTCAAAGTTCTTTGGCTATCTTAAGTTTCTTTGGTTTTAGGTCTGTTGGAACAATCTCTGGTTATGTTTATGACTCAATTACAAAAGATCCTCTTAAACAAGTTATTGTTAGAGTCTATACAAAGGATGGTAAGTTAATTTGGACAGATGTTACGGATGCACATGGTAGATACAAGACTCCGGAGGTTGAGAATGGGAGCTATTATATTAGTATAAATGCCAATGGTTACTCTTTCCCTTCCTCTGTAATTACAGGTACATCTGATTATCCATTAGAGAATGTATATAGGGGTGGTATATTCTCAGTTTTAAATAGATTTATTCCTAAGTTCTCTATACCTCTAGATTCTGAGAAAGCAACGAAGAAAGAGAGGTTTAGTCAAATGTTTCTTTCTAGAACTAAGTGGATCTGGAGAGTTTTACATTTAATTCTCTTCTTGGTAGGGTTAATATTTAGTATTTATGCAGTAAAAATTAACCCTGTTTGGTGGACATACTTGGTTCTTTTCCTTTACATTCCTTCCTTAGTTTTACTGATACTATCTTTTAGAACTAAGAAAGAAAAGTATGGTGTTGTTAAAGATGAGGAAGGTAAGTTGATATCAGGTTTAGTTCTTTCGCTTTTAGATAGTGAATTCGAAAATATTGTTGCTACTAGAGTTACCGACAAGTCTGGGAGATATAGATTCCTAGTAGATAGAGGTAGTTATACTATCACGGTATCGAATCCAAATTATGTATTAGTTAATGAGGAGGAATACAAGAATATTTCTGTAACTTTAGATAAGAGTTCTGTACTTGCTCCTAATTTGGTAGTGAAGAGGAAGAGTGATTCTAAATAGTGTTGAAAAAAACTCTATTTATTATTATAATCTCTCTGTTTATGGGTGCATAGCTCAATCGGTAGAGCAAACGACTCTTAATCGTTTGGTTCAGGGTTCGAGTCCCTGTGCACCCATTTTTCATAGTAAGATTAGAAAATTGCTAATGAGGTCTATTAGTTCTTGTAGGTTTTGTACATATACAACTCACCTCTCTTGTATCCTAACTTCTTGTAATACTCTCTAGTTCCAATAGCAGATATAACAGAAATTTTCTCACAACCTTTCTTTTTGGACATATCTTCCGCTATCTTTATCAACTCCTTACCTAATCCTAAGTGTTGAGATTCTCCTTGTTTACTCTCTCTATCTATCCCTACAACCTTACCATAAACATGTACCTCTCTAATGATCGAAGTGTTTTGTAGTTCTTCTAATCTATGCTTTTTACTTAATACCTTCTTAGGTAAAAACAATCTCAAAAATCCACATATCTTATCACTCTTCTTAGTCTTGTATGAAATGAATATATCTGTACCTACAGTACTCTTGTATGTAATTTTCTCTAACTTAATATCATTCTTAGAAATTTCTTCACCCTTAATCTCTCTACTTCTAATATCTTCTGATTCAATCCCTTTCTTTCTTAAATACTCCTCAACAACCTCTCTAAGATTAGTTTTTTTGTTTCCTGCTGCAATCTCATTAGATGGAATATCCCTAATTACTCTGGATAGTCTACAATATCTAGGAGTAGAAGCAATACACTCACCAACAACCCTTATCAATGTCTTCTCATCATATGGTTTGTGTTTACCTTCTTTGTAAAGGTCATACAACTCAGTACCTTCAATTACTGAAGTAGGGTAAATCTTCATCTCATCAGGGTGATATGCTTCTGTAAACAATTCTTTGTATCCAGAGATATCTAGCTTAGGTGTAGAGAGATAGAGGTTAGGCATCCAATGACCATGTATCTTAAAGCCAAACATTCTTAACAATTCACAAGCCTTCTTTGTATCTTCATTGTCTCTTCCAGTTTGATTCTCTCTCAATACCTTGTCTGAAAGAGATTGAATACCAATCTGTATCTTTGTAGCACCAAGTCTTCTTAAATACATTAACTCTCCAACTGTGATAAAGTCAGGTCTTGTTTCAAGAACTAATCCCACATTTCTACAATAAGATGTTTCATTCTTAATCTGCTCCTTTTCTAAATCTTCCCAATCAGTCTTTTCCATTGCAAACTCTCTTGGTTGGATATATTCCTTTGTACTCTTCTTAACTCTGTTTAATGCTCTAAAGCACTCTTTTACAAACCATATCTTGTAGTTACCATCATATGCAGAGAATGTACCACCTAGGATAATTAACTCAACCTTCTCAATATTATGACCAATATGTTTTAATGCAACCAACCTGTTATACACCTGTGCATACGGATCAAACTTTAATTTTAATGCTCTTTGTGCACCGGGTTCTGAAGCAATATAGCTCTTGGGCATACTTCTATCATTAGGGCAGAATATACAGTTACCAGGACAGTAATAGGGCATAGTCATAACTGTAACAACAGCTACACCTGAATTAGTTCTAGTAGGTCTTAATCTAATTCTCTTTTCAATTAGAGATATATCTGTTTTTGAAAAATCTTTCTTTACTTGCTCAAACATCTTTACAAGCTCATCAATGCGACATATTGACCCATTATCTTTTTTGTAGTTTCTAAGAATCTTGTTTAAGGATTTGTTCTCATCCCACTTTTTCAGAGAAGCAATGTCTAAGAAAATTTCTTTTGTTCTATCTGTATTTTTCTTCATATTTCTGTTATCCTATATTATCTAATATTTTAAACATTCTTTCCAGATGAAAAAACCAAAAATGGCACAAGAGAGAACATTGGTGTTACTTAAACCTGATGTTTTACAAAGGCAGTTAGTAGGTGAGATACTGTCTAGATTTGAGAGGAAGGGTATTAAGATGACTGCTATTAAGATGCTTAATGCAACTAAGGAGCAAGTAGGTGAACACTATATTAATGAAGAAGGGTATTTAATTGAGACAGGTGAGAAGGCTAAGAAGGGAGCTATTGCAAGAGGTGAGGATATTAGTAACTGGAATTCATTAGAACAAGGTAAGAAGATTAGACAGAGGAATATTAACTATCTTACATGTGGTCCAATTGTAGCTATTGTATTTGAAGGTTTTGGAGTAATATCTCAGGTTAGAAAGATTTTAGGTAGTGCTAGTCCAGCAGATGGTGATATTGGTACTATTAGAGATGACTACTCACTGGATACATATGCTCTTGCAGACTTTTTAGATAGGTCTACTATGACCATGTTACATGCTTCTGATTCAGTAGAGAATGCAGAGAGAGAATTAAAGATATGGTTTAAGGAGAGTGAGATATGTAATGATTATGAGACTGGTGTTGAGAAGATCTTCTATGATGCAGAGTGGAGTAAGGGGAAGTAGGTAGGCTTAATAGCTTTCCACTCATCAGATTGTTCTAACCATTTTACCTTTTCAAAGGCTTCTTCTATGCTACAGAACTGAGCATATTTAATCTCAAATTCTTCCATAGGTTTTAATTCAATATCCTTTGCTTTTAAATCTTCTAGTTTAAGAAACATTCTCATTTGGATAAATCTATCTAAAACCTTTTCACTTTCTTTATCAATCTTTGTTACAAGAGCATATCCAAATATATCAATATCTTCTTTGTATTTAGAAATATCTAAACCTGATTCTTCTAATACCTCTCTGATAACACCATCTTTGAAAGTTTTATCTTTTTCTTCATAATGTCCTGCTGTAATAGTCCAGTCATCAGATTCTTTTGCAACTAAAAGTAGTTTGTTATCACTTGAGAATACAAAGCATGTTACTTGTCTAACATCATATTCTTTGTGTTCTTCTAAGATCTCTTCTCCATCAACCCAATCTCTTTTGTATATAGCTTCTGTCATAATATTAAAAACTTATTTTAATATGTAAAAACTATTCTTAGTGCTACCTTGTTTC
This sequence comes from Candidatus Dojkabacteria bacterium, assembly GCA_018056375.1. Classification (GTDB taxonomy): domain Bacteria; phylum Patescibacteriota; class Dojkabacteria; order SC72; family SC72; genus UBA5232. The sequence goes on along the minus strand of JAGPFQ010000001.1, from coordinate 366,895 downwards.
TCTAAATATCCCTTTGTGATTAAATTATCTAAAAGATTAAAAGCTTGTTGTCTAGATATATTTAATTCTTTAGAAACATCAGATGATGTAATCTCTTTGTATTTCTTTACCAATTCTAAAACATCATTTTCTCTTTTTGTAGGTCTCATATTAAAAGAAATGTTCTTTAGTCCCTCTTCGATTTTTGCTAATGCTGATTGTAATGAATATTTAACTCCATCTGTAAAGTATTCTAACCATATTGTTTTATCTCCAGTATCTGCAGAATGTAAAGAATCAGAGTACATAATTCTGTCTATATCGTAGTAATCATCAAGTATGAAGTACTTATTAATCTTGTATCCTAATTTGTGTAGAAGTAGTGTAGTTGTTAGTCTTGAAGTTCTACCATTTCCATCTATGAAAGGGTGGATATATACAAATTCATGATGATATATTCCTGCCTTTATTATTGGAAGTTCGTTAGAAGATTTAGTCCATTCTACTAATAGTTCAAGCATTTCTGTTATTCCTTTTTTATCATGTTTTGGTGGTTCATGTTTGATTATTACATTTCCATCTTGTAATGGGTTTCCTACAATAACTCTTTTATTTCGAATCTCTCCACCAATCTGATTGTTAACACCTTTCAGTAGTTCTCTGTGGATTTTAAGTATGGTATCTGTATTAAGATTTACATATTCTTTCCCAATCTTTTGGAGGATATCAAAATAGTTCCTTACTTCTTTTTCATCTCTATTAGCAGGTACTCTGTCACCTAAGATTAAGTTTGTAACTTCACCTTTTGAAAGAGAGTTACCCTCTATGCTATTTGAAGAGAAGGAAGATTTGATAAGGTTTTGTTTTTCTAAATTAAGGAGTAATTCTTTTGGGATAACTTGTGATTCTAATTGACCATATAGTCTTTCAATTGAAGAGATGTTTTTTAAGATTTTATCACTTAAATAGTATTTATATTTTGTATTTTCCATAATCCATTATACGGATATGTAAAATAATTGTCAAGTTATTTGTCAATATAATTGACAAGGTCTGTTTTATAACTTCAATATCTCATCTATAACCTCTTGCTTTTCTAATATATTTATTTTCTTTTTAGGAAGAGTAGATAGAAATTTCTTCAATGCTTTAAAATCCTTCTTCATATCTTCTTTTAGATTAGGATTGTAGAGTGCAGCTGCAGGATGATACATAGCAAATATTGGAATACCTGTTGGATGTTCAAATGATTGTCCATGAGAAGCTGTAATACTTGCACCTGGTACAAACCTACCTAATGCATGTCTTCCTAATGTTACAATTACCTTAGGTTTTACAAACACTAGTTCTGCATTCAGCCATACCCTACATGCATTCTTTTCATCATCTTGTGGATCTCTGTTAGAAGGAGGTCTGTATTTAACAATATTACTAACATATACCTCTTCTCTTGTATATCCAATACTTTGTAATAGTTCATCTAAGAATTTACCAGCAGAACCTACAAATGGTCTACCTTGTAAATCTTCATGTTTACCAGGAGCTTCACCTATGAAGAGTATTCCAGATGATGGGGGAGTTATTTCATATACTGGTTGGGTAGCTGTTTCTTTTAATCCACAGTTATTGTTTACAGCATAGTATTCATGTAGATCTTTGAGAGTTTTGAAATCAGTTTTCATTATTTGATTATATCATTTTATATGGGAAGAATTATTGAAGAGACCTGTAGTGTTTGTTGTGATATAATATAGATGTGTGTTGATGATCTTTTGAAAGGAGGAATTATGGAGTGTCTTATAATAGTGTTGCCACTATTGATATTGTTACTGTGTTTTCCTTTGAGGGATGTTATAACATTCCTCATTGAAAAACTGATACAAAAAACACAAAAAAAGTAAAACAACACAACACACAGAACCCGAAAAAACAATAAAAATCAGTATACGGTATTTCGTATGTTGTTTAGTTTGAGTAGGGTTTCTTTCTTTTAATATTGTTCGTATTTCCCTAAATTGATATACTTAAATAATAGTGAAGGTTATATATAACTTTTTACATAAATAAATATGAAAGAAGAAAGTAATAATACAAAGAAACTTTCTTTAGATAAAAAGCAGATAGTTCTGCTTGTTTTCTTAGTATTTCTCATCCTTATCTTCTCTGTCTTTCTCTATGTAAGAAAGAATAGAAATAGTGATATAAAGCAGGATCAAGGAGAAGAGAAGATTGTTTCAGAGTTGGAGGATGAAGAAGATTTAGATGGGTTATTAGAGGGGGAAGAGAATGTAGAAGAGGATATAGAAGAATCAACACCAGAATCAAGCAAAACAACAACACCATCCATACCCTCCGAAGACTCATCATCTAGTACTCCTTCATCAGAATCTAAGACACCTGTATTTGAGGCCTTACCACCTCCAAAGATAGTACCTCCACGACAACAAGTTGAAAGTTTATGGACTCCTGATGCTACGAGTGTAATTATAGATTCAAAAGAGACTATTACAATTAATGGTACAAAATATTTAACAGTAACAGTGAGAAGGGGAACACTTAAAGTTGGAGATACTCTTAAACAAACAGGTATTTGTGGGATAGTACCTGATGTCTCAACCAAAGTAAGGAGAATGATTAAGGCAGGAAAGTTGGTAAATTCTGCAACTGTGTCAGAGTCAGTTGGTATTGCTATGGATAATGATTATTTCTACAAACGAGCAACCTTTGGTACAGATATGCAATTGGCTACTAAAGTAAAACTTAAGGTGTATGTGTTTACAAAGGAAGAAGGAAATACAAAAGAGACATCTGTTGTGAATGGTCAAGGTTATCTTCTTACTTTTATGCCTAAAGATGCAGACCCTTCAGGGAAACCATTTATAACAGGAAATGGTACTCCTGTAATATCAAAACCTATCAAGCCAGGAGAAGTTGCTGAGATAGAGGTAAGAAAGTTTATAATGCTTGGAGGTCCTGCTTTGTATGAACCAGGAACAAGAATAATAGTCAAAGACCAGAATACTAATGAGCGAATAGGTATTGCAGTTATTACTGGATATCCGCCATGTCCACATAAATAAGGCTTAAGACACTACAACATGAGTAACAAATTTAGAATCCCAAGGGGTATAAAAACAGTATTAATTACGGGAGCAAGTGGTGGTATAGGTGAGGCTTTTGTTGATGAGTTCGCAAGACTAGGTTTAGATTGTGTGTTAGTAGGTAATGAAGGAGATAAATTAAAAGAAATAGCAGATAGGATTAAGAAGGAATTTGGTGTGAAGGTATTAGTTATAGATATGGATTTGTCTGTACCAAGTGCTGCACAGAAAGTTTATGATTATTGCCAAGAAAAACAGATAGAAGTAGATGTGTTAGTAAATAATGTTGGGACATTAATCTTTCATGAATTTTCAACACTAAGTGAAAAACAACTATATTTAATTCTCAATCTTCATATCTACTGTACAACATTTTTAACATATCTCTTTGGAACTCGTATGTTAGAGAGAAAGAAAGGTTTCATTATAAATATGTCTTCTGCTTCTGCAATGATGACTTTACCTGGTATTCATCTTTACAATGCTACTAAGAGCTATATTCGTAATTTCTCAAGATCTATCTATTATGAATTTATAAGAAGTAATGTCGGTGTAACAGTAGTATGTCCTAGTGGTGTAGATACTCCGTTTTTCAAACTTCCACAAAGACTAAGAAATCTGGGATTGAAATTAGGATTGTTAATTAAACCAAAGCAGGTAGCTGAGATTGCAATTAGAAAGGCATTTAAATTCAAAAAAGAAGTATATCCTGGTCTTTGGGATAGTTTGGTAATATTTGTAACAAAGAACTTAACAGACCCTGTAATATTTTGGCTTATGGATAAATTGCCTCAATTTAAAAAGAAGAAGGAATAGGCTTATATAATGGTTTTTATTTAGCAACCCAGAATGTTACCTGTCCTATCTTGGTATTAGGATATATCTTAACTGGTTGTACTACATGAATTGTTAGAGTAGGTCTCTGTATAGAACCAAGGTCTATTAAATCAGCAGTAATATTTACAAAGATACCCAGTCTACCTGTGGATGACCTACCTTTGATAATGGGAACAAAGTAGTTACTACCAATTTTCTCTTTAGTTTTACCAATATATATCTTCTTAGGACTTAGTATTAAACCACTAGGAGGTATCTTTAATTCCTCAAGAGGATTCTCTTCAGTAGGATCTAAAATATTTTTCTTGTATGTATAGAGGGTATTATCAATATGAAAATCATATGAATTAGTTTCAACATCCTCAATATTAAAAGGATCTATGATAATCCTTCCTTTCTTAATCTCTTTTTGTATCTCTTTACCTGTTAGTATCATTTTTCGTTATATAGTTGGCTAAGATATGGTTCATTCTGCTCAGCATAGAATTCTGTTTTTTGTATATCAATATCTCCTTTTGGTATCCAGAATGTAACTTGTCCTACCTTCATATTAGGATATATTCTTAATCTTTGCACTACCTTTATCTCTAATGTCCATTTATGAGCTTTACCTAATTGTCCTAGATCTGCTGTAATTTGAAGAAACATACCTAATTTAGCAATACTGTTTCTTCCTATGAGTGATGTTACAAACTTCTTACTTCCAATCTTTTCAACAGTTGTACCAAGATAGAGTTTGTTTGGTTCTAAAACAAATCCACTTTTTGGTATAGTGTATTCCTTTATCTTAGGTTTTTTTCTTTTATCACCAACGTCTTTTATCTCAATGAGTGTTGGACTTAGGGAATATATATAGCTATTAGGTTTGATATTTTTTCTACTAAAAGGAGTTATTATAATATTTCCTTTTTTAACTTCTTTTTCTATTTCTTTGGCAGTTAGTATCATATATTCATTATATATGTAAAATATATTGTATGAAAGAGATGATGTTTGTAAGTGCAAACTTTATTCAAGTTTGATTCCTTTTTCTAAATCAATCAACTTCTTCTTTATCTCAACTCCTCCTTTGTAACCAATCATTGCTCCTGTTGTTGCTATTACTCTATGACATGGTATGAGTATTGGTAATGGGTTTCTGTTACATACCATACCTACAGCTCTGTATGCTTTTGGATTATTTACTTTCCTAGCTATATCTTTGTATGTAATTGTTTTTCCATATGGAATCTTTTTTAATATTTTCATTATCCTTGAGAAGAATGAAGATGCTGAGGTGTAGTATATATCAATATCAAAGGTTTTTCTTTTTCCATCTAGATATTCATTAATCTGTTTGATAGTTTTCTTTTTGAGAGGGGTATCTTTCTCTGTCCATGATGGGTCATATCTTTCACCATCAAAAACTACTGCTATTACTTTCTCATCTTTTTCACCTATACCTATCTTTCCAACCTTAGTATCATAGAAATATATTGTTACCATACTATATTGTAGCATATTGAGGATTTTAATGCATATAGACAGACAGCAGGAACCTATAGTATAATCCCAGAGCTTTAACTAAAATAAAAATGTTCTATGGTAGAAGAATTATCAGGACCAATGAATAGTGAATGGTCATTAGGAGAACATATGCCTATGCCTTTAGATTTGGCAAGAGTAGATGGTTGGGAAAAAGCTGAACAAATTCCTGGTACTAAGATACAGAAGGATATTAATGGTTTATATTGTATTCCCAATTTTACAGAATTTGGTGGTGCTTTTACCTCAAGATTCTTTTTTGACCAAGAAAAGAGTATTGCTGATGTTATTATTACAAACAAAGGTCGTGAGAATTGGGCTATTGTCTATGGATTTATCACAAGTTCTGAGTTTGTAAAGAAAGGTGAAGCTACAAAGTTAATACTTGCAATAAAAGAGGTTTTTGAACCGCAATATTTGTTTGGTATATCTACTTCTATTACATTACCAGGAGAAAACTTTATTAAAAAGCTTCAGTTAACAGAAGTACCTATGGAACTTAACGACTCTAAGATTCCATCAATTGATATTATTATGCAGAAGATGCTAGGTAGGCGTTCTATTTAGTTATTGAGTACGATTATCTTCCCTCCAATCATTGCTTTATCCCTTTCTTTCAATTAGAATCAATTATTAAATTATTCAACCCTAATATGGACGAGAAAAAGATCACAAGCAGAGAAGAAGATTTCTCACAATGGTATTTGGATGTAATTAAAGTTTCTGACTTTGTTGAACACGGTCCTGTTAGAGGTACAATGATTATCAAACCATATGGATATGCAATCTGGGAAAATATTAAGAAAGAGTTTGATAAAAGGATAAAAGCAACAGGTGTAGAGAATGCTTCTTTCCCTCTTTTCATACCGAACGAATTTTTACACAGAGAAGCAAAGCATGTAGAAGGATTCTCGCCAGAAGTTGTAGCTGTAACTCATGCAGGAGGAGAAGAGTTAAAAGAGCCTTTTGTAATTAGACCAACATCAGAAACTATAATATATGATGCATATTCAAGATGGGTTGAGTCCTATAAAGATTTACCAATACTAATCAATCAATGGGCAAATGTTGTTAGATGGGAACTTAGACCAAGATTACTTCTAAGAAGTACGGAATTTCTTTGGCAAGAAGGTCATACAGCACATGCTACACCAGAAGAAGCAGATGAAAGAGCACAGCAGATGTTGTTAGAATACAAAAAATTTGCGGAAGAGATTTTAGCCATTCCTGTATTCGTTGGTAAGAAGACAGATTCAGAAAGATTTGCAGGTGCCGATATTACATATACAACAGAAGCAATGATGCAAGATGGTAAGGCACTTCAATTTGCAACTTCACATAATCTTGGTGATAAGTTTGCAAAGGCATTCAATATTAAGTTTGTAGACGAGAATGGTGATATTAAATATTGTTACCAAACAAGTTGGGGAATGAGTACAAGAAGTCTTGGTGGTTTAATTATGGTTCATAGTGATGATAGTGGTCTTGTTGTTCCTCCAAAAGTTGCTCCATATGAGGTTGTCATAATTCCTGTCTGGCCAAAACCTGAAGATAGGGAGATGGTAGATAAAGAGGTTGAGAAACTTCAAGAGACTCTTGAGAAAGATTTTAGAGTTAAGGTTGATGATACTGATTTAAGGGTAGGTGAAAAATTCTACAAATGGGAGAAGAAGGGTGCACCTTTGAGATTAGAGATTGGTCCTAGAGATATTAAGGAAGGTCATGTTGTTCTTGCAAGAAGAGATACAGGTGAGAAGGTTACTGTAAAGATGGAAGATCTTACAAAAGAGATTAAGAGATTATTAGAAGATATTCAGCAGAATCTCTTTGATATTGCAAAGAAGAGAATGGATGAGAATACTGTAAGGGTTGAAACCTATGATGCTTTTAAGAAAGCAATTGAAGAGAGTAAGTTTGTACTGGGATATTGGGTAGGTGATAGTGATGATGAGGCTAAGCTTAAGGAAGAGACAATGGCAACGGTAAGATGTTTTCCATTTGAGCATGAGGATGAGAGAGGTAAATGCTTCTATACAGGTAAAGATGGTGCTAAACTTGCATTGTTTGCAAGGTCATATTAGTTAGAGAGTTGTTAACCTGCGATATAATGTCCAGAATTGAGTAGTATAGACCTGAAGAATAGGTAGAATAATATTGTTATCACAACTCCCACTATAACTGTATATATCCAAAAGTATTTCTTGTGATAAATCTTGTTTGTGAGAATCTTTTGTATGAGGAAAGAGAGGGCTATAGTTAGAAAAACATTTATGATAATAGTACTCCAATTGATATTAATAGTATAACCAAGGTTAATTAATTTAGGAGTAGAGTATTCATACACGTATTGTGCTTCTTCATAGTTTTCTACTGTTTTTGAAACTAGGAATAATGGACCGTGGTATCTAGTAGAGCCATACATACAGCATATTTTGTTTTTGATAGGGAATGATGAAAGTAGGAATATATACAATAGAGAAAAGAAGACAACAACAATGAATGTTTTTATATTAAATTTCTTCTTTGCTTCTTTCATATTTGATTTTGTTAAAATTAAAGAGTCTACTCCTTGGCTTTCTCTTCAATCTCTTCTTTACTTAATTCCTTTTGTGCATTTGAATATTCCTTTAGTTCTGAGATAGTCCAATGCATTTTTGCTTCATTTTGTGGTTGTGTATTACTACTACCATTAGGATTGTTTAATGCTTCAAGAATAGTTTCTTGGTGGTTTTTCCCAAACACAGCAAATATTTTCTTCCCTGGGTTTGCTTTTTTTATATAAACTATCTTTTCTTGATAATATCTATCTCTAATTCTTCCATCATAATTAATGAATGTCATAACTGCTTCGTTCATCTTTTTTAAACCTCCTTGTTCTAGTCCTGTAATTGTCCCTTTTATGGCATTAAGAAGTGTAGATTTCTCTATAACAGATAGTTCTTGATTTCTCATGGTATATTCGAGTGCTTTTTGTATATATTCTTCGGCACCTTTTGGGTCTCTTGTGAGTGTGTCCATAATTTGAACAACCGTTCTCATATAGAAGAAATCTTCTCTCGATATTGTTGAACCCATTCTTTGCCATAATGCATACCAAGAGGCATTGCTCTTCCACCATTGATCATCTTCAGTACCGTTCTCATCGTCCATGAAGATGAGATTTCTATCTTTCTCCTGTGCAAATTGTATTGTCCTACCCATTAATGTGTCTTCAACTCCTCCTATTTGGACATACCTCTTATTCTTGAACGTATTGTACTCTACTACAAAGAGAGTATCTTCTGGTTGCTCTTCTAATAGTTTTGTTTGTTCCTGTCTTTCTTCTTCTGATAGTCCTTTTGGATTAACATGTATTTCTCCTACAACGATATTACCATCATTGTCCTCTTTCACACTAAAGGAATACTGAATATTTTCTCGAGCAATATCAACAAAGTCAGGTTTTAACTCTTCCATTTATTCTTTGTTATACTTTAATCTTTTGTTCTATCTCTTCCTTACTTAATTTCTTTGTGCAGAAGAACCAATCTTTACAATCCATATCTCCATCTTGCATTCTGTCTTTTGCAACACCACATGAACCAGCTGTAGGTACAATTACATCATCTCCTGGATTCCAATCGGCTGGTGTAGCAACACCAAACTCATCTGCAGTTTGTAGAGATTTAAGGACTCTTAGTAACTCATCAAAGTTTCTACCAGTACTCTGTGGGTAGTAGATGATTGTTCTAATGATTCCTTTTGGATCAATGAAGAATACTGCCCTTACAGCTTTAGTCTCACTTTCACCTGGTTGAATCATTCCATATTTCTTAGATACTTCCATTGTAATATCTTCAATCAATGGGAATGTTACCTCTACATCCTTCATACCATTCCATTCCATCTTCTCTTTAATAGTTCTTAACCATGCAATATGGCTGTAAAGACCATCTACAGAAAGACCAACTAGCTTACAATTCAATTCCTCAAACTCTTTCTCTCTTGCTGCAAAAGTCATAAATTCAGAAGTACATACAGGTGTAAAGTCTGCAGGGTGGCTAAAGAGAATGACCCAGCTTCCTTCATACTGTTTAGGAAATTCAATATCTCCTTGTGTAGTAACTGCTTTAAACTCTGGAGCTTTATCTCCTATTCTAGGCATCTGTGTTACCTCGTTATTTGCTAAGCAACAATTGCAACAGTAACCACAATCATCCATTAAATACTCTTCCATATATTTACACACTTATTTTATATATACTCCCATTCTACTACACCAATTCACCGATGTGAAATACTCATAGCATGTTAAATAAATATGAAAAAATGTAAATAGTCATTATCCAGAGTGAACAAACTAAAGAGGTTACCGTATGTGGTTACTCGATTTCTACAACCTTTTTAGAACTTGTTTTTCCTAACTTAATCTTGATATTAGACTTGGCAACGTTAAAGTAGTCAGAGAGAAGTTTTACAATCTCAATATTTGCCTTATTTTGAGTAGGGGTAGATTTCACAAAGACCTTGTAGGTTTTGTCATCTATCTTCTCTACTTTAGATATCTTCTGTTTTGTCTTTACTGTAATCTCTATTGTCATTTCTTCTTTTTATCTATGTTATACTTAAATGATATATCCGTATTATACAGGATGAGGTAATAAATTGATTGAGATGAAAGAATGAGTCTAGAGAATGAATTGTATGATGAATCTACTATTAAATTGAAAAAGAGGATTAAGGTAGTAGGAATTCTTATTTTAATCAATGTGTTTTTGAGGTATTGTGCCTTTCTTCTATTAAAGTTTCTGACAGCTATGTCGTTTGTTGAACTTTGTTATTTCCCTCTAGAATATTTATTACTTTTTCTTCATTCTTTTTTATCAGTTCTCTATATTATTATTGGTATTGGAATGGTAAGAGGTAAATCGATGGGTGTTGTAAAGTATCTTAAAATGGTAATAATTATTGAAATGTTTATGGTCTTTTGGAGTATTTTTTTCATATTTTTTTCTCAATCTCGTATTGCAATGAAGAACTTAATTTACCCTCTACTGGCTCTAGAGGTTATTCTTCCTTTGGTAGGTTTGTTTTGTTTTAAGAAGGTTATGAAAAGTGATGAAATTAGAAATACTTTTGAAGAAGGGTCTAAAGTAGATAATATACTTTTTGTTCTTCTTTTAGTTATTGGTCTGATAGGAGCTGTTTTGTTTATGTCTAAAGATTTAAACAATGTGAATTTATATAGAGAGTGTAAAGAGAAATTGGAGAAGAGATGTTCTCCTGAAGGAGTTTGTTTGACATAGTTATTACTTAGAACTGTTTTGTCCAACTTGTTTGGAATACATCTCGCTATATAATCCCTTCTGTTTCATTAATTCTTTGTGTGGTCCATCTTCTACAATTTTTCCTTGGTCAATAACTAGAATTCTGTTTGCATTTCTTACAGTAGCAAATCTGTGTGATACTATTAGTGTTGTTTTGTGTTTAGAATTTTCTCTAAAGTTCTCAAATATTTTCTCTTCTGAAATACTATCTACTGCACTAGTAGGCTCATCGAGAATTAAGAATTTAGCATCTCTAAAGAATGCTCTGGCCATTGCTAACTTCTGCCATTCTCCACCAGAGAGCTCTGTTCCATCTTTTATCTCCCTGCTAATGAATGTGTCATATTTCTTGGGTAGCTTCTCAATGGTTGAATGTATGTCTGATTTTTTAGCAGCTGTAACAATATCTTCTTTGTTGAGGTTTGTAATATCACCAATGAAAATATTATCGGATGCAGAGATATTAAATTTATTAAATGTTTGAGAGAGAATACCAACAAGTTTGTAGTATTCGTCTAAATTGAGTTTCTTGATGTCTACACCATTAATTAAGATTTGTCCCTTCTGTGGGTCATATATTCTAAGTAGTAGTTTTATCAATGTACTTTTGCCTGCACCATTCTTTCCAACTACAGCAATGTCCTCATCTGCTTTTACAGAGAAGTTGATATTTTTCAACACCCAATTCTTACTTCTGTCATACTTGAACCAGACATCTTTGAATTCAATGGAGACACCTTTGTCTACGTTCTTCAAAAGAACATCTCCACTTACTTGTGTGTTTTTCCAGTTTTGTAGATTGTAGAAGGTTTCAATAATCTTTCTGTTTCCTGTAATTGAGGAAATGATATATAGTACTTCTCCAATGTCAGAACTAAATTTTGCATATGTAGCGAGGACAAAGGTAAGCATACCAACTGTAAGTTGTCCATTAAATACTAGTTTGACTGAATATACAAGTACAAAAATGGTTAATGCCCAGGAGAAGAGGTCTGCAATGATACTCCATCCATACCTTTTCTTAACATTATTCTGAAGTTTCTGACTAAACCTTTTGTTAAGATCATCAGCTTTTTGTACAAGATATTTCCCATATTTAAATACAAAAGCTTCTTGCATCTTTTCAAATTGTGTACTCCAGAATGTTCCTCTGTAGCTAGCATATTTGATTTTCTCTTCTCCTTTGTCTCCCCAGATATTCCATACTCGTTTTCCAAAATGTTTTACAATCAGAGCTGATGGTATGCTTGCTAGAATTCCAAGTAATGCAAATGAAGGGACTAATGATGAGATGGAGATGAATGAGATAATGATGACTGGAAGTAGGGAGAGTATATTCATAGAATCATAGATTGAACCTGAGATATCCCATGAGTTCCAGGAGAGCGTATTCTTCATATTTACAAATTCTGGATTTTCATATGCCTTAGGTTCTATCTCTAAATATTTTTGTAAATACACCCTGTCTTCTAGATGTGCTCTCCAAATTGCTCTAAGACTGTCAACATATCTGTAGAAGTTGTTAGCTAATATCCCAAGTAGTGTGAGAACAATCCATGTAATCATTATTGGTATTAAAGATTCAAAGCCTATACCCTTATTGTAGATTTGAGTAATCTCATCAATGATTTTTGCTAGTACAAAGTTGTAAACAAGAGGATATATTCTTGTGAGGAATTGTAATACGGTATATGCCCAAATCTGCCATGTATATTCATTCTTTTTGTAATATTTCTCATAGATGAATACCAGTAGTCTCAAAAGATTTGGTGTTTTCTTTTCTTCATTCTTTTTTTTCTCCATATGGGTATGTGTTGAAATCTTAGTAATGGTAGCATTCTTTTGGGTTTCTGTAAAGATAAATATTGGATATGTTTCTCTTTTTGCATGGTATAATGGGAGGTATGTTTAAAGTAAAGAATCTTTCAGTAACAGTAGATGGGCAGGAGATAATTAAAGGTCTGACTCAGGACTTTACAGTTCCTGTTGGTAAGTTTTTTGTTTTGTTTGGTCCTAATGGTTGTGGTAAGTCAACACTTTTTATAGCATGTATGGGTTTTTCTAAGTATGAGGTAAGTGGAGATATTTTACTTGATGGTAAGAAGATTAATGGTTTAAAGATAGATGAGAGAGTTAAGAGTGGTCTTGCATATATGTATCAGAATCCTCCTAGCTTGAAGGGTGTTAAGTTTGAGGATGTTGCTAAGGAGAGTGTAGGGGATGATTTGGTTTGGAAGGAGTATTCTAAAGATATTGATAGTTTGGATGCTAGGAAGTTTCTTAAGAGGGATATTAATGTTGGTCTTTCTGGTGGTGAGGTGAAGAGGAGTGAGCTTCTTTCTTTAGCTATGCTTGAGAATACGAAGGTGTTTCTTTTTGATGAGCCTGATTCAGGTATTGATCTTGATAACTTGAAGAAGGTTGGGGGATATATGGGGGACCTTCTTAAGAAGAAGAAAGCAATGGGCATTATCGTTACCCATTCTGGTGATATTCTGAAATATATTGATGCTGTTGAGGGTGCTGTAATGTACAGAGGTAAGATTGCTTGTGTTGGTAAACCGATGGAGATATTGGAATGTATTAAGGAGAAGGGATACAGTAAATGTGTAAATTGTAAGGAGGTAAAGAAATGATGAACTTGGAAGACTTTCTCGACAACTATATGAACATCGGTTTTGATCCATATATTGTTCTTAATGATAATGAACCTTTGTTACTTGAGAGTGATACTGAAACTTTGGAGGTTTTGAGTATATCTAATCCTTTGGTTGGTAAATATGTTAAGGAGAAGAAGTTAGTTCTTCAGAAGAATGATTGGAAGAAATATACAGGATATTTCATTAAGTGTTCTAAGAATTCTTTTGGTAATGCTCAGACATGTTTTCTTACATCAGAGGAAGGTTTGGAACAGAGAGTACAGAATATAATTGTAGTAGAAGAGGGTGGTCATCTCGAGCTTTTTACGGGTTGTCTTTCAGGTAAGCATGTTAAAGGGAATATACATAGGTCTGTGACAGATATTTTTGTTGGTGAGAATGCTACATTAATATTTAATATGATTCATTCATGGGGTAGTACTTCTAAGGTATATCCAAATGTTAAGGTTCATGTTGCTAAGGGTGGTAGATATATATCCAACTATATTGTTTGGGAGAAGGTTAAGGAGATTATTTCTAATCCTACTGTTGAGGTAGATGATGATGGTCAGACCATTTTAAATTCCCTTTCATATATCCATCCTAAATCAAATATTGATCTTGGGGGTAATATTAAGCTTTTGGGTAAGGATAGTGTAGGTGAGATTCATTCATCCGCTGTTAATGGTGGTGGTGATTTTGTTACCAACACAATACTAGAAGGTGTGGGTGATAACTCAAAGGGACATATTGATTGTAATGCTCTACTACTAACAGATGGAGCTAAGGTTACCGCTATACCCCAACTTTTTTCTAAGAACAGTAATACTCAATTAACACATGAGGCTTTTTTAGGTAAGGTTTCTAGTGAGGAGATAGAGTATCTTCAAACAAAAGGTTTTAGTCATGATGATGCTGAGGAGATAGTGGTTAAGGGTTTTGTAAACAAATCTATAGAGGGTATGCCAGAGAAGGTACAGGAGAGGATGTTGGATATTTTAGAGAAGGCTAAGTTAGGGTTTTAGATATTATCTTACAAATCTCCTAAGGTCTTCGCTTTCATTAATAGTTCAAATGTAGTGTACCTATGTCCATATGGTGTATATCTTGGGTGTCCTAGTTTAATTGCAGGAATCTCTTTTATATCCGAAAGAATGATCTTGTATTTCCCAGTATCTTCATAGGGTTGAATAGATTCAATTTTACCAATCCACCTAATTGCACTAACAGGAGCAACTTCATACATTGCTAAATATTTCAATCTTGGAATTACTGAAGAAGCAATCTTTATCGAATACCATTCCTTCTCTCCCAGGAAAACTCTCTTAAATCCTTCTTCTCTTGCAGGGGCAACAATGGTATCGATATCATCCATATCAGCAACCCATGCAGATGTAGATTCAACAACATCACTAAGTAGTTCTTCGTAAGCATACATAGCTTCTTTCTTTTCAGCAGACACATATTTTTGTATTTGTAGTAATTCTGGTTGTCTTGCTAGCTCTTGTGTTACACTACGTAAGTCTTCATTAATATCATCTATTACAATGATAAAACCAAAATCATTTCTAAATATTGCATAGTCCAGAACTGCCCCTATATTTGGATATTTAATTTTCTTTGTTAGAGTATTTGCTTTCTCAAGTAATCCTTTATCATCATTTATGGCTTCTAGAAGAATTGTTTTAACTTGAAAAGAACCTTCTGTAAATTGTGATGCAAACTGAAGCATTTGTATTCCAATATGTTTAAAGGAATCATGTGTAGAAAGTTCGTTCTCAACAACCCAAAGTTTTGGTCTTCCCCTAAAATCCACTACATATGCATCAGGGATATTAATGAAACTATTCCTTTGATTTTGAATTCTTCTTTTGACAGAGATGTAGAGGCAGTCTTCTCCAAATATCTCTTTGGAATGTTTAAGAACAGCATCTTCTAATTCTTGCTCATTAGCAAAATTAGCTTTTTCATATTTAGCATTATTTAAAACTATTTTCATATTTTTAATTTGTCATGTAATCTTTTAACAATATACCATATCTTTTTGTACTTTTCTTTTTAACTCTTCTTTTCTTAGGAGATACAGTATAATCAGGGTATGAAAGTATTAATAGCAATGAGTGGTGGTGTAGATAGTTCTGTAGCTGCACTTCTTCTTAAACAACAAGGATATGATGTCATAGGTGGTACTATGGAAATCTATCAAACAGAGAAAGCTGTAGAGGATTCTAGAAAGATAGCTAAGAAGTTAGATATTCCATTTAATGTTTTTGATTTTAGAGATATCTTTAAGGAAAAGGTAATGAAATATTTTGTAGATGAATATTTAGCAGGAAGAACACCTAATCCATGTGTGGTATGTAACAAGGAGATTAAGTTTAATGCATTACTAGATGGAGCTATGGGCCTGGGTGCTGAATATATTGCTACTGGTCACTATGCACAGATAGAGGAGAGGGATGGTAGATATCTTCTTAAGAAAGGGAAGAGTAGTGGTAAGGATCAAGCATATTTTCTTTACAGACTTACACAAGAACAACTATCTAGGATATTGTTCCCTATAGGGGGGATGGAGAAGGAAGAGGTAAGGAGGATAGCTAAGGAGAATGATTTGTTTGTTGCAGAGAAGGAGGATAGTCAGGAGGTATGCTTTATCGAAGATAACGACTATGTTGGATTCATTGAGGGAACAACTAAGAAGAAGATGCCTAATGGTAAGTTTGTAGATGTTAAAGGGAATGTATTAGGTGAGCATGGTGGTGTATACAACTATACTGTTGGACAGAGGAAGGGTTTGGGTATTGCAAGTAACAAACCTTTGTTTGTAGTAGATATTGATGTTAAGAGGAATATTATTGTATTAGGTGATGATGAGGATACATTGGGTGATACATTGGTAGCTAGTAATCTTAATTGGATTATGTTTGAGAAGTTAGAGAAGGAGATGAGAGTTACTGCTAAGATTAGGTATGGGGCTAAGGAAGCAGGTTGTACAATATCTCCTATGAGTGATGGTAAGGTAAAAGTAGTATTTGATACACCTCAGAGAGCTATTACACCTGGTCAATCAGTAGTATTCTATGACCATGACTATATTGTAGGTGGTGGGGTTATTGAATAATCCTGCAATATCAAATATATTCTAAGCTATGTTCAAAATGAGAGAAGATAAAGAAGTAGAGTTAATAGGGGTTCCTTTTGATATGGGAGCTGGTATTTTGGGTGCAAGACTTGCACCTGAAGCTGTTAGACTTAAGGGGGTTATTCCTCTCCTTGAGAAGTTGGGATATATGGTTAATAGTTCTGATCTTAAACTAGAAAACAGCTATGAAAATACAGAGGTAGGTAATATGAAGAATCTGGAATTAGTAAAAAAAACTAGAGATTTGTTGTATGGAAAGACAACAGATGTTCTCTCCCAAGATAAATTCCCTTTGATTATTGGAGGAGACCATTCAATAGTATTGGGTTCTTTTTCAGCTGTGTTAGATAAATATTCTAATCCTGGAATTATATATATAGATGCTCATGCTGATATTAATACAGAAGAGACTTCTCTGTCTGGGAATATACATGGTATGTCTGTAGCATTCCTGATGGGTATGGGAAAGAGTTTGTTAGCAAAGAAGGGGAATGTATTAAAACCATCTAATATAGTTTACATTGGTCTTAGAGATTTAGATTGTGCTGAAGCAAAAATGGTTGAGGAGTTAGGTGTTAAGACCTACTTTATGTCTGATATACAGAGTATGGGATTAGATATGGTTCTAAAAGAAGTAGTCTCATATATTAGTAGTAAAGCTGATGAGTTGCATGTATCTTTGGATTTAGATGTGTTAGATCCTAATATTGCACCAGGGACTGGTGTACAAGTATCAGGAGGTATGAGTCTTCAGGAAGTTGAGAAATTACTTGCAGATCTGTCTACTTTGAAAAAGATAATATCTTTTGAGTTAGTTGAACTTAATCCTTTGTTAGATAGGTGTGGTATTACTGCTGATATTGTATTGAGGTTGGTAGAAGCATTTTTTAGGTTTAGGTAGGTATTGAAATAATATATACTCTAACTATGAATATTGTAGTACTATGTGGTGGTCTTAGTCCTGAGAGAGATGTATCTCTGTCTTCTGGTGCATTAATAGGGAATGCTTTGTTAAAGAATAATCATAGTGTATGTATGTTAGATCTGTATTTAGGTTGTGATATTCCTAAGGGTGGTATATCTAAGTTGTTTAAGAAAGGTGGTGAACCATTTAAATATGTAGTACCTAAAAATGAACCTGATTTAAAAGAATTAGAAAAGATATATGGTAGTGAGAAGATAGGGAAGAATGTATTAGAGATATGTAAGTATAGTGATGTTGTATTTTTAGGATTACATGGTGATATTGGAGAGAATGGTAAGTTACAGAAAATATTTGAGGATTTAGGTATTAGATATACAGGTAGTGATTCTAAATCTTCTATGTTAGCTATGGATAAGGGTAGGAGTAAGGATATGTTTGTTAAGAATGGTATTCTTACTCCTAAGTATATAATAGTTAGGAAAGGAGAAGAGATACCTGTGTTTGATATTCCTTGTGTAGTTAAACCATTGGATTGTGGTTCTAGTGTAGGGGTTAGGATAGTGAGAGGTAAGGATGAGTTAGATGATGCTGTTAGAGAGGCTAGGAGGTATTCTGATGATATTCTTCTTGAGGAGTATATTAAGGGTAGGGAGTTTTCTGTAGGTATATTGAATAGGGAGGTGTTACCTAGTATTGAGATTATACCTAAGAAAGGTTTCTATGATTACAAGAACAAGTATCAGAAGGGGGCTAGTATTGAGGTATGTCCTAGTAACTTAACCCAAGAACAAGAGAAAGAGGTAAGGAGTATTGCATTGAGAGTACATGATGTATTGGGTTTAGGTAGTTATTCTAGGATAGATTTTTTACTTAGTGATACAAAAAACAAATTTTTTTGTTTAGAAGCTAATACATTACCTGGTATGACTCCTACTAGTTTATTACCACAGGAAGCTATGGTAGTAGGTATATCATTTGAAGAGTTATGTGAGAGGGTGGTTTTGGGTGTTACTCACTAACACTATTTTCTGTTAACAACTCTGCTTGTTGTAAGACTAAATCAACTGCTTGTTTCTGTTGATCAGGAGGATAGTTGTATCTCCTTAATGTCCTTCTAACTAAAACTCTTAATCCTGCCCTTGCAGATTCTCTAATAGTCCAATCAATTGTTGCATTCTTCTTAATTTGTACTAAAAGATCTTGAGCTATCTCTTTTAGAATTTCATCTCCTAATACTTTCTTTGCACTCTCATTGTTTGCAAGAGCATCATAGAAAGCAACCTCTTCTACACTTAAACCTAAGGCTTCTAAGTTCTCATCTTCCTTCTTTAATCCCTTAGCAATCTCTATTAACTCATCAATAACCTGTACTGTTGTAAGAATATTCGCTTGATATTTTCTAATAGCTTCTTGAAGCATCTGTGAGAACTTTCTACTTTGGACTATGTTTGTTCTTCCTCTAACAGATATCTCATCATTAAGAAGTTTTTTCAGAAGTTCTAAGGATAGGTTTTTGTATTTCATATTTCTAACTTCATCTAAGAACTCAGGAGAGAGAATAGGGATGTCTGGTTTTTCTAATCCTGCTTCTTTGTATATATCAATGACACCTTCAGATACAACAGCTTTATCAATAATCTGTCTAATTGCAGTATCTATATCTTTGTCTCCACCACCTCCTGGACCTGTTTCATACTTAATGAGTCTTGCTTTTACTGCTTGGAAGAATCCAACCTCATCTTTAATCTTCATTGCTTCAGGATTTGGTACGACTAATGCAAATGCTTTTGATAGTTCAGTTACATATTTAATGAACTCATCTTTCCCCTTATCTCCTTTTCCAAGTATGAATTCTTGTGTCTCAAGTAATACTGTTAACTTTTCATTAACTCCAACCTTAAAATATCTCTTGTAATCAAAACCCCACAGTAGGTTCTGTACAATCTCATATTTCTCTTTCATTACATTTACAGCCTCATTGATATCTAATGTTGGTCTTCCTTTTCCTCCACTTGCAGAATATACAGAAAGAGCTTTCTTTAATTCTGTTGCAATTCCAATATAGTCAACAATTAAACCTCCTGCTTTTTCTTTGTAAACTCTGTTAACCCTTGCAATTGCTTGCATTAGGGTATGTCCTTTCATCGGTTTATCTATATACATCGTAGTAGCACAAGGAGCATCAAAACCTGTTAGCCACATATCTACCACTATGACCATTTTTAGTTCATCTTCAGGGTCTTTGAATCTTTGAGCTAGTCTCTTCTTCTCTTCTTTTGTAGTACTAAATGGTTGCCAATCTAATGGGTCAGTAGAGGAGCTTGTCATTATAACTTTGACTGTACCATCATCAACATTTTCACTATGCCATTCTGGTTTTAGTTTTACAATTTCTTTGTAAACTTCAATTGCAATTCTTCTACTCATACAAACAACCATAGCTTTTCCTTCAAATACTTCTGATCTTGAATCAAAGTGGTTTAGGATATCTTTTACAACATCTCTTTGTCTTTCTTTGTGTCCTACAATTGATTCTAATCTGCTCCATTTAATCTTCTCTTGTTCTGTTAATGTTGGATTTTCTTCTTCGATATATCCTTCTACTAAATCATCTAGTTCTTGTTTGTATTCTTCCTTTAGGTGTACTTGTGCTAGTCTGCTTTCATAGAAGATTCTAACAGTTGCTCCATCATCTACTGCTTGTGATATGTCATAGATGTCTATGTAGTCTCCAAATACTCTTGGTGTAGATCTGTCTTCAAAATCAATTGGGGTTCCTGTAAATCCAATGAATGATGCATTAGGTAGTGCATCTCTTAGGTATTTAGCATTACCATATGCTGTCCTTGTAGATATTTCATTTCCTTCTTCATCTTTTACATATTTTACTCTTGCTTGGAATCCATATTGTGATCTGTGTGCTTCATCAGCAATTACAACAATATTTCTTCTTTCAGAGAGTAGGGGATGTGTATCTTCATCATCAAATGGGAAGAATTTTTGTATTGTTGTAAATATTATTCTTCCTCCTGTTGTGTTTAGTAGTTCTCTAAGGTTTCTTCTAGATATTGCTTGTTGAGGTATTTGTTTTAGTAGTTGGTGAGATGCTTTGAAGGTTTCAAAGAGTTGATCGTCTAGGTCGTTTCGATCTGTTATAACCACGACAGTAGGGTTGTTTAGCTTCTCTACAATTTTACCTGTGAAGAAAACCATAGAGAGGGATTTGCCAGAGCCTTGTGTATGCCACATTACACCTGCTTTCCCATCTCCATTATCTTTTGCTGCTTCTAGGGTTGATTCTACTGCTTT
This sequence comes from Candidatus Dojkabacteria bacterium, assembly GCA_018056375.1. GTDB lineage: Bacteria > Patescibacteriota > Dojkabacteria > SC72 > SC72 > UBA5232. The sequence continues at coordinate 346,133 of JAGPFQ010000001.1, read as the reverse complement.
TTTTACTGCATAGTATTGGTGATATCCTGCTATCTTTTTTACTGTTGTTATACTTTTTAATCCTGTTTCTTCATCATATTTTTCTTCTTTTTCGAATACGGTGAAGTCTTTAATTACCTCTAATAATCGTTCAGGTTTTAGTAGTCCTTCTACTAATGTATTTATCTGTGGTTCTGTGTTTGGATCTTCTTTTAATCCATCTTTGGTTTTCCATGTCATGAATCTAGTCCATGGGGATGTTAGTGATCCATATTTGGCATCTATTCCATCTGATACTACTAGGAGTGAGTTGTAGTCATATAGTTGGGGTATGTATGTTTTGTATGTTTGGAATTGGTTGTATGCGGAGAGTAGTGTGGCTTTTGGATCGGTTGGGTTTTTTAGTTCTATACCTACAAGTGGTAGTCCGTTTACAAAGATTATTATATCTGGTCTTTTCTTTATTCCATTGTATATTACTCTGTATTGGTTTAGTACTATGAATTCATTGTTAAGAGGGTTTTCAAAATCAATTAGTATTACTCTATCTCCAACCATGTCTCCGTCTTGTAAGCTGTCTATCTTTATTCCTTCTGTTAGATATTTGTGAAAGTTTTCATTGTTGTGTGTTTGGTCTGGAGTGTGTATGCTTAATATTCTTTTTACAGCTTCTTCTTTTACTGATTGGGATATGTGAGGGTTTAGTCTTGATATATTTTCTCTTAATCTTTTTATTAGTATTACATCTTCATATGTATTTCTTTCACTGTTAGGAGTATCTGGTTCTATATTAGGACCATATATATATTTATATCCTTGTTTCTCTATTATCTCTATTATATTTTGTTCTAATTGGTCTTCGTTCATAAAGCTCTGGTTCTTTTCTTGATAAAAGCAAAAACATCTTCGAATCTTTCTATAGTATCTGGAGATAGATCCTCTTTTTTAATTTTTTTGTTTCTAATTCTTTCGTAGAACATAGTAGAGAATACAACTTTTCGCTTTTTTCCAACAACATCTTCTTTGTTTTTTCGATCGGTACCTATCTGTCCATCTATCAGCTTAAGATCTTCATAATCAAACATATTTTCCACTCCTTTGATTCCATTTAAAATGTGAAATTGCTTTTGTCCATTTGTTGCATCTCCATCAAAAAAACTTTCAGTAATATCTTGGAATATATTTCGAGCAGTTGGACCATCATCTGTAATAACCTTCCATTTTTTACCGTATCCTATACAGAAAGAAATGAGAACGGGAATTTTAGATATTCCTGTGGCTGGTAGGAAAACATATGAACCTTTTGGATCTAAGATTTGTTTCATTGCTGTAAAATAGTAGAAGTCGGACAAACCTTCCAAAATGATACATTTATCTTTATCAGGATGTAGAAAATAATCTGTACCCATTCCTATTGCATCAGCTATTGGCTTTAGTGCATCAGCTTTATTCGCACTGTCAATCTTAGCAGTTGTAAGTTTTTCTATCTGGGTGCCACTTTCCTCACTATTGTATACCAACCTGACTGCACTTAAATTGTCGATGTCAATTAAATATGGCAAATGAGTTGAATAAAGAACCTGATTCCCATCGTCTGCTAGCTTGTTTATTAATTTCAACATATCTTTTTGGGCTTTTATGTGAAGATGTTGGTCGGGTTCATCTAGAAGTAGAACGGTTCCATTTTCCTCTAAACTCCTTGCTTTAAGTTCTAACCAAAAGGAGAGAAACCAAATTAGACCCTTGCTTCTTTGATGGGGATAGAGTTTTTCCTCTTTTTTTGTGCTGACATAGAATTCAATAAATGAACCTTCTGCTCCCTCTCCATTTCTTTTTTGGAAGTTGTACTCTAATTTAACTTCGTTAGTGTTATATATTTTTTGTTGCCAGTCTTTTTGGAAGTCTACAGATAATGTTGTGTTTTCATTTTCTTGAAGAACAGATCGCTTACTCTCTATTTGCTGTTCTTTTACTGTAAAATCAACACCTAGAATTTTTTCTAAGTTTTTTACTGCTATATATCCTTTGGCTTCTTCATTTTTTGTTTTTAGATCACTTAGAAGAATTCTGTCAGGTAGTAAGGAGCAGAAATCATCAAACAAAGTTATGGCAGGGCAGTGTGGGAATATTATCTCGGCAAGTTCTTCTTCTGAAATACTTCCTACTTTGTTACTATTCTCTTCCTCTTCTGTAGTGTTTTCCACATCTTCTTCATCATATGTTACAAATTCTAAAATGACCTTGTTTTTTATTAGTTGATATATGTCGTTATCAATATAAAATCTAACACCATCGTCTAACTTTTCTTTTATCAAGGTGAATTCTCGGTGAGACTCTAATTGGGGCAAAATACTTTCCATATCTTCTTCAGTAAGTTCAAGTCCTAGATGTTCGAAAATATCTATTACTACATTGTTGTAGAATTCATCATCTTCTTCTATTTGATACTTACATTCGACACATTGCTTTGGCTCTTCATCTTCTAATGAATATTGAGTACTTTCGGGGTCGAAGTCTTCTGTGTTATCGGAAAAATCTGAAAGAGCTGATAATATAGCACTCTTGCCGGATTCGTTTTGACCAGCGAGTACAAAGACATTGTTGTTTTCTGATAACGAGACATCTCCTGTATCTTTGATTGACTTGTAATTTTTAATTCTGAATGATTTTAGTCTCATATTTTACTTTACCCTAACAATTTATATAATAGGGCAGTTTTTATTTTATCTAAAGTTTTCAGAAGTCTTTTTGACATTGTAATTCTATCATTTCCTCCTTGTATTGTCTTGTTGAATAGGGTTAATATATCATTATCTGGAATTACAACTAAAATATTTTTTAAATCTGTTTGTGTTATCAACGGTTGAGTAGAACCTCTGTCTAATTTTTCTAATTGTTGTCTTTGAAGAACAAAGAAAATGTAATATAAGAAACTTTGGGTTGGAGAAATAATTAGAGTGTTATCAGAATACCATGCAGGGGCATCATAAAGGAAAACATTACCTAATGTTCCAACTCTACCAGTATAAATAACAGTCTTGTTCAATAAGTATTTGTCAGTTCTCCCAATCTCTCCATTTGCTCCTAGTAAAGGATATTGTCCATCGGATTTCAGTTCATCTTTTGGCAGTGCTTTACCAGAAGTAACATCCACTATCTCCCCCAACTTCCCAACCCTCCATCCATCAGGTATAGGTCCTAATTCACTATCAATCATCTTACCATTACTATCTCTATATGGTTTACCATCTTTATTAGGAAAATTATATTTAACAAACCATTCTTTAAATATATTCTCTGCTATATCTTCTAATATCTTATTTTCTTTCTTTAATATCTCTATCTTATTATCAAAAGAAGATAGTATATTAGCTATTCTTTTTTGTTCTGATAAGGGAGGGAGGGTGATAGTTATATTTGATAAATTCTCTTGACTAACATTAAATCTTATATCACCGGTTGTTATTGCTGCTATTGAATTTCTAAATTCCCTAGATCTAAAATAATAAACAGCATATTCAGGTAATAGGGTGTTGAAATCGAATAGTCTAAATCTCTTTGAGAATCCATTAAAAGTTAAGTTTTTTATTCCTTTGTCAAGTAATACTGATGACATAGCAACTTCTTCAAAAACCTCAGAGGACGCTGTGAAAAAGATATCTCCATATTTACATGAACATTTCTGTAAATCTTTCTTCGGTACATTCATTAATGTTAGCATGTTGATATCTACCTTAGGATTTTGAAAAATGTTTTTATAAGTTATAAAGGGTGTCCCATACCCATAGTCAGTTGGCTTTATACTAGTTACTCCACCCTTGAATGCCCCTATATCTTTTAGTTTATACTGCTTTTTCATTAATCTGTTGCCCATTGTAAAATAAGTACATATTATAGTCTTCTTTATTTAGTTCTAAACCTATTCCTAAGTCATACTTATATTCTCCATTATCCTCTGTTAACTTTTTTAATTTCCATAGATCTTTTTTGCTTAACTTCCTTTGATGTTTAATTTCTATTGCTACAATATTGAAAGTGTCTGTGTTTCTCCTATGAATTAGTATGTCTGGTTTTATTCCAATAGAATCTATCCTTTTCGGCTCTTGTGTATGCTTGGTATAGTTATAATCAACTTTTATATCTTCAATATTATTAAATTCCTCTATTAGGTTAGTTTCAATATAACTTCTTAATCGTGAACTTAAAGCCTCTTCTTGTCCTGCAGGGTCAAGTAAATCCTTGTCTTCTCCATAGAGAAAATTGACTGCTTTTATTACAGAGCTGATTAAAATAGGAAAATATGTTCCTAAGATAAAGTGTTCATCTTTAGCCAAGTTTCTTTTTTCTATGTTATCAACAATTTCTTTGCTCTTCTGTTTAGTAATAATATTATGTGAAATTTCGCTTAGTAAAATTTTTACTTCTTTATCTAATTCTACATATTCTTTAGTCTTATTTTCTTTAAGTTTTTTATATTTTTCTATATGATCTCTCATTATATAGTCCATTTACTTCTTTAACTTCCTAACCCCCTTAAACTTACTATGTTTCTTAGCTTTATTATCCATAAACTTCTTTGTTTCTGTATTAATCTTTACATATCTTTTAGTCTTAGGATTTTTTACTTGAACTCTCTTTCTAACTTGTCCTTTTCTTTGATTATCTCCATAAGGTTTATTTACTGCCATAGTATTTAAAGATGATAACTTATATACTATATTATACCACACTCCATACTCTAAAAAAGCTTGATTAATAAAGAAATATGTCTGTTTTATGATTAATAATATAAGGGGGTTTACAATAATATATTAATATGTAACAATAAGGGTGAACCACTGAAGTACTGTATAGTATGTAGGTGGTGTTTCTTTATTCTGGATACGAAACAATCCCATATTCTCTTTTCTTACTTGCATCTGTATTTAGTATGGGTTTAATCTCTTCTATTATTTTTACAACATCCTTAATGTTTAACCAACTCAATCTATTATGCCAAGAATCAATATTGTCAGTTTCTAATATAAAGAGATAGAAGAAGAAAGATATAAAGTCAGTAATTTGAATAAAATATGACTCAGCAGAATCTTTAGGTAAAGGATCTTCTATTAATGTCTTTATTTCATTTCTATATTTAAATTTATTGTAGATTGAAGGTACATAGTTTATTTTCTGTATTCTTCTTGCAGTCTGTCTCATCTTTTTTATTCTTCCTTCATCAGTTATGATCATAAACTTGTTGTTTGTATCCTGTTTCTTTAGATCATTCTCAATCCTTTGTATATTAAATTTAAGAGAGACATCTAAAATATCTTTATAAGCCTCTTTATTCTTCTTTGTGATTTTAGTTTTATCTATAACTACATTGATACATTTAATGTCCATTGTTTTGATACAATCTGCAATATCAAAACAAAGTTCGAATCTCTTTTCATCAGTTAATCCAAGATTTCTGTAAGGGTTCTTATTTAGAAGTAGCTTCTTTGTGTGTATCTCTGTTTTAATTGGTAATCCATATTTGTTTCTCAAATTTCTTTTTAATTTTGCAAGATGTTCATAATTCTTTTTCCAATTATTGTGGTGTATATAGCAAGAAGTTAATACAAAAGCTTTTGAGGAGTATCCAGGATACCCATCATCACCAGTTTCATCAAAATATGCTATATACATGATAATAAATTAAAAAATTAACATCAGCTTTTATTATACAATTCACTTATTAAAAAAACCTTAAAAGGAAAAATAATATATGAACTAATAATTATATATATTGTTCTTATTTATTCAAATCAAACCCAACCTCTTTCAAACTCTTCTTTATCTCTTCATCTAATACCTTAGATTCATCCATGGTCTTCTTTAAATCTTTTACTAATACATCCATCTTCTCTTCAAAAGGAATACCATCATCCTCTTCCTCTGGTATACCTACATATCTACCAGGTGTTAATACCCAACCATTCTTCTCTATCTCTTCTAATGATGCTGATTTACAAAAACCTTTAATATCCTCATACTCACCATCAATCTTTCTCCATTCATGATATGTATCTGCTATCTTCTGTATATCTTCCTTACTAAAATCTCTATGTGTTCTATCCCTCATATATCCAACTTCACTTGCATCTATGAATAGTACTTCTTTAGACCTATCTTTGTACTTATCATCCTTCTTGTTTCTTCTTAAAAACCATATACAAGCAGGAATACCAGTATTGTAGAAAAGTTGTTTAGGAAGCATAAGGATACAATCTACTAAATCTGCTTTTAATATATTCTTTCTAATCTCTCCTTCATTAGATGTATTTGATGAAAGAGAACCATTTGAAAGAACAGTTGCCATAACTCCATTAGGTGCTAAGTGATAGATCATATGTTGTATCCAAGCATAGTTAGCATTACCTGCTGGAGGGATACCGTATGTCCATCTAGCATCATCTTTAAGTAGTTCTCCTGACCAATCACTATCATTGAAGGGTGGGTTAGCTAGAATGAAATCTGCTTTAAGGTTAGGATGTAAGTCATTAAGGAAAGAACCTTCTGTATTCCATAGTACCTGTGTACCATCAATACCTCGAATTGCTAGATTCATTCTACATAGTCTCCATGTAGTCTGATTAGATTCTTGCCCAAATATGGAGATATCATTTCTTCTACCTTGATGTTCTTGTATGAACCTATCACTCATTACAAACATTCCGCCACTCCCACAACACGGGTCATATACTCTACCACTATATGGTTCAATCATCTCAACCATTGTTTTTACAATACTCTTAGGTGTGTAGAATTGTCCTCCCTTTCTTCCTTCTGCAAGTGCAAATTCTCCAAGGAAGTATTCATATATTCTTCCTAATATATCTTTAGATTCTTTAGCTTCTTTTTCTAAATCAATGTTACTAATTAGATCAATTAAATCACCTAGTGTCATTTTGTCTAGTTCTTCTTTGTTGAATACCTTAGGAAGAAGACCTTTGAGAGAAGGATTTTCTTTTTCTATGACTTCCATGGCATAGTCTAAATCTTCACCGATTGTTGGTAGTTTTGCTCTAGATTGGATATATGACCATCTTGCTTCTTTAGGTACAAAGAAAACATTTTCTGCTTTGTATTCATCTCTATCTTCTGGGTCTGCTCCTTGATCTTGTTGTTCTGTTAGTTCATTAAAAAGTCCTTCAAAGGAATCGGAGATATATTTAAGGAAGATTAAGCCTAGAACTACATGTTTGTATGCTGCAGCATCCATATTCTTTCTTAATTTATCTGCTGCTTTGAAGAGTCTTTGTTCTAGTGTTTCTTTGTTTGACATATTTAAAAGGTCTAAGTTAATAGCGCACTACCTACATACTATACAGTACTTCAGTAGTTCTCCTTATTATATCATTTCCCTTGTCCTTCTTCCTTATCCCCCATATAATAAACCATGTCTAAACTAAAAAAATATCTTCCTCTTCTCCTACTACTAATCATCTGTATATCCATATACATATATATAATAAATAAAAAAACACCAGAACAAATATCATTTGAAAAGAAATATTCATTAGAACTAAAAGAATTAAAGAAAACATATAACATAGATAAATATATATACGATTGGAATAAGGATATAGAAGGATATAAACAAATAGATCAATTAGTAAATAAACCTAAATATCAATTAACTAAAGAAAAATCAGATGTAAATGTAATATGGACATTAAAAGATGAATATACACTAGAACTAAACTGTCCTAAAGAAGATATAGATAACATTGTATATGGAGACCCTAAAGGTTGTAATCTGAAATACAACGGTAATGTTGTAGAAGACAATGTAAGGTATGAGGTATGGGAAGGAGAAGGGAGTATAGAAGGGGAGGTAAGTATGGTCATATATTCATCTAGTAAATACGAATACCTAGTAGTTGGAAAATGGGAGAGTGGTTCTAAGGATAGTATAACCATCTACAAACTAGAAGACGGTAAAGCTGTTAAAATACCATTTAACACTAAAGATAAAAAAGAAGATAATTGGACAGTAGAACATCCAATGTTTTTTAGGTTGTATGACAACCAAGGTAAGAAGAAGTTAGTAACATCTATCCATGACCCATCTATGTCCCACATACAAGTATTTAGAGTATGGAAACTTAAGAACGATACTTTTGTATTAGAGAAAACAATAGGGGATATACAACTAAGACTATTTAAAGATTAATATATTTAAATTAACCTAACATATACCAATGTTAAAAAACAAAACAAAAATATTACTAATAATTCTTTTAGTAATAATAGGTATAGGTATTACCATATATCTATTCTTAAACAAGAATAGGGATATAGGTGAAGATATAAAAGGTCTAATACCATCTAAATATACAATAATAGAAAAAGGTAAAGAAGGTAAAAATGGTTGTACATTACTCTATACAGTATATCCTAAAGAATTTTCTGAAATAAAACTTAAATACCTAGAAATTGCAGATATTCAATATTGTAAAAATATTAATACCCTAATACTCATGAGCCAAACAGGACCAATTATATACAACAAAGAAAAAGATGAATGGATTTTCTCTGATGGTACAAAGGCTGATGAGAAGGTAACGGTTGGAAAAAAAGAAGTAACTCTTGTAAGATCACTTAACAGTCATCTTTCTGTAAAAGTATATATAGATAGAGTAGGGAAGGGTGATGAGATAGTAGTATTCTACATACCTGAAACAAACAGAATTAGATGTGATTTTATTAAAGATAAAGAGGAAAAAGAAGAGTGTATTAATCTCTTAACTTCAATGAATATGTCACCTGAAAGTACAGACTTTGTACCAGAGGAGATATATGAGAATGATTATAAAGAATTAGTGGAGATAATAAAGGATATTTAATAAATAAAAACCTCTTGCTTTTCTTAAATCTAGTATTGTATAATCTAACACCTAAGGGAGTTGGCACGTACGACTCCCTTTTTACATTCTAATTACACATATCATTTGGTATTTCTGTTCAATATCCTTCTTTCTTTTCTCTATAACTTTCCAAATATCTTTATAGAGTTCATTTTTACATCTTCTATGATGTGATGAAAGATAATAACCATATGAGATAATATCTGCTATCTCTAAACCAAGAAACTTAGCTTTTTTATTAGGAAAGGATAGACTGTACATACTATTTTTTAGTCTTCTTGAAAATTTTGTTCTCTTAGGTTTCGGTTCTGCCCTATCTGTTTCCAATAGAAATTCTTCTGTGTATTTTAAAATTCGTGATTGGTACTCAGATGATTCTACACATATCTGCATCTTTGACCCTGTGGTATAAATATTGTGTTGGTAGTTTTTAAAATATTGTTCTAACAATTCTCTATATGCAATCTTTAGTGGTCTGAAATAGTCGGTTGGGAGTATTTTGATTGATATCTATATTGGAATTTTACCATCCACTTATTACAAAATTCTTACAATCAGAACAATATCAGAAATATAGAGAACAAAAATAAATTTTAGATTAACTAATGTAGTATAATTAATAAATAATATTCCTAAGCATAAATATAAATTAAATATATATAACCAAAATGAACTACAAAGAAATCATTTACGAACTCTACCCAAATGTAGAAGAGATATATGATATAGATTCAGGAGCAAGTAAATCCACATTTAAAGTAAAAATAGATGGAGAATACTACATCCTTAAACTAAACATACCAAACAAATACCTCTATCAAGAAATATCTCCATTACTCAAACCATTAGGAATACTAACACCAGAAACAGTAGAGATTAAAATACATAATGACATGGCATGTATGCTTATGGAATATATAGATGGTGGTAATCTCTCAAAAGATATTAAGGAAGATTCCTTTGATAGATTAGCTCTCATGATGAAGGCTATGCATGAGATAAAAGGGAGTGGTTTTGGTGAAATACATCCTGGAACAATGAAAGGAGAGTTTAAAACATTCCCAGAATATATAAACAAGCAATTCTTAAGGAAAGTAGATGTAGCACAAGAACATCTTCCTTACCATTACAATATTATAGAGGAGTATTTAGAAGCAAATCCTGAGATTGTATTCTGTCATATGGATTTCTCTTCAAATAATGTTCTAGTTAGAGATGATAAATATTATCTAATTGATTATGGTAATGAAGCTGGATTTAACTCACCACTAATGGATATTGCAAAATCAATAATTAATGATTCTAGATTTGGAATTAAGGTATATGAAGCATATGATAATGTTTTTAAGTTTGATAAAAAAGCTCTTGAATCATTCCTCTTCATCGTTGCTTTAAGAAAGATAGTAAGTTGGAAGAAGAGAGGAAAGGATGAAAGGGTAGGACTACTTTTCGATCTCTTTAGGGAGATAGGTTGTAGTGAGGAGTATATAGAACATTTGTCTTTCTAATTAGAAGGGGAATCCATTATATTCCTAATAATCTTCTCATATTTATACACTCTAATCTTGTTTCTGTATTCCTTCTTCTGTGCTAATTCATCATCTCCATAGAGTATATTTTTTACTAAATTATCAGATACATGTAGTAATGCTACACTAGGTACATTGAAACTATTTGATACTGCAAAGAATGTAGAACTCTCCATCTCTACCCCTAAGTATCCTTCCTCTTCCCACCTCTTAATATCTTCAAATGTTTCTCCCATCATTGCCTGACATGTCATAATTGATCCACTATATACTTTGTAATCACTCATACTCTTAACAAACTCTTCCCTTAGTTCTTTGTCTGCATAATGTTTGTGATCTTTAACATCAGGTTGATACATTCTAGTAGTACTCTCATCTCCATATGTATATGTAGGAATTACTAAATCTCCTGTTTCTAAATCCTTCTGTAATCCACCACAACTACCAACTAGATAGTTTCTCTTACTACCGAATAGGCAACCTATGTGTAAGAGTTCAGAGAGGTATGCTCCTCCATACACTACATCAAACCATATTAGTTTATCTCCAATCTCAAATTCATATATTGAAGAGAAGAAATTATCTTGTATATATTTAACTTTCTTTACATCTTTGTAATTGGATAGAGCTTGTTCTAAAAATCCTGTTTCTTTTTCTCTTTTTGCTAAAGCATTACCACTAACTATGATAGCATCAATCTTTCTATCTTCTGGAAAACCAGTAATCCTCTTCCAATCTTTCTTTGTTAATTCTTTGTACATGTTATGATATTTAAATTTTATTTAGTAAATCTCTCTGGGTATGTATCTACAACATAGTTAAATATTGGTATGAAATTAGGACCACCAGTATAGTTAAGTACATCTTTTATTGGTACAAATATACGCTGATGAACTTCAAATTTTTCTGTAAATTCATTAACCTTTTTAATATCAGCTATGAATAATAACTGGTAGGCAAGGTTAGGATATTTACTATTTTTCTCTGTCTTATGAATTTTCTTAATTAACCAACCACCAACTACTTGGAGAGTATCCAAATCAATCTCAACAGCAGCTTCTTCCTCCAATTCTCTAACAAGAGTTTCTACCGGTGTTTCTCCTTCTTCTGAATGTCCACCTGGTAATCCCCAACCTCTATCTGGACTTGAGAGTACTAACTGTTCTTTGTTTAATACAGCCATACCCATACAAGAAGTAACAGGAATATCTTTAGGTAATTCTGTAAAAGGTTGAAATATTACCTCTGTATTTTTACTCCAGTAAAATGTTTTGAATTTAGTTTTCATATATTGGAGTATATCACAAAGCTATTCCTACTATATGTTATTTTTATACATGATATAATAAATCATATGATTAAAGATAACTTCAAAACAGCATCAGGACATAGCTGGTTATCTGGTAAAAAGGTAGATGTAGATGAGATAAAGAAATTCTTTCTATCAAAGAAAGTAGATGTAAAAGAAATTAATGAAACAGGTAGATTTCTAAATATTATTGGTAATCTTAATACTCAAAAAGTATTTATCAAAGTATCAACCTCAGAAGGTTTAAATGAAAAACTTCTTAATGAAATATCTTGGCATGATGAATTAAAAAGGGTAGGGATAGATTTTAATATTACACCTCTCTTAGAGAATGGATATATTGATAATACATTGGTATATGCAATATATGAGTTTGTAGAAGGTTATACTTTAGATTCTATGATAGAGAAGATAGATAGTAAGATATTAAAAGATCTTGTTAATATTAATATCAGTATTGATTGTGTTAAAGGTATTAATCTTTTTAAGAACCAACAAGAGAGAGAACATGCAGAGAAAGCAATTACTTCAATTAAGGATAAGGCTACTCACTACTTTAAAGTTGCAGAGAATTTTGCTAAAGAGAGTGGTGAGGATTTAACAGAGTTACTTGATGTTGTTAAGAACTATGAGAAGATGGATGAGATGGGTTTGAATCATAATGATTTTACTCCAAGGAATATATTGTATAGTGATGGTAAATTGATATTAACTGATGGAGAATCTGCTAGTACAACATCTCCTAGATTCTATGATGTTGCTATTATGTATACCAGACTCTATTTAACATACAGTAGACCTGATTTAGCTAAGGAGTATCTAAATGAATTTATTAAACTTCTTCCTGAGAATTATTTAGATACTTTTAACTTTGCTTTTAAGACAATGTTAGCGAGTAGAACGATAGGGGGTTTTTGGGAAGCTACAACAGGTGGTGCAGATTTAGAATATTGTAAGAGGTTGATGGAAGAGATCTTGAGTATGTAATATCTATTTCTTCTTTCTTAAGTATTCTTTGAACAGGGAGTACTAACCATGACAGTATATTGTGTAGTGAACCATAATATAGAGAGTGCCACAGCTAAGAAATTAGGGTGTATGATATAAAAAAGTTTATTTCTCGAACATGGTTAAGTATGGTTTAGTCCAATTAGGACCATATAGTCTACCTACAAGTTCAAAGTGACTTTTTGGGATTTTTGCTTCGAGTTCAGAAAGATATTGTATAAAATCTTCTTTAGTTCGTGTAGAGAAAACCCTGCATTTGTAGTTAAACTTTTTTTGCTTTGTTAATTCTGCTATATAATTCGCTTGTTCATCATCTATGAACATTGCATCTACATAGGGGATATATGTCGAGATTGCAATTATGTCGGTATTTGTTCCCTGGGAAAGACTTGAAGGTTTCATCCCAGATTGGATTTTTTGCCTGACAGCTGCAAACATATATGAGCTATTTCTTGCATATGGAATATCGTTCATAATACCTGATGTTAAGAAAGTGTTAATAGTCTCAACATGTTTATCTTCTGGAATGTTGTATTTTCTGCAGATAGAAAGCATAGAAGAAAAAAGACAAAGGAGAGAGCCTGGGAAATAAGTGGTTTCTCCAAATTCGGAACATTGTTTAATATAATTTCTTGCAACTGCAGGTCCATAATTATCTATCTCCTCTCTGTAACTTTCATCCAATGATTTCTTATGCTTCTGCCAGTTATCTTGTATTATTTCAATTAATCCTTTATGCATTTCAATAGTCTCTTCATGTATAGCATCTTTCTCTTCTTCAGAAATATTGAATTCTAAATTGATTTGCAAGCGGTCTTCCCATTTGTTGTAATTTTCCATTGTAATAGGTATTGAGTAAGAAGAACGATTTGTCGATATGTATTCCTCGAATTTTTGCTGTACTTGATAATTAAAGATTTGTTGATGGTCATTGAGTTGTACTCCATATGATAAATGCTTGTATAGTTTTTTAAGCTTGTTAAAAACAGGTGTGGACAGAGATTCTTTAAAGTGGTAGCGAGAATATGGGCAAATAATTACTTGAGCTTGTATTAATCTGCTAAGGATGGTGAATAATCTTAACCAGTATGTATCTTTCTTGATTTTTTGTATTTAGGACTTTTCTTGTCAAGAGAATTCATAATGTTGCTGATTACGAATTGGTCAAGGTATATAAGTTTCTTTTCTATATTCGGTAAATTTTCAGAAGAGGAGTAACCACATTTGTAGCATTTTAAAGAGAAACTTTGATTGTATATAGTGAATACTCCAAGAGATTTTTTCTTACACTCTGGGCAAATAGTATATGGTGTATGGATAAAAAGTTTAGGATTTGGTTTTATCCTACCTATTTGTTTTTTCAGTGATTCAGATTGTAATGTTTTACACATACCTTGGTTTGCACTTAGTTTAGGAGAATATTTCAAAAGTAGTGGTTGGGTATATGGCGGAATGGACGGGGGTCGAACCCGCAACCTTCGCAGTGACAGTGCGATGCTCTAACCAATTGAGCTACCACTCCATATAGGTAGTAGAGAGTATATCAAAAGTGCTAGATAATAACAATTAGTTTGTATCATCAGACTCCATATAATCTTTCACAGGATCGACATCTTCATGTTTGATATTTCTATCACCAATTCTTCGTTTTGCATCTCTCAATGCATCATAATTACGACTACCCATACCATCAGGCATGTAGTAGAAATTAAAGTTTTCTTCTTCTAAGCAAACAGGAACTATCATTTCGGATACAGAAACCTTATTTGGATCTCCTTCTTTTCCATCAATTAATTTCTGAACTTTCTGAACGGTTCCTTCAAACACATTGTATATATTATTTAGATCTTCCATTTGCATGGATTGAAGCAGAAGTTCACGACGCATCTGTTCAAACTGTTTGTCAGTTTCACTCTTATGCTTTGTACGTGGCTTTAACAAGAGGAATAGGTGTTTACTCTCCTCATCGCTACTGCCTATCATAATGCAATATTCAGGATTTGTCTGTTTCTCCAACCATATTCTTTTCTTACCATCTAGAGGTATTTCTACCATAGCTTTATCAAAATATTTCTCTATCCTTTGAGTTTCTTCTTCATATTTCCTTTGTTTTTCTGCAGGATCTTGTGCGGGGAATATAGGAGTATATTCAAAATTATTATCGTTGTTGTTTAATCTCTCTTCTGTCATTATTATTACATATAAATTTAATTAAATATGCTTCTGTATAGCTGCTCTGTAAGACTCTTTTGCTTGTGCACCAATCAATGTCTCAACAATCTCTCCGTTCTTAAAGATATGTACACATGGGATACTCATAATTTCATATTCTTGAGCTAGTGCTCCTTCTTCGTCAACATTAACTTTACAAATCTTCACATCATCAAATTCTCCAACTAAATCTTCAATAATAGGACCAAGCATCTGACAAGGACCACACCAAGGTGCCCAGAAATCAACCAAAGCGACTCCTTCAAAGTCCTTTATCTCTTTTTGAAATGTGTCTTGTGTTAAATGTAATGTCTCCATAGGGATGAAATAATAATTTAATTACTTTCTTGTACTCAATCTTTTTAGATAATTTTTGTATGGATTAATAGGACCTTCAATATCTGGTAAATATGTCATTGTGTAATTCTCTCCTTCAAACTCAAATGGTATAGACCATTTTTGCATCTCTCCTTTCTCCATATCACTTTGTACATGTCTTCTTAATTCTTTTCCTAATCCAATGAAGTGTTTAAGAAAAGACTCTTCCCCAAATGGAAGTTTACTAAGCTTTTCAGCATTTTCAGGATTATTCTTGTCTCCAGCTGCCACTATCTGAAATAGTGAGATATTCTCTTCATCTAAAACAGGTGCATATCCAAAGGGAACATCAGTATATTTATTAGTATATTTAGTAAAATCATGAACGTACACGGAGTAATCAATCCCATCATCTCCCTTTACCTCTGTGCTGGGTAATATGTAGTTAATATTTAACTCATTTAATTCTTTATCTTCTGTCATATCTTTTATACTAATCTTAAACTTTGTACTACATTATACCATGATTAGAACAAACTAAGTGAGACTTAAATTACTTGAGATGTTAATTGATATCCAATTATTTCATTCGATTCTCAATCCTTTTAAGATATTTTGTATATGGGTTGATTGGACCATCAACATTTATCATATATGTTATTACATATTTCCTGTTATCAATAGTCATAGATCTTTTTAAATCTTGAAAGCTGAAATCTTGACTATTTACAGCATACTTTTCATCTGCATCCTTTTTGAGGTATCCGCAAGTTTTTACCATTGATCTAATAACATTAGTGTCTCCAAACTCTAATCTGTGTAGATGATAAGTCTTGTCTGAGTAATCATCTAAAGGTTGGATCTGGAAGAGAGCTACATCATCCATATCTTTTACTGGTGCAAATGCAAAAGCTTTGTCACTGTATGGTCCTTCTGGTTCTACAAAGACCTCAAACTCTCTCTCTGTACCATCATTATCTATCACATCAACTCTAGTACTTGGTAGTATGTAGTCAATATAGGGTTCTCTTCTTCCTCTAGGTTCCATATTAGTAAGTATCAATAAAGTAAAAATATGGATATATAGCCATATTCTTTGTATAATAACCTCATAATTATACCATGAAAAGAATAGATACAATTAAAAATAAAGACGAAGCAATTAAAAAAGCCATTGAAGTATTAAAAAATGGTGGTTTAATTGTATACCCAACAGAGACATGTTACGGATTAGGTGGTGATGCTACTAACCCAGAAGCTCTTAAGAAGATTATGCAGTACAAGAAGCTCAGGGGTTCTAAACCAATATCAATTGCAGTATCAGATAAAGAGATGGCTGAAGAATACGTAGAGATTAATGAAATGGCAGAGAATCTTTACAAAAACTATCTACCTGGACCAATTACAGTAATATCAATGAGTGAAGGTAATCTTGTTCCACCAGTAGTTTCTCAACAAGGAGCAGTAGGTATTAGATATCCAGACTATGATTTTACACTAGAATTAATTAAAAAGTTTGGTAAACCAATTACTGCTACATCAGCAAATATGTCATATAGGTCAGCACCGTACAGTGTTGACCAATTGATTAAAGATTTACCTAAGAAGAGTTTTGATTTGATAGATCTCTTTTTAGATGCAGGTGAGTTGCCTAAGAATCAACCATCTACAGTTCTTGATACGACATTGAATGAACTTTCAGTATTAAGGCAAGGTAAGATTGAGTTTGAGGATGCATTGATTAAGAACAAGAAGATTTTGGAAGTAGAGACAAAGAGTGAGGAAGAGACAATTAAATTTGCTAAAGATTTCGCAGATAAGTATCTTTCTTTAGATATTCCTACAGTTGTTGCATTAAGTGGAGAACTTGGGGCAGGTAAGACACAGTTTGCCAAGGGTGTTGGAGATTCTCTTGGTGTTAGTGAGATTGTAAATTCTCCAACATATACATTAATCAATGAGTATGGGTATATGAGAGGTGGTAAGAAGAGGATTTTTGCACATATGGATACTTGGAGATTAGAGGAGGGTGAGTTGGAGAAGTCTGGATTGATAGAGCATTTGGAGAATGGTGATATTGTATTGATAGAGTGGGCGGATAAGTTTTTTCAAGAGATTTCTGCTTTGTGTGATAATATGGGTATAAGGATGTTTAAGGTTGTAATTAAATATATTTCTTTGGAGGAAAGGAGTATTGAGGTATATGAGTAAAAATCCTTTGATAATTGCATTTGATACTAGTTGTGATGATACTTCTGTGGCTGTTTTGAGAGGTCGTAGGGTACTTAGTTCTGTTGTTTCTTCTCAAGTAGAGATTCATGCTCAGTGGGGTGGTGTTGTTCCTGATATCGCTCGTAGGGAGCATGAGAAGAATATTCCTATGGTATATGATGAGGCATTAAGGAAGGCAAAGGTTAGTATTGAGGATGTAGAGTATGTTGCTTGTACATATGGTCCGGGTTTAGCTATTGATTTAGAGGTTGGTTTGAAGTTTGCACAGGACTTAGCAATTAAGTACAAGAAACCATTTGTTCCTGTTAATCATATGGAAGGGCATCTTCTTTCTGGTTTACTTTTGAATTCTAATGGTAATGGTTTGGTAAAGGGAGATGTAGATTCTCTTTTTCCTGCTTTAGGTTTACTGATTTCAGGAAAGCATACTGAGTTGATATATGTTGAGAAGATTGGGAAATATGTGAAGTTAGGTGAGACATTGGATGATGCAGTGGGAGAGGCTTTTGATAAGGTGGGGAGGATGCTTAACTTTGGTTATCCCGGTGGTCCTACTCTTACTGAATTTGCTAAGAAGGGGAAGAGAGGTAAGATTACTTTTACAATCCCTATGAAGCACTCTAACGATCTTAATTTTAGCTATTCTGGTGTAAAGACTGCTGCTTTGTACAAAACTAAGGAGTTGAGGGAGGAGTATGAAAGGGATAGTGAATGGGTTTATGATTTTTGTAGGGGTTTTCTTGATATGATTATTGAATCTTTGGTTCTCAAGCTAACAAAAGCAATTAAGAAGTATCCAGAGATAAAGGGTTTGTTTGTAGGTGGAGGTGTGTTTAATAGTGAGGAGATATTAAGGAAGGTAGGTCAGGTTGCTAGAAAGAATGGTTTGAAATATGTATATCCTGAGAAGGAGTTTAGGGGTGATAATGCAGGTATGATTGGTATTGCTGCTTACTATTCTATTCTAAACAAGAAAGTCTTGGAAACTCCATCTAAGATTTTGAGTATAGATAGAGAACCAAGACTTTCTCTTTAGATTCTTTTACCAATCACTAGTAGCAGACATCACTGCGGTTATAATGTTCTGTCCTTGATAACTTCCTGCCACAGTACCTGAAGGTACCTCAATTCCCCAGTAGGTATTCTTTTGTTGAGCAGTTGAAGAAATTGGCTTTTTGATTTTAAGTAGTACTGTTGCTGGTGAAGTTGAGAGAGAAGTTCCCGAACCGTATGCTGTTCCTGAAGTCATAGAGTATTGTTGTTTAGTTATGGAAATGGGTGTACCTCCTGTACAACTAGAGTAGTTTGTACACATATAAGGCGTTTGAGAATCAGCATGATGTGTTTGGTTTATACCTACATTTCCTGTTGCTCTTGTTGTAAGTGCTATAGTAAGAGGAATGCTAACTCCTGCTCCCACATTACCATATGTTATATTGTTTGGTGATATACTAAAAGCTACTAGCTTTGCAACCTCTACTCCTGTAGTGACCTGTGCATTTCCAGAGAGAGAACCTGTATCAGTAGCTTTTACAGTTGTTAGCCAGTTGTCGCTTGCAAATTTAGAACCAGTATCTGTAGGGTCTGCATAGTACTGCATATTTGCAGTACAAGTATAATCTGCTGTTATACTTGTGCAGTTTGATGTTGTACATGTGAGTTCTGGATAGCAGTTATTTCCATCTAAAGCACTACATCCAGCATAACCAATGCTGGACCTGTAAAGAGATGCTTTTACATTTGAGAGTGTACTACATCCGTTATTATCACTTACTTGTGCTGTTATTGTAACTGCTTTTGTTGAAGATTCAGTCAGAGTTATATCATTCCCACTATTTAGTGTTACATATGTCACTGTTGGTGCTACATTATTAACAGTAAATGTCACCTCTGTTTCTTGTGCGGCACTTTGAGAAGGAATATTAAAACTATCTACAATATATGCATATGCTTTATAAGTACCTGCTTGCATAGGAGCGGTGGCAGTAAAACTACAACTAGGATTGGATGTTACGGCGGAACTAGAACACCATGTATTACTCAAACCTCCGACGCAGGCTCCATTAGAAATGCCTCCACCATTTGCTTCTTTTTCTTTACAGATTAGTAGCTTTACAGTGTTTATTGCTGGTGTCGCTGATTTATAATCTGGGTCAGAAGCTGTTGCATTCCATGAGATTGAGGCATTGGGGTTTATAGCTGGTGTTGAAGGTGTTGTTGTGATTGAATGGAATGTTGGTGGATGGTTTATATAGAAAGGAGAACCTGAATCACCACTTCCTTTATTAGGTACTGAACATGCGGATCCTGATGGGTTATTATCACAAACGGATGCCCACCACTCATTCTCCCAATTTGCACTGGTGGCAGTATATGTACAGCTTGTTTCTGTACCTGAGGCTATTGCTGTTGAACCAGTGTCACAGTATTTTGTTCCTGTAGTACATATAGGTACACCTCCAGTAGGACTTGCTGTGACTGGATCATTAGTAGGGCAAACTATGAAGTAATAACTTTCTCCATTTGCATCTGTCGCTTTGGCAGTAAACTTAATTGTACCATTCTCTTGAACTGGTACTGAAGGTGTACTGGGATTGTTGTCTGGTTGAATAGCTTCTGTAGGTCCAGTTGTAAATGAAGGAGCAGTATTCCCCACAGTAACATATGTGGTAATCAGTTCTACATCCCCTGTCTGAGCCTTAGCTTTAAAGATATATATAGTAGTTACTACTAAAACAGGTATTAATAGTAACAGGAATGTTTTTAGAAACTTCCCAGAAAAACTTTTTGTTTTCTTCATAATGCTTTTTAAATTGTATTAATTACAAGAAGATACAACTGCCTCATAAAAGACAGTTGTATCCTTTCTATTCCTAATTAACTTCTTGCCTATTAACAGACTTAATTATTGATTTACTAATCCAACCAGTATCTCCATTTGATAGTGAAACTCTGTACCAACCAGCTGTTTCTTCAATTACTGTAAATGTTTCATTTTCTTTTGCTTCATATACCACTTCAGATGTTGTATCAGCTTTTGCATATACTGGATATATTGTATCTCCCTGACGATCAACACTTTGGATGACATTAAGCATTGGTTGCTGTTTCTCCATTATCATATCTTGTGTACCCTGTACCTCTTCCTTTCGATCTTTTACAATAGTTTCTTTTACCTCAATTCCTACAAGACTAGAAGAGAGTAACCCAACAAACACTAAGAATCCAAAACCAATCGAAAGAACTTGTCTTGTAGAAGGTTTACTACCTAATACGATAGAAGAGGCCTTCTCTTTCTCTTCTTCTGATTTATCCTTCCATAATTTACTAATTAAGAAGTAAATTATCAAAGCTGCTAATACTGCTACAACAATCCATAGAACATATGTTTTGTTATCTTGTAAGAATGTTACAAAAGTGGATTTATTGTCAGTTTCTTCTGTCTTTTCAGTCTTTCCTACTGCTACAGGAATTTTCTCGAGAATTTTGAATACTAGAGTTTCCTTTCTTAGTGAATTAGCATTAAGAAATACTTCGACTTCAATATAGTATTCACCTAAGTCTAAATTTGTAGCAAATTGACCGGAGAGGACTTTTTGTTCATCTTCTTTTACGATTCCTAGATTTGAAAGTTCATGCTCTTCTAAAACATTTTTCTCAAAATCCATGATTGTAACTTTTGCTGTAGGAGAAACATCTACATTACCCTCATTCTTAGCGGTAATGTCTACTATAACAGGATTACCTTTTACGATATCATCGACCTCTATTAAAGTAATAGCTAAACTCTCAATATTCTCCTCTGTCAGGGCAAGCTCTCCATTAATTTTTAGAGCTTGTGCTATTGTAACTCCTTTGACAGCTGCATCAACAGGATTAGCCTTAATCCTGAGAGAACCAGAATATTCTTTGTACACAGCTGTTTCCGGTACCCTTACTTGAATTTGGAAAGTCTTGACTCTCTCTCCCTTTCTAAAAGTGAATGTTCTTCCAGGTTTGAAAACTAACCAACTGTTAGCTTCACCAAACTCTGGTTCTAAAACAATCTCAATCTCCTCAAGACTACCAGATCTCGAGAGTTTAAATTCTTGAGTATGTGTTGAACCTGGTTTGAGATGCTTGTTAATGATATCTGCAGGAGAAACACCAAAGCCTGCATTTACCAGTGCTCCACTTAGAGCAAGGAACATAACCCCTAGGGCTACTTTCTGTAAAATATTTTTTATGTTCTTCATATTATTTTAAAATATATGTAAATATTAATTTATTTTTAATTACTTCAATTACCAATCACCAGTAGCACTCTTCTGTGCTGTTATTGTATTACTACCACTATACACACCTGTAGCTGTACCACTAGGGATGTTTATACCCCAGTATGTATTTGCTCCTGTAGGGGTTGTACTTAATGGCTTTGGAATTTTTAACAGAACAGTACTAGCTGATGTACCTAAAACAAAGGCATCGTCAGGATCGCTATAAAGGATGCCCGAGGTTAAAGCATATTTTTGATTGCTTACAGGGATAGGTGTTAAACCATTTGCAGTTGAACACGTGCTGAAATCTGTACACATGTTTGCAGAACCTGAGTGGTCTTGGTTAAGACCAGTATTTCCTGTTGGTGTTGTTGTTAAAACTTTGTCTAAGTATTCATTAGAATCTCCAGGTTTTAATTCACCATAGTTGATAGTTCCTGTTATGCTAAAACCAAGTAGAGAATTAACTTCAATTCCTGTTCCTAATACTAGATTATGGGTAGCACTAGCTGCATCCTCTGCATGTACATTTGCTAGCCAGTTGTCAGCTGTATATGGAGTGTTTGCATCAGTAGGGTCTGCATGGAACTGCATAGAAACCTTACAAACATAGTTTGCAACACCGCTTGATTCTACACATGAGTACTCTACTTGATTACATGTAACCGGTGTATAACAATTGTTAGGATTGTGGTGTCCAATATTGGTGCATGTTACAGAGGATCTGTAAACATTAGCATATACACTTTGTACATTTGAACAACCATTCTTATCAGTAACGGTTGCTTTTACCTCAACATTTACAGTAGTGTTTTCTTCAAGTACGATATTATTGCCATCGTTTAGTGTTACATTTGTTACTACTGGAGCCATATTATTTACAGTAAAAGTAGAGTTTGCTTCTTGTGATCCTCCAGATGCGGGTAAATTGTGAGCATCTACAACATATACATAGGCATCAAATGTCCCCGCTACATGTACTTCATCCATCTCGTATGAGCAGGTAGGATTTGATGCTGAAAGTTCACCTACACACCAACTCTCTCCAACACAAGCTCCGTTAGAAATTCCTCCACCGTTTGCTGCATCCTTTTTACAAACAACTAATTTTACCTGGTTGTTATCTGGGTCAGAGGCTGTTGCTGTCCATGTAACTGTTGCTCCTGGATTTTTAGGAGAGTTATTAGAAATAGCTGTAAATGTAGGGGCATGATTTACATAGAAAGGAGAACTTTCATCTGCACCTAAAACTCCCTGATGAGCGACAGAACATGCAGGTTGTGCATTATTATCACAAACAAATGCATACCATTGATTATTCCAGGAGTCTCCTGCTTTTGCTGTATACTGACAAGTAGCTTGTTGTCCGTTAGCTGTCTCTATACTAGTACAGAGAGTATTAGCAACAGAAGAACATGTACCTGGACCTGTTGTGTCAGGTTCAGTTATACTATCTGTTCTACAGATAGTCATATAGTATGGTTCTCCATTACTATCCTCAGCATTTGCTTTGAAAGTGATAACTCCTCCAATTGCGGTTGGACTTGTGGTGCTACTTGCAGGAGATTCTACTGGCTCGTAACCATCCATAAACTTAGGAGATGCATTTCCAACAGTAACCTCAGTAGGTATATCTACTGTTGTATATGCTCTTGTTTTGAATCCCTTAATTAAAAAGAAGGTGCATCCAAAGAGAGCAAGAACCACTAAGCTTCCAAGTGCGAAAATTCTTGTGGTAGAAAGGTTTTTAGTGTTTTTCATACATATACATTTAACTTAATCTATATAAACATTACATTAGTACTCTTTAAAAATCAACACCTTTGAGAAATTTTTCTATCTCTAACAATCTATTATATTTTGCAACCCTCTCTCCTCTAACAGGTCCTCCAAATTTTGAGAACTTAGCAGGAGTAGCAACAACTAAATCTGCTATGAAATCATCTACAGTCTCTCCGCTTCTATGTGAGACAATACTATCCATACCATTATCTGTGGCCATCCTTATAGCATTCAAGGTTTCTGTAACAGTCCCAATTTGATTAGGTTTGGCTAAGAGAGTATTTGCAGATTTCTCCTTGATACATTTTTCAATTCTCTTAACATTTGTAGTTAGTAAGTCATCGCCGACAATTCTTTTACCATCTTTACCAAAGTCAGCTGTGAATCTAGCCCATGTCTCCCAATCATCCTCATGGAATGGATCTTCGACGGAGATGATAGGGTACTTGGAGTACATTTCTTTTTGTAATGAATACCACTCATCTGTAGTTAAATGAGTCTTTCCTGCATTAAGTTTATAAACTTTTTCATCCTCATCATAGAATTCAGAAGATGCAACATCGATTGCTATATTAAATTCTCTTCCTGTTTTGAAACCAGATCTCTTAATTGCATCAACCATTATTTGAAATGCTTCTTCATTGCTTCCTTTTATCTCTTTTGGTGCAAATGCTCCTTCAAAACCAACACCTATTGAGTAGTTTTTTTCGATAAGAATTTGTTCCAAATTTTTGTAAACCTTAACACCTGCTCGTAGTGACTCTGCAAAACTTCCAAATCTCTCTATGTTAGGTACAACCATATATTCTTGTATATCTGTAGCCCAGTCACCATGTTTTCCTCCTTCTAGAACCAAAAGTAGTGGAGTAGGTAGTTGGAATTTATCATTAGAATATTTATCTGCCCAATATATCATTCCTAGATATTGATACATCTCTATGCCAAAGCTGTTAGCAACGGCTCTACAGAATGCAATTGAACATGAGAGAATGCTGTTTCCACCTAGTTTGGTCTTTAACTCTGTTCCATCTGCTTCTAATAGTATTCGATCAAACTCTTCTTGATTCTCTATTGTTTTGTCCTTAAAAAGAGGAGCTATAGTATTGTTTACGATATCAACAGCTTTAAGGACTCCTTTTCCATTGTATCGTTCCTTGTCACCATCTCTTAGCTCAAGTACCTCTGTCTTTCCAGTTGAAGCTCCAGATGGTACAGATGCTATACCTTTTGTTCCATCTAACAACTCAACAGTTGTTTCAATTGTTGGATTTCCATTAGAATCGAGTATTTCTCTTGCATAAATCTTTTCTATCTTCATATTCTTTTCTTTTTTATAAATTTAGCTTTAATCATTTTGAACCAAAACTGTAAACATTGCAAATCTAAAAGTAACTAAAATCGGTTGAGTTTCTTTTTCCTCTTTGATAGAATTACAGCACTTAGCTGAGGTGGTGGAACTGGCAGACACGCTACCTTGAGGTGGTAGTGGGAGTTAAATCCCTTGCAGGTTCGATTCCTGTCCTCAGCATATGAAGTGTATGGACGACTAGCTCAGCTGGTCTAGAGCATCTCGTTTACACCGAGAGGGTCACAGGTTCGAATCCTGTGTCGTCCATTTTTCACTAGTTCAAATACATATCCTAATTATTGACAGAGTCAAACACACATACTATTATTGAGTATGGATATTAAAAAGAAAGAAATTTTAATAGGAGTTGCATTACTACTTGGTGGTATCATCGCAGGTATTATTACAAGAAATGTTCTTACAGGGATTCTTTTTATAGTTCTTGTAGGAGGGTTTGTTGCTATGTCAAAATATATGAAGAAGGAGCAAGGTAACCAGTTAGAAGTAGAAGAGCCTAAAGATGTAATTAAGGAAGAAGTTCAAACTCCAGAGCAATCCCAAACAAAGGTTGGTTAGATTTTTCAATGTTCATGATATACTTTCTTTATGCAAACACTCATTACAGTACATGCTTTAATTCAGTATAAAGATAAATACATTGTTTTAAAGAGAGCTGCACATAGATCAAATCCTGGATATTGGAATTGTGTAACAGGTCATATTAAAGAACATGAATCTGCAGAGGAAGCTGTCATTAGAGAGGTAAAAGAGGAAACAAATTTAGATGGCACTATTATTAAAACAGCTGAACCATTCATACATATTACAGGTGAAAGAAGATGGGTGATATTAGCATACTTAATTAATGTAGAAGATATTTCTAATCTTAAAGTTGATTCTAATGAATCAGAAGAATACAGATGGATAACTAAGGAAGATCGAATGATTAGTGAATACAAAGGCATGGAAGATACTTTCAAGCTACTAGGGATTATAAATGATTAAAGATATAACAAGCACATATTTCTCTTAATTAGATTTCTAGTTTTTTTATAAATGTTTCAGAATTTTTAGGAAAATAATTTAAAATTCTAATTTCATTCTCTAAAAAATGATCAACTCTAGAACTATGATTTAGGTAATGTGTTGATTCTATCCATAAAGAATGGGCTTTCTTTATACTATATTCCCTTAATGCTATTTCAAAATCTTTCTTCTTAAAAGGGTATATCTTTTTATATGTATGAATATATAATTTTGCTTTTTCTAAATTCTCTGTACTCTTGTAATCAGTATTTAAACAGATAAAATCCATTGATCGGATTAGTTCACTTAATCTATTTCCTATCTTTGTCATATCTAAGTCAAAAATATATTCCACATTTCCTAGTTTATCGAAAAATACATTCTTCTCATGATAATCTCCATGTAAAAGGTGGTTGAAATATGTACTTATAAACTGATTTTCTATGTCAGAACTCTTTTCTACTAACAATTTTTTATGTTTTAGATTTTTAAGAGCTAATTTATCAAAAGTATTTAGTTGTTTCTTTGATTCGAGTACATCCATAATTTCTGCATAAGTGTTTAAAAATTTCTCTCTATTTGCAGTCTTTTGATAACTATTTATCTGTATAGGGATACCCTTAGAGCTAAGTAGATGCATTTTAGCTAAAGTTTCTGCGAGGGAAATAATATTTTCTTTCTTGATGTTATTTCTGCTAACACTTTGCGATTCTATAAAAGGGAAGAGTGCATAAATATTGGAGTTAAATTGAAAATATAATTGTTTGAGGCTATTTCTTATTGGCAGAACTATTGGTATCTTATTTGAATAGAAGAACTCTGACACTTTAAAAATATCTTCTATCTCTTCAATTGTATGTTCTTGATTGTACTGTTTAAGAAAAAACTTTTGGTTCTTGTTGCGAATAATCTGATTATTACTTAGATGTCCTTCTTTAACTCTTTTGCTATCAATTATTTCTCCTACATCTTTGTAAAGTTTAATAACGGTTTTTTCTAATTGAGGATCTAACATTTTTAAATTTTATCATTTTCTTTGATAAAAATCTCTTTGTGTTTCTATGTTTTCTACTATTCTTTTTGATATAATAATCAGCATAGTTTGGATGATTAGCTCAGCTGGTTAGAGCACTACATTCACATTGTAGGGGTCATTGGTTCGAATCCAATATCATCCATTTTCCTTTTTTCTCTTTGATATAGCTTTGAAGAAAGAAAAGAAATACACCTAAAGCTAAACATGTTTCTGCAACTTCATAATCCTGTGGCATAAAACCATATTTGTTTCTGGATAATAGATTAATAAAAAGAGGAAAGAAGTAAAAGAAGTAATTCCACTCAGGTATAATATGATTAAGTGTTTTCTTAAAAGCTTCTCTAATATTTGTTGATTTTTAATCAATCTTTTCCCAATCCATGCAAAACAACCTATAAATCCTAATGCTATATAAATATATCCAATAATGGAATGAATACTGTCTATATTATGAATATTCTGTTCTCCTTGTACATTTCGCTCCATAAGTTCTGTTGGTAAAGAGAGAATATTAGGTAAAAAAGGAATTCTTTCTCCCCAGCTAATCTCTTCAAAAGCTATGAAGAGTAGACCTAAGGTAAGGATAATATATATTACTAAGAGAAACCTGTTTTCTTTGTACTTAATTGCTAATAGTATTGTTAAAATACCAGAAAATAAGTAGAGAAAGAATTGTCCCCATTCTAAAAGATTGTCTTCAGCTCCTACTCTTTGGTATACAGGAAAACTAAAACTCCTTAGTAAAAGCAGGTAAATAATTAGGATTAAAGGTAAAATAAGTATAATAATTCTCCAAATGTTTTTCTTCATAAACTGCTCTTAAATTTCACTAGTACAGAAAGGACATTTCTTAGCATCTTTATCAATACTGGATTTACAGAAAGGACACTCTTTTGTTGTACTTTCATATTTCTCCTGTTCATCTTTTTTGTGTTTCTTACTCAATTTACTAATCCAGGAGATAATAATAAAGAGTGTAAATGAAGTTATTAGAAAAGATATTAAAGCATCTATAAAATTACCATATGTAAATACTATTTCTCCTGCTTCTTGGGCTGCTTCAAGAGATTCATAATGATTTTGTCCTAAAACAAAATATCTATGACTAAAATCAATACCTGAGAGTAATTTAGCAAGAGGTGGATTGATAATATCTTTAATTAGAGATTCTACAACAGAGGTTATGGCTGAACCAATTATCATACCGATAGCAATATCTATGACAGATCCTTTAAAAGCGAAATCTTTAAATCTTTCAGCAAATCCCTCAATTTTTTCTTTTATTGTTTTTCTCTTTTTTTTCATCTCTAATATCTTTTATAAATTTAATAGCAAGAAATAATATAGTTGATAATGTTAAGAGACTATACAGAACTATTTGATTTTTAACAACAATATCAATAGAAGAGTTTCTCAAAGTAAACAATATTATCTGTAGTACAGTTGCACAGAAGAGTATTAAAATGTAGGAATATGTATTGTTTGAGATAAAATAGTTGGCAATCATATATACAATTGAATATCCAGTCATACATAATCCAAAAATCCCTAGATATTTAACAATACTTAGGTATTGTTCTCCAACAGAGAATTTTACAACCAATTCTCCAAAGAGGAAGAAGATAGCAGAAAGAACAACTCCTATAGCTAAAGATAAGGCTAGTGCTATTAATAAACTTCTTCTTTTTCGTTTAGCTTTTTCTTCATTGGTTAATCTTGCAAACATAACAGAAGAGGTTATCACACATGCAAAATATACAATTTTCCCTAAAAGGGAGAGAGAAGAATATTCTGCTCTAAATGCTTCATTCACTAATATCAAGTCTAATGTGAAGGGCATGGTGAGTAGTAGAAATGAGATACTCATTAGAAAAAATTCCTTCCAGTTTTGTCCAACTATTTTCTTCTTTACTGTTTTGTATTGAAGCAAAGGAATTATTAAAATAGTAGTAGCAATTGTCGGTATAGTGTTGGAAAGAATGAGCAAAGGAATATCTCCTCCTCTATTTATAGCAATTACGCCGACAAGAAACCTTAGTAATGTCTCACCTAGTAAGATAAAGTTAACTGTAATAACTTTTTCTTCTCCTAATAACAATCCTTTAGATACAGGGGAGATGAATGAGAAAATCAATGCGATTGCTAAATAAAGCATATATTCAACAGGGAGAGATGCAATCTCTGCAATAGGATGTCTAAGTAGGAAGAAAATTCCTGCTACTACTACTCCTAATATTGAGAAGGAGATTAGAGAGCTCCATTTATATGTATTGAGGTCTTTATCTTTGTTTTGAGCAACTGTTTTAGTAACTAGAGATTGTACTGATGTACCAGCTATTTGTGATAGGTATATAATGCCAAGAGCAGCACTGAATGTCCCAAATATTACAGGTGATGTATATTTAGCTACTAGGATATTAAAAGCATAGTTTAAAAGACCAACTATTCCTCCAAGTACTGTTGTTAGGAATAGGTTTATTATGAATTTTCGTTCTTTACCTAACAATTTAGCCATATTTGTTGTTATAATAAAGTATTAATATGTAACATTTTATCATTATGTCAGATTCTTTACTAGTAATTATTGCATTAGTTGGTGGTGTACTTTTAGGAGTAGGCATCTCTTTTCTTTTCAAAAGGGGTAGCAAGAAAGCAACTGAAGAGATGGAGGATAGTATTAGTAATAGGTTAAATGAGTTACTTCCTGATGTTTTGAGTAAGGCTAATGAAGATTTAGTAAGGATGGCGAATGAAAAACTTTCTTCAGAGACAAAGCAGAATAGGGTGGATTTGGAGAATAAGCGAGAGGAGATTACTAGGATAGTAAAGGAGATGGAGAAATATATGAAAGGGGCAGAGAAAGAGAGGATTGATACATACTCGGCTCTTAAAACTTCTGTTGATGAGAGTAGAAAGATTACAGAGCAACTATCTGTTAGTACAGAAGGTTTGAAGAAGGTTCTGTCTGATAATCAAGTTAGAGGTCAGTTTGGTGAGCAGGTAGCAGAAGATCTTCTTAAGATGGCAGGTTTTGTAAAAGGTGTAGATTATGAATTTAACAAACAGCAGGAAGGTACAAAGACTAGACCTGATTTTTCTGTATTTCTTCCTGATGGGACAAGAATTAATGTTGATTCTAAATTTCCATATGCCAATTTACAAAAAATGTCCGAAACTGATGATAAGGGGATGAAGTTAGCATATATGAAAGATTTTGAAAAAGATGTTAGAGAGAAGATTAAACAGGTAACATCTAGAGACTATATTAGTCCTGAGGATAATACCGTAGATTTTGTTATTCTTTTTATTCCAAACGAGATGATCTTTTCATATATTTATGACAAGATGCCAGAGATTTGTCAGGAAGCAGTAGAGAAGAGGGTGGTTTTAGCCGGTCCTTTTAGTTTTACTGCTATGTTAAGGATGATTAGGCAGTCATATGAGAATTTTAGAGTACAGAAGAATATTCATAATATAATTGGTCATGTAAAAGAGTTTGAGAAGGAATTTGGTGTCTTTTCAGAAGCATTTTACAAGATAGGGGACAGATTAGATAGCTTACATAAGCAATATACTGATGTTAGTACTACAAGGTTTAGACAGCTAGAGAGGAAAATGGATAAGGTTAAGCTGGAAGGTCTTGATAACCAACAATCAGAACAACTACTCGTAGACATAAAAAAAGAGGAATAGTGATATTCCTCTTTTTCATTGACCTACTTACTTACTAGTTTATTACTTTGTTACTTGTTTGTTTGCAGGTTCGACTTTACCCCAAGCTAGAATTCCCCAAAGAACAATTGCTCCAATAGGAATTAATGTTAAGAGTCCTAGTAATTTCTCATGTCCTGATTTCTCACAAATCTTTATTGTAACAATTACTGTAAGTACCATGATTACTACTGAACCAACAATTGGAATTAGTCCTAGAAGTAATAGCCAAGGGTTTTGTTCACCTAATTGGAATTTGAGTACTAAGTTTAGTACAGGTACCCATGCAAACCATGACTTTGGATGTCCTAATTTATCAGCAACCTTTTTAAGTGTAATTGCACTGTAAATATATGTAGCTAAGGAAATTATTATAGCTGTAATATAAATACCAGCAAAGGCGAGTGCAGAAGCTCCTCCTATTAAACCGAGCAAAGGTCCTGAGATATCTTCAATATTACTATCACTAATTTCTTCTTTTAAATTTTCTAATGATACTTCTATAGAATCTATAAGTTTACCATTCTCATACGTATCAAACATTTGGTCAAAATCAAAATCTACTTCATATTCTATCTTGCCAACACTTTGGGCAAAAGCGCTTTCTGTATACACAAAAGGTATAAAGAGGATAAGCATAACTGCTAGTAAAATGTTTTTTACTTTCTTCATATATTAAAAAATAAAATTATATTCTTCATATTCTAATGTATTTTGAAAAGTATGACAATATTTAAATAATATGCTAGATTGTATATATGAAAGAAGAATTTACAGTTATAGAAGGGAAGAGACCATTACTTCTCTCTGCACCACACAACTCTTTACATAAGAGACCTAATTTGAGTGGTAAATACAGACAAGCTGAGGAGTTTACAGGTGAGATAGTAAAAGAAGTTTGTGCTTTAACAGGTGCATGGGGTATATATCTATCCAAAAATATTGATTATGACCCTAGCTATTTCCCATTAGTTAGAAATCCATACAAAAAAGCAGTCAAAAGAATCTGTGAAGGAAATGATATTAAATATTTTATCGATATCCACGGGATGGCACTTGATAGTCATTTAGATTTTGCTTTTTACTATCCTTTAGGGTTTAGGAATTCAAAAAATCTAACATCATTATTAGAAGAAAATTTAGCAAAAGGGAAACTAGATGGTTGTAGTACAGTTGTATATAATTTTCCGGAATCTTCGAGGAAAAGTCTTGGAGAATTTCTTGCTTCAAAACTTAGAATACCTTCTTCACAGATTGAGATAGCAAGATATATTCGAGAAGAAAAAGAACTTAGAGAAGTGTTTATAAAAAATCTTGCAGATGTAATTACTAAACATTTTGTATAAAGAAATTAACGGTTAATTAAATATTTCTTCATCACTCTTTACTCTCAAGTCCCTCTCTGTTATCCTTAAACATATCTAAATTGACTACCCTATAAAAATGGCAGAAGAAAAGAAAAGTACGGCAAAAACAGCTGTTGAGTCTCCTAAGAAAAAAGCAATTGATATAGCTATCTCTCAGATTGAGAAGCAGTTTGGTAAAGGCTCCATTATGAAACTAGGAGATGAGAAAAAAATAGATATTGATGTAATTCCAACAGGTGCTCTTTCATTGGATTTAGCACTAGGCATAGGTGGTGTTCCTAAAGGTAGAATTGTTGAGATTTACGGTCCTGAATCTTCTGGTAAGACAACTTTAGCTTTACATATTTTGGCAGAAGCTCAAAAGAAGGGTGAAGCAGTTGCTTTCATTGATGCAGAGCATGCTTTTGATCCTGTATATGCTAAGAACATAGGTCTTGATATTGATAATCTTTACATCTCACAGCCAGATTTTGGAGAGCAAGCATTAGAGATTCTCGAAACTTTAGTTAGATCTGCAGCTTTTGGTGTAATTGTAGTTGACTCTGTAGCAGCATTGACACCAAGAGCAGAGATAGAAGGAGATATGGGAGATAGTCATATGGGTCTTCAGGCTAGGTTGATGTCCCAAGCTCTTAGGAAGATTACAGCCGTTGCTAGTAAGAGTGGAACAACCATAATTTTCCTTAATCAGTTGAGAATGAAGATTGGCATAATGTTTGGTAATCCTGAAACAACGACAGGTGGTAATGCTCTTAAGTTCTACTCCTCGATTAGAATGGATATTAGACAGAAGGACAAGATTATGAAAGATGGTGTAGTGATAGGTCATTCTAGGAGAGTTAAAGTTGTGAAGAACAAAATGGCACCTCCTTTCAAAGAAGCTACATTTAATATGATATATCCAATGGGTATTGATAAAGAGAGTAGTATTTTAGATGCAGCTGTAGAATTAGGAATTGTAGAGAAATCTGGTTCTTGGATGAAGTATGGAAGTGAGCAATTAGCACAAGGTAGAGATTCAGTTATAGACCTTCTAAAGACAGATAAAAAGCTTTGTGCAAAGATAGAGAAGGATGTAAGAGCTACAATGAAATGAAAATAAGTGCTCTATCAACTCAGAAAAAAGACAATAACAGAGTAAACATGTTTCTTGATGGAGAGTTTGCATGTGGTATCTCTGTCAACACTATAGCTAAATACAATTTGTTTGTAGGTAAGGAGATAACTTCTGATGAATATCAAGAAATTTTGCTTTCAGATTTAGAAGAAAGACTTTTTAACAGAGCCGCAAACTATTTAAACAGGGCTATTAAAAGTAAGAGACAGGTAAAAACATATATAAATACTTTGTTGATAAAAAAGAAAGGAAAATGGTTTTCTCATCTTGTGAATGAACAACAGAGAGGTTTAGTAGATAAGGTTCTTGCAAAACTAGAGGAATATTCTTACATTAATGACGGAGAGTATGCAGAGCAATTTATCCTCTCCAGAATTAAGAACAAACCAAGAGGTAAAGGAGTTTTACTTTCAGAATTACTTTCCAAAGGTATATCTAAGGATTTAGCACAGGAGAAACTAGACCTTTTAGTTGAAGATGAATATGCTATGTTAGAACAAGCATATAGAAAAAAGTTCAAAGATGTAAAACTACAAAGAGATGATAGGAAGAAAATAGACTTTTTACTTAGGAAAGGCTTTAATTGGAGTTTAATTGAAACATTCTTTGAAAATGAGTCTGAAAAGTAGGGGAGAGTGGATACTCCCAGAAGGTAAAATTGAAGGTGATATTCTTAACTATCTTCTTAAGAAAAGAGGTATAGAAGATGTTGAAGGATATCTCTCTCCTTCTCTTAAGGATATTCCTTCATCCTCGAAACTTTATGATAGTCAAAGAGCAGCAAAAGAAATTCTCTCATCTGTAAAAAAAGGAGAGAAGATTATCATACATGGTGATTTTGATAGTGATGGTATATGTGCTAGCTCAATACTTTGGGAATTTCTCTACAGAGACCTAGCAACTTTCCTGGGACAAAAGATAGATATAATTCCATATATTCCTAGTAGGATAGAAGAGGGGTATGGTTTAACAGAAGACTCTCTTAACTCAGTACTTGAGCTAGGAGGGAAACTCTTGATCTCTGTTGATTGTGGTGTTAGAGATGAGCAGCTAATCAAAAAATATATGAAGGGTAGTAAAGGAAAGCAACCTTTAAAGATAGTTGTTACCGATCATCATCAACCACCAGAAGATTTAAGTGAGGATTTAGAATATCCATTAGTGCACCAAATGTATCCTAATCATGAATATCCATATACTCAAATATGTGGAACAGCAGTTGCATTTCTTCTAATACAAGAGATTAAAAAACAGGTAGGTATGGATTTTGAATTAACTCCAGAAACAAAGGGTTTAGATCTAGTTGCTATGGCAACAATTACAGATATCATGCCTCTTGTAGGGATAAACAGGATATTTGTTAAATACGGATTAGAACAGATTAGAAAAAGAAGTAGAAAAGGTTTAAACCATCTATGTCTCCGAGCTGGCATTAATCCTGAAGATGTAAATTCATATCATCTAGGGTATGTTCTAGGTCCTAGAATCAATGCTGCAGGAAGAATAGGTTCACCTCTGGATGCTGTTAAACTACTAGTTAGTAATGATGACAAACTATGTCAGGATATAGCAGAGGAATTGGAGAAACTTAATTTTGAAAGACAACAATTAACTACAAACACAAAGGAAGAAGCATTGGTTTTGATAGGAGATGTTTCTAAAAATAACGCTATTTTTGTTCTTGGTAGTGAATGGCATGATGGAATTATCGGTCTTGTGGCTGGAAAACTACAAGAAGAGTATCATAGACCTGTTATTGTAGCTACTGAGAATAGAGATAGTGTAAAGGGGTCTGCAAGAAGTATTTCTGGTTTTAATATAACTGAAGCATTAGGAGAGTTATCAAAATATTTAGAAAGATATGGCGGTCATGAATTAGCTGCTGGTTTTACTGCTAAAAAAGATTTAGTTAATGAATTTAAGGAAGAATTCATTAAGTTTGCAAACAAACAAATTAAAAAAGAACAGTTAATTGTAAGAACGGAAGTAGATTTAGTACTTAACACGAGTAATATTACTAAAAGACTTATTGAGCAACTCTCATTACTTGAACCATTAGGCTTTAAAAATCCAAAACCAATAATATGTTTACAAGATTTAGTAATTGTAACTAAAACAGTTATGGGTACAGAGAAGAATCATTTAAAACTTCTTGTTAAAGGTGATGGTATAGATTTACTTCAGTTAGTTCTTTTTAATGTTGAAGATGATATTGATGTTTTAGAGAAAGATACGGTAATTGATGTAATAGGGTATCCTGATATCAATGTTTGGAATAATGTTGAGAGTATACAGTTTAAAGTGAAGGAGTGGAGGTTTACAGAGGAGAACTAGTTTTTCTTTTTCTCTTCTTTTGGAATCTTTGCTATTAACTTTCCTAATCTATTTGGTGTATTAGGTAGATATGTAGACTCTAAAACAGAGTGAAGATCTAATAGCTTCATTAAGAATCTCTCTGTTCCCATTCCAAATCCACCATGTGGAGGACAACCATATTTAAAGTAATCAAAATATT
Organism: Candidatus Dojkabacteria bacterium; assembly: GCA_018056375.1. Classification (GTDB taxonomy): domain Bacteria; phylum Patescibacteriota; class Dojkabacteria; order SC72; family SC72; genus UBA5232. The sequence goes on along the minus strand of JAGPFQ010000001.1, from coordinate 310,495 downwards.
CCTCAAGTTCTTCTAAGTGTATACCTCTCTCTTCTGCATTCTTTCTTAATTCTTCATATCTATGCTCTCTTTGTGAACCAGTTGTGATTTCAAGTCCTTTCCAGAAAAGGTCAAAACCTAAAGCTAGGGTTGGGTTCTCTGGATTCTTCATATGATAGAAAGCTCTCTGTCTATGTGGGTAATCAACCATAAATACAAATTCAGAACCTGTCTCTTCTAAAGCAATCTCTCCAATAGCTCTTTCTTCTTCTGGTGAAAAGTCACCATCATCTTTACTGGGGATACCCTTTTTCTTGAGCTTCTCTTTTGCTTCTGTTACTGTCCAGTATGGAAAATCCCCCTCAGGTACAACAACATCTACACCAAAAACCTCTTTAATTTCATCTCCAAACTTCTCTTTTACAGCTTTTAATCCAGCCTTAATCATCTCTTGCTCAAAATGACAAACATCTTTGTATGAATCAATGTATGATAGTTCAACATCAAAGCTAGTATATTCTGTTAGATGTCTTGTGGTAAATGATTTCTCTGCTCTAAATACTGGTCCAATACTAACAACTCTCTCAATATCAGCAGCCATTGCCATCTGTTTATGAAACTGTGGAGATTGTGCTAAATATGCTTTTCTATCAAAATATTTCACTTCAAATACATTAGCACCACCTTCGCTAGCAGCACTAATCATTTTTGGAGGATATATCTCTTCACAACCATTCTTAATACAAAAATCTCTCATTGCTTCAATTGCAACAGTAGAAACCTCCATCATTAAATGGTTCTTCTTTGATCTAAGGTCAATCCATCTGTAGTCAAGCCTTTGATCAAGTGCAGTAAGATTATCAGAATGTTCTCCTTCAATTACGATGGGTAGTGGTGTTTCTGCAAGGGAATCAATTATGATGTCTTTGATCTCAACCTCATATCCCACAGCTACCTGTTTAGCTTCATTTACAACACCTTTAATATCAACGATTGATTCATGGGTTAAACTTTTAACCTTACTAAAGAGTTCTTCTCCATTACCAACCCAACAAACAGCTTGAACAACCCCTGTTTTATCTCGAACAAGGAGGAAAATTATTTTTCCTTGGTCTCTAATAGTGTCAACTCTTCCTCTGATTCTTACTTCTTTACCGATATTGTTTTTTAAGTCTCCTATTAAAAATCTTTTCATATTCTGGCAATTATACATCCAAACTCATTTAGAAAAAAGTACTCTTCTCTTCTATCTCTGGTGGTGGTGCAGATATCCTCTTATCTTGAATATTATCGTAATCAATTGCAGGGTAATAAATATCAAATTCGCCCATAATACCATCGGCAAACTCTGCTTCTCCAGAGAAAAGATATACAGGTATAAGGTATTCTTGTTCTTCTGGGGTCTCATAATACACAATTCTTACATTTTCTGTGATAGTAAATTTCTTAACATTCTTTTGCATATATTCAGAAACAAAATCACCATCTCTTTCGTAAAGATATACAAGTTTTCCCTCTCCACCCATCACCTTATCAAGAGCCGCTTGGGTGGTTATCAATGGATATGTACCACAACTATCAGGGTATATTGGCCAGTATGTAAAGTCTATCTGATACAAAGACTTAAGGTTAGATTGTAAGTTACTCTCTGTGTTCTCAGGCCCGATATACACACTGATATTTGTATCTTGTATTCTAGGTAGAGTAATTAAAGTATCAAATGTATATATCTCAACTTTCTCATCATTAATGGTTGTTGTTGTCTTTGCAGGTTCGTTTCCGACAGTTTTACTCATTTCTTTAACCATCTCCTCTGCTCCTACGAGATTAGAACCAATAGTAATCATAGATTTTTCTCTTCTAAAGTTTACCCTTATTAAATCAGCTTGAGATAGGGAAGCTGCTTTTCGATATGTTCCATCAGAATCGATTCTAATAAATGTGATACCAATACTATCTTCTGTTGTGTTTTGCATAGTATCATCAAGCACACCAAGAGAATTTAAAATATTTCTCGCCCTCGTCTTAGCTGTCATTTCATCAGGTAGTGAACCACCGTAAAGATTAGAAGCAGTCCTTATCTGTTCAACATCTGTTTCTAACTTAAAATTCATATTTCTCTTGTAAACAGTAAGTCTTCTTTTGTTTACAGGGTCTCTCCACATATAAACATCTTTATCATCCCCTATTACATTCTCCTTCTCAAAACCTAGTTTTGCAGCAATATTCTGTGCCTCAAATAGAGCTTGTGAAGATTGAGTCTGTATATCATATTTGTAGACATTAATAACGGATGGTAATGTATTTACTTTACCTGTATCGGTATTAACAGTAAAAAGGGCTTCAGATGCAGGATCTATCTTCAATGAAGGTATATCTAATACTGCCTTTTCAAGAAATTCCTCTTTTGTATTCGTACAAGCATAGTTTGGTATTAGATACTCCTCTGGAGGTTTTACTTTTTTAGGCCAGAAAAGAATAGAGAGGGTGATTCCCATGATAAAAATCACGACTAGCACTATTACGCCAAATCTTCTTGTCCAAAAAGATGCTTCTGTTAATGTCATGGTATAATATTATCATATGCGAACAAAAGATGAAAATATACAGATAGCTAATTTACTTTTTCCTAATGTAAAGGAAACAGTTGATGATATCTTTAAGAAATATCCTAAAAGAAATCTACCAGAAGGAGCAATGGTTCTAAGATTTGCTCCCAGCCCAACGGGTTTTTTGCATACGGGCTCTGTGTACACCAGCATGGTTGGAGTAAAGTTAGCAAGACAGAGTAATGGAATTGCAATTTTAAGAATAGAGGATACAGACAAGAAGAGGGAGGTAGAAGGTGGTATTTCTTTGATTGTTAATGGACTTAAGGGTTTTGGTATTGAATTTGATGAAGGTCCAATTAATGAAACAGAGCAGGTTGGTGAATATGGACCATATATCCAAAGTCAGAGGTTAGATATCTACAAAGTCTTTGCAAAAGATATGGTAGAGAAAGGTACTGCATATCCTTGTTTCATTACAGATGAGGAATTAGCAGAGATTAGAGAAAAGCAAGAAGAATTAGGAGTTAGAACCGGCTACTACGGTGACTGGGCTAAATGGAGGAATGCAACTGTTGAGGATATTGAGAAAGAAATTAAAGCAAACAAACCTTTTGTAATTAGGTTGTCTTCAACAGGTGATATTGATAAGTCATTTGAGATGACAGATAGGATAAAGGGTAGATTTACACTTAGAGAGAATGATATGGATATTGTTTTACTTAAATCTGATGGTTTTCCTACCTATCATTTTGCTCATCCAATTGATGATACATTAATGGGTATAACCTTAGTTATTAGAACAGAGGAGTGGTTTGCATCTGTTCCAATTCATTATGAACTTTTCCAAAAGTTAGGATTTAAACAGATAGAGTATGCACATCCAGCACCTTTAATGAAGTTAGATAATGAGGGGAAGAGTAAGAGAAAGCTTAGTAAGAGGAAAGATCCTGAAGCAGATGTACAATATTACATAGAGAATGGATATCCTAATGAAGCCATTATTGAATATTTCCTTACATTAGCCAATTCAAACTTCTATGATTGGAGGATACAGAATCCAGATGCAGATACTAATGAATTCCAATTAAAGTTAGAGAAGTTTAACAAGGCAGGTGCATTGTTTGATATTGTTAAGCTTGAAGATATTTGTAAAGACTACATTGCAACTCTTTCTGCAGAAGAGGTATATGACAGATCTCTTAATTGGGCAAGGGAATACGATGAGGAAGTAGCTAAGCTTTTAGAAGAGAACAAGGAATACTGTATTAATATCTTTAATATTGAAAGAAGTGGACAGAAGATTAGAAAGGATATGGTTAAGTTTAAGGATAGTAAGGAGCAGTTAAGAATATTTTTTGATAGATTCTTTGATGAGGATAGCTATGAGGATATATCAGGTAGGGTAGAGAAAGATGTTCAGAATGAGATAGTCAAAAAATATATTGATATATACAATCCTGATGATAATAGTACTGTTTGGTTTGATAATGTTAAGAGGTTAGGTGAAGAATTAGGTTTTTGTTCAGATAGGAAGGAGTATGAAGCTAACAGAGAGAAGTACAAGGGTACAGTAGGGGATATAGCTATGGTTCTTAGAGTAGCTATTACTAAGAAGACACAGAGTCCTGATCTCTATCAGGTTATGAATGTTTTAGGTAAAGAAAAAGTGGTTCAGAGATTGGAAAAGTATGCTGAGGAGGTTATGAAATAGAGAGAGTCCCATTGCCTTTTACCATAAAAGGGGGGATTCTCTCTCAGTTCTTAATTATACCATTTTTTGTGCTTTAACCGCAAATTGAATTTTGTCTCATTACAACATATCTTTGTGATATAATAAATACTGATACTGCCGGATCGTCTAATGGTAGGACGACGGTCTCTGGAACCGTTAATCCTAGTTCGAATCTAGGTCCGGCAAGATTATTTGATTTGTCTATATGCATGACAGAAATACAGTCAAGTTTTGATGATTTTCTAAGAGATGGTGGATATGATGGACCTCCAGAAGAACAAAGAGATCCCTTTATTGCTCAACTTAACATCTCAGAACCTCTTTCTGTAATTAAAGCTATTGAAGAGTTTGGCGGTTTTGATAATGTAAAGGATGAAGAAGGGATTGTAGAGGTGATACAGCATCAACAAATGGCTGTAGTTGATGCTGAGAAAGATCTCTGTCCAGAAGGTGAGTTTTATCAAAGATTTGTTCCAGTTGCAGCTGTAAAAGATAAATGGTTTGGTACAATCGTTCTTCATCGTTCCTTAAATCAAGATGATAATGATGAGGTGTTTGGAGATCTTGTATACCTTACTAGAGTTGAAGATGGCATGAAGGCTGTGGGGATGGCGAGATTTAATCTTACTGTAGAAGACGGGGAGATGGTTGTAATAGATACATATGAAAGTAAGGGAAATCCATTTAAAAGGAAACCTGTTAGATATAGGGGTTCTAGAGAGATGTTGTCTCTTCTAGGTAAGTTCTTTAGAGGTCCTAAAATCTCAAAGCATTTAATTGCTGCATATAGATGTCTTCTTAGAGCAAATCGCTTACCAGGTGATTCTTTTGATGAAGACACACAAGAAGTTCTAGATGTGGATTACTTAACTCAAAATGCACAACCCACTCTTACTTATGATGTAGAAACTAGTGATCAAGATTTTCTTCCACTTCCACCAGAAGATGAATATGTATTTGAACCTTTTCCTTTGGAAGATTACAACACAGCAAGTAAAAGAGTAGAAGGAGGAATTATCAGTAAAACCATAGAGTATATGAAATCTTTAGATTTAAAAATACCTTCATTAACTATTGAAGAAAGAGATGAAATTATTAAAGAAGTAGCTAGGAATGAAGGTTTCCAGAAACTCATAATACGTAACTTTAAAGATTTCAAAGAGCGAATAAACAAACAGATAGAAGAAGTAGATCTTGCTGAAAGGTTTATTGCAAGAGGACGTGCAGAAGAGAAGGAATACATCCCTTTGATTGCTACATATATTAACCATGAAGATGGTATGTTTATACTACACAGAAGTATAGCGTATAATGGTTGGGGAAATACCTATTACTTAACAAGACTTGTCAAAGGAGAGTATAAAGATTTTATTGATTTAATAAAGTTTACAGTTTCTGAAAATGATGATCCAAACAGTCCTCTATATGTTGAAACGATTGATTTTGAGGAAATGACAGTACCTCGTTATTCTTGTCCACCTGAAATTAGAAAGGAGATATTAGATTTAGTTAATACAAAGAGCCCAGATGTATGGAAGTTAAAAGATTTATATAATCTCATGTAGAAAAACTTCCAGGGATTCGAATAATTCTCTTTAACTATTTCTATGATATAATCAACCAACACATTGACCCAGCTATCACTGGTGAGTGAGGAAAGAAAGATATATTTAATATATAAAAATATATTTAGTAGAATCCTAAACCTAACAGTAGGTTCTAAGAGAATATTAGAAATAGTATTCTAAAATAGGGTGGTACCGCGATACATTCGCCCCTTGTAGATATTAAAAGATATACAACTCTAAAACATATTGTATAACTCTTTTAGTAAATACAAGGGGTTTTTTGTTAATATATATTTTAGAAATAAAAAAGAAATAAATTAAATAAAAGATTGTATGAGTAAAAACCTTAAACCAGTAAAACCAAACCAAGACTTTGTACAGATGGAAAAAGATATTATGAAGTTCTGGGAAGATAATGATATTGAAAAAAAATATGTTGAAAGAAATAGAGGAGCAGAAAAACACTTCTCTTTCATAGATGGACCAATTACTGCAAACAATCCAATGGGAGTACATCATGCATGGGGGAGGACATACAAAGATATTGTCCAGAGATTTAAGAATATGCAAGGATTTGAACAAAGGTTCCAAAATGGTTTTGACTGCCAAGGACTCTGGGTTGAGGTAGGTGTAGAGAGAGATTTAGGTTTTAATTGTAAGAAAGATATTCAAGACTATGGTCTAGACAACTTCACAAACCAATGTATGGCTAGGGTAAACAAATATGCTGGTGTTCAGACAGAACAATCTAAGAGATTAGGAATGTTCATGGATTGGGAGAATAGCTACTATACAATGTCTAAGACTAATAACTTGTATATTTGGAAATTCCTTCAACTTTGTCATGAGAAAGGACTCTTGTACAAAGATAGGTCAGCAACAACATGGTGTCCAAGATGTGAGACAGGACTCTCTCAACATGAACAAGCAGATGGATATAAAGAGATAGCAGATAAATCGGTGTATGTATTCTTTAAGTTGAAGAATAAGGATAAAAAAGAGGAATATGTTCTAGCATGGACAACTACTCCTTGGACTCTCTCATCTAATGTTCTTTTAGCTGTAAATCCAGAATTAGGATATGTAAAGACAAAAATTGATGATAAAACAGTATATTTAGGTGCAGATAGTGCTAAACGATTAGGTTTGAATGATATTGAAGAGATAGATATTAAGGAATTAGTTGGTAAAGAGTATGAATCTCTCTTAGATATTCCTGCACAGAAGGGCATTAAGCATAGTATTGTTGAGTGGGATTTGGTTGATTCAAAGACAGGGTCAGGTGTTGTACATATTGCACCAGGTTGTGGTCAGGAAGACTTTGAACTAGGTCAGCAGTTAGGTGCAGACATTATCTCACCTCTTGATTCCACAGGTCATTTTACAGAAGGTTTTGGATTCTTAGATGGTAAATATGCACATGATGTAGCAGATGAAGTAATTGAAGATCTAAAGAAGCAAGGTCTTTTGTACAAAACAGAAGATTTTACTCATAGCTATCCTCACTGTTGGAGATGTAATACAAAGTGTTTGTTTAAGTTAGAAGATAACTGGTTCATTGATGTACTAAAGATTAAAGATGAACTTAAAGAAGCAGCAAAAGATGTTAATTGGTTACCAGACTATGCAGGTAAGAGAATGCAAGGTTGGTTAGATAGTATGGGTAATTGGATGATTAGTAGAAAGAGATTTTACGGTTTAGCCCTTCCTTTCTATGAATGTGAGAAGTGTGGTCATCTTCATGTAGTAGGTAGTTTAGAAGAACTGAAAGAGTTGGCAGTAAAACCAGAGTTGGTAGAGAAACTTCATGATGTTCACAGACCTTGGATTGATGAAATTGAGATTAAATGTCCTAAGTGTGGTGAGAGTGTACAGAGAGTAACAGATGTAGGAGACTGTTGGCTTGATGCAGGAGTTGTACCTTTCTCTACGCTTGCATATCTTGATGACAAGAAATATTGGGAGAAATGGTTCCCAGCAGAATTAGTAATTGAGATGATAGAGCAGATTAGGTTGTGGTTCTACTCAATGCTTGTATTTGGTGTTGTTTTTGAGAAGAAAGCACCATACAAAGAAGTAATGTGTTTTGCAGAGGTTAGAGATGAGAAGAATGAGAAGATGAGTAAGACTAAACCTAACTATGTAAAGTTTGATGATGCAGCAGACAAGATGGGTTCTGATATTTTAAGATGGAACTATGCAACAGCATCTATTGGTTCGAATATGAGGTTTGGATGGGGAACTTTGGAAGAAGTGAGGAGAAGATTCTACATTCAGCTTTGGAATTCATACAACTACTTTGTAACATATGCTAAGTTACATGATTGGGATTGGAAGAAATATGATGTCAAGAAACTAACACATTTGATGGATAAATGGATGGTAGCTAAAACAAATGATTTAGTATTTAAGGTTAACAAGTGTTTAGATGAATACAATATGGCTACTGCTTCAAGAGATATTGAGGAATATTGTAAAGACCTCTCACAGTGGTATATCAGAAGGTCAAGAAACAGGTTTAAGAGTGGAGATAGTGATGCAATTGGTACACTTCATTACAGTTTAGTTACTCTTTCTAAACTTTTAGCTCCATTTACACCTTTCATAGCAGAGGAGATGTATCAGAATCTTGTTGTAAATATGAGTATGGAGAGTGTAGAGTCTGTACATTTAGATGATTATCCTACCGTTAATGAAGATGAAATTGAATCTAAAATACTTGAAGATATGCAGAGAGTAAGAGATATTGCATCATATGGTTTAAAGGTTAGAGAGAATGTTAGATTGAATTTAAGACAACCTCTTTCTAAAGCTTTTGTGAATATTAAAGATGGGGAGTTAAGAGAGATTGTTAAGGAAGAGATTAATGTTAAGGAGATATTCTTCTCTGAGAAAGCTGAGAAAGGAGAAGGAATGAACACAGAAGGTGAGGGTAGTAATTTTGTTACAATTGATTGTAATTTAACAGATGAATTAAAGAATGAGGCTTTTGTTAATGAATTTATGAGAAGATACAAGGATTTAAGAAAGAAGAAAGGTTTGAAAGTTGATGATATGGTAACTCTTCATATTAAGATAGAGGAGAAAGATACAAAGAATCTTATCCAAAAATATGTTGATGAGAACTTGCCAGAGTTCCATGCAAAGAGTGTTGAGATGGATGATATAACAACAGATGAAGAGATAGAGGTTATGGGTGTGAAGATAGGGGTAGGGATTAATTAATTTTGAATATTATGATAATGCCTGAAACAGGGAATATAGAAGCAGATAAAATTTTTGGTGAATATTTGCAATCTAAATGTTTAATGCTAGAAAAATTAGCTGAACGTTTAGATGTCTCTGGTAAAGGTGATAATCATCTAGATCTTGCGAAAAGCATATTGCTGGAATTGGGAGATGAAGTAAGAGATGATGGAGATGACACCCTTTTCACACAAATAGATAGAATTGAGAGTATTCTAGAAAGTTTAGGGGAATATCCTGATTAACCTAATCCTTACTAACCTCTGTTTCAATACCAGTAATCTTTGTAAATTCTTGGGTAGCTTTCTCTAAGGTAGTACCACTTGCTACTGCTAATTCTCCTACAATATTCTTAATAGCAGATTCTAATTGTTTCTCAATACTAATAGGGATTAATCTACCTTCTTTTTCTCTATGTTTTTTAGCAAAGTTACAAAACTGCAATATCTTTATAGTATCCTCTATATTCGCACTCTCCTCTAATTCTTTAAAGGTACTTAACATCATATTAAAATCTTTCACTTTTGGATCTACAGTAGGAGTCTTTTTTAATACTTTAATCTTCTCCTTTATCTCTTTAGCTGGTAAAACTGGTCTAATTCCTAATTTCTCTATATTCTCTACGGGAGTAGAGATACTAAGAAGACTAGTAATTAATTCAAATTCAAAATACTTCTTTTTTTCACCACCAAACTCAATCTCTTTCTCCTTTCTAATCCAACCTGCACCATGTAATGGGTAAAAAACTTTTGAACCGACTTTCAAATTCATAAAGGAAGTTTAATATATTAACTGTTACATTATACCACAGAAATGATATACTTTGGTATGAATATTCTTTTGATTGGAGGCGGTACGGGAAGTACCGTTGTTTTAGAAGGGTTAAAGAAAAGAAGAGATTTAAAACTTTCTGTGATTGTTGGAATGATGGATGATGGAGGAAGCAATGCAGTTATGAGAGATGAGTTTGGTTTACTACCTCTTAGTGATGTTAGGAAGTCACTTCTTGCATTGTATGATAGTGGGAATAATGAGGTTTTGAGAAAGTTGTTTCTTTATCGATTTGCATCTGGAGAAGGCATTAAGGGACACACTTTGGGTAATCTACTCATGGTAGCAATGACAGATATCCTTGGTAGCGAGATGGAGGCTATTGAGATGTTTAAAACAATGTTTGGAATTACTGGAGAAATAATTCCTGTAACTTTGGATGATGTTAGATTAGTAGCAAAGTATCCTGATGGGAGTGTAATAGAAGGGGAGCATCTAATTGATGAACCTGAGAGTGATATGAATGTATCCTCTATTACTTTAAAACCTAGTGCAAAAGCTACGAAACAAGCACTAGATGCTATTAAAAAAGCAGACTATATTCTTTTTGGTCCAGGAGACCTTTTCACTACAACACTACCTAATTTAGTTGTGAAGGGTATTAAAGAGGAATTAATTAGATCTAAGGCAAAACTTATATACATATCAAATTTGATTAGTAAGAAAGGACAGACTAGGAATCGTTCCCATTCTCAGTGTGTTGATATTATAACTGAATATATAGGGAGGGATTTAGATTATGTATTAATTAATAATGGTAAGATTCCTCAGGCAGCATACAAGAGATATGTAGAGAAAGGTGAACATGTTATGAAAGATGACCTTAGTGAAGAGAATTTTAGTGGGGAAATAATTAGAAAGGATTTGGTTGCGACAGAGCCTATCAAGAGAGAGAAAGGAGATACTCTAGAAAGAAGTCTTGTTAGACATGATAGTGATAAATTAACAGATGTTCTTTACGATATCTTTGTTTCTAAAAGAGGACCTCTCTTGAAATGGTTGAATAAATTACTTTCATACTACAAGGATTAGTTTTACATCCCTATTACATTCATAACACCTTGGACTTTTCTTCCCCATGAATCTGCATTTGGAGGACAGTACCATCTAGCCATTAATTGAGGTGTTTTTAAACCTCTGGAGTAATATTTGGCAATACCAGCAGATACTTTCCATATTCCATCTGTCCAGTTTTTAAAACCTCTCTTACCCCATCCCCAAGCATTGTAGGGTCTAAAGTTCTTTTTTCCACCACCAGACTCGACTATAGATATGGCAGCTACAATTCTGTAATCTATACCGTAATGATCTGCCGCTTTTACAAATTCATGTGCATACTCTGCTAAAGGAGACCTTCTTTTGGTAAGATAATTTCTTACTTTAACAATTCTTACATCTTCTGTAGGATGTATTTTTTCCTCAGAAGCAACTATTATTTCCTCCATTTCAATGGAATCCATTAAATCTTCAGCATTAAATCGAGTATATGTAGACCCTGTATTTTCAGTTAAATCACCATAAAGCTTTGAAACAGGCATTCTTTGAGAGACTGAAGAGAAGATGACTCCTAGAAATATTACAGCACTAATTATACTTAGTAACTTTCTGCTTTTTAACCACATGGAACTCATTTGCAATAATAAATAATGTTAGGCAGTTCCTACTATATTATATCATTGTTCAACCCATAGTTGCAAGGAAGTGAAGAGTCCTCTCATTTATGGTAACATGCATCTATGATTAATCACGATTTTTCTAGATTAGAACTGAACATAGAAGGGGGAAAAGAGAAGGGGAGAAGACCTAAAAGAAAGAATTTAGAGACAGGTTCTGTGAAAGTATTTAGTAAGAGAGTACTGCTCTCTTTGTTTTTACTTGCTTCTTTTTTTGTAATCATATTTCTATATTTTTCCAACAAGGAAGCTTTCATTAGTAGCTCTCGTTTTCTTTTTAGTTTAAAAAGAAAAGCATATATTTATGATACTTTTACTATATCTTTTGAGAAGGATGTACCTGAAGAACTTAAGAAGTTGTTTGTCGAAGGTTTAAGTGATATTGAGTTTAATGGAAAAAAGAGATTTGCTTTTAAAGATAAGGGAGGAGATTTTGTTATTTCTTTAGCAGGTGGAGAAGGTAAAGAGGTTGTGTATAGTAAGGATTTTATTCCTGTTGGTCACCTCTATTCATTAACAACAAATATAAGTAAGGAGGACTTTGTAATTAAAGATGTATATATGTTAGATGGTGAATTAAAGGATTTTTTAGAGGAGCAGTATGGTATATCTGTAAATATTTTAGATAGCAGAGAGAAATTGGTTGCAAAGCTTGCTGAAAGTGATGAGAATATTGCTTTAGTAAATTTTGATACTCTTGGTTATGATTTAAAGGTAATACCTTTTGAAGGTAAGTATTATCTGGATGATAGAGCAGGTGGTATTGGTTTGAGATTTTACTCATCTGTAAAAGATGAAGATTCTTTTATTCTACCTATTATTACCCAACATATTGATTCTAGCGAGGGTTCTTTTGATACTGAGAAGCTAGCTAAAGTTAATATGAGTGGTGTTGTTGCTATTTCAAGAAATTTGGCAAGGAAGATGATTAGTGTTGGTAGTAATACTTATCCAGCAGATGGTATTGGGAAGTTTTTGGCTGATGCTGATTTGACACATGTTTCTAATGAGGCTTCTTTTGTTCCTGGTTGTACTCCTACTGCTAGTATGACTTTTTGTACTAAGCCTGAACATATTGAAGTTCTAAAACTTAGTGGGGTAGATATTGTAGAGCTTACAGGGAATCATAATAATGATTATGGGAGTAAGTATAGTGCTAGTACTATAGAAACTTACAAGGATTTAGGGTGGAGGTATTTTGGTGGTGGGTTAGATAGTGAGGATGCGAGTAAGATTTTGTATGAGGATGTTAAGGGTAGTAAGATAGCTTTTCTTGGTTACAATTATTATGATAGTATGCTTAATAATTATGGTCCATTGGCAGGAAAGGAAAAATCAGGAGCAAATGCATATAGTGAGGAGAAGGTAAAGAAGGATATCGCGGAGGCAAAGAAGAATGCTGATATAGTTATTGTTAGCTTCCAATTCCAAGAGTGTTATTGTTATCCTGATGGTGATGTTGTTTATCCTATCTGTTACAAACCTCTTAGTTCTCCTGACCAGAAGGGTGTTTTTAGAAAAGCTATTGATTTGGGTGCGAATATAGTTGTTGGTACACAGGCTCATCAACCCCAAACTTATGAACTATACAAGGATGGTGTTATTTTCTATGGTTTAGGTAATCTTTTCTTTGATCAGTATATATGGATTGGTACTAGACAGGGACTTGTTCTAACTCATTATTTCTATGAAGGTAAACATGTTCAAACAAAGGTAGTACCGATATATATGAGTAAGGATTTTAAAGTTAATCTTGCTACTAAAGAACAAGGAGATCTACTGTTGAAGTTACTTAAGGAAGCTAGATAGGTTCATTCTGTTTCATTCTAATGAAGATTCCTTCACTATCATTGATTTTAATATCATCACCAAAGATATTGTTTTTTGAATCCTTTATTGTATACAAGAAGTGACTTTTAATCATGCTCCATTGTGCTATCTGGTGCATTGAATTGTATTCTACTTTACCTAGTAACTCCTTAGCATCGTTGCTATCTTTCGATATGGTATATGATGGTATTAGATTCCAACCAACCATATCTTTGATATTGGGTGCAGGTATTCTTACTCCAGTAACTGAAAATTCAACAGGATGTTGAGATATTAGCATATATGTTTTACCACTCTCTAGTACAAAGTCAGTTCCGTGTATTTTTCCATCTTTTAACTCAACAACCTTTGTCCACTGACTATTTTCAAATAGACCAACGGTAGTAATCCTTTTATCTGATATATTTATCAAATCGTGGGCACTTTTTGGAGTATATTCTTGTTCTCCTATTAACAGAAGAGGGTTTATGAAACTATATCCTTTTTTAACATTGTATTTTGTAGTTTCAATCCTACAAAAATCTTCTGGTATATTATCATAAATGACTCCTTCACAATCATAAGGCATTTGTGTTGAGAGTCTTTCGTTATCATAACAACAAATTTTCTCTGTTTTTATAACTTCTTGGTCAACAGTACATGTATAATCTTTTTCGGTTTCTTTTTTAACTTTTTTATTATCCCAATAACATACACATCCTCTACTATCTTTACAATATTCATCTTTATCTGTTATTTCGAGTACAGTTTTACCCTTATCTGGGTTTTCTATAACTCTTCCGTCAACTGTACATATTTGATCTTCGTTAGCCTCCTTTTTATCGCCATTTGGATATATACAGATACAACCATTCTCATCATCACAAATAACATCCTTATCTGTTATATGTATTTCTTTTTTAACTATAGCTTCACATACTTCTCCACATGGTACATCATGGATATAGTTTTCAGGTTTGAATTCTCCATCAAAACATTCACATCCACCTCCATCTTTACATGTTTCGCCTATCTTAATATCCTCTTTACCTGGTGGGTTAGATGAACAGTATGAAGGAGGAGGGGTTGGTGATGGCGACGGACTTGGTGAAGGCGATGGACTTGGTGAAGGCGATGGACTCGGTGAAGGCGATGGACTTGGTGAAGGCGATGGACTCGGTGAAGGCGATGGACTCGGTGATGGTTGAGGACTGTCTTCTGTACATTTTTCTCCACACGGTACATCATGGAGATAATTACTAGGTTTAAACTCACCTTTAAAACATTCACACCCACCTCCATCCCTACATGTTTCTCCAATTCTAATATCCATCTTACCAGGTGGGTTAGAAGAACAGTATGAAGGAGGAGTTGGTGAAGGTGATGGGCTAGGCGATGGTGATGGATTTGAACCTGTCCTAGTACCATCACACTCTCTAAATACTTGATTCTCTGTTTGACTAGATCTATCACATGCATTTTGATTAGCTGTTACTTTCCAAGGCCATGAAGGTAGGGAACCGGCACCTCCTAGCAAAGAGTAATATGATTTTATTTGCGAAATATATTCTTTTCCTGTTACCGTTGGTTCATAACAACGTTGTCCTGGTTGTAGGGAAGACCCTGCAGGACGTTCACAATACCCACAAGCATATTTTGTTGCCCATCTCTGGTCATCAGATAAACCTTTGTTGGTACAATATCCTGAGATGTAACTAGGATCCAGCTGTACGCTAAGTAAGTGATCCAATTGTGCACTGAAATTGTTTTTGATACTGTCTTTATGAATACCAAAGTCTTCTGTATGTGTCCAGAATGGTCTTGTACCCTCTGCTGCATACATACTAGCAGCACTTTCATGAACCCAAAGAGTTAAAGTGATTGCTGGATTTATTCCAGCCTCAACAGACCTACAATATGTATCATCATAGCATTCTTCTGTATGATGACCTATGCATCCTGCAATTAAAATTTGTCCAGAAGATCTAGTTTCCATTAGTTCAGTGAGTCCTGAAGGTTTAGGATAGTATTGATCATCATTCCTTTTAATATTTGTCATACAGTTAGGTCCGCTTCTTGCAGATACAGGTTGAATAATATTTAAAATGGTTGCTTGAAGCTCATCCCTTAAGTACATTGATGGTAGGAATTGAGCATACTCTTTAACTGTATAGTCATCACTATCAAAATCTAAAGCCCAAGTTTTATCTATTCCTGTATAGAGCATTCTATTCTCTTCATCTTTCTGGATTAAGATAAATGCACCAATATTACTATCACCACTCTTTATATGTGGATAGTCTATTTTCTCATCAATAGATTTTGTTTTAAAAGCAAAATTATCTTCCCATTTGTACTCTGCAGACTTAATGCGATAGATATAACTCTTTTCTGGTTTTAGATTACTAATTTTAACTTTGTTGATATAGTTTCCATCTTTCATGTCTTTGTATAAATCAGAATCAAGAGCATCTGTGTAAAAGGCTGAACTGCTTCTTTCTCGATAGGATAGAATACTATTTGTAGGTTTTAAGGTTTTCCAGTAAACCTCTGCAGAAGTAGGAGTAAGATTAGCAACTACAACATCAAATGGTTGTCTTTCTATAATGTAAATTAATTCTTTATTTTTTATAGATAGAAAAACAATACCAATACTGAGTAAAATTGAAAAAAGAATTCCTGCTCCAAAACCTACCTTTTTCTTTAATATATTCATGTATTTATGATAGCAGATATTTTAAATCTTTTGTATGTTAGGTAATAGATATTATAATGTGGTAAGATATATAGCAAATATTTTGTTGGGGAATATTTATGACAGATTCTGGCGATATTGAAAGCCTTGGTGCTTCTTTTAAGGAAATTAAACATTTTGGTTCTTGTGAGAGTAGTGAGACTACTGAGGATGTTCAGTATAAAACATTCATGGTAAATGTAAAGGATATTGTTCTTGCAGATAATATTCGTCCTCATGATGAAGAATTTACGGAGAACTTAGCAGATAATATCGAGACTCATGGACAGTTACAACCTTGTATTGGATATGAGAAGACACTGGAAGATGGTTCTAAGTTTGTTGTCTTGATAGCAGGTCAACATAGATACAAAGCTATATTATTAATTAACAAAAGAAGAGAGGAAAGAGATGAAGAAGCTATGTTTGTGATGGTTAATGTAGCTAATAGGGAATTAACTCCAGAGGAAATAGTTGAGATTCAGATGTCTGAGAATCTGCAAAACAAGATGACAGCAGCACAGGATGCAAGAGTTATTCATGATTTATGGCATAAACTGAAAGTTGTTCGTGAGGAGAGTGGTAAGAAGTTATCTATGGCAGAGTTTGCTAGGAGAGTTGGTAGAAGTCCTAAAACAGTTAGTGATGCTATTAAATATGTTGAAGGTGTAGATTCCATTATCCAAGAATTAGTTGATCAGAAACTTCTTCCATATACACAAGCAATATTATTGGCAAATATTGATGATTTGATTAAAAAGGAGGATGGTAGTGAGATTACAGATGAAGATAGGAAGCATAGGCAGGTAAGACTAGCACAGTATTTTATATCTCAAAAATTCAATCTCAAGAAAGCAAAGGAGTATCTTCAAATGTTACGCCAAGAGAAGAAGTTTGTAGGACCTTTGTATGGAGGTGATTGGGAGGAGATGGAAAGAAGAAATATTTTAATAGCAATTAGAACTGCAGCTGATAGGGCAGGGCGTGATGCTACAGGTTGGTTTGTTAGGATGATGCGTACTGCTGAAATTCTTAAGGAGGAACAAGGTGCTGTAGAAGTCTCTAAAGGAATTGTTTCAAATATTGATGCTCTAGAGGAATCTCTAGATGATTTTAACAGGGATTTTAGATCATTATTAATATAGGGAAAATGCTCCGCGACCAGGACTCGAACCTGGAACCGAACGGTTAACAGCCGTTTGCTCTACCATTGAGCTATCGCGGATTAACAGTACCCATTATATCCCTCACTTTAATTTTCTGCAATAGTGAGTATACAGAGAAGATGTTTTAGTATAAAATGGATATATATAATATTAGATAAAATATTCTATGAAGTTAGAAGATGTAAGGTTTACATTCCTAGGTATGGATTCTAGTGAAGCAATGAAGAACTATGCTTTAGAGAAACTTTCTAAAAGAGAAGACCTTTTAGAAAATGCCATATCTTTAGAGGTAGCTTTTAAAGAACAAGTGACTAATAGGGGGACTAAGGAAGATTTTAGAGTAGATATTTCAGTAGATTTACCAGAAACACCAATTAGAGTAACAGAGAGAGGTGAGGATATGTATGCTAATATTGATTTTGCAGTAGATACATTAGTAAGAAGATTAACAAGGTATTCAGATAGGAAGGAGCATTGGAGTGGTGGTAAATCATGGGAGGTGTTAGATGCTACAGAACCAGAGGAGGAGCATATAGATGATTATTCTGATTATGTACCAAAGATTGCAAAAAGAAAAAAGATAGAAGATATGTCTCCACTAGAGGAGGGTGAGGCAATTGAAAGGATGGAGATGTTAGGTTATGACTCATATCTTTTTAGAAGTAACAAGACAGACAAGATATCTCTGGTATACAAAAGAAAAGATGGCTCTTACGGTATTGTTGAACCTGCTTAATTATTAAAAAATATCAGGAAATTTTACTTCCCTGATATTTTTAATCGTATTTACTAAACCTTATTACTTCTTCTTTGTAAGTAGATTTCTAATGATTGTTAAGAAACCGTACTTTGGTTTTTCAATACTGTTATCTTGGACAACATACTCTTCTTTCATTCCACTTAACCATTCTGCCTGTTTTTCTTGTACTTTTGTTGTAATAAATCTAGCTTTAGTTTCATCTTTGTATTTCTCATAATCCAATTTTTCACCTTCTTTGAGTGCTGCTGCCTCTGTTGGGAATAGCATGGTGCCATACTGATCAAAGAATGCTTTTAGTTCTTCTTCGGTATAGGTAATGCTAGGACCGATAACTTTGTCATAGAGAGCTTGTACTTCAATTTGATCCTTAATTTCCTCTTCTGTAATATTACTTGCTGTAAGAGCAGCTTCGTATGCTTCTTGTCCACCAATTCTCTGGATAATACTATCTAATTCTTTCTGTATATCCTCCTTAGATACAGTAACCTTTGCTTTCTTGCTTTCCTGTTTAATGATTTCGTCATTAATCAATGTTTGAGCAATAGAAGAGCCATAGTATTTTTCAAGAAGATCATGCCATTTATGTTTTGATATTCTTTTCCCATTAACAACTGCTACACTGTAACTGTTATTTAGGTACTGTACTCCTAGGTCTGCAAGAGTAAGAACACCTATTATTACTATTACAAAGACTACTACCTTTGTAATTAATCTTACGACTGGATTGTCAACAATATTCTTTACTTCTATCTTCTTCTTGACAACTTTTTCTACCTTTTTAGCCTTAGTAACCTTAGGCTTAGTAGTAGACTTCTTTACAGTCTTTTTTGGAGACTTAGCAGTACTCTTTTTGGGCATGCTTTTTGTTTTTGTTGTAGTACTTTTTTTCGTTCTAGCCATTTATATATATGTTAAATAAATTATATTATGTCTAATAGTTTATCAAAATTATGGGGAGTTAGCAAAGGGTAGGAAGAGGTTAGCGTAAATGTAAGTACATAGACAATTCGCCACCACCATGGTCTACAATTACATACTTTCCACCACATGGATCTGTCTGGACTCTTGTTACCTTTCCAGCCTTGATTGCTACCACAGGAGTTCCTTCTCCATTTAAGTTGTAACTGCCAGCAGGGATACAACCCATCCATGCGAGACTTCCTTTACAGCAAACCTCTCCTGTCTTAACATGGTACTTTTGTCCACTCCATGCACTATATGTTCCCACAAGGTCGATTGAATAGCCATTATGATAGCCCTGAGTCAGAGTTCCTCCTCCTTTAAGAGGTGCACGTACAGAACCGTTAGTTATAAAACCATTCCTATTAGTAAAATATCCAAGCTCAAAAGGTCCTTTAGAAACACCACTCAAGTTAAAATGTAAGTGAGAGCCATAGGAGAAACCTGTGTGTCCCTGATACCCCAAAACTTCTCCTGCTACAACATTTTTATGAATAGGAATCTGTCCAGTTCTGTAAAGGGTCATAGCTATTGCTTGAATCTGTGTTGTTACATCATTAGTCTGTCTAATTAAGCTCTGTAACTGAGCTGCTAACTGCGCTCCTTTTACCTTTGACTCTGCTAACAACCTAGCTTGTTCTCCTTTCTGAGAATTTAATTCTTCCTTTTTCTGGGCAATCTCTAGTTTTTCTCCTTCTACTTCATCCTTTTTCTCTTCTAAAGTTTCTTTCTTCCTAGAAAGAATATCTTCCTGTTTTTTTAACTCTGTTATATTGTTTGCATATTTTTCTACAGCTACTCTGTCTTGTTTTCTAGTTGTTGCTAAATACTTACTTTTTCTCAATGCTGATGAAAGATTCTTTATATCTAAAAAGAATTCAAACTGGTTGATGAAAGAATTTTTATATGATTCTGTAATTCTCTGATGAACAGAATCACTAAGTTTATTAATCTCTTGTTTTAGAACCGAAACGATATCCCCTTTCTCTTTTATCTCTTTCTCTAGCATACCTATTTCGACTTCAGCAGCAGCTATTTCTATCTGTAAAGACTTTATCTCTTCTTCGGTTTGTATTATCTGAGCATTAATGTAATTAATCTTTTCTTGCAAGGAAAGTTGTTGATAATCTTCTTCCTTGAGTTTCTGCTGGATTGCTCCTCGTTGTTTTTGTAAGATTTGGAGTTGCTGGTTAAGATAATCGTAGCATTGTTGAGATACAGGATTCATATGTGAAGGACATTTAATCTGTGCTAATACTTGCTTTTGTCCAAACCCAGCCAAAAATCCAAACAAAACAACAGTTAAGAGTACTACTCCAATTGTAATAACTAACCTCCTTCTCTTCATATCTATAACTAATCTAAATATTTTTTAACAGCACTTAAACTACTTACAACACCGATACAAACACCAAATAGTATATGTAGAATGTAATAGGCTAATACAAATACAATATTAACAGGTTTTATAAAGGATAAACCAATATCTCTTAATAATTGATTTAACCAAAATGCAACCTCAGCATCCTTCATCAAATTAAATAATATTAATTGAGAAGGTACTAATATTATAGTAGCAGCTATAGCTCCCCCAGCAACACCATAAAAGATACCTTCTAATATGTAAGGTAATCTAATATGCTTATTTGAGCCACCAACCAACTTCATAACCTTAATCTCTTCTTTATGTGAATTGATATTAAAACCAATAGTAATTCTTATTAAGAAGAAAGCTATTACTAACAAACCTCCTATCAAGAACGAAGAAGAAATCTTAATAGCAAAGGATATTGTTTTAAGATTATTAACAACATCTTTAAAGTACATAATCTCATCTATCTGAGAGTTGGTTTCTTTCTGTTTGTTTATATCTTCTATAACTTCAAGTAGGGCATCTACAGACTTAGCTCTAATCTCAAGGCTAGGAGGTAGAGAATCTGCTGTAACTGTAGCTAAAAGGTCTGGATTATCTGCAAAATCCTCTTTATATATCTCCAAAGCATCCTCCTGTGATATATATTCAATACTCTCTATTACTTCTGGATTATTTAGTCCCTCTTTAATATTAAGTATATCTTGTTCTCTAGTATCTCTTTTGAAAAAAACTATTACCTGTGCTCTCTTTTCATAGTAATCAATTCCTTTTTGTGCAATTATTCCTAAACTTATAAAGAAAGAAGAAACTACTAACACTGTAGCAAAAACAAGTGTAGTAGATATGGTGAGAAACTTATTTCTCTTCATATTCTTTTTTGTAGATTCTAGTAATTTTTTCCAATCCATATTATTTTTTCTGTTTTTTATTTAAATATTCAGTTAAGAAATCTTCAAGTTTATCTCTCTGTGCACCTTTAATATCAATATTGTCTAAGTCTTCTTCTGTTAAATTAAAGATAAGGTTAATAGTTGTTATTTGAGCATTCAAGAGTTTTTCTAAAACCTCATTATCTAATCCATGCATATCTTTATCATACTTTACTTTGCTCGCTTTCTTTTCCAATCCCTCATTAGCTTCATCTCCTATTTTAATATTTGGATCTATCTTCTTTACTTCTGGTTTCTCAACTTTCTCTTTTGGCTTCTTTAGAGTATCGTAATCACCTTTACTGTCTGAAACAATCTTTCCATCTTCCATTCTTATTACTCTGGTTTTCATCTTATTTACCATTTCTCTGTCGTGTGTAATTACCATTACTGTAGTTCCTGCTTTGTTTATACTATTCAATATATCTAAGATTTGAAAGGAACTATCAGGATCAAGATTACCTGTTGGTTCGTCTGCGACTAAAAAGTCAGGATTATTAGCCAATGCTCTTGCAATAGCACCTCTTTGTTGTTCACCACCTGAGAGTTGTTGTGGAAAGAGATTCCTTCTATCTTGTAACTTAACTAATTCTAAAAGATAATCAGTTGTTTCTTTAATTTCTTTCTCTTGTTTACCTAAGATTTCAAGTGCAAAGTTAATATTCTCCTCTAATGTCTTACTATCAAGCAATTTTATATCTTGAAATACAACACCTAATCTCTGTCTATACTTAGGAAGAAGCTTATTTGGTAATTGAGGTACATCTATTTTATCAAAGATAATCTGACCAGATGTTGGTAATTCCTCCCTAATCAATAATCTTAGAAGGGTAGTTTTACCTGCCCCAGATGGTCCTACCAAGAACGAGAATTCTCCTTTATCGAGGGAGAAAGATACATCCTCTAGGGCTGTGATTTTGTCTGAATATTTTTTTGTTACTTTATCGAATATTATCATGGCAGTTTCCTGTTCCATACTATATCATATATTACTCTATTCTAACTTGCGCTTCAAGAAATTTGTCTAAATTCCCATCCAGTACATCTTCAGGATTGTTAGATTGTATATCTGTTCTCAAATCTTTAACCATTTTATATGGATGGAGTATGTAGTTTCTAATCTGGTTTCCCCATCCTGCTATTTTGTAATCACCTTTGATGTCGGATAGTTTTTGTAACTTCTCCTCATCCTTAATTCTCCATAGTTTTCCTCTAAGGATGTTCATAGCACACTCTCTATTTTGAGCTTGGCTCCTTTGGGTTGAACAGTTAACAACAATTCCAGTTGGGATATGAGTTATCTGAACTGCAGATGATGTTTTGTTAACATTCTGTCCTCCCGGACCTCCAGACTTTACAGCTTTGAATTCAATATCAGTATCAGGTATCTCTAATTTTTCCTCTTCTTTTTCAAAAAGTGGGATAACTTCTACTCCAGCAAATGTTGTTTGTCTTAAACCTTGTGCATTGTATGGTGATATTCTAACTAATCTGTGGACACCGTGTTCTTTCTTAAGAAATCCAAAAGCCAATGGAGCCTTTACTTCCATGCTTACAGTCACAAGTCCCACCTCTGTTCCTTTAGTCATCTCAGTTACTTTGTAGTTCCAACCTTGTTTTTCAAAAAACATTGTATACATTCTAAAAAGCATCTGAGTCCAATCGTTAGCTTCTGTTCCTCCCTGTCCTGCATGTATTGTTAGTACAGCAGGGTAGGAGTCATATTCTCCAGATAGAAATCTTCTTAGAGAAAATTTCTCTAGTTGTTCTTTAAGTTTTTCAAATTCACCAATTAATTGATTCTGTTCATCTTTGTTCTCTATGGATGAGAAAAGATCTGAGAGTGAGTTAATATTCTCTTCTAGTTTTTCAATAGTTTCAATATCATTCTTTAAATATGATATTTTATCCATCACATCTTTTGCATACTCAGCATCTTTCCAAAAATTTTCATCAAGGCTTTCTTTTTCCAAAGAGAGTAGTGTTTCTCTCTGTTTTGGAATATCCAGAGCTTCTACAACTTCTTTAATCTCTTGTTGTAATTGTTCAATATCTTTTTTACTTAAATCTTCCATTCGTGATATATTATATTCAACTTAAGATTATATATCTACAAACTGCCCATGCTTGATTTTTTTGGTGTCAAAAAAAACGGTAAAAATAGTGAGGAGGAAGCCAAAACTGGGCAAGAAGGATTTACTAATGGGCACAACAATCTTTTGGATATTAGGAAGTTTGTTACATTAATAATATTGGATGGCTTTGGTGTGTTTCCAGATGCAGAAGGAAATGCTGTCTGGGCTGCTAAGACACCTTTCCTTGATACACTATGGACACAAGGAAGGTCTACATTGCTTCATGCTTCAGGTACTCATGTTGGTTTACCTGGTGAAGATGCAGGTAACTCTGAGGTAGGTCACCTTAATATTGGTTCTGGTCAAGTGGTGTATCAAACACTTCCTAGAATTAATGATGCAATTAAAGCACATGAGTTAGAGAATAATCCTGTTGTTAAACAGATGTTTACATTTCTTAGGAAGTATAAAGGTAGATTACACCTTACAGGTGTACTTAGTCCTGCTGGTGTTCATGGACATATTAAACATCTGTTTTCAGTATTGGATTTGTGTGCAGCAAAAGGGATAGACCCTTGTATTCATGTTATGTTAGATGGTAGAGATACAGGACCTACAGAAGGTCTTCTCTATGTAGAGAAGTTGTTAGCTAAAATTAGAGAGGTTGGTGTTGGTGAAATAGGGTCAATAATGGGTAGATTCTATGGTATGGATAGAGATAGTAGGTGGGAGAGGGTTAAGTTAGCATATGATGCTTTTGTTGGGCTCTCTGAAGAAACATTTACAGACCCAATAAAGGTTGTAAAAGATGCTTACAGTAGAGGAGAGTATGACCAGTTCTTTAAGCCAAGAGTAAGAGTCAATGAGAAAGGAGAACCTGTAGGTATTGTTAAATCACACGATGCAGTACTCTTTTGGAATTTTCGTGAGGACAGGGCAAGAGAGTTAACCAAAGCCTTTGTATTAAAAGACTTTCCTCATTTTACTAGAAGAAACTATCCTGAAGATATCTACTTTGCCACTATGACTGGTTATGAAGAAAACTTACCTGCAAATGTAATCTTCCCACCTTTACGAATTAAAAAACCTCTTGCAAAGTACTTGTCAGAAAATGGTAAGAGGCAATTACATGTTTCTGAAACAGAAAAGTATATGCATGTAACATATTTCTTTAATGGTGGTTATGAGGAAGCTCATCCAGGAGAAACTTTCTTTAATATTCCTTCACAGAGAGTAGATAGCTATGCAAAGGTACCTGAAATGAGTGCATATATCATTAGAGATGAGGTTGTAAACAAGATTAAGAAAATAGATACACATCCTTTAGATTTCATTGTTCTAAACTTTGCAAATCCAGATATGTTAGGACATACAGGTAATTTTAAAGCTGCAGTAAGGGGAAATAGTATTGTAGATACCTGTTGTGCGGATATTGCAAAAGCAACCATAGAAATGGGAGGTTCTTTAATGGTAACTGCAGACCATGGAAACTGTGAGACAATGATAAACAGGGTGACAAAAGAGATAGATATTGCACATACTAACAATCCAGTACCTCTTGTAATTGCAAATAGTATGAAAGAGATTGAGCCAATTGCTGGTACTCCTCAAATTAAGATTGGCACAGGACCAAATGCTCGAACTACAGGAATCTTGGCTGATATTGCACCTACAGTTCTAGGTCTTTTAGGTATGAATACACCTTCTAGTATGACAGGTGTTGATTTAAGATCTATGCTTTAGAGGAAGAAAGATAGTAGTACTATAATTCCTAGGAGAATTCTGTAAACACCAAAGAAAGTTAGCCAATTTTTCTTCTTAAATTTCTCAATTAGTTTTAAAGATAGGAAACCAAAGAGGAAAGTTATTATAAATATTACAATAATATTTATCCAAAAAGGTTCTCCTACAGTATTTAGAAACACACTTCTTTCTTTCAAGTTTTGAAAAAGAAATAAAGTAAATGAACCTAGTAATATTGGAATGCTTAATACAAAAGAAAATTTAAGTGCCACATACTTAGGGAGTCCTACTAGAATACCTGTGATAGTAGTGATTGCAGACCTTGAAGTTCCGGGAATTAGTGCTAGAGCCTGAGAAAATCCAACTGCCAAGGCTTGCTTAAGAGACACATCCTCTACTGTTTGTAGCTTTTTTCCTTTTACTAAAGTAGTTTCTTTTTTTTCTAAAATAATCATAACAATTCCCCATACAATTAGTGATAGACCAATAATCCAATCTGTACGGAGATGTTTTGAGATTATATCTTCGAAGAGGAAGCCAATTACTCCTGCAGGTATTGTAGCTATTAGAATCTTTCCATAGAAAGCAAGTTTCTTTTTAGAAAAGAAGTTTTTAAAGAGTTGTTTCCTTAAAAAAAGTATAACTGCAATTGTAGTACCTAAGTGGAAGAGAATTAGTAAAGAAGAGGTTATATCAATATTTAAAATATTTCCCAAGAGAAGCATGTGTGCT
Source organism: Candidatus Dojkabacteria bacterium (assembly GCA_018056375.1). GTDB lineage: Bacteria > Patescibacteriota > Dojkabacteria > SC72 > SC72 > UBA5232. Next base: position 284,631 of record JAGPFQ010000001.1, on the reverse strand, counting down.
GAGCTAGAGATGGGTAATAATTCTGTTATACCTTGAATTATTCCTATACCTATTAACTTTAATATCTGCATATTTTATAGCTATTCTGAAATATTCAATATTATGATAATATTAGACAGGATGATAGTCAAAGATTATTTTAAAATAGTTGTCAGTTTCTTACTAATATTTGTCTTTTGTTGTTTTTTACCACATAAGAGTTATGCAGCTGAGCCATCATTTTCTTTCAATCCAGCAGGGGGATATGTGAGAGATGAGGGAAAGGGTTTTACAGTTGATGTAGTCATTAATACAGGTGGACAAGAGATAGTCTCTGCAAAATTTGTAGTGTTATTTGATCCTACTGTTCTTAGGTTAACAAAAGCAGAAAGGAATAGGACTTTTTTTGCTAATTGGCCAGATGATGAATCTACCCTTGATAATGATAATGGGGTAATTATGCTTTCTGGCTTTACACAGAGTGGTAGTAGTGGACTATACTCAAGTTCTCCAGAGGGTGATGTAATAGCAAGATTAACTTTTTCTGTTTTAAGGAGTAAGACTACATATCTAGATTGGGAATATGATACAAATAATGGGATTTTTGACACTTATATGATGAAAGATGGAAGTCCTCCACAGAATATCTTAAGGAGTAAGCCTGTTGCAATAGTTCTTCAAATGGCTGGAGGTGGTGATTTGAAAATTGATCCTAGTACAGTAAAAACAGGTATCTTTGATGCGAAGTACCTTTTAATTGCAGGGGTAATTCTTCTTCTGTTTGGAGGCTTTATGATATTCACAAGACCAAATGTGTATCGAAAAGGAAAACATACAGTAGTTATTTATGATAATGAAAAAGAATAATCTTCGTGTTGCTATTGTAACAGACTCTCTTTTTAGAATGGAGGGAGGTGCTAAGGTCTTAGAATGTTTTGCTCAGATGTTTCCAAATGCGGACATATATACTCTTTTTTCTACTCCTGAGAGGCACAGAGATAAGTATTTATCTGATGATATTCTTTCTCACAAGATATATACATCAAAACTAGGTAAGTGGTTGTTTGTTAACAAGTACTATCAATGGACTTTACCGCTTTGGCCTTTTTACATAGAGAAATTTGATTTCTCAGAATATGATTTAGTAATTTCATCATCATGGTCTGTTGCTCATGGAGTAATTACACCCCTAGGATGCAAACATATTGCATATGTTAATACACCTGTTCGTTATGCTTGGGATCTTTTTCATACATATTTCTCTAAGAAGAAATTTAATTGGATTTATAATTTCTTCATTCATTACCTTAGAATTTGGGATAGTGCTTCTTCTGGTAGGGCAGATTTAATGATAGCTAACTCAAATTTTGTTTCTAAAAGGATGGAGAAATATTGGAATAGAGGTGCTGATATTGTAATTCATCCTCCAGTAAAGAGATATACAGGTAAGATATTTTCTAAAAGAAAAAACTATTTTGTTGCAGGAGCACCTTTTGAAGAGAACAAGGGAGGAGAATTTCTTTTAGAGTGTGCTAAATGGATAGGTTTTAAACTTAAAATTATTGGTAGTGGAAGTAAGAAGAAAGAATTGGAAAGGAAGTATAGAGATTGTAAAAATATTGAGTTTTTAGGTTGGGTAGATGAGGAGGAGAAATACAAGATTCTTTCTAAAGCATCAGGATATATTATGCCAGGTATTGAAGATTTTGGGATCTTTCCTGTTGAAGCACTGAGTTGTGGTACTCCTGTTTTAGGATATGGTTTTGGAGGGATTTTAGATACTGTACAGGATGGTATTAATGGTATTCTTTTCTATGAGGAAAATATTGATAGTTTTAAGGAAGCTCTTTTAAAGTTTGAAAACAGTGATTGGGATTATGTAAAGGTTTCTAAGAGTATAGAGGGTATGAATAGTGGAGAGGATTTCAAAAAGAAGGTAGGGGAGTTTTTGATTGATAAGGGTATTTTAAGTAAATAATTATTTAATTTTATTTCTATATAAATATGGAGAAAAAAGATAAGGAGAAGAAGGGAAAGAAAAACATTTCTGCAACTGTTAGTGTCTTCTTTATACTAGGTCTTACTTTTTCTCTTCTGTCAATATTACCTGATGGAGGTACATATTTGCCATTAGGTTTATCTTTTTTGGCAATAGGTATAGCTGATCTCTTTGAGACTAGGAGAAAACAGAAAGAATAATATTATTGATAATGATATTAATATTTGATATCATTTCAAACACATGCCGAGATAGCTCAGTTGGTAGAGCACCTGTCTGAAGAACAGGGTGTCCCCAGTTCAAATCTGGGTCTCGGCACCATGCGGGAGTAGTTCAGTTGGCTAGAACGACACATTGCCAATGTGTAGGTCGCGGGTTCGACCCCCGTCTCCCGCTCCAGAAATATTTTAATTCTCTTTGATTTCGTTGTAATAGTTCCAAATATTTAACTGTCCTTTGGCTTTAATAGGTTCTTTTATGGGTACTATATCTTTTAATATCCAAGCATATCTTCCTTCTTTATACTCTCCACATATATATTCATCATAGTTATTCTTTTTCATTTGTTCTACATATTCTTTTGTCATATAGATACAATTCACTAGATTACATTTACAAAGAATATGACCTGGGTTTAATTCAATATTTTTTGTTAAGGATTTTAATCTTTCATTATTGATTGGAGATTTGGTTTGACTAGCATGGATATATAGTTCACCTCTGTAGTTGGTTTTCCAACTTCTTGTTTCTACAGTTTTAATCTTTTCTTTAATTAAACTTGCATATGGTTCTTTAAGACTTAGAACTTTCATAACTTGCTATTTGGAATACAAACTAGAAGTCGATTCTCCACCATCAACAGAATACAAACCTCCTGTAACATAGTTTGCTAAATCAGAAGCTAAGAATAATACTACACTAGCAACATCTTTAGGTGTTCCTATCTTCTTCATAGGATTTAGGTTTTTGTATTCTTCCATCTCTTCTTCTGTTGAGAATGAATCCCTTAGCAGAGGTGTATCAATAGGGCCAGGGAGAACAGCATTTACTCTTACATGCTCTTGAGCAAGTTGTTGAGCTAAGCATTTTGTAAGCATAATTATCCCTGACTTAGTCATACAGTAAGCAGGAGAAGTTAATTCTGGTGCTATGCCTAATCCTGATGAAATATTAATGATATTGCCCTTACTTTGTTTAATTAAAGGTAGAACATTTTTTGTAACAAGATATGTTCCCTTGAGGTTTGTATCTATAACTTTATCTAACTCTTCAGTTGTTGTATCTTCAACATACTTTTGAATATATACACCAGCACAATTTACTAAAATATCTATTTTTGGAATATTGTTTAAAGCAGATTTAATTTCTTCCTCTTTTGTTATATCAACTTTGTAATATTCATATTGTGGATCTGATTCTACTAGATCAAATACAACAACCTTAGCTTCTTGGTTATGAAATTCTTCACAAATGGCTTTCCCTATACCACTACTACCACCTGTAACTAATACTGTTTTATCTTGAAAGTTCATTTTTTATTTCCAAATATGTTAAATAATATTAATTATAATCTTTAAAGCTCATTCTCATCATAAAGTTTAATCCATCCCATATCTAACCAAAACATTATTTCATCATAAGCTAGAACATCCTTACTAGGCTCATTTAATATATATATATGTTTTTGTTATGTAATAAGTTTTGAATAACTACATATGTTAACTCTGCAGTAGCACTAGCACCAACATATCCTTTTATACCTTTTCTCTCTTCATTCATAAGGAAATAGATATCTGTATTTTCTAATGCTGTATAATAATTCTTGTATATCTTTGGTAATTCTTTAGAATAATCCTTTGATTCTACTGGTTTAGGATAATCCAGTATTTCAAAACCTTTCTTTTTGAAACGATTAATCCAATGGTTTACTTCCTTTTTGAGTTTACTACTTCCTGATATGACAACTTTTTTCATTATCTATGTTATTGATATTAATTAGTATATTACACAATTATTCCTTTTTCCCAATAATCCTTTTTACAAATTTCTGAACCTTCTCTCTATTCTTGTAAAGAATAATAGCTATTACTAAAGTAGTTAAGAATGTTAAAACATTATTAACCGTATCTAATATTCCCTTAATCTGGAACCAATTAAATCCTATCTCTGCACCAAGATATGCAAAAGCATATGCATATATAAAGGTGCCTATGAAAACCGCAATAGATGTTGTAAATAGATTTGATTCTAAATATCCTGCAACTACTAATGTAAGAACTCTTAAACCTGGTGTGAATCTAGTAAGAAGAATATAAAGGAAACCTTTTTTAGAAAGATCCTTCTTTCCTTTTTCAAATGCTTTCTCTGAAATATTTAAAAATTTACCCTTACCACTCAAGAACTTTAAAATATCTTTGTTTCTGAAGTAATAACCAACAAGATATGTTAAAAGAGCACCTACAACTTCACCAATAGCAGTAGTAGCCGCTATTGGAATCAACTCAGTAGGCTTCTGTGCTGCTACCATAACGATTACAACCTCAGCTGGAAGTATACCTACAGAAGCTATAAAAATACCTGGATAACCAAACTTACCCATCCAAATAGTTGCTGTCATTAACAGATCAGATATCATAGTTAATAATCATATCATTAGATAGAAAATAAATATATATTTAACTTTTTTCTTTGTAATGCTAATATTATTCAATGGAAGAGATAAAGCAGAGTAGGATGATTAGACCTCCTTCAAGGAAAATTTGGTTGAAGGAAAGACTATCTAGGTTTAGACCAGTAGTCTTTCTTAAAAAGAATCTTCCCATTTTTCTTTTTCTTCTTTTACTTCTAATTTCTTTTTTAGTTGGTTTATGGGATATTAAGAATTTTGAAATTTTAGAAGAGAGTGGGGGAGAAATTGATGAGAATGTGAGTAGGATGGTTGAAGAATATCTCAAGAAGAATGTTAAAGGTAAGAATTTCTTTTTGATTCATTCTAATGAACTAGGGAAAGATTTAGTTGAAAATATACCATTTATTAAATTTGCATCCGTTTCTAAAAATGTTCCCAATTCAATATTGATTGTTTTAGATGTTCTTACTCCTGAATTTGTAGCATATACAGGTGATAATAGGTGTACCCTTCTCTCAATAGAGGGTAATGTTTTGGAAAATCTTTGTGAAGATGAAGAGGAAAATATTGAAAAATGTTGTACAAGCTATCATTTGGAAAAGAATTTAGCTTTCTTTAAATCAAGTAACCTCTCAATTGCGAAGCTAAGTAGTGGAAGAGAAAAATTGTTAATAATGGAGACTATTTCTAAAATAGTTAAAGTTATTAAATCTTTTGATATTGGAGTTAAAGAGGTTACTCTTAGTGAAAATGTTATTGATTTTAAAGATACAGAAGGTAAGATTTCTAGATTTACACTCTCTGATGATATTGATATTCAATTGGCTAGGTATTTTATCGTAATGGGAAAGATTAGAAGTGAGAATATTAAGTATACTTTAGTAGATGTTAGGTTTATACGTCCTGTTGTTAAAAACTGATTGTAGACAATGATTTTGAGGATGACTTGGAATTTAATTGTAGACACTTGCTAAAGTATCTAATTTTGATTATATTATTATACTGATGTTGTTAAAAAACATCTTTTTGTATTAAGTTAAGTAAATAATACTGATACACATATGGCACGAAAAATAATAACTGCAATAGATGTTGGGACCTCTAAAGTAACTACTCTAATTACCTCTGTTGAGGATGGGAAAAATCCGACAGTTATAGGAGTTTGTGCCTATCCAAGCAAGGGTATTAGAAAAGGTGTAGTTGTTAATATTGATGATGCTACCAGCTCTATTCTAGAAAGTGTAACAGCAGCAGAGAGGATGGCAGGTGTTACAGTATCAGATGTTGTTGTTTCAATAAATGGAGAGCAGGTAACTAGTTTGAATAATAAAGGAGTTGTAGCAGTTGCAGGTAGTGAGATAACAATAGATGATACATATAGAGCTATTGAGAATGCTAGAACATTGTCATTACCTGATAATCTTAACCCTATACATATTATTCCTAGAGAGTTTGTTGTGGATAGTCAAGGTGGTATTAAGTATCCAATTGGTATGAGTGGTGGAAGATTAGAAGTTGAGACACATATCATTACAGCACCTAATTCATATTGGCAAAATATTAAGAAATGTGTTGAGCAAGTAGGTGCTACGGTATCAGATGTTATCTTTACTGCGTGGGCATCTTCACTGGCTGTTCTTACTGATACAGAGAAAGAATTAGGTGTTACACTTTTAGATATTGGTGCAGGTACAACAGGTATTACAATTTTCCAAGAGGGTTCTATTATATATAGTGCTTGTGTTCCTTTGGGTGGTATCAGTATTACTAGTGATATAGCAATTGGGTTACAGGTATCACTTGAAGAAGCAGAGAAGATTAAGGTTAATATGAACACTCTTTATGATGCCAAGTATGATGGTTCTAAGACAAAAGACCTCGATTCTATACCAACAATTCTTAGAAAGAAAGAACCTCCTTCACAGAAGAAGAAAGGTGAAGAGCTAGATTTGAATGCAATTGGTATAGATAAGAAGATTTCTAAAGAAATGCTCGATAAGATTGTGAGTGCAAGATGTGAGGAGATTTTTGAAATGGTAAAGGAAGATATTTCTAAAGCAGGATACGACATGGCAATGCCAGCAGGTATTGTTCTTACTGGAGGTAGTTCATTACTAAGAGATATTACGAAGTATGCGCAGGATGTATCTGGGGTTGTAGGTAGAGTTGCATACCCATCAGGATTAACAGGTATGACTGAAGAGATATCAGATCCAGCATATGCTTGCGTACAAGGATCAATAAAACATGCAATTGATGATGATGTAGATGTAGGTGGAGGTTCTGGAGAAAAAGGAAGGGTTGATGTGAAAGGTTTTTTTGGTAAAATGGGTGAGTGGTTTAAGTCATTACTGCCATAAATAATTTAAGTTAACAGTAAGGCAATTATGTTAGTTAGTACAAATGTAGATCCAGTAGCAAAAATAAAAGTAATTGGAGTCGGTGGTGGTGGTTGTAATGCAATCAATACCATGATTACTGATTATGATATAGCTGGAGTTGATTTTATGGCATTTAATACAGATGCACAAGCACTTAAGATGTCACAAGCTCCAATTACTCTACAGTTGGGAGAGGAATTAACAAAAGGACTAGGAGCAGGAGGTAATGCCGAATTAGGAGCACAAGCAGCCGAGGAAAGTTTAGATCAGATACAGGAATATTTAGAAGGAGCAAATATGGTCTTTATCACAGCTGGTATGGGTGGTGGAACAGGAACAGGAGCTGCACCAGTTATTGCAGGAGTAGCTAAAAATATGGGAGCATTAACAGTAGCAGTTGTTACAAAACCATTTGATTTTGAAGGAAGTAAAAGAATGGAGATTGCAGAAGAGGGTATAGCAAAGTTGAGAGATAAAGTAGATACTTTGATAATAGTACCTAACCAAAGATTACTTGAAGTAGTTAATGAAAGTGAGAAGTTATCCTTCATTGATGCTATGAAGAAAGTTGACTCTGTATTAGCAGAAGGTGTTAATAGTATTTCAAATCTCATTAGTGAAACAGGATATATCAATGCAGACTTCAATGATGCTAAGTCAGTTATGGAGAATGCTGGTACAGCCCTTATGGGAATTGGAAGAGCTTCTGGAGAAAACAGAGCAGAAGATGCTGCAAGGTTAGCAACAACCAGCCCATTACTAGATATGTCAATCGAAGGTGCTACAGGAGTGCTTTACAATATTGTTGGAGGTACAGATTTGTCTCTTGCTGAGATAAGCGAAGTATCTGAATTAATTAAAGAAGCAGTAGACCCATCTGCAAATATTAAGTTTGGAGCACAGATAGATCCAAATGCTGGAGATGAACTAACAATCACTATTGTAGCCACAGGTTTTGATGAATCAAAACAGATATATAGAAACAGAACATCTGAGGATACTCACTCTGTTCCTCCTGTAAGAACATTTGGTTTTGATAGTAATACTAAAGAAACAGAAGTAGTAGAACAAGAAAAGGATACAGAGACACTAGATTCTTTTGACAGTGATGAAGATGATATGGAAGAAGATACTGTTGACATTGAAAGTACCGCTGATGCTATAAATAATATGCAAGTTGAAGACCCTCTAGATGTTCCAGCATTTATGAGAGGGAAGAAATAGTTCCTACTCTGGTATAATCAACATATGAAATCATTAGCGTCTTCAAGTTTAAAAAGAAGGCTTTCCAATTGGCCTTTCTTACTAACAATCTTGCTACTAATTTTAATAGGTTTACTTACTCTCTACTCAACTCTAATTCTACCAACTGGAGGTTTAGGTGATAAGTCCATTTTTGTAAAACAATTGATATTTACTGCAGTAGGAATAATATTCTTTTTAATTTTAAGTAAAATAGATTTAAATCATCTCAAACAGTGGCAAATTGTTCTAGTAATCTACATCTTCACATTGGCACTTCTTGTTGCGACACTACTCTTTGGTCCACCAATTAAAAATGTAAAAAGGTGGTTAATAATAGGTCCAATACAAATACAGCCTTCTGAGATTGCTAAACTGACTGTAATAATAACTACATCAGTGGTTTTCTCTTTAAAAGAGAAATATAATGAATGGTTTCTTTTTCTCATATCTTTTCTTCTTGTTCTACCAATACTAGTATTAATATATTTACAACCAAGTGGAAGTATGACTTTACTAACACTTGGGATATGGTTTGTATTAGCATTTATGGGTTTGAATAATCCTATTAGGAATATTACACTTCTTAGTATAATAATCTTAACGATTGGTGCTTTTCTCCTCTCTTCTATCACATTAAATAATCTTTGGTATCTTTTACTAATACCTGTTGTGATAATTTCAATCTTTGGTTTCTATGTAAAGGAAAACTGGAAGATATTGATTGTAATATCTCTGTCAATAGCGCTTCTCCTAGGTATAATAACTTCTGTTACATGGAATAAGGTATTAAAAGATTACCAAAAAACTAGAATAGTCGCATTTATCTCACCAGAGGAAATTTCTCCTGACAAACTTTTTAATGTAAACCAATCAAAGATTGCAATTGGATCAGGGCAGATATTTGGTAAAGGTTTTGGAAATGGAACACAGAGTAAAAGAAACTTCTTACCTGAGTTTAGAACAGACTTTATCTTTGCATCTTTTGCCGAGGAATTTGGTCTTGTAGGGAGTATTTTCCTGATGGCTCTCTACACGATAATCATAATTTTCTGTTTTTGGCATGCAATAGCTAGTGAAAAGGATGTAACCCTCTCTCTAATATGTATAGGGGTAGGAGTTAAAATTCTTTTAGAGGTATTTACGAATATAGGGACAAATACGGGTAGTATACCTGCAACAGGAATACCTCTTCCATTAATGAGTGCTGGTGGAACTATTACCATTATGACTCTTGCATCTTTAGGTTTAGTTAATAATATAGGGAAGAAGAATGCAAAAAAGATTAGAGTAAGTAGTTCTGATTTGGTGGAAGTATATGAGAAATGATAAAAAGATTGACTTTTTTAGCTACATAACATAAAATCCATACCTATGGCAGACAAAAAAGAAACAAAAGCTACAAAAAAGACAACAACTGATAAAAAAGTTGTTAAAAAAGCTACTCCTAAAAAAGAAGTTAAGGTAGAGGCAAAGAAAAGTGAAAAGTTTGCAGTAATCGCAATTTCAGGAGTTCAGTTAAAGGTATTCGAAGGTATGGGATATGAAGTAAACAAGCTAGAAGGAAAGAAAGGAGATAAATTAGAAATTAAGGAAGTTTTACTAATCTCCGATGGGAAAGATACAAAAGTAGGAACCCCTTACATTGATGGTGCGACTGTCAAATTAGAGATTACATCACAAAAGAAAGGTAAGAAGATAGAGGGCTTCACTTACAAAGCTAAGTCTAGACAGAGAAGAAGATACGGTTACAGACCAAGTATTACTAGAGTATTAGTTAAAAGTATTAGCTAAGATGTCCAAACAACTCTTCATTCAATCTGGGGTCTTTCCAGAGCTATCATTTGCAGAACTATTGTCTGTACTTTCATCTTTTGGATTACATAGAGAATGTGTGAGTAGATATGGAAAGCATATTTTTCTACTAAATATTGATGAAAAGATTACCTCTCAACTAGCTAGAATAATCTTTTTAAGATTAGGTGGTGCTATTAGACTTGGTGAAATTATTGAAGATATAGATTCTTTTGAAATGAATGCTGAGGATGGAAAGAAAGTAACATTTGGTATTTCAATATTAGGAGAAGGAAAAAAGAATGATAGTGCTGTATTAAAAAAGTTAGCCAATGGTATAAAGAAACAACTTAGAGAAAACAAAATATCTTCTAGATTTGTTTTACCACAACATAAAGATATATCTTTGAATGCTGCACAGATAATAAAGAACAATATTCTTTCCGAAGGTTTTGAACTTGTTTTAATTAGAAATGGGTATCAAGAGATATATGGTAAAACATTAGAGATACAAGATTTAGAAGGTTTTGTTGGTAGAGATATTAAAAGACCTGAGAGTAATTTACAGATGGGTACACTTCCTCCAAAGCTTGCAAGGATAATGGTTAATCTAACGGGATTAAAGAATGGTGTAATATGGGATCCTTTCTGTGGATCAGGTACTCTTCTAATGGAAGCAGCTGTTTTAGGTTTTGATTTTCTAGCATCAGATATTGACCCTAGAGCTGTTATAGATACAGAGAATAATATTAAATGGCTTCTTGGAGAAGGTCAGATAACAGAGAATACATATTACAGTGCTTTTCAGTTTGATATATTAAAACCAGATCAAGGGATTGTTAATAAATTAAAACATACAGATATAGATGCTATTGTTTGTGAACCATATATGGGACCTCCCCAAACTAGAATACTCTCTGTAGAATATGCAAATAAGCTTTTGGAAGATGTAAAACGATTATACAGAAAACTTTTTGAACTGATAGATGAGAAACTTCAGAAGAGGGGAATAAAGGTAGTGATGATACTTCCTTCGTATAAAACAGATAAAGGATGGAGAACTTTTGGTATTAGAGAGTTAGTAGGGAAGAGATGGACTGTCAAAAATACGACACTTGTACAAGAGGACTTGAAGTGGATGAGAAAAAATAGTATTATTACCCGTAACATTTTCATACTAGAAAGAACCTAGTATATATATAATTTGAAATAAAGAATAAATGGCAAAGGTTGCAGCAGGTAGTACAACATCAAACCAAGGTAAAGTAGCTGGTAAGAGGCTAGGTGTTAAGAAGTTTGCTGGAGAGCAAGTAAAAGCTGGAAATATAATTGTAAGACAGAGAGGTTCTGTCTATCATCCTGGAAATAATACATATATGGGTAAGACACACACTATTCATGCTCAAATAGATGGTACAGTTTCCTTTAGAAGAATGAGTGGATCTAAGAGAGGACAGTTTTTTGTTGATGTGATAAAATAGTCATATTACTATGGCTAAATCCAGATTTATACAGATTGAGAGTAAGAATGCCCTTTTGGAGCTTTTAAAAGAGGGTAGAGATTTTGACAGGATATATGCAGCTGGTAGTGCATTTAAAGATGAGAAGAGTAAAGAGATTTACAAACTAGCAGGACAAAGAGGTATTCCAATACTTAAAATTTCTAGAAAAGCAATTAATAGAAGATTAAGATCTTCTTCAGCTGAAAGTATTGTTGGCGTTATGTATTCTCAAAATAGTTGGACTTTGAGGGAATTACTAGAGAAGATATATGAAGAAAAGAAACAACCATTCTTCTTAATACTTGATAATCTAAAATATTCTCAAAACATTGCCGCTATTATGAGAACTGCTTTTGCTGTAGGTGTGAATGGAATAATAGTTAATCCTCAGAAGAAGAGCTTAATATCTGATGAGACAATTAGAATTTCAATGGGTGCTGCAGAGAGAGTACCTTTAGTAGAGATGAAGCTCTTTGAGGCTCTTAAGACTCTTAAAGAGAATGATATTAAGACATATGCTATACATATGGATGGTAAAAATTATTATGAAGAAGATTTGAGAGGACCAATTGCTTTTGTACTAGGTGCTGAGGATGTAGGTATATCTACAGGTATTCTTGAAAGAGTTGATGGAGCTCTATCTATACCAATGAGAGAAGGAATAGGATCACTAAATGTTAGTGCAACGGCATCTATATTGACATATGAGAAACTAAGACAGGAAGTAACTGCTTAATTACAACAACTTCTTCATTAAATCATCTAACTCTTCAACATTGTTGTATCTAATAACAAGCTTACCACCTTTTGTCATCTTCTGAATATGTGCTGAATATCCAAGCTTCTTACTTAATTGTTCTGAATACTTTGTAGTTTGAGCATCTGTTGTTTTCCATAACCTAGTTGTACTACCTTTACCATATGAAATCTTTCTTACTAGTTTCTCTGTCTCTCTAACACTCATACCTCTCTTTATAACTAAATCTGCAGCTGCAATTAAAGAGGTTTTATCCTTAATACCAAGTAATGCTCTAGCATGTCCTTCACTCAACCTTTCATTTAGAATATCTTCTTTAACAGATTCAGGAATATTAAGTAGTCTAATTTTATTTGTAACAGCAACTCTACTTAGACCAATCTTGTTTGCAATCTCCTGTTGAGACATACCAAACTCATCTTGCATCTGCTTGTATGCATATGCTTCTTCTAGTGGATTTAAGTCTTTTCTTTGAACATTCTCAATTATTGCAATCTCTAACATCTCTTTGGGAGAACTGTCTTTGATAACTACAGGAACTGTCTTAAGTCCTGCAAGCTGAGAAGCTCTTAATCTTCTTTCTCCTGCAATTAGATAATATCCCTCTCCATTTCTGTTCTTTGTGATTATTAAAGGTTGGATAACTCCATGCTCACGAATAGAGTCTGCGATTTCAATCAACTCTTCTGGATTTATATGCATTCTTGGTTGATATGGATTAGGAGAGATATTTTCTATTTTGAAATTTGGAACATATGAACTACTCGTATTATCTATCTCGTTAGAACTGATTAATGCAGCTAATCCTTTACCCAATCTTTGTGTATTACTCATTTTTTTAAATCACTTAATTTAATCTTCGAATCTTTTTATAAATTCGTTGGCTAATTTGTTGTATGCCATTGCTCCTGTTGACTTGTCATCATATTCGAAAATAGTTTTACCGTGTGAAGGTGCTTCAGATAGTCGTACATTTCGAGGTACGATTGATTTAAATGCAGCATCCTTAAAGAATTCTTTTACATCATTAACAACATTCTCTGATAGCTTGGTTCTACTATCGTACATTGTGAGTACAATACCTCCAATTGTAAGAGATGGATTAACACCCTTTATTAATTTCGTTGTTTCTATCAATTGTCCCAATCCTTCAAGTGCAAAGTATTCGCATTGTATTGGTATTATCAATTTCTGTGCAGCACTAAGTGCATTTATTGTTAGAAGTCCCAGTGAAGGAGGACAATCTATTAAGACATAATCAAAATCCTCATTCATATTATCTAGTGCCTTCTTTAGAAGTAATTCTCTGGATATTACATTTACCATTTCTATCTCTGCCCCAGCTAATGAAAGATGTGATGGTAAAAGAAAAAGATTTGGAGTAGATGTAGTAACAAAGACAGAAGAAATACTCTCTCCTCCAATTAAAACATCATATACACTCTTGTATGGAGCTTCATCTTTTGAGTCCCAGCTTTGTTTATCAAACTGTTTAGTAAAACCCACACCAGAAGAAAGATTTGATTGGGGATCTAGGTCTACAAGTAAAACCTTTCTCTTTTTTCGAGCTAATGCAGCTCCTAAGTTCATTACTGTAGTTGTTTTCCCAACACCACCTTTTTGATTTGCAATTACGAATACCTGCATATGTAAAGATTATCATGTTTCACACAAGAATTCTAGAACCCTTGATAAATCTCGTGCTTAACCAATCTAAAATTAGCAAATGGATAGTAAACAATCCATGCTTTTCCTTTAATATCTTTCTCATCTATAGGACCAAAAGATCTGGAATCAGAACTATGTGGTCTGTTATCACCACATACGAAATATCTTCCTTCTGGAACTGTAACTTGTTCTCCCTCTGTCAAATATTGTCCACCATTGGTATATACACTACTTTGAAGATAGTGACTTTCATCAAGGAGAGAACCGTTAATGTAGAGTTTACCATCTTTTAACATCACAATGTCTCCAGGTAAACCTATTATTCTTTTTATAAAATCTTGTGTTTCTGTGTATTTAAAGATTATGACATCTCCTCTTTTAGGTTTTCCTATTTTATATGTAATTTTATTTGCCATTAACATCTCCCCATTTTTATATGTAGGATGCATAGATTGTCCTACAACCTCATGAGGTGTCATTACAAAGAGGTAGATAACAACGGAGATAACTAGTGCAACAACAATTGTCTCTACAAAAGATAGAATGAACTTACCAACAGATCCTAAAGCTGAAGCTATTTTCTCTTGTGGTGTTAGTTCCTTTTCTGGTTCTTGCTCGTACATAAATATGGATAGATAAAATATTTAGTTACTGTATACAGTTTATTGAATACCACTATCTTTGTCAATTATTTATCATTTGTAATATCTCCACTTCCATCTAAGGATATCTTTTCACCTAGAAAGGTTGGTTCAGGTCTTAAGATAACTTTTAAAAAGTCTTTACCTTGAGCAAAAACTTCCCTAGTTAGTCTTGCACGATGTCCACCCATAATGGTTTTAGTTGCATTAGCACCAACAACATCCATACCTAGATTTCTACCAATATATATAGCTCTGTAAAGATGATATTTTTGTGATACTACAACTAATTTTTGAACACCAAAGATATACTGAGCTCTATACATACTCTCATATGTTGAAAAACCTGCATGATCCATGAAGATATCTTCTGAGGGAACTCCTTTTTCAATGGCATATTCTTTCATAATGTTTACCTCATCGTAGTATTCTTGACCATGGTCACCACCCATAATGATTTTAGGTGCAATATCGTTTTCGTAGAGATATATACCTGTATCTAATCTTTCTTTTAGAATTGGAGTAGGGTAGTTATTTCTAATACCGCTTCCTAATATTAATATTGCATCATAGCTTCCATCTTCTAATACATTTATACTTTGTTCATGGAATATATGTTTTTCACTACTTTTCCTAATAAATATATTAATACCACCAAGTAATATATTTGGTATTAACAAAAGTATGAGGATTAGATAGGGAACTTTTCTTTTAGTTTTAAAAAGATTCATAAAAATGGTACCGCTACGGGGAATCGAACCCCGGTTTACAGGATGAAAACCTGTTGTCCTAGACCACTAGACGATAGCGGCATAATGTTGTTATTTTACTATATAAAAAGCCTTTTGTGAAGCCTAACTACTCACCTTTAGCTATTTGACTTAATATTTGCTGTTCTTCTGCAAATGTTGCTCTCTTAAAAGCAGCTAATTCTTTCTCATATACATATCTTCTCTTACATTTACATTCAACCATAATTCTATTATCAGACAGGTTTCCTAACTTCTTTGCTTTAGTAAGAGGATGTGTACATCCAACACATAGCTTTCTTTCTAGCAACACTTCTTGGAACGGTCTTATTATTTTCTTAAACATACTTGGTTATTCTACCATATTTTCAAAATTAAGAATGTACTTATAGTGTTTTAATGATTAGATGTTCCATTGTTAAGACCTATAATAAAATGGTATAATATATATGTAGACATATGTCTATGCTCCTTGTCCTAAGAAAGGAGGAAAATGGCAGAACAAATTAATTTACTGAAGGCCTTCGAAGTTATCGAAGACCAAAAAGTGGGTCTATATCGACTTATAAAAGTCAATTATAGAAACCCATATATTGAGAAATTAGTTGTGGGAGCATTATTTTGGGCCTATCTAGCTCAGGAAGAAGAGCATCTAACTTCTGAGAAATTCCTAGAGATAGGGGAAAGAGAGTTAAAGGATTTCTCTGCTTCTGATAGGCTAGAAGTGCTCATTATTCTCAAAACCTTTTGGGAGAGGACTGTCTTTTGTGATGAGTTCCTTAAAAAATACCAAGATAGGTTTGTTGGAGAAGAAGTAAAAATAAAAATAAGAAGACCACCTAGGACAAGGATAAAGCACTACTAAGAGGTAAGATAGTATGCATATATGCATAGTTTCTATTTACCAAAACCTCTATGTGGTGCTTTTTTCTTTTATGAATGGTATAATCCGATAGTGATAAATATATTATTTTAATAACTATTGAGATGGACAAAGACCCTATTTTATCTGTATATCCATTACTTGCAGAAACTATCCATGATGGGTTAAATAGAACAAGGAGTGGTGAAAATGTTTTAATTGAACATTCATATGAAGATAAAAGATTTCTACTTCATCTAACCCCAGAATTAAGAGAAGTCTTGTTTTTTAAAGCGGAAAGAGATCATCTACAAGATTTAATACTTAGAGGGTTAAGAATAACAGGAGGAGATGACTTCAAATATAGTAGAGGAATACCAGCGAAATTTTTGCTTTATGGCTATGAAGATAATAGAACACCAGCAGAAAAAATTAAGAATTTACGTAATAGTAAAGGAAGGATTACAGAAGGAATTCAGCAACTAATATTGTTGACAGAAGATTTTGAAAGTCCCTCCCAATTATGCTTAGGTAATTGGATAAGTATTATGCTACCAGAAGGTCTTGATATAGAGAAAAAAGGTAGTAGTATTTATACTGATTCAGCATTTATAACAGAATTAGTTGTAAATGGTTTTAAAGTTACAGATATTGAGAAAAATGCTGAGGAGATGACCCAGAACTTCTAAAGGTTTAAGGTATAATTTTTTTTAGAATTTAAATAGATATAATATTAAATATGGAAAACCCTGAAATAGAACAAAAAAGACGTAAATCAGAGAGAATTAATGAAATAGATCAAAATATAAGTAGTACTTTAGTATTATTAAAAACAGATACATTTAAACAAGATAATCATTTAATTATAGATATTCGTTCTCAAAATCTTTCTGTCTTAATTCCTCGAACACTAACAAGGAAACATATTTCTAGATTAAGTGAAATAATCTATGAAGGTTTTCAAACTTTTAAGTTAAATCCATCTGATTTAGGAACAGAGATACCTTTTGATTCTGTTCTTAAAACAGGAGAGGAAATTCCTTTAATAGATGCTTTAGATTTGGGTATTGAAACGGCAAATAGATTAGGGAAGGAGATGTTTTTGATTACAAATGAAGGAGAAGAATCTTTTGTTATCCCAACTGGTCTTAACAATGAAGAAGATTGGGATACTTTGATCCTAGCTGATGCAATAGATAAAGGTTTAAAGGTACACAGATATCTTCCAGAGAGTGAATAATGAAAAGTGCCGAGGAGAGGACTCGAACCTCCAAGGGTTTTACCCCATATGCTCCTAAGGCATACGTGTCTGCCAGTTTCACCACCTCGGCTTGGTATGATGTATTTTACTAAAAATCCTTACTTTTTAACAGTACTAGTCTGAATATATCAAAAAATGGTATAATATAGTATGAGAACAGTAGTAGAAAGTATCTCCCCAGAAGCAATTTCAGCATATAACGACCATATTCAATCTCAAAAATCAGAAGATCAAGGAAGACAATATAGTTTTGAGAAATTAGGTATAGAAGATTGGACAATTGTAGAGTTAGATGCAGATGATGTTCTACAACTTCAATCATTTGTTGAATCATCTCAAACAGTTGCTCCAGCATACATCTTTTGGAAGATGTGCGGAAGGAATGTGACATTAGAGGATGTGGCAAAAGAAGTGATTGAAAACGAAGAAAATATCCCTGATGAAGCAAAGGACTGGGTTCATGGAATATTAGAATCAAAATATGATAGAGATAAAGTAGAAAAGAAGATTAAAGATGGATTAATAGATCCTCCATTAATTTTCTATCCTATCTCAAAAGATGAAGAACTACTTTTAGACAAAGGATTACTTAAGGTAGGTAATATTCTTGATGGAAATCATAGATTACAAGAAGTGGCTAGATATCTTCTGGAATGTAGTGATGAGGAGAGAAAAAACTTCAAACTAACAGCTTTCTTAGGTAAGGTAGATGTAATAAAGTATGCAATTATAAATGCAGTATATTTTGCAAAACCAACTGTAAAGAAAGCTAGGAGTTTCTTAGAAAAGTTAATAGGGAAAGAAGAAACAGAAAAGATTAGAGGTGAACACTTTATGACTTTCTGGGAAAGATGGTATCTATTGTTACAAAGAATTGGGTATTTTAAAGATAAAGTCTAGCTCTCTCCTCCAACACCTCCAGTCCAATACACTTTAACATGTCTATTCTCCGTATACTCAGCACTCTTTAGTACTTCTTCCTGTGTCATACATTTACCAGGTATATCTTTTCTAACATCTTTTAATTTAATATGTTTTTTCATTTCTTTAATTCTTTCTCTAAAGTAATCTTTACCTCTGCTGGATTAGCTGTACCATGTGTTAATTGCATAACCTTACCAACAAGAAAACCAATACTAGCTTCCTTACCACCTCTGTAATCGTTAGCGGCTTGTGGATTTTCATTAATAACTTGCTTTGCAATATCTTCTAGATTTCCAACAGACTCCTTAGCACTTTTAAGTTTCTCAATCTCTTTTGATATATCAATATCCTTCTCTATACTCTCATTAAGTAATTCTTCAGCTTTGTTCTTTGTAAATATACCTTCTCTAAAAGCAACGATTAGCAAAGCTAAATCATCTCCTTTAACACCTGTTTCTGTAATATCAGAACCTTTCTTGTTTGCTATTGCATATAGTGGACCCATAATCCAGTTTGAAGCCTCAGTTGCTGCATCTTTGTCATCCATATGATCTGAGAGTTTCTTTTGGAGCTTCTCAAAGTATTCAGCACTCTCTTTTGATGAAGAGATGACATCAGCAGCATACTCTGTTAGTTTCCAATCTTTTACATACCTTTTTATCTTCTCATTTGGCAATTCAACTAACTCTTTCTTGATTCTTTCAATATCTTCCTTAGATACATCAATTATTGGAATATCTGGATCTGGCATATATCGATAGTCTTCAGCTTTTTCTTTACTTCTTTGGAACTCTGTAACACCTCTAGAGGCATTCCAACCTCTTGTTTGTTGTTTCAATTCTTTACCTTCTTCTAACTCCTCTATCATTCTCTTTACTTCATACTCAATTGCTTTCTCTACTGCTGTAATTGAACCAATATTTTTTACTTCTGTTTTAGGATTTAGCTTGTAATCACCAATTGGTAATATCTTTCCATCTTTGTATTCCCATTTACCTTTCTCTTGGATTGAGATATTTGGTTCACATCTCATCTGTCCTTTCTCCATATCTGCATCTGAGACATTTAGATATCTAGCAATCTGTCTAATCTTAGTAGCATAATCTTTAGCATCTTTAGCACTTCTAATATTTGGTTTTGTAACAATCTCCATTAATGGAACACTTGATTTGTTGAAATCTACTAACATATATGTTTTACCAGTAGAAGCTTCTACATGATGTGTAGATTTACCAACATCTTCTTCTGGATGTATTCTCTCTATCTCAACTTTTGCACCACTAGGTACTTCTACATATCCATTTGAACACAAAGGATTCTCTCCTTGTGTAATTTGATATCCTTTAGGTAGGTCAGGGTAGGTGTAATGCTTTCGATCAAACTGTATCTCAGAAGCAATCTTACAATTAGTTCCTAAACCCATGAGGATACAGAGCTCTAAAGCTCTTTGATTTGGTTCAGGAGTACCACCAAGTCCTAAACACATCGGACATACTTGTGTATTTGGTTCTTTCTGAAAGTATTCAGCAGGACATGAACAGAACATCTTAGACTTAGTTTTAGTCTGTACATGTATCTCTAAACCAATGATTACATCATATTTATCTAAATTTGCCATGTGGAAATACTACCAGTTTTTTCTAAACTATTCAATTATCGGTGCCATTCTATCTTCCTTCTCTAACATCTTCTTACTTAATGTATAGAATGTTGCTTTACCTTTACCTTTTTGTGTTAGATATCCCTTTTCAATCATATCTTTCACATCTCTAAAACAAGTCATAAAGGAAACACCTAGAAGGTCTACTAATTGACTTCTATTTACTTTCTGATTAAGTGAAAGAAAATCTAAAATCTGTATCTGTCTTGGAGTTAGGTATAGTTCTAATGACCCTTGTTTCTTAACCTTTTGAGTATATGTATCTTTAAATTCTTTTGATACTTCTAGAGATGTAAGAGAGATTGTATACAGAAATGCTTCAAGAAAAGGAGTAAGGTCTAGTTTTGGTTTTGTCATTTTATGTGCAGCTAGTAAGTCCTCTGAGATATATTCTATGGATTTAAAGTAAGGGAATATATTATCTGGATTGTAATCATATTTCTTTGCAAGAATCTCAGCTACTAGTATTGCTGTAATTTGATTTCCTGCTGTAAAAGGAGCTTTATCTAGAAACTCATATATCATTACTCCTATTTTAATCAATTTATGATTGTTATCAGAAGCATTCTGTATCCAATCAAAGAGTTCATTGAAATGTGCTGTTATATCAAGATTAGGATAGAAGTCTCTATTTTTGTACCATGTATCATATATCTCATTTGGCTTTTCAGAGAAACCTCTTAACTTCCCTACATCCCAATCATCTACAACATCTTTAAGTATTAATCTGTTTAAGTGCATAGCTAATTCAATTGATGGTTTCAAGGATGATCTATTGTTGTATGACCTTAGAAAATCTTTAGCATTTCTAAAGTTTGTAAATATCTTTAACTTCTTTCTTTCAGAAGGTGTTTCTTGTCCTCTTTGTATTATCAATGCTTTGTTGTAACCAATTGGGGAAGCAACTAAGCTACTCATTTTCATAATGTCTTCAGTTGCATATTTCTCTTCTATAATACTCTTGTATTTCTCAGGAAGAGGATTGTATTTAATATCTTTGATAGCTAGTTCATATTTAACTATGTAGTCTAGCATTAGGTTTGTTAGTGTATATTTTGGTGTTTTCATAATTGTAAAACAGAAGCTGGTAGATGGTCTCGAACCATCGACCTGTCCCTTACGAAGGGAATGCTCTACCAACTGAGCTATACCAGCATTTGTAACATGAATTGTAACAAATGGGAGATGTGTATGCAATGTTCAAGTTGGATATTTTTGATATAATGAGGTATGTCAAAAACAAAAAAATACAATCTAGAAAGAAAAGACAGAATTAGTTGGGATGTTTACTTCATGGCTATAGCTAAACTCTCTGCTATGAGAAGTAAAGATCCTAGTACTCAGGTTGGTGCATGTATAGTAGGTAGTGATAACAGAATACTTTCAATAGGTTACAATGGAGCACCTAATAGTTGGGAAGATGAGAGTTTTCCTTGGGATAGAGAAGGTGAATATTTAGAAACTAAATATCCATATGTTGTACATGCTGAGAGAAATGCAATGTTAAATTACAGGGGTAGTAACAAGGATATGGAAGGAGCAAGACTATATGTAGACCTTTTCCCATGTAATGAATGTGCAAAGGGGATAGTTCAAGTAGGAATTAAAGAGGTAATATATCTATCAGATAAATATGCTAATACAGACTCTGTTATTGCATCAAAGAGATTGTTTGATGAATGTGGTGTGAAGTATAGACAGTTAGATAAAGATTGTCAGGTTAAGTTAGAGATAGATTTGTGTAATAAGGAATAGAAGTTTATGGAAACATTCTATCTAGAACTTCCCACTTTAGAAAGAAAACAAGAAGCTATTGACTATATCACCGAACATAATGATGCTAAGTCAAATATCAACGGTAGTGGTGGTTTGGATAAAGGGTTTACTGATTATGAAGCTTGGTTAAAAAAGATAATATTAGAGGAAGATCCAAATACCTGTCCTCCAGATAGAGCACCGGCTTACACATATTTCTTCATTAGAGAGGATGATGACAAGATAATTGGTATGGTAAATTTACGTTACATATTAACAGACTTTCTTTTAAAATATGCTGGAAATATTGGTTACGGTATTAGACCAACAGAGAGAGGAAAAGGATATAGTAAGATACTTCTCTATTTAGTTCTACAGAAGTGTAAAGAATTAAATCTAGAAAAAGTCTTGTTATCTGCAGATGAAAGGAATCCAGCTTCTTGGAAGACCATAGAAGCATTGGGTGGGGAATTGGAGAACAAGGTACCTAATATATATGAAGAGGGAGAGATATTATGTAGATATTGGATTAATGTTAAGGAGAGTTTGGAGAGGTATAAGGGGGAATATAATAAATATACTTCATAAGTTCATTTTTACAAAAGCGAGAGACGGGATTCGAACCCGCGACCTTCTCCTTGGGAAGGAGACATTCTACCAACTGAACTACTCTCGCATATAGGTATTCTACTAAGAAAAAGGGAGTATTTCTACTCCCTTCCTTATTTCTATCTACAGAAACTAAGCAGCTGTCTGTTTCTTTACATCATTCCAGTCTTCTTTTAACTGCTCTCCTAGCTTCTTAGCAGCTTCTCCTGTTGCTTCTCCACTCTCTTTAAAGCTATCAACAATCTCTGCAACTATCTTCTTGTAATCCTCAGCATTAATACTTTTTCCAGCTTTTTTAACATTCTCTATCTTCTTAGCAACTTCTTTCTTTGCTTTCTTCAAAAGAGCTTCTCCTTGTTCCTTTGTTTTCTTTGCAAACTTCTTAATATCCTCTCTGGTTTCTTTCCCAGATTTTGGTGCTAAAAGAACACCTGCTGCTGCTCCTGCTAATGCTCCGAGTGCAACTCCTGCAGCTACTTTTCCTGCTACATTTTGTTTTTTGTCTGACATAGTTAATTAATTAAAAATTTAAATATTAAAACTTAACAAACTTAAATATGAGGTATGCAATTATTATTAGAAAAGCAGGGATGAGTATAGCTAGAAGAACTGTTCCAAAGGGATGAGGAGTTACTCCTACTTCTTCTTCCTTCTTTTCTGTTTCTTTGTCTTCTTTTTGAGTTTCTTCTTCCTCTACACTTTCAATTGTTTCTTCTTGAGAAGGTTTAGCTTCTTCCTGTGCATATGTGTACTTAATAGGTGAGCTTGTCATTACAATTAAAATCAGGATTGTTAAGAATGTTTTTATCTTACCCATATATATATGTTAACATATATCTCTATGATATATCCAGATACAAAAAAAGAAGAAGAGTTATGGTCTAAGGGATTTGAATATGTAGTTGGTATTGATGAAGCTGGTAGAGGTCCACTAGCAGGTCCTGTTGTAGTAGCAGGTGTTGTCATTGTAAACCATGATGATGTTGTTGATAGTGTTAGGGATAGTAAGAAGATGACAAAGAAGAAGAGAGAGGAAACATTTGAATTAATTAAAGAGAAATCCTTATCATACGGTATCGGTATCATTAGTTCTAAGGAGATAGATAGGGTTGGAATTAAGTATGCTGTTAGGAATGGCATGAAGAAGGTTATTGAGGAGATAGAAAAGAAGTTGAAAGAAAAAATTGACTATATTATCTCTGATGGTGCTGTTTATCCAATTAAAGGCTGTGATATGGAAATTATTGATAGAGGTGATACTCTTCATTACAGTATTGCAGCAGCATCAGTATTAGCAAAAGTGACTAGAGATAGAATAATGGAGGAGTATTCTAAACAGTATCCTGTATATGGTTTTGAGAGAAATGCTGGTTATGGTACTAAGGAACATTTGGAGAGTATTAAGGAATATGGTATATGTGAGATACATAGAAAGAGTTTTAAACCTTGTAATCTGTACTAGGAAGGTAGTATAATGGCATGTTTTAGTATGGGGTGCTAGCTCATCAGGTTAGAGCAACTGCCTTTTAAGCAGTTGGTGCTGGGTTCGAGTCCCAGGCACCTCACTTTTATTGTTTATCCTATTTCTTGTCCCTCGATTACTGATTCTATATATTTAGCATTAATCCAGTATGCTAACTTTGGGGCTTCTGTTCCATCTCTAAGAGTCGTTGTATCCATAGCATTTCTCGCTTTTGGTCTAACATGGAATACTTTTTTATCAGAGATTTTCCAGAAGTTTGAAGTATCATTGTTTCTAACTTTCCTTCTAATATCCAACCAGTATTCTTTTGCTATCTTTCTAGTATGACTAGGCATATTCCAAAACATTACTCTTTCCAAAATTCTGTTTCCTTGTTTATTATCTCTGAATATTACAAAAAAGAATTTTCTATCTACAACTTTATTGTAAAAGTCAGAATCAAGCCATTTTTCATTTATTATCTTTTTATAATAAATTCTACTAAAAGACATACTCTCTTTGACACGACCATTTAAACTTAGAGGTATAGTTTTCATTTGTATATTTGCTTTCTCAAATTCTGCAATTTTATTGTCTTCAGAAACACCTAAAATAGCCTTAGAGATTGCAGCTGTTTTATCCTTCTTTTTCTTTGAGTAGGAAAGGTTGAATATCTTCTCTAATTCACCTAGAGATTTACCAAGATATGGTTTGAATTTATCTATAATATACTGTTCAACAGTCTTCTTACTTTCGTTAAATTCTTCATCTAGTACACTCTCTAAACTTCCATCAGCTTTTATTATCTCATTCACATACCTGCTTTTAAATGCAAAAGCTCTTCTATTTGCAAGAACATCAGAGTAGGGTTGTTTGGTTAAATCTTTGCCTTTACCAGCACCTTTTCTTGCAGCTTCAAGATAAAAGGTGTCTCCTCCAGATATTTCTTCTGCTCTTCCTTCCCTTACCATTGAGGCTATTTTTTCCCAATCTTCTTTTATAACTAAATAATCATTTTTTGGAATGTCCCAGATTTTAATAAGTTTGAATATTTGTTTATGTATTTCACCTTTCTCAAAGAGATAAAACATTAAAAGCAGAGAAGAGTTTTTCTTGAGGAATGAAGAAGTATCAAAAGTTTCTTCTACAATCTTAAAATAATCTATCATGTTTAAAACAAGCCGTTCTTTTGAAACATATTCACCTCGAACAATTTTTAAAGGTGTTGTCTTTAACTCTAAGTTTGCTTCTGGGAAGTCAGGTACTGGTTTTTCATTGGGTTCATAATTAAAATGTAATTCTTCAACTAATTGTCCTAGAGAACCCTTACCTTTTCGTTTTACTATTTCTTTCTCGATTTCTTCAGCATATAAGTCAAATAATGACTTGTTTAACAAGAGAAGGGCATACTCTAATATTGATTCTTTAGATTTTTCGTCATACTGACCGTATTTACATTTTCTCATATAGTGTTTCTGCAATCTTCTTTATTACTCCTACCACGAGGGCATTGCCCATTAGAAATGCTCGAGTTTGTGGTGTATATCCCTCTGTATGGTTATCTGGGAACATGTCTAATCTCTCTAATTCAACAGGAGTTAGTCTACGTAATTTACCGGACTTTGTTTTTATCACATGTTTAAACCTTGATGGTGCTTTTCCACCTTCTGCAGTGATAATTGTCCTTGATGGTTTGTCTAAGGCATCTGGATATGTGATTGCACCTTCAGAATATTGATAAACAAAACCTGTCGACTTTTGCACTCTATTTTCTTTCTTTGCACCTTTTAGATATTTCCATTTAGGATATTCTTCTTTAGGAATGAAAAATTCTTTATCAATCTTTGATTCTTCTTTGATAATAATATCGCCAAGCGTAGTCTTTTTCCCTTTGTAGTCAGCTTCTACTTCAATGGTATGTATTTCACCCTTATATATTAATCCAGCTTTTTTAAAAGGAGATACTTTTCCACCTTTATTGAATTTGTCACTAATATCTCTAATTATTGAAGAATATTTTCTACTTCGAATTCCTTTGTAAAGCGATATGCTGTTAAATGTCGAATTTCCTTTAATCTTTGCAGGAAAGCCCTTAGCGAACAGACCTTTTTCTAATATCCATGCAGGGTAATTGCCATCATATGATTTATAGATTTTTGAATTATCACGATAACCCATAAAATAAATACGTTTTCTTCTTTGAGGATAACCATATTCACTTGCATCAATAACTCTCCATTCCACCATATATCCAAGCATATCTAGACAAGCCAACATTATTGCGAAATCTCTTCCTCGTTGTTTTGCAGGTGAACTGATTAGTCGGTCGACATTTTCAAACAGTAGGAATTCAGGTTTTTTGTCAGCCTTCTCTCGAATGATTCTTTCTATTTGCCACCACAAAACACCTTTCTTTCCTTCTATACCACCAGAAAGCTTTTTTGTTGTTGCTACAGAGTAATCTTGGCAAGGAAAACCTCCAACCATTAAGTCATGATTAGGAATATCCTTAGTTTCTACTTTAGCAATATCTTCATTTACAAAATCTTCTTTACCAAACTCTCTAACATATATTTCTGCTGCGTATTGTGCTTTTCTCTCTGGCTCCCATTGATTTCCCCAAACAACCTTGTAAACATTTTTTCCTATTGTTTCATTTGCTTGATTGAAAGCAACTCTGAAACCTCCTACACCTGCGAATAAGTCTATAACTTTAATCTGTTTATTTCTATTCATAACTATATATACTACCATTTCTGATAATCTAAATAAAACATACAATACTTCTGTTATAATAATTAAAATACTATTAACAATACTAAAGTGAACAACAAAATTATTTACTTAAAAGACATTCTTAAAGACCTTAATGAAGATAAATACACTCTTCCTGTTATATTAGGAAAGGATACTAAAGGTGATGTTATCGTAAAAGACTTAGTAGATATTAAAAATATTCTAATTTCTGGTAGTACTAGTTCTGGTAAATCAGCTTTTCTTAATTCTTTCATATGTACAACACTTTTAACTAAAAAATCTGAAGATGTTAAGTTTGTAATGATAGATTCTAAAATGGTTAATCTACCATTCTTTGATGGTATACCTCACTTATTATTCCCTGTTGTTACCTCTATAGATACAACACTAGAAGTATTAAACTGGTGTGTAGAAGAAATAGAGAAGAGAAAGAGATCTTCTTACAAACATCCAGCCATTGTTGTTATTATTGATGAGTTTGCAAACTTAATGCATTCTAGAAATGGTATAGATTTACTCCTAGAGAATATTGCCAAGAACGGAAAGCATGTTGGTATATACATGTTACTTTCTACATCAGCTACAAGGGATTCTGTTTTTACAAAAAACTTAAAAGATTTGATACCTAGTAGACTTACAGGATTTCTACCTACAAAGGAAGAATCTGAGTTGGTTATAGAGGAAGATGGTGCTGAAGAGTTGTTAGGTAATGGGGATATGATTTACAAAGATATTAGTACTGGTGCGAAACTTAGAATACAAACACCTTTTATATCAACAAATGAGCAGGAAGAAATTATTAAAAAGATTAGATAAATAATTTGTTTTGATTCAAACACTTTATAACTACAATTAAGTATCTTTGATATTTGTCTTTACTAGTTCATTTTTCCTCTTGCCCTCATCTCTATATTATGAAATAATAATATGCAACATTATCATTAATGTATATCCATATTAAAGAAATTGTTGCAATAAAAGCCTTTTGTTCTGCTGTAATAATTTTAAAATCATACAAATGAGAAACACAGGAACAGTTGTAAGGGGAATCAGAACCCCAATTATCAAACATGGTGATAACCTTGTAGATATTGTTGTTGATTCGTTACTTAGAGCATCTAAAAGTGATGGTTTTAAGTTTAATAACAAAGATGTAGTTGGAATAACAGAAGCAGTTGTATCCATCTGTGACTCTAACTATGTAAGTATAGATGATGTTGCTAAAGAGATTGAGAAAAAGTTTGGTAGTGAAGATATAGGTTTAGTCTTTCCAATACTAAGTAGAAACAGATTCTCCATGATACTTGAAGCTATTCTTAAAGCTTGTAAAAAGGTTCATATCCTTTTCAGCTACCCATCAGATGAAGTTGGCAATCATATTCTTGATCCAAAAATGATAGAAGATGTAAGTCTAAATGACTCTTTTGATGAAAAAGAATTTAGAGAGGTATTCGGTTATGATTTTAAACACGAATTTACAGGTTTAGACTACATTGAATACTACAAAAGTTTAGGAAAAGAAGGACAAGTTATTCCTCACTTCTCAAACAATCCTAAATATATATTAAACTTTACAAAGAATGTTTTAGTTTGTGATATACATAACAGGAAAAAGACAAAGAGATTGATTAAAGAAGGTGGTGGACAGGTTGTATATGGTTTAGAGGATATCTGTAATGAGGTAGTAGAAGGAAGAGGGTACAATGTAGACTATGGTTTGCTTGGAGCTAACAAAGTAGGAGAGGGGAATATGAAATTGTTTCCTAGGGTAAAAGAGGGTGAAGTTTTGGTAAGAAAGATACAGAAGGAGCTATTTGAGAAAACAGGTGCAAAGATAGAAGTAATGATATATGGAGATGGTGCATTTAAGGATCCTGTAGGACAAATATGGGAGCTAGCAGATCCTGTTGTTTCTCCTGCATATACTGATGGGTTAGTTGGTAGACCAAAAGAGGTAAAACTAAAAGTGATTTCTGAAAATTGGGATGGTAAGGGTGATATTAAAAAGTGTGTAGAGGATGCTATTAATGAAAAGAAGAGTAAGGAGTACAATGGAAAGAATTCTTTAGGAACTACTCCTAGACAACTCACAGACCTTCTAGGAAGCCTTATGGATCTTACAAGTGGTAGTGGTGATAAAGGGACTCCTGTTGTTTTAGTACAGGGTTATTTTGATGACTATACATCAAAGTAGGTAAACATGAGTATTATTGAAATTTGTGTAATGGAGGTTTTGTGGTATAATTTTTTTTCAATGAAGGTAGTTGCTTCTAACAATACAATACGCTTGTTATCTATCTTTTTTTTCATTCTACTATTTAGTGGTATTTCACTTCTTTACAAAGATGTCATATCTAATGGTATTAAATATGGTAGGTGGTTTACATTAGATAGGTACGAAGAGATGTTGGAAGATTGTGATCATATTAAAATGGGGGGGGGTGATAAAAGTAAGTTGTAATGCACTTATTTATCCTTCAACCCCACTAGACAATAAGATTGAAAATCATTGTTTCAATATCCTGATTTTATCTAGTAAAGAGAAAGATAAACAGCCAGAGTTGATGAACTTCTGTATAGAAGAGAAAAATATTCTATGGCACGAAATAGATAAGTGGAAAGAAGAGAAAGATAAACTAACACCAACAATATACTCTTTTGTGTATTCAACAAAAGATTATGGTCACTACTATTACAACAATATAGAGATAAGGAATGCTACCGAAGAAGAATATTACAACTCCTTTGTACAAACAGATAAACCACCAAGGTGGAATAATTCCAACGTTAAAACCAACTATCTGAATATAGAAGATTTTCAGAACTATATAACCGTAGATAAATACGCTCTTACTATAGAAGAAACAGGAAAAATAATCATACTTGAAACAATACTTACAGATAAGGAAATTAAAGAAGATTTTATCTATATGACTTTTACTTCAAGGATTAAGGATAAGGAAGTTAAGTTTACAGCTAAAACGAGAGGCTTCCATTTCAAAAAAGAGGACAAAGAGGATGGAACTGTAATAACCACAGAGAATATGGAAGATATAAAGATAGGAGGGAAATATGAGTTGAGCTTAGGTTATTTGACAAAAGATTTTAAACATTCTTCAGAAGAGATTGATAGTATATGTAAAATTGAAAAACCTCCTCTAATGCTTGAAATATTTTGCATGAATAAAGATGACTTTATAGGAGAAAATCAACCTCTCACCGATGGAGTAGATTTAATAAATAAACTGACTGAAGAAACAAATGAAGTAATAGATCTTGAGAATACTTTAATTATCTCTCTTAAAGAGTTTGAAAGCCCTTTGACCAAAAGACTTGATATAATATCCTATATAAATTCTAATTAAAAAATATTTTATATGAACGAACAAGAACACTTTGTAGAACCTGCCCAAGAAGACCAAGATTTAGTAGCAGATTTTGAGGAAATGGATGATGTGGATATAGTGTATGGGCAGGAGAGTATAGAAGAAAAACCAAAGGCGAAATCTAAATATAGTCCTAAAACAAAGCTTATTTTATCATTAGCAGCTTTAGCTATGGCTAAAGGAGCAGTAGGTTGTAATACTCTGCCAAATCAAGATTATATTAGCGAAACTGAGGAAACCAAAGGAGGTAGACCAACAGAAACCGTAAGGAAAGAACAAGCTCCTACCTCAACTTCTACAACAGAGTTGTCTACTCCAACATATACTCCAGAACCAACTGTATCTACAACATTTACACCTACAGCGACAGAGATATCAACCCCTACACAAACACCTACGCCTGAATTTAGAAGAGATATGGAGAGGGAGGAAGCAGAAGCACTTCTAGAGAAGATATTAAGTAGTGATACACTTAGAGAAAAGAGACTAGAACAGAATATTAACAAAGTTTATACTGTTGATCCTTCAAGGATATATTTTTCAAAGATATTTTCACCTAAGGAAGACGAGGTAGTTAGGAAAATGTCAGTCTCACTAATGGAGGCTACATCACTTGATTTCCCAATTTTGCATAGAAGAACAGTTACAGATCAAGAAGGAAATACTATTCAAGTTGGAGTTGTAGGTAATGCTTGTGTGGAGGACTATACAGGTAAAGATTGTAATAGAGTGTCAGTTATTTTGTCAGTTGCAGATAAAAACAATCTAAGATATGACTTTGCAGAAGAAAGAGAGGCAGGGGAAGTGTTAACTATCATACCGATTTTCTTTAATCATATTTCACAAGCAGAATCAGATGCACTAGCTTTAGCTTTCCAAAATATGTCTACAAAAAAGTACGAGAATGGGGAAGAAGTTCGATTCTCCGAGATGATTAACTATGAAGAATCTGGTTATAATCTCATGAGAAGGTTGTATGAAGGACATTGGGATTCCATTGCAGTCATGGCAGACCATATTAGCCGCAAATTGGTACATGCTAGAGTAGCTACCGAAATTGCAAGAGAACACTCTGATGAAAGGTTGTTTGCTTGTATTAGGGAGGGAATAACACCTTATGAACTCTATGAACAAGGAGCTTCTCTAAGAAGGGAAGGTGATGAACAGATAGGTGATGTAATTATGCGATTTGATGAGGATGTTGCTATAAAGGTTGATATATATACAGATAAACAGAAAGGAAAAATTATAGGAGTAATATCTTTTGTAAAGCCAGGAAATGAAAGAGGAGAAGTTAACTACACCATCAATACAATAGATACAATGGAAGAATTTCCAGTAACACCTCAACACCATATCCTTTTTGGTAAGCCAAGCAATTTGTTTGGACAGTAATAAATTAAGTGTGTTTTGATGTGGACCCATTAAAACTTTGTAAGAAAATTCTAGTAAAGTTCATTGTTTTGCTTCTCTTCCTCATCTTACCATCATCTGTTTTTGCTACGTGGGTTGATTGCACCCCCATTATGGCACCAGCAGAACCTGTGTGTGCTACTGGTAATCAGGTTGGTGGTATTTATTATTACTCATGCTCTGGTGGAGATAAACCTACTTGTAAAAGTCTTGCCTATGGCGGGATATGTGGCGGTACTGATCATAATGATAATGGTCATTATTGTGATCATCCTACCACACCAACAGGTTATTATTCAAAAACACAATGTGAAGCCAATTGCCAAGTATCTTGTGGTTGGCAGAATAAGCAAGGAACATGTACACCGGACGGTTGTGATTGGAAGTCTGAGCATCCATGTGTAAAGCTTTGGAAACCATGCTGGTACCAAGAATACGGATGTACTCCACCAGTTGCTGGTGGTGGTTCAGACCAGATTGGTGCTGGAGCATGTTGTGGTTATCACTTTGTCCCACCTGGTGATAATCCTCCATGTACTTGCCCAGAACCTTCATGTACAGTAACCGATGCAATGTGTGCAACAAGTAACTTTAATAATATTAATTATAAAACAACTAAAACAGGTGATTTATGTCTAGGTATTCCAGCATCTTGTCAAGACACTAATACTTGTGGTAATTTACAAACCTGTAATCAGTCAGATTGCTATCATATAGAAACCAACAACTCAGTTCCTGATGTTACAAGTATTAAAATATATGAAAGATTAGGTATTAATAATTTCGAATGGACGACATACCAACCACTCTCTTCTACAAGAAGAACAGTAATTCGATATCCATACAAAACATCAGAGATAAGGACAGAAACAAACAATCCTGGTATACCTAGCACTGCAAGAGGTTTAAGAGTAACACTAAATGGTATTCTAAGAACCTTAAATGTTGATAATCCCTTCAACTCTTTTATCAACATCCCAACTACAGCACCATCACTTAACCCTGGAAATCAAGGTACACTCTCTTCCTTTTTTGAAACACTAAACAAATGTGATGATAATTGGGTCAAAGGTACTACAAAATCAGTCAACTTCGTAGTAAACACACCACCTACTGTAATCTCTACAACTGTAACAGGCAATACAACCGGTAACACTGCTAAAGGATGTACACCAGAAGCAAGATACACTGGTAATGAAGCTAACAGAATTCTCACATTTACAATAAAGGGAAGAGATATAAATACTAATCTTGCAGCAGAACAAGATGATGCAAACCACAGAATAAATGCTGCAGTACTCTGGTTAGTTAAAGAAGGAAGTACAATCGATAATGAACGAAACACACTCACAGGCGTAGGACCAGGTGCAACATTATCAGACCCAAATAAGATAGGGATAATGGTTCATACCATGGGTGGCATATATAAATCACATAATGGAAATGGTTTTGAAGGTTGGGGTAGAGATGTACCACAGAACTCAAATATTCAACAACCATACATATATGTAAACAATAATGGTAAAAGAACAAAAATAGCTACAATAACACTGGAAAGTGTAAAGAATGCACAAAATCCTACAGATACAACAGATATGACAATTAAAATCGAATTTGAAAAGAACATACCATTGTCTGGTAGATACCAAATATGGACAGGTATGATGGATAATCTAACACTCTTCCCAACCCAACCACATGGATACTTTGCAGATATTAGGTCTGTTAAAAATACAGGACAGATATGGAACTTTGATTTTAAAAATCCTAGATTAACAGCAATAACACTTGATAGACTTGCAACAGAAGATCAAAAAAACCTACAACTCAAATGGACCAGTACAGATAAAGGACATCCTAACTCTCAAATTGTTCATACAGTTGTAAATGTTAGCTCTTCATCTAAAAAGGAGGTAACAAGAACACTTCCGATTCCAGTAAAAGCAGTAATACCAGGTAATCTCAGTGCAGATGAGATGGGTAATATCGGCTATGATGCACAAGGTAATATCGTAATTACAAGTGGTTGGTATCATCCTACAAACTCCAATGGTAATTCCACAAATATGATTGTTAACACAGGTGACACAGCCTCTGGTACATTGAAGTTCGATGTAACCCTCTATGACAGAGCATGTAACTTTGGTGGAACTGGTAGACAAGACCAAAACCCAGATCCAGATGAACCTCCATTCCCAGATGACCCAGATCCTTTTGATTACAACAGATGGATGTCTACCAAAGGAGGAATATTTTACTCAGAAGGTACAGTTAAGTACGAAACTAAAAAACTAGAACCTAATATTAACTACTACAACTTAGGTTCAGAACTATTAACAACAAAAGCAAATGGTATAAATCCAATATCAATAATTCTAAACTTCAACAACACAGAACCAAATCCAAACCCAGCAGTAGCCAAAGGAGTAGAGGATACAAACGCACAAAACAAAGTAAGCCTCTATGAAGCACTCAAGAGAGAAGCAAACAACTCTATGTCTAATAATAAGCTTAAAAAACTTGGAAATCTCTCTACATTAAATTGTACGTCAGAATTAGGATGCTACTACAGTTCTGATGGAGATATAAATGTAGGAGGTATTACATACAGTGGCAAAATCCTCATATATTCTAAAGGTAACACAACCATAACAGGAAATCTAAATGCTAGTAGTAACAATGATGCAATGTTTGTATTCTCAGAAAAGAACATCATTGTAAACGATGGACATGCTACTGGTGGTACAGACAGAATAGATGCATTCCTACTTGCTAAAGAAAGAATAACGATAGCCCAAGATGCAGCTGTAAGTGAAAACCATGACCAAGTATTACTAGTAGGAGGACTAATAGCCTTTGGTATTGGAGGAGAATCTCCTGCATTCGTTCTACAAAGAAACTTAGGTGCAGACAACCCTCTAAGACCAGCCCTAATCATTAACTACCATCCTAAATATACTAAATTTGCAGAAAACTTCTTTGATGTAGATAAATCTATATACAAGAAAGAAGTTGGATTTAAACCGTTGTAAAAGGTAATCGTACAGATTAAGCTAGCTTTATTTAAACAATCCTAATCCCCAATATATAGTTGCACATACTGCAAATGTTAGTAATGTTCCTACAATTGTTTGTGCTAAGGTATGCTTTTTAAGTTCTACTCTAGA
The DNA here is from genome assembly GCA_018056375.1 of Candidatus Dojkabacteria bacterium. Lineage (GTDB taxonomy): Bacteria > Patescibacteriota > Dojkabacteria > SC72 > SC72 > UBA5232. The sequence goes on along the minus strand of JAGPFQ010000001.1, from coordinate 250,034 downwards.
CCATGCAATTAAAGGTGTAAAAAGAAACATTAAAAAGAAATATGGAGAAAAAAGATAGGCTAGAGTACAAAAAAGATATGTAGAATACGTCATATGGCCACTCATCTTCCAAGCAAATGTAACAATTGTAATAGCTGAAGCTATTGCAAAGAGAGTAAGAGAAACATATGTAACAGTTTCAATATTGTGACTTCTCAGTATGAAGAAAAGCACACCAAAAAGTACTGTTATTGTTACAAAATAGATAGGTCTTTCCTCTCTTTTTGTTAATTCATAATCTGAAACCTTACCTAATTTCTTAAGAATTAAGTAAACAAGTATAGGTAAGATTATATAGAGACCAGAATAGAGAAATTTTAACTTTAAGGTTAGGGAAGAGAAAAAGATAGCAAGTATTGGTGCTAACATCATAGTCACAAAACCATTAAAGATTTCTGATATCACTCTAGCTATTTTTGGTTTATTCATGAATATAGATTTTTGTTATTTTATATAAATAGATGATACCATTTAAATTCCAAATAGTTGTTTCTTTACCTCATCCTTATCTTCTTCTCCTAATATTCTTAAGGAACTTTCTATTTTTGCTAACTTATCTTTTTCATTATTTAAAACAGATTTATTAAAAACATTTAATATCTCTTCTTCACTGTCATCAGCAGATATTCTATTAGTTGATACATCTGCACAAACTTCACACTTATGAACTAACATAATCTCTCCATCTTTTTTGTAAGCTAATGCTATTGGTTCCATCTTACCATGACATTTAGATTCTCTATCTCCAGGTTTTTTATCATCTAAATGTTTAGAAAAAAGACAATATGGACAATGATTTCTATGGAGTGTTCCTATATTACCACTTTCTTTTACCTTTTTCTTACAGTTATCACAAAGAAACATTAGCAAAATCCTTAGAAAATTTATCATTCTTATTTACAAGCACATACAATCTATGTAAAGCTCTTGTTATACCAACATAGAGGAGTTTGGAACATAGTAGTGTGTCTTCATAATACTTGGAGTTTATATCAGCTAGAATTACCGAGTCAAACTCTAAACCCTTAGCACTCTCTATTGGCATGACTAAAACACCTCTTTGATAATTGTTTTCATCATATCTTACGACTTTTTCACCAATTTCTTCTGCATGGTTTTTAAGAACATCGTATATCTCGTCTGCATGTTGCCTGTCTCTAGTTAAACAAGCAGATGTTACAGAACCTTTCTTGAAATCATCTTTAAGGATTTGAATAATCTCTTTAATATCATCTTTCTCCATCTCAGCAAGATCTCTCTCAGTCTTTAAGAATTTCACATCATCACCATGTCTTAGAACAGCTTCTGGAAGTTTGTAAGATTTAGGAAAATGCTTTTTAAAGAAGGAATTTGCAAATTCTATAATCTCTACTGTTGTTCTGTAACATTTTTGTAGCTGGTGATATTTACATTCTTTTCCTGTAATCTCTTGAACGAGTTTAATTACATCATCCCAATCTTTAATGTAGAAAGGAGGTATTATTGATTGTGCCAAATCTCCAGCAAGTGTAAGATTCCCATTCTTTGCAATTTGAGTAAGTGTTGCTAGTTGTACAAAACTCATATCTTGTGCTTCATCAATCATCACATATCCTCTCTCAAAATCTTTCTTCCCATGGATTTTGAAATGAAGATATACAATGGGAGCTAAATCCTCTGTCCTGTATGTTCGTACTCTTCCTTTATGAGTTAATCCATCCAATGAGTACTTTGAAATATCTTTAAGTAACAAATTACTTCTAAAAAGATCCTTATAAAGAGAGTAGGGGTTACATCTCTTTTTGAAATATTCTAAAATCTTCTTTTTAGTCTCTTCTACAAACTCATCTTTCATATTTATTTTTCCTTCTTTGTATGCAGAAAACTTTTTCTGTGCAAATGCATACTCTGTAGCTAGTGATACTCTTTCAAACATATCAATATCTGTAAAACCTTCTTTTAGTTCGTAGTATCTATGAGCAATTGATTCTTTAATATAACTAGGAATGTTTTCAAGTAGCTCATGTTCAAAATCTTCAAAATACTTGTCCAGAATGTTTAAGAATTCAATAGAGCCTTTATACTCTTTATGTTTATCTTCTGGTGCTTCATTAGATACTATGTAATATTTATCCCAATCTAATACTTTTCTGCCCCAGAAAAGGTATGTTAGAGTTTCCACCTTCCCAACACCTAGATTCGGAAGAACATCAGAAACATAATCGATAAACATTTGGTTAGGAGCAATTATGAGAGAGTTCTGATCATTAATTTCTTTTGAGTATGTGTAGAAGAGATATGCTAACCTATGAAGAAGAATTGTTGTTTTTCCACTTCCTGCTACACCTTGAATTAATATCGGTTCATTTATATTTCCTCTAATAATTTCGTTTTGTTGGGCTTGGATTGTTGAGACAATATCTTGCAATTTCTTTCCAATTCTCTCCTGTAGCTGTGCTAAGAGGAATTCATCTGCTGCAACATTTCCAGATTTTGCATCGTAAATACCTCTAATTCTACCTTTTGATATTTGAAACTGTCTTTTCTGCTTTAGATTACCAAATCTCTCACCTACTGGAGCTAAGAATGAGACATTCTCTCTTGGTCCTGAGTTTTGGTAATAGATGTTTGCAATAGGGGATCTCCAGTCTGTAATCAATGGAATATGTGTTTGCTCGTCTACTAATGCAAATTTCCCTATATACAGTTCTAAATCTTTCTTAGTAATACTTTCCTTTGGCTCAAAAACAATCTTCCCAAAGTAAGGTGAATCTAATGTTATTAGCTCATTATTAATCCTGTCTACAATTCTTTCTATCTCTGTAAGGATTTTATTGTAAATACTTTTAGCTTCCTTCTTAGCATCTAGATCACTTTCTGCATCTATGATATCTATCTGTCTCTCTAGTTCTTCTTCGTATCTCTTTAAAACTGGAAAAAGTTTATCAATTTCTTTCTTTGTGATTAGAGTTATTTTCTCTAAGTATGGGTATTCTATCTTCTCTACATCATCCTTTGGCCTAACATCACTAAAATCCGCTATATTCTCAAGGTCCTTGTATAAAGGGTCGATATATTTTATAAATCTTTGCATTGAAAGTAGTGCAAATTTATAGCAACCTCCATCATATCATATTTAAAGGTTTTTGTCAAATGGAAAATTAGTGTATTATATAACTATTATGAATTCACAGATAAAATTTTTAATATCTTTGGTTGTAATAGTAGGACTTTTCTTTTTCCTTCAAGAGAAATTTCACTTTTTAGATATCTCTATTACTCAAAATACAAAAGAGGAATATCAAGAAGAAGAGAAGAAAGAGGATGAGAACAATCAGAGTCATGAAAAGAGTTGTGTAGAAATATATACACGAGATGGTAATGTAATTAAAGTTAATACAGATATTGCAAAAAGTCCTCAAGAGAGGACTCTAGGTTTATCACACAGAAAATATATTGGTAGTTATGATGGTATGTGGTTTATATTCGAGGAAGATACTGAAGGTGCTTTCTGGATGAAAGACATGTTAATTCCTCTTGATATTATCTTTGTGGATTCCTCAGGGTTCATTGTTGATATAAAAGAAAATCAACAAATCTGTGAGGAAGATTTCTGTCCAACTATTAAACCATCTAAACCATATAGATATGTTTTAGAGGTAAATGCTAATTTTTGTAAAGAAAATGGTATCACAATAGGTGATAGTATTAAACAGCACATAAAAACCTCAGATGATGTATAATGACTGAATATGATTAATTCATTAGTTGAGTGGTTAGTAAATTTAATAGGTAGTATGGGATATTTGGGAGTAGGACTCTCTATGTTTATAGAGAGTTTCTTTGCACCTATTCCTAGTGAGATAATTCTCCCTTTTTCTGGATTTGTAGCATCTCAAGGGAAACTGCATATAGTTTGGGTAATAATTGTTGCTACTTTTGCTGCATATTTAGGATCTTTACCATTTTATTTGGTAGGGAAATGGGGGAAAGATGGTATTACAAAGTTCCTAGAGAAGTATGGTAAATATCTTTTTCTTACAAAAACAGATATAGATAAAGGATTTGATGCTTTTGAAAAGCATGGTAACAAGATTGTGTTAATAGGTAGAGTTATTCCAATAGTAAGAACAGTTGTTTCCTTCCCTGCAGGTGTAGCTAAAATGAATTTTTGGCTATTCTCTGCATACACTTTAGTTGGTACAGCTGTTTGGTCAACCCTTTTGGGTGTTGGTGGTTATTTCCTAGGCTCAAATTGGGAAGAGGTTTCAGTATATGTGGGGAAATATGAAAAAGTAATTATGGCAATTCTGATAATTGGAGTAATCCTTTATATTACTAGAGGGATCATAAACATTAGGAAGGAAAGAAAATTAGGGACTAAATAATACTTTTCCAGTCATTTCACTAGGTACAGGTATTCCCATTAAAGTTAATATTGTTGGTGCAATGTCTCTTAGAGCGCCATACTCTAATCTTTGAGCTCTAAATCCTTGTCCTGCAATAATAAGAGGAACTGGATTGATAGAGTGTTCTGTTCCAATCTCTCCACTTTGTGGGTCTATCATCTCTTCTACGTTTCCATGATCAGCCGTAATCACTACTACACCACCTTTTAATGTAAAATTCTTAACTAACTCTTTTACACAAAAATCAACAACTTTCACAGCTTTAATACTAGCTTCTAGATTTCCTGTATGTCCAACCATATCGGTATTTGCAAAATTAACAACAGTAAAGTCATACATATCTCTATTAATTCTGTCTAAAAGAATGGTGGTAATTTCTAATGCACTCATCTCTGGCTTCTGATCATATGTTGGTACTTTAGGTGAAGGTACGATAATCCTGTCTTCTCTATCGTATATTATAGAAGAACCACCGTTAAAGAAGTACGTAACGTGTGGGAACTTCTCTGTTTCAGATATTCTAAGCTGAGATTTTTGTGCGGTATCTATAACATTCCCCAATGTTAGATTAACATATTGCTTTGGGAAGATGACTTTCTGGGGGAAATTTCGCCTGTATTCAACCATTGATGCTACAAAGAGATTCTTTTTCTTTTTTCTGTAAAAAGCTGAAAAATTATCTTCTACTAAGGCTTCTGTTAATTGGATCATCCTATCAGCCCTAAAATTCATTAACAAAACAACATCATTATCTTCTATTTTACTTTTGTTAATAACTGCAGGCTCTAAAAATTCATCTGTAATACCCTGAGAGTAATTATGTTCTATCACTGAATATGCAGTAGGGAATTGTTGTCCAAGATTTTTTTCTAGTAAGAAATATGCCCTTTCTGTTCTCTCCCATTTAGTATTCCTATCCATAGCGTAGTACCTGCCAATTATTGTTCCTATTCTTCCCATTCCTCTATCTAAACAGTATTTGTCAAATTTTGATAAATAAGTCATCGCTGAATTGGGAGAAGTATCTCTGCCATCCGTAAAAGCATGAATGAAGACATGATTTTGGAAGTTGTTTTTTGAGAAGAAATCTATAACTGCTTCAAAATGTTTAATATGTGAATGTACAGCACCATCACTAAGTAAACCAACTAAATGAATATTTCCTCCATATTTAACAGCATGAGCATATGCTTCTTTTAGTGTTTGATTCTCGAATATAACTCCCTTATCTATAGAGTTGTTAATTCTTGGAAGATTTTGATATATAGTTCTGCCTGCTCCTATGTTCAAATGGCCTACTTCACTGTTTCCTTTTGTATTTTTAGGAAGACCTACATCTTCTCCAGATGCAATTAGATATCCGTGTGGGGATGTGCTCCAAAGGGAAGAGAGGTTGTTAGGTTCTGCTAATACAACAGCATTTCCATTACTAGCAGGAGCGGCTCCAAGACCATCTAAAATTATTAATAATACTTTTCTCTTTTCACTCATAGGCAGTTATTTATATATATTGTGGCATATTTTTCAAATTTATTCTATAATCACATCTGAACAACAAATTATATTTTTAAATCAAGTCATTATGGATAGCAAAATAATTAAGAAAATTGAAGAAGGTTCAATTAAAAAAAGACCAGATGTCAAAGTAGGTGATACTGTAAAACTACATCTTAAGATTAAGGAAGGAGCTAAGGAGAGGATTCAGGTGTTTGAGGGAGTAGTTATTTCGATTAAGGGTTCAGGATTAAACAAGAACTATGTTGTAAGGAAAATTTCTTACGGTGTAGGTGTTGAAAAGATTGTTCCTGTTCATTCACCAGTACTTGCCAAGGTAGAGGTTGTTAAGAGAGGGTCTGTTAGAAGAGCAAAATTATTCTATTTAAGAGATAGAGTAGGTAGAAGAGCTTTGAAGGTCAGTAATATGGCAGATATTTATATGACAGATGAAGAAGAGGAAGAGGTTGTAGAAGAAGCTAAGGAGGAAGCTGAAGTTGTTAAAGAGGATGTTGTAGAGGAGAAGAAAGAAGATGTAAAAGAAGAGGAGACAAAGGAAGAGACTAAAGAAGAAGCTAAGAAAGAAGAAGAAAAGTAACTACTGCAGGGGTAGTTCAATGGTTAGAATGTCTGTTTTCCAAACAGAGGGTTGCGGGTTCGAGTCCCGTCCCCTGCTTTTTCTATCTAGAAGAGTTATTATTCCACCTACTAATTATCCACAATTTGTAATATAATTAGAAACATGAAGAATGTTGATGTTCCTCTTTGGGATAAAGGGGATGATACTGATAACTTTGGAAAAGGAGGATCTAGTTCACGTTCAAGTTCAAGAACCTTTTCTCAAATGGAGGAAACGGATAAAAATATTAAATCTGCTTTTAAATTAGCAATTGGAAGGAAACCGACATCAAGAGAAAGCGCATATTACAGAATAAGTAAAGCAGAGAAAAACGATATTCTTCTTAAGTTAATAAACACAGAAGAACATAAAGAATTGATATCAAATGGAAGAAAGTATCCAGATTTAGTTAAAGAGAAGAAAGTTTTAGAAGCAAATGTTCTCAAACTAAAAAGCAACATAGATGATTTTAAAGGGGAATATGAACAGTTGAAAAACATATTAGAACAGAAAAATTTATTAATCAAAGAACTAAGAGAACAGAAAGGAAGACCATATTTAACTGATAAAAGCCTGTTAGAAACACCTGAATATATAGAACGAAAAGCAACACAGAGAAGATACGAGGAGGATAAAGAAGAAACTCTGTGGGACAAGATATTGAAATTATTTTTTAAATAAATGACACCAAAAATATTAGGGAGTAGGATAAGAGAAGAGAGAGAAAAGAAGGGATTTACCCAGAGAGAGCTGGCTATGAGAGTAGGTTTATCAGACAAATCAATTAGTCTTTATGAGAAAGGTGTTTCATACCCTCCAATAAGAAATCTACTTATGATTTGTAAAGAATTAGATATTGTAGTAGGAGAGATTTTGAGTGATTAAAAATCTGGTGTTAACCACTCCTTTGCTTTTTTAGCATACTTCTTTACTAGAAAAATGATGCCTATAATAAGTCCTGCAAATACTAAAACGACAAATATAGCTAAAACTATCTGTTTTATTTTATATTCTTTTGTAACTGGCTGGGTAACAAGAGAAGTGTCAAAATATATATCAGTAGCAACACTGTTTGTATAGTTTGTATCATGTTGCCACGAAATAGTAGAAACAGATAAATTATGATGTCCATCTTTCAATGGTTTTATAGTTGCTTTCACAGAGTAAGTTACCCCCTCCTGCATAGAAAGAAATTCTTTATGTTGAGGATATACCTTCAGTGTTGATGGAATATTCCAAACAATCTGTGTTTTTGGACTATCTATTAGTGGTGTAATTTCAAGAATATATGTAACTTTCTTTGTTAGTGGTGATTGTCCTGCATTTATAAGATTTAATTCAAAAGACTTAGTAATAGTTTTACTGTCGACAACCTTTTCTTCTACATTGTCATTCACAGATTCACTTTCTTCAATCTCCTGTGCAAATACAGAAGTATTAAACAAGAAAATCAGTGTTAAGAACCCTATTATTAGTTTTTTCATTTCAATATCCTTTCAATACTTAACTTATATGTATTATACAACTCTATTCCTTCACTTGCATCTACTTCGTAGTCATCATGTACAACCTTGTTCCTAATTTTATGTGCTTCCCATATATCATTATATTCCTTCTTTTTGAATAAAAAGTTAGCTTTCTTCAAATTATCACCACACAAGCCTTTATTCCCAAAATAAATCTGTAAAGACTTTGAAAGTAGATTGTCTAATTTAACAACTGTATCTCTTCTAACAGAACTATCCAAGCTATTCATTCCCAACTCCAATTCTTTTAATCTCTTGTAGATACTTTCTTTTTTACTCTTATCAATCTTTTTACTAGAAAAAGACACTACAACAAAAAGAACTGCTATTAGTGCAATTATAGTGACTGTTATGATGACCGTTGGTTCCATTTGTTTGATTTTATAAATTTAAAAGAAATATATATGACAATGGTGAGGATTAAGAAGGAAGCCACAGAAAGTATCTTGGCTATAACAGATGCATAAAGGGGGACATCCTCTGGTACTACAGCATCAACTTTAATCACTGAACTCTGTCCAAAATTATTTGAGTAAAGAATTGTAGAATAAACATTTTTTTCTATAATCTTGCTATAAGGGATATTGAGCTGTATTTGCCTGTTCTGTCTAGGAAGAATTATTTCTGAACCACTATTAGAAACAGGATCAATATAGCTGTTAAGCCTTCCTATATTTGATTTTTCAAAAGAGATATTAGAAATAACAACATTTCCTGTATTAGAAAGATTTGCAAATACAGTGGAATATTTCTGTGTAGGGTTATATTTATCAAAAGAAAGTGTTGCACTTAACCCCATCTTACTTTCTATCTTCTCCTCTATATTTAAACTTACCTGGAAATCCGTTGGAGTGTAAAAAGTAAGAGTTGGTGCTAGGGGAGAATAACCTCTCTTTATTATCTCTATATGATCTTCTAAATTTGTACCAAATAGAGGTTGTTTAGAATACTCTTCAATAAAAGGGTCTACACTAATCCATTGTTTCTTATCAATATCATAATATTCCACCCAGTAATGATAAAAACCATCAGTAGTATATCCTACAATATTGGAAACATAGCCCAGTACCATTCTACTAGGTATTCCAAAATACCTTAAAAGAGCGATATAAAAGTCAGCATAATCAACAGGGGAGAACTTTGCACCCTTTTTTGCAATCTGGACAGCTCCCAATCTAGCTTCATTTCCAACACCAAGGGCAATATTTTCTTCAAAATCTAATCGGTAAATAACATATTGATAAAGATATTTGTAAAACAACTCTCTCTGAGATTTCTTGAAAAGAGAAACATCTTCTACATTCTCATTAATATCCAAACCTTTTTGTCTCATAAACTCAAAAACTCTCTTGATTTCTGTACTGTCTGTCATATCCCAGTAACCAACCTTTTTTGACAAAAATGGTTCAATTTCTTCATCTTCATAGTTTTTCTGTTTTTTTTGTATAAAACCAGAAATCTTACAATCGATACTCTCTTTTGCAGGTACAACATATTTAAAGATATAATTACCATCCTTATCCATGAAAGAACTTGTAGGAAGTGGTGATATCTCTCCCCAGATGATATTTTGTGTATGAGTATCAGTTGGGACTACAAGTTCAAATGTCTGTGGCCCTTGTTCTGTTTGATTAGAGAATAGTCTATTTATTTTAAATTCATATTGAATATCTTGAGAAAAGAAGAGAGATAGTTTCTGTTGTACTGGTTTTTCAAAAACAATCTGGTATTTATCTCCTACTACTTCTTTTGATGTCTCAGCTTCAGATACCCAAGAATAATCTCCCATACTTTTTGGATAAAGAATCTTTACTTCTGTTGTTTTAGCATCTAGTAGGGAAGAAGGAAAGTTAAAGGACAAGTAATTTTGGATAGGGAGAGAATACTTAAAATGTAAAATAATGGGGCTCTCAGGTCCTACAACCCTATTTTTTAAATCCATCTGTACATCTGTTACAGAAGCTCTTTTATAACTGTTACAATCGATTTTAGAACCATCACCAAGAGTACAAGTAGGAGTTATGTCTTTAGCTAGTATAGATGCAGTATATATTGAGAGAACTCGAACATCATCTGTTTGTAATGTTACTGTTAATTCCGTATCTATTTTATTACCATTTATTGTGTGTACAAAAGAAGCTGTTGTATTAAAAGGATTATTTTGTGAATAAGATTTTTGACTAAATGTAAAAAAAGAGAACAGGATGACTGCAAAAAAAAGACTAATATGTAATAGCGTCTTCTTTAGATAACCAGTCAAATCTTTCATTTTTTCTTATTATTTGTTTTGTTATAGTTGTCTTAGGTGTAATTAAATACTCCTTAAGTATCTTCTCTGTATCTATCTTTTCAGGTTCATTAACAATTTTGTAGTTAGGATTTCTTACAATTTCCTGCTTTGCATTCTTTCTTATTACATAATATGCCATTCCACTATTCTCATCAAGAGTCCTTCTTATAATAGCTAGATAATGAACAACTTCTAAGAAAATTAAAGGAGTATTTTGTCTGGTATTTACTATAACAAAGTCATAACCAGCTGGAATTATAATTTTTTGATTTTTCTTGGCTTGAGCTTTAATTATTTTATTATCCTTAGGATTAATATATTTCTGCATTAAAATTGTTCCACTGCCATGAAGAATTTCAATGATTCTTGGATATTTTTTACATCTAGTAGTTCTAGTCTTAACGAACTCGATACCTGCTAAATTAGCTAGCATTGTATATATATTTACCTTTATCTTTTTAGACTTGAAAAGATTATCTTTTGTGTCAACTTCTTTATATTTAGTATAGAAAACCTCTGGACAATCGAGTTCCTTATTCAATAATTGCTCTCTAATATCATCTATTCCTACAACCATCTTCTCTTTACAACCAGCATCCTTAAAAACAAGTTCATCATCTAAAAAAACAATGGGCAATCCTGAAGCACTTCTCAAATCTATCTTTGACATGTCATATTATACCACATTCTGTCTAATCGACATCCTTGTAGGACTTAAGAAGCTGATTACATACAACACTACACAGTGCAAAGAAAAGTAAAGCAACAAGTAAAACTGATGGTATTTGTATACTCCATATATTGATTGTACTATCAACAATTCCCCTGAATGGTCTAACAAGAAGATCACTCTTATCTACAATCCATTTGGCATATATATTCTCTTCTACATTAGCATTTATAGCTGTTAGTACAATTCTAATAGTTAGTAAAGCTTGTGCAAAAATTGAGAAGAAATATCCAATTCTAACAAGCAGTTTTATCATTTTTAAAGTCTTTCTAAATTATCTAGATAGTACTGTAATTGTAACATAAATCTGGTAACACCATTTGCCCATGCATGTTCAGGATTTGCACCACAAGGAGGACAGTAAATAGGTTCGATTTCAAAGGGTGTCATAGTGGTACCGTATCCAACAGAAAATCTCCATGTGATATGACGAATTGCCTCATCCCAACTTTCAAACATACTCCAACCAGCCTCATTTCCATTTACACCTCTCCACCCCCATGCATTATTACTTCCCCTTGGCACAATATTCCCAAAAGCAGATTCAACACCTGATATTGCTGCTAATAATCTCCAATCAAGACCATGTTTATCTGCCTCTTCTACGAAAGTCCTTGCACTTCCTGCCATTGGTGAGTGGTAGTGGGTGAGGAATTTATTCATAGCCAACACTCTTGGATCAACAGTAAAGAATTTAGTTTTTGAGATAACATTACCAGTTGATTGTTGAGCATAGACAGAAAGGTCATACCCTTTAGAATCAGCATAGATATCATATACTGGTGAAAGAACATTTAATTGAGGAGTACTTCTTGCTCTCATAATTGAAGATATTTGTTTTATGAAAAATTTCTCAACAAAAGGAGATAAAAAGATGTAATATCCAAGGAAAAGTAAAACTACACAGATGGCTCTAAAAATTCTAGAGTCCAATATACCTCTAATCTTCACACCCTTCTCTTGCTCTAACTTCTCATCTGTCATAATATTAGTATATCAAATTGGGGCAATACATGTTATGTTCACTCATTTACACTTACATACAGAATATTCTTTGCTAGATGCCACTATTAGAATACAAGACTTAGTGGAGAAACTTCAAGCAAACAAGATGACAGCTTGTGCAATAACAGACCATGGTAGCATGTATGGTGTTTTTAAGTTTCAGTCTGCAATGAAAAAAGCTGGACTTAAACCAATCATAGGTTGTGAAATATACATTGCACCAAGAAGAATGGAAGATAAAGAGTATGGAATAGATAATAACTACTTTCATTTAGTATTACTCGCGAAGAATCTACAAGGCTATAAAAACCTTGTAAAACTTGTTTCAGCGGGACATATGGATGGTTTCTACTACAGACCAAGAGTAGATATCGATACCCTTAAGAAATATTCTGAGGGATTAATTGCAACTTCTGCATGTTTAGCTGGACCAATAGCTCAACCCCTGTTAAATAATGACTACAAAACAGCTAAAAAGAATGCAGAACTCTATGCTGATATATATAAAGATAATTTCTTTGTTGAGATACAGAGGAATGGCATGGAAGAACAAAACAAAGTTAATGAAGGATTGATTAAAATAGCTAAAGAACTAGAATTACCTTTAGTAGCAACATGTGATAGCCACTACTTAAACAAAGAAGATGCAGAAATCCAAGAAATCTTGTGGTGTATCTCTGATGGTTTAACAATGGATGACCCTAAGAGGAGAAGAATGCCAACCAACGAATTCTATGTAAAAACGCCAGAGGAGATGAAAGAACTCTTTAGTGATATTCCAGATGCAATAGAGAACACACAGAAGATTACCGATATGGTTGAAGAATATGATATTACATTTGAGAGAGTGGAAACAAAATATTTAGATTTACCTGAAGGAGAGACATCTAAGACATACTTAAGAAAGCTAGCATATGAAGGGGTAAAAGAAAAATACGAGGAAGTTACAGAGGATTTAACTAAAAGAGTGGATTATGAACTAGAACTAATAGATACCAAAGGCTATGATGACTACTTTTTAGTTGTTAGAGACTTTGTACAATTTTGCAGAAAGAATGACATTGTTGTAGGTATTAGAGGGTCTGGATGTGGTTCTGTTGTTGCATATGCCATAGGTATTACCAATATCGACCCAATATCCTGGGAGCTCTACTTTGAAAGATTCCTAAATCCAGAAAGACCTAGTCCTCCAGACTTTGATATTGATATTGCAGATAAAAGGAGAGATGAGGTAATACAATATACTATTGACAAATACGGTATAGACTCAGTCAAGCAGATAGGAACATTTAGTAAACTACAGACAAGACAGGCAATTAGAGATGTTGCAAGAGTGATAGGTATTGACCTTAAAATAGCAGACGAGCTCTCTAAGATGGTTGAGATTGTTTTTGGCAAATCCAAAAGCATAGACTACATGATTGAGAAAAACCCTGAGTTTGCTCAACTAATTAACTCTTCAGAAGAGACAAAACACTTAGCTAATATCGTTAGAAAAGTATCAGGTCTTTGTAGAGGTGTCTCTACACATGCATGTGGCATTATCATCACACCAAAACCTGCTGTAGAGTATTGTCCAATCCAAAGAGATGCACATGGAGAAGGTATCGGTATGACACAATACGAAATGTTTGATGTTGAAGCAATAGGATTAATGAAATATGACTTTCTGGGTCTTAGAAATCTTCATGTAATAGGTGCTGCAATAAAAAAGATTGAGCAGAACAGAGGCATCAAGATAGACCTCGATAAAATAGACTATGAGGATAAAAAAACTTTCGATTTGATAAAGTCAGGACATACGGTAGGTATATTCCAGATGGAAAGTGAAGGAATGAAAAGAACTATTAGAACTCTCAAACCAGAGAATCTTGAGGATATTTGCTACATTTTAGCAGCATACAGACCCGGACCTATGCAGTTTATCACGGAATACCAAGCGGTTAAGGAAGGAAAACAAGAACCCGACTATATCTTTGATGAATTAGAACCAGTTCTCTCAGTTACAAGAGGAGTTATCACATACCAAGAACAAGTTATGAGAATTGCACAGATAATTGCAGGATACTCTCTTGGAGGTGCAGATGTCCTAAGAAGAGCGATGGGTAAGAAAATAGTCGAGGAAATGGAAAAAGAGAAACCAGTATTTATAGAAGGAGCTGTAGCCAATGGTTTTGATAAAGAAAAATCTGAAAAGCTCTGGGATAAGCTGTTACTTTTTGCAAACTACGGTTTTAACAAAGCACATAGTGCATCATATGCTACAACTGCTTACTGGACAGCCTATCTTAAAGCAAACTATCCATTAGAATATATGGCAGCACTACTCGAAGGAGATCTTGAGAAGTTTGATAGAATAATTATCGACCTAAAAGAATGTAAAAGATTAGGGATTGAGGTCTTTCCACCACATATAAATAAGAGTGGTTACTACTTTACAACAGATGGAGATAATAGTATCTGGTTTGGTCTTGGAGGGATTAAAAATGTTGGAGGAGACTTAGTTAAATCGATAGTCAAGGAGAGAGAAAAGAATGGGGAATATCAAAACCTAGATGATTTTGTACAAAGGAACTACGATACTGTTGGAAGGAAAGCAATGGAGTATCTAATAATGGCTGGTTGTATGGATAGTTTTGGAGATAGATTAGACCTCTTAAAAACATTTCCAATTATCTATTCCAAAGAAAAAGATGGACAAAAAGCTAGAAGTGTTGGTCAATTCGATTTCTTCTCCTTAGGGCAAGATGAGGAAGAAAAACAGAAAGTAACAGCAACACCATTAGAGAAAGATACAGAATCAGATAGAAATCTAATACTTCAATGGGAGAAAGAACTCCTTGGTATCTACTTCTCAAGTCATCCGTTAGATACTCTACAAGAATTATTTATCAAAAAGAATGTTGTTAGTATGGAAGATGTTCTTGAAAACAAGAAAGATAATGATTTGCTAGTTCTAGGTGTCATGATAACTAAAGTAAGAAGGATAACTACGAAGAAAGGAGACATGATGGCATTTCTAACAATTGAAGATAAGACAGGAAGAACAGATGCTATTGTTTTCCCAAGAGCATATGAAGAATTAAAAGATATTATGCAAGAGAATGTACCAGCATTGATTGTTGGTAAACTGAATGTTAGAAATGGAGAAAAGAGTGTAATTATAGATAAAATGAAGATTATAGACCCTACAAAACATAATAATGTTTTTGATGGTGTTACATTTAAAATAACAAAAGAACATAGCAAAGAAGAGATATCTCAACTAAAAGAATTTATTACTAGTTCCAATGGAGATACTGCTGTTAGAATAGTTGTTAATACTGATGGTAAGAATAAGGTTGTAAGATTAAAGAAAACTATTGAAATTAATGAACAAACTAAGGATTGGATGAATGTATTTGCATTTTAGAAAAAAATAAGAGTGTTATCCAAACCAATCAAGTAAAGAAGTGGTTGCCTTGTGAGGCAATAGGATAACACTCCATTTTTGTTCAAAGTACAATTATAAGGTTAGGGAATTTTTTGGTGTTTGGTGGTGTGGTCGCGCAACATAGGGGCAAAGTAGAAATGTGGCAGAGTATTACCACCAAAATTATCTGCACACGAAAGCCAAAGAAACGGGGTGAAACACTTATAATTGTACAAAGAACTGATTGGGATTATAAAGAAAAAAGATACTACTGTCAAGCAGTTATATAGTATAATTAATCATGAATCTTAATGAATTAGAATTACTCCCTAGAAAAACAGGTATATATAAATTCTATAACAAAAAAGGAGAAATCCTCTACATAGGCAAAGCCTTAAATCTCCAAGCTAGAGTTAAATCATACTTCAACAATACTTTGTATGATAGACCATATGTAAAAAAGATGATTCCTTTTATTAATAGAATAGAAGTAGAAGAAACAAACAATGAAGTAGAATCACTTGTTTTGGAAGCAGCACTCATAAAAGAATATCAACCAAAATATAACAGTGAACTTAAAGATGGCAAATCATATGCTTGGATATATATACCTATAAAAGAAAAGTTTCCAACAGTAAAGGTAGTTAGAAATATAAA
Organism: Candidatus Dojkabacteria bacterium; assembly: GCA_018056375.1. Taxonomy (GTDB): domain Bacteria; phylum Patescibacteriota; class Dojkabacteria; order SC72; family SC72; genus UBA5232. Next base: position 233,874 of record JAGPFQ010000001.1, on the reverse strand, counting down.
TGAAAAAGAATTAAAAAAAGGAAAACTCTTTGGTCCATATCCAAACATACATTCAGCGAGAAGAGTTTTTACATATTTAAGAAAGATATATCCATTCTGTACATGTTCACCAAGTAAAGCAAAGAGAGAAGGTGTATGTATGTATTACCATCTAGGACTATGTCCAGGACCTTATCAAAACCATATATCAGAAACTGAATATAAAGAAAATATAAAGGAGATAATTAAATTTTTAGAAGGTAAAAAGAAAGGACATATCTCAAATCTAGAGAAAGAAATGAAAAAATATGCTAAAGCTAAAGAATATGAAAAAGCAGGAGAGTTAAGAGATAAAATAAATGATTTAAAATACCTAAGCCAAAAAATAGATTTTGAGTATGAAGAAACTCCAGATAGCTATATTCAAAAAAGAAAAGAGTTACTAAAGTCTAATTTCAAAGAATTAAAAATAGAATTAGGTTTAAAAGCTCTCAATAGAATTGAATGTTATGATGTTTCCAATATACAAGGCAAGGAAGCATATACATCATTAGTTGTTGCAGAAGAGGGTGAGATAAAAAGGTCTGAATATAGGATTTTTAAAATAAAAACATTAAACAAACCAAACGATATGCATATGTTAAAGGAGGCTCTAGAAAGAAGATTTCATCCTAAGAACCTAATTAAGTATCCATCAATACCTGAGGTTGTATTAATTGATGGAGGAAAACCACAACTTAGTGTTGTTCAAAAAGTTGTACCAAAAGAGATTTGTTTGTTAGGAATAACAGAAGGGAAGAAGAAAGGTAGTAGGATTTTAGATGAATTTTGGTATGTCGACAGAGAAAGTAGAAAGATTTCTAGAATAGATATAGAAAACAAGAGTCTACTAATAGACCTTCGGGATGAAGCCCACAGATTCGCAATTCTACATCATAGAAAAGCTAGGAGAAAGAAGAGTCAAAGTTCTCAATTAGATAATATTTTAGGAGTAGGGCAGAAGAGTAGGAAGAAGCTTTTAAAAGCTTTTGGGAGTATAGAGAATGTTAAAAAAGCTTCTTTTGAAGAGTTAAATGAGGTTTTGAATAACAAAAGAATATCAGAAAGTGTTTTCAAATATTTTAGAAAACAGTAACTATTTTAATTTTCTACTTTCCTGTGGCTTTATCGTAGTGAAAATAGTCTCAAAATACTCTTCTCCTTCTCTGTTACTATCAAGAATGTAAACAACACCATTGTTGGGATTTAACATAACTGCAACCTCATGTTTAGCATCTGAACAACTCATAATGCCTTTTAGTGCATTAGCATGTTCTGTATATGCTAATTTTGTTGTTGTAATTCCACAACTGTTTTCTGAATTCTGAGTATTAAGCAATTTAATATACTTATCTAAAAAGAAGTCCAACCCCTCCCGGTTATACTTAGCTACTGGTGTAAAGGATATTACATCATTAGTACCTATTCGCTTAATCTCAAAACGCCTCATATCTTCAAACTCTGCAACCGTATATGAAAGAACATATTCTTTTGGTACTTTAAGAATCCAAGGAAAATCTGGAAGAAGGTCTTCTGCTTCGTTATCCACTAATAGTAAATCTCTATCTATCTCTCTTTTAACCCTTTCGCTTAAACCGGTCTTTGCTTCTTCTACAGAGATACTTTCATACCACACATCATTAAATTTTGTAAATATTCTTACAGCACTTCCTTCCTTTACCCAATATTCTCCACTTCTCATTCCTTCTGTACCAACAGGAACAGAGAGTACTGATTCCCAGCCTAGTTTTGGTAACTCTTCTTTGTAGAATTCATAAACCTCTGCTATATTGGTTTGAGCGGGCAATCGGTACGCTGAATTTCCACTACTGAGAAAGTTTGAAACACTCTCTTCATCTATCTCATTCTTAAAAACAAAGTCTGCTCCAGGATAAGCTGGAATATCTTTCATCCCTATAACATCTCCACTACTTTGAACCTTTTTACCTTGACGCATTCTATTTACAAAAAAGACCAGTGAAAAGAGTAGTGCACCAACAAGTAGAACAGAGAAGAATATAAGTATACCCGCTTTTAGTTTACTACTATCTATTCTCTTCTTTCTTTTAATACCTTTTGAGGATTTAGTAAAGAATAATCCTTTTCTTCTTCTTTGAATTTTTGGATTTTGAGGTTTTCTTTGAGGCATGTAAACACCTTTTGTTCTAAACTCTCTATTATCCTTGCTTTTCTTTCTTCTAATACACATATTGGTTGAAATAGTATAACATTTCTTTTAAACAGGTATATATTGTATAATCTACTCGAAATTGCGGGATCATCTAATGGTAGGATGCCGGTCTTTGAAGCCGAGAATCATGGTTCGAATCCATGTCCCGCAACCATGTTTATGCTCCTCTGAACTGTCGTAAAAGCAAACCTATTTTTTCAAAAGTACTACTTAAAGGAATATTATTAGGGTCAACAGGTGCAATACTATCCAGTAATAATTCTAAATCTTCTTCTGAAACAAAAAGTTCATTTATATCTAACAAGTTTTCTTTTGCATACTGAAGTTTTGGTGCAAATATACTTCCACTATTGTTCTGCCAATCAAAAGCAGTATCCAATGCTAAAACTTCTTCTCTAGTTAGTTGTAATACTCCTCTTTGCATAATATAGATATATTAATTTTAAATAATTAGAAACTACTTTCTAAATCTATGTCCCAATTCAATTCTCTTCTGTAAAAAATCTTTTTTGTTTAAAAATGCTATTCTAATTTTAGAACCTTTCTTTAGGATTAATTCAGATCCTTCTTTTAGTATTTTAGATTTTACATTTGTAAGATAGACCCTAACACCGTTACTCTTAATAGAAACCTTTTCAAAATGAATGATATCATTAATCTGTTTATTACAAACAACACCAGTTATAGATAAGAGGTCTGAATCTAGAGGTAGTATTCTTCCATTGTTATTATAATTAAAAGCAGTAGAACCGATAGGAGTACTAATACAGAGTCCAGAACCTCTAAACTCAAAGTTTAGGAAATCACCACTCTTTGTAGATAAAGTAAAATAGTGATTGCTCATAATCTCATCCCCAAGTATAACATCGTTTACAGCTTCTCCTAATTTTTTCCCATCTAAGTATGCACTAATAGCATATGTTTCAAAAATATCGAGTTTTATTTTATCATCAAGAATGTTTTGGATAGTCTCTTGATCGTTTTTAAATTCATTCAACAAGAAATTAACTGTTCCGTACGCTTTACCGAAAAAAGGAATTTTAGAGTCAATGTTAGCTTGGATACTATGTAACATACTACCATCACCACCAGCTACTAGATAAAGCTCTGGTTTTTTCTCTTCTAGCAATTGTGGAAACACTCTTTCAATAAAGAGGTTGAATTCTTGGGCTTTGGGATACTTTTCATTTTTTAAATATTTTATTCTCATACTTCAGATACTTAAATTTATATCTCTTATCCTATCCCTCAGCTCTGCAGCTTTCTCAAACTGTAGTAGGTCAGAAGCAATCAACATTCTTTCATTTAATTCTTTAATTAACATCTTCTTCTGTTTAATATCCATTCTCTCTATATCTAAATCTACATCTGTATCTTCTTCTTTCTCTACCAATCTCCCTCTTATCTCTTTTACAATGCTTTTAGGTGTAATATTGTATTTTTTGTTGTATTCTTCCTGATATTTTCTTCTTCTCTTTGTCTCATCGATAGCATATTTCATGCTTTCTGTTATCTCATCTGCATACATAATTACTTTACCATCAACATGTCTTGCAGCTCTTCCGATTGTTTGTACAAGACTAGTTTTAGACCTCAAGAATCCTTCCTTATCTGCATCTAATATGATTACTAAGGATACTTCAGGTAGATCAATACCTTCTCTTAATAGATTAATACCTACTACAACATCATATTCTCCCAATCTCAAATCCCTCAAGATATCAACTCTTTCAATTGTTTCAATGTCTGAATGTATATATTGTACTTTAATATCAATATCTTTTAGATATGTTGTTAAATCTTCTGCAAACCTCTTAGTTAGTGTTGTTATCAACACCCTCTGCTTTTTCTTAACACACTCCTTTATCTCAGCTATAACATCATCTATTTGGTTCTCTGTAGGTTTAACAACAACAAGGGGATCTAGAAGCCCTGTAGGTCTCGTTAGAAGCTCTGTAATCTGCATATTGCTATCTTGCATCTCCCAATCAGCAGGAGTTGCTGAAATGTAGAGTGTATCACCTTGTTTTTTCCTAAACTCTTCAAAATTTAACGGTCTATTATCTCTAGCTGTTGGCAATCTAAAACCATATTCGATAAGGTTGTCTTTTCTTGCCTTATCACCATTGTACATACCTCCAACTTGAGGAATAGTAATATGAGACTCGTCAATGAAAAGAAGATAATCTTCAGGAAAGTAATCTAAAAGAGTATAGGGTGGTTGACCTGGTTTTCTACCATCAAAATATATACTGTAGTTCTCCATACTCTTGCAGTATCCAACTTCTTGTAACATTTCAATGTCATAATTTGTTTTCTGTTCCAATCTATATGCCTCCAACTCTTTTCCAATATTCCTTAAAAAAGCTGTCCTCTGTTCTAAATCTTTCTGTATTTTTAATATTGCATCATTGATAACTTCTTTAGGAAAAACTAATGATGTAGCAGGGAATATGATAATTTCTTTTTCTTCACTTAGAACATGTTTTGATATTGGATTAACCTTTGTAATTCTCTCAACGGTATTCCCAAAGAGTTCTATTCTAACAGAGATATCTTCATAGGGAGGAAAGATTTCGATAATATCACCTGTAATTCTAAAAACACCATTTGTAAATGAATATGTATCCCTCTCATACCTCATCTCAACTAATTCCAAAGCAATCTCTGATAACTCAACCTTCTGTCCTAAGAAGAAGGAGATAGCCCTGTTCTCATAGTTCTCAGGTTGTCCAATATTGTAAATACAAGATACACTTGCAACCACAACAGTATCCTTTCTTGTTAACGCTGAATTCATAGCTGCAAACCTTAAGTTCTCTATCTCTTTGTTGGTTTGAGATTCTTTCTCGATGTAGAGGTCTTTTGCTGGAATATATGCTTCTGGTTGATAGTAATCATAGTATGAAACAAAATACCTAACAGAGTTCTCTGGAAAGAATTCCTTAAATTCTTCATAAAGTTGTGCTGCAAGAGTTTTGTTGTGTGATAGTACTAAAGTAGGTTTGTTAAGCTCATTGATAATATTAGCCATCACAAAAGTTTTTCCAGAACCAGTAACTCCTAATAGTGTTTGTTTGTTACCTTTTTTCTTTTCTCTAAACCTCTCTACTATTTGGTCTACAGCCTTCTTTTGGTCTTCTGAAACTTTGTATTTTGCTACTAGATTAAACTTTTCCATACTATATTTTAGCAGATATCCTAATATGTTAGAATGTAGATATGAAAGGTGTAAAACTAAACAAATTATCAGATGAAGTTGTTAGACAGATTGCAGCAGGAGAGGTAATAGAGAGGCCAGCATCTGTGGTTAAAGAATTAGTAGATAACTCTATTGATGCAAAGGCAAGTAAGATTACAGTAAAAGTAAAAAATGGAGGAATAGATCTAATAGAAGTTTCTGATGATGGTATTGGTATTCCAAAAGAGAATCTTCCTTTAATTTTTCAATCACATACAACATCAAAGCTTAATAGTATTGAAGATTTAAACACACTACTTAGTATGGGTTTTAGAGGTGAAGCTCTCTCTACAATTACTTCTGTAGCAAAGGTAAGAACCGAGTCTAAATATGAAGGGGAAGAGAGAGCAAATGCAATATTTTTTAATGAAAAAGGAGCTTCAGAGATATCAACAATAGCAAAAGAAAAAGGAACTACCATTAAAGTTGAAAAACTTTTCTACAATATTCCGGCTAGGGCTAAGTATCTTAAAACAGCCAATACTGAATACAGAAAGATATTCGAAATGTTAAATAGGTATTTTCTAATCTATCCAAATATATCTTTTACCTTAGAAAAAGATGGTAAAACAGTCACAGAACTTCATGCTATAACAAATAGCAAAGCAGGAGAACTGCATGAAGAAAGAGTAAGAGAGGTTCTTGGCAAAGATTTTAGTGATGATATGTTGAAATTAAGATATGAAGGTTCTGGTACAAGAATATCAGGTTTTGTTTCTCACCCATCTAAGTTTAAAAAGAAAGCGACCAATCAATATATCTTTGTTAATAATCGACCAATTACAGATAGAGGTATTATTAGAGCAATTATGGAAGGTTACTCTAGATATTTACCTTTTGGACAGAGAATTGATTTTGTGATTAATATAAACATTAATCCAGAACTTGTTGATGTCAATGTTCACCCAAGAAAAGAAGAAGTTAGGTTTGAGAATCCATTTAGAATATATTCAGCAGTGGAGGAAGCAGTTAGGCATGTTTTAGAAAAGAATCTTTCTTACAGAAATGAAGAAAGTAAAGGAGCAGGGCAGATTGGCAGTGATATTGATTTTAAATCGATAAGGGAGACCTACAACACCCAAGTACCTCAAACTTCGCTTCCTAGGGCATCTGAGGGCGTCAAACAATATCAGCAACAATCCTTGTATTCACAAAACAAACCAACATCAGTACAGGATAGCATTATGTTTTCTAAAGAACTGTTTAAAGAAATAGAGCCAGTAGAAGAAAATCAAGAACAACAGGATGGTGATATTCGATCCATATTCCAAATTTTTAATAAATATATTGTAATTGAATTTACCGATGAAAAACTTTGGATAATTGATCAACATGCAGCTGCAGAAAGAATAAACTTTGAGAGATTGTTAAATAGAGAGGAAAACAAAAAGACATTACAGAATCTTCTTGTTCCTACCAATATCAAGTTCTCATCTAACCAGTTGCTTTTTCTTGAAGAATCAAAAGATTTCTTTAATGACCTAGGTTTTGTGTATTCGGTTGAAAAAGATTCAATTAATATACAAACAGTTCCTGCTGAATATGCAGAATCTAATTTTGAAAAAATATTTTTAGATATATTTGAGCTTGAAGATAATATTGAACTTCTTAAAAAGAACTACAAAAAAAGAAAAGAGGATTTACTGGCAACAATTGCTTGTCATGGAAGTATTAGATCTGGGCAAAAATTAGCATATGAAGAGATGTTAAACCTCTTTAGAAGTTTGAAGAGTTGTAAAAACCCATACAGTTGTCCTCATGGAAGACCTGCTGTATGGAAACTTACATTAAGTGAGATAGATTCACACTTTGAAAGGACATACTAATGGGAGTATTTATCGGTTCAATACCCAATACTACAAACGAAGATATCAAGCTAGCTAAAGGTATTCTTAATGGTAAGATTTGCACAACAAGTGCACGACATATTCTAGAAAGAAAATTTCAGGATATGTTTCCTAAAAAAGATATTTTTCTTTTTAACAGAGGAAGAGAAGCAATGCATTTTCTTTTTCAAAATATTCCATTACAGAAAGATGATGAAGTAATTTTACAAGCATTTACATGTATAGCTGTAGTTGCACCAATACTTTGGAGTAAAGCAAAACCTGTATTTGTTGATGTAAACAGAAAGACATTCAATACTAATTTTGGAAAACTTAAAGAAGCGATTACATCTAAAACAAAAGTTGTTATTATACAACACACATTTGGAAACCTTGTCGATATACAGGAAATTAGAAAAATTGTAGATGAAGAAAACAGGAACAGAGAAGAAAGTAATCAAATCTTTCTGCTTGAAGATTGTGCTCATCTTTTTAATACTAAAGATAAAGATTTAGGTGAGTATTCAGACGCTCTCCTCTTTAGTTTTGCACAAGACAAGGCAATTAGCTGTACACAAGGAGCTTTGTTAGTAATGAATAGATCGTACAAATTAAAGCATAATTTGGTAGAGAAATATAAAGAGGTTGATGAAATGTCAGAAAAAGATGCTCTTTACAATGCTAAATACATTACTCTTTGGGATAAAATAAAGAGATATTACTTTACTGTAGATATTCCATTGTTAAAATTTAGTATTGGGAAGTTACTTTTTGTGATGTATAAATTGGCAGGATTAATTAAAAGACAAGCTTCAAGTAATAGTATAGAGTTTGAAGGAATCTACAAACTAAGTGATGTGCAAGCTAAGTTATTAGATAAACAATTAGAAAGAATAGAAGAATTTAATAATCATAGGAGAAATATTTCAAAGATATATACAGAAGGACTGAAGGAGAGTTTTAAGTTCGATACTGAAGAAATAGAAGAGCCATCAGTTCTATTAAGATATCCTATTCTCTTACAAAACCCAGAGCAGGTACGAGAAGAACTAAGAAAAATTAAAGTCATATCAGGTAGATGGTATACAACACCAGTATTTCCAATTAGCACAGAAAACCTACATACTGTAGGATACGAAAAAGGAAACTGTACAGAAGCAGAATTTTGTTGTAGAAATATTATTAACCTACCAACAAATATAGAGGTAACAGAAGATATTGCTAAAAATATTGTTAGTATAATTAACTCTATTGGTAAAGAAATCTAAATTGATAAATATTCAACAAATGGAATTAACATTTAAACAGGTTGAAGATGATAAAGAGTGGGATAGCTATGTTTTTGCTATGCCCAAATATTCATTTCTTAATAGTAGTGCAAGATATACCTACAATAAGAATGTAGGAGTTGATACATTTAGGTATGCAATATTTAAGAAAGATGAGTTAAAAGGAATCATTACTGGTAATATTGGTAATTCAAAACTTTTTGGTAAATTTCTAGAATGCAAACACTCACCCATGTTATTAGACGGAACAAAAGAAGAATGGGGAGAAGTTACTGAATTTCTTAAAAATCTTGCTAAAGAAAACAGTTGTTTTATGTTTAGGTTCTCTCCTTTATTAACAGAGAATGAACTATTAGCAGAATTCTATGAAGAAAACGGATTTATCAAAGCCCCTACACACAATGTGGACGCTTTAATCTCTCAACAGATGGATTTAAGTAAAACATTGGAGGAATTAAGAAGAGAGATGAACAAAACAAGGAGGAATTTATTAAATAGACTCCTTGAGAACAAAGATGTTATTGTGAAGATATTAACAGGAAAGGAAGTGTTTGATGATTTTGCAAGATTTCATGATGAGACAGTTAAGTTTAAAGGCTATGTAGATAAGCCTACAAAACTTCTAATGAAAGAATTGGAAGAACAACAGAGTAGGGGTATGTGTTATATGGTTACTGCCTATTATGAAGGAAAACCTTTCTCAATATGGCAAAATACAGTGTATGGTGAGAATATGCATTTATACCAAGCAGGAGCATCAACAGATTTTAGATTGAATAACTTAATGGTAACAACTTTACTTTTCTGGAGGAGTTTAGAATTAGGAAAAGAATTAGGACTGAAGACATATGATTTATTTGGTGGAGTTGTACCCAATAGTTTTGAAAACAAAAAGCATCCATGGAGAGGTGTCAGTGAGTTTAAGAGAAGTCTAGGAGGTACAAAAGTAACATATATGCATAGTAGAGATTATCCATTAAACAAAGTGAAGTATTATCTTTACTATATCTACTCAACAATTAGAACAAAGCTGAAAGGACATACAACAGATTGGTAATCTGAATAATCTAGTAAGTCTCAATAATATCAATAACAGAAGGAATACCAAGTCTAAAGGGCAATCCAGTCATACCTAGTCCTGAAGACACATATACTTTTCCTTTCTCAGTTTCATAAAACCCTTCGTCAAAACCATATTTAGTAGGTATAAAATATTTATATATAAAAGGAATACGAATCTGTCCTCCATGTGTATGACCAGAGAGTGTTAAATCAGGTTTAATATCCTCATATGAATAAACAGTGTCTGGTGAGTGAGCTATTACTAATAAATTTTCTACATCTTTAAACTCGTCTAACTTTTTGGTGTCCACCTCCTCAGCTAAAAGATCGCCTAAACCTACAACATGTATATTTAAATCTTCAAGATACAGATCTTCATTCTTTAAGAATATCACATTATTTTTTTCTAATGCTTCCTTTAATTCTTTCTCGATATATGGTCCTGGGGCTTGACTGTCATGATTACCTAAAACTGCGTATGCGGGTCTCTTAAGATTTTTAAAAGGAGAGAGTAGAGTAGTTAAATCCCCTATTGGATAATATGTAATATCTCCAGCTATTACTACAAAATCTGCATCATCTATATTATTAACTTTCTCAATAACTCTCTCTAAAAACCTTGTTGAGTTATATGCACCAATATGAGGGTCTGATATGAGTACTATTTTAGCTTTAAATCCTGTTTCAATACTTGTTTGTTTCTCTACTATAATATTTGGTTCTACAAATCTTGCATAGATTAACAGAAAATTGATTAGGAAAAGAAAAATTACAACTATTTTAAAAAGAGGTTTATTTGTAAACTTGTCTTTAATCTTTGAGTAGAGAAGAAAAAGTAGAATAGGGGTAATTAGTAGGAGAAATGAGGTGTAGTTAATAAAATAGTTAACAATGTAGTGTAGTATCATATTAAAAGAATTATAACATAGATGAAAAGTCTATTTGGTCGGGGAGACAGGACTTGAACCTGCGACCTCTGCATCCCAAATGCAGCGTTCTAGCCATCTGAACTACTCCCCGAGCTTTGTCATTCTATCATATATTAAGAATGATTGACAATAAAAAGGGGAGATCACTCTCCCCTCAATTTCTACTAAAATATAGTTTAAAGAGCTGCCATAGCTTTAAGTGCAAGGTCTGATACTAGAGGAACATCAAATCTCTCACCTTTAGCAGTCTTAACCATTCCAATAATCATACAAACAAAAGCTATTGGACCTAATAACCAACCAATTATAGGGATAAATGTAAGCATACTGAAAAGCCCCATTATAGCTGCTTGTGCTCCAACATATCTTACAAAACTATCTTCCTTTTCTACAAAGAACATTATTAGACCTACAATAAAAATCCAAGAGAGAATACTTATTGTCTTATTCTCTTCCTTGAACTTTATTTCGTCTAGTGTATAGACCTTTTTAGCATTTTTTACTTCTGCCATATAAGTTTGAGTAAATAAAATAAATTAATAATACTAGTATATCATAGAAGGTTACCTCAATGGTATAGCCACTGTACAAGAAGGCTATATGAGCTTTTACTGTGATTATTTAATATACTATAAGTACTTGCAATGGTTCCTAAGAAGGGTATACTGGGTATATATTAAAATTATGTTTTACAAAAATGGACAGTATACTCACAAAGAAACAAGAGGCTGTTTTAGGAATAATTAAACGATACTATTTAGAGCAAGGTGTTGCTCCTTCTCTGAATGAACTTAAGGATGAATTAGGCATAACAACAAAGAGAGGAGTAGTTGTTCACCTAGATGCTTTAGAGAAAAAAGGATATATTTTTAGAACAAGCCAACCTAGGGGTATACATATGGCAGAAAATGATGATGAGATAGTATACGACTACTTAGTAGGTGTACCAATTCTTGGTTATGCAAATGCTGGTATTCCAATGGTAAGTGCTGAGGAAGAGAATATGGGTGTATTAAAAATAGATAAAAATATTTTAGGAAAGAGGAGAAATCTTTTCTCGTTAATTATTAAGGGAGATTCTATGGATCAAGCAGTGATAGACGGTCATACTTTAAAGAATGGTAAGTATGTTGTTGTTGAGAAGGATGCCGATTTTGATGACGGTGATATTGTAGTGGCAATTATAGATAACTGTGCTACAATAAAGAGGTTTAAGAGAGGGAGAGATATGATTGTTCTCTATCCTGACTCTAGTAACCCAGCAAACACACCAATATATATAGATAAGAATACAGACATTTTAATAAATGGAAAGGTTGTGAAGGTTCTAGAAAACCCTGCTATCTAATGTAACTGTTTTTAACATGTTTTTTAGCACCTCGTAGAATATTTTTGAGCTCTTCTACAGTAAAAGAGTTTGAACTATCTAAGGTCTTGTCTATTGTTTTGCCTGATCTAAAATTCTGAATATAATATTTTTTAGCCCCTTTAATCATTGAAGTAATCTTTTCTCCATCTTCAATAGTATGTATTCCTTTTACAAAGGTCGTTCTAAACTCATAATCTATTCCTGAGTTCATAATAATCTCAATTGATTTCTTAACTTTCTCAACAGCCTTTTTATCACCACTAAACTTTGTATAATCATCTTTAGACCACTTAACATCCATTGCTATGTAATCTAATAGTCCTTTTTTAAGTAACTGTTTTAATTCTTTTGGAAAAAAACCATTAGTATCAAGTTTAATTAGAAAACCCATCTCCCTAATTCTCTCTATAAGTAAATCGATATCCTTCCATATTAGAGGTTCTCCTCCTGTTATCACAACAGCATCAATCAAACCTTTCCTTCCTTTAAGATAATGGAATAACTCTTCTTCTTTAATCTCGATATCACTATCCAGAGGGTGTATAACTAACTCTGGATTATGACAAAAAGAACATTTTAAATTACAACCATAAGTAAAGAGAATCGTTGATACCTTGCCTGGATAATCAAGCAAAGATACTTTCTCTAAACCACCAATTTTAGGCATATTCTTTAATTACATCCGCAAACTTTAAACATCTTTCTATCAGACCATTCGGCTTGTTTACCAATATTCCACTGAGAGATTGGTCTAATATACCCAACAACTCTAGAATACACCTCACATCTTTGTCTTTCTACCTTTTCCATGGCAGTTAAAATAATAATTTAATTAAACTTCTCATTAAACGGCATACCTTCTTTGTAACCAACTTCTGCATCACACTTAGGACAGTACTTATGTTCTCCAGAAATATACCCATGTTTAGGACAAACACTAAATGTAGGAGTCAATGAAAAATAGGGTAGCTTGTAATTCTCAGCAACTTTTCTTACTAAATTCTTCACAGCCTCAGTTGAAGATATTCTTTCACCAACATATATATGCTGTACCGTACCTCCTGTATAGGCAGTTTGAAAATCATCTTGGATTTCCAAAGCCTCAAAAATATCATCTGTAGCACCGACTGCTAACTGAGAGCTATTAGTATAGTAAGGCTCAATATTCTTACCTTTGTGAACACCTATATCCGCAGCTGTAATAATTGCATCTCCAAATTTCTTTTTGTCAGCTTTTGCAAACTTGTATGTAGTACTTTCTCCTGGTGTTGCCTCTAGATTAAATAACTCATTTGTTTCGTTCTGATAATCCTTAAGCCTATCTCTCATATGTTCCATAATCTCAAGACCGAACCTTCTTCCTTCCTTAGAGGTAATATCTTTCTTTGTATCACCAAAGAAATTAATTAAGGACTCATTAAGACCAAGAATACCAATTGTATTAAAGTGATTCTTATAGTACTCTCCAAACCTCTTCTTAATGTCTGCAAGGTAGAATTTGGAGTATGGATAAAGACCTTTATCTGCATATTTTTCAATGAAGCTCCTCTTAATTATCAGACTTTCTTTTGCAAGATCCATCAAATCATCTAACCTTTTAAAGTAATCCTTCTTATCTTTAGCTAAGAAACCAATTCTAGGAAGATTGATTGTTACAACACCAATACTACCTGTCAAAGGATTTGCTCCAAATAGTCCACCTCCTCTCTTTCTCAACTCCCTATTATCAAGTCTTAACCTGCAACACATACTTCTTGCGTCATCAGGACTCATGTCAGAATTAATGAAGTTTGAGAAATAAGGTATTCCGTACTTAGCAGTCATATCCCAAATAGGTTCATAGTCTGGATTATCCCAATCAAAGTCCTTAGTTATATTGTAAGTTGGAATAGGGAAAGAGAAGAGTCTCCCTTGAGCATCTCCTTCAACCATAATCTCACAGAATGCTTTGTTAAGCATCCCCATCTCTTTCTGGAAATCCTTGTACTTCTCTTTCTGGACTTTACCTCCAATAATTACACCTTGCTCTGCTAATTCACCACTGGGGATCAAATCCATAGTTATATTAGTAAATGGAGTCTGACAACCAACTCTAGTAGGTACATTCATATTGTATAGGAACTCCTGCATCTTTTGCTTCACTTCTTTGTAGGAAAGCTTGTCATATCTAATAAAAGGAGCAAGATATGTATCAAAACTGGAGAATGCCTGGGCACCTGCAGCCTCGTGCTGAAGAGTATAAAGAAAGTTTACACACTGACCAAGAGCTGTACTAAAATGTTTAGGAGGTGCAGAAGAAATTTTACCAGGAACACCTGTAAACCCTTTTAGTAACAAATCTTCCAAACTCCAACCACAACAATATGTAGCTAACATCCCTAAATCATGAATATGTAAATCCTTGTTAATATTTGCATTGGAAATCTCCTTAGGATATATACTATGAAGCCAATAGTTAGATTGAATAGCAGTAGAGATATAGTAGTTTAAACCTTGCCATGAGTAAGACTTACTACTGTTCTCATTAACCTGCCAATCCGACTTGTCAATATAATCATTAATAAGAGAGTTAACATCTATCAAAGACTTAATATTCTTAACTTTGTTTCTTAAATCAACAAAAAGATTAAAAGCAACAGAAGTCTTACCGTGTCCCATATCTAGCAAAGTCTCGATAACAATCTCTCCAATATCTTTAGTCTTTACAACACCTTTAAACTTCTCGTTAATTCTTTTAATTACCTCATCAGCTACCTCCTCAGCTCTCTCTCTATCCTTACCACCAACACTCTCAGCAGCTTTAAATATCCCACTTACAATTCTCTCTCTACTAAAATCAACAATCCTACCATCTCGTTTCTCAACTTGTAGAGGCTTTTTATTCTTTACAGAAACTCTTTTTTTGTCGGGCATGTTTTTAGACAGTAAATTTAATTCTCTAGTTCTTTTATTTCTTTTTTAATATCATCTAAATTCTCAAACTCCTTGTATACAGAAGCAAATCTTATATATGCAAGAGGATCCTTATCCTTCAACCATTCCAAAGTTTTAAGTCCAATATCTTTAGTCTTTACAATCTCCTCACTGTTAAATACAAACCTCTCTATCTCCTCTGCAAAAAGAGATATCTCCTCTTCAGTAACCTTATCCAAATCAACAGCCTTTTTAATACCTTTTACTACCTTCTGTATATCAAATTTTTCTAAAGAGCCATCTTTCTTTTCAACACTAATATCCAACTTCTCCAATCTCTCATATGTTGTAAATCTCTTGTTACATCTTAGACATTGCCTTCTCCTTCTTGTCGAGTTCTCTTCGTTGTTATCCCTCTTATCTACAACTTTTGTAATTTGACATTCACAAAAAGGACATTTCATACTTTACATACAACATATTGTGTTATGTGATAAACCATAACCCAACCTGTTGTGGTTGGTCAACGACTTATAGTATGATAATTTTCATCCAAATTAAACTATATTCGTCAATTCAACAGAAACAACAAAAGAGAAAAATGTTATAAGCTTCATTACAAAATTTTGACAATTGAGAGTAGGGTAGGTAAGATATCTAATTAAGTTGTAAATATTTTAATATGATTATACCCCTAGAAGATTTCCCTAAGTTAAGGGAAGAGAAGTTAAAAGGTAAGAAGATTGTAGCCGCATCAGGTTTTTTTGATCCAATCCACCCAGGACATGTGTCATATATAATGGAATCTAAGAAGTTTGGAGATGTTTTAGTTGTAATTGTTGATGGAGATCAAAGAGCTGTTACTAAAAAGGGTAAAGCATTCATGGCAGAGTTAGACAGAGCAAGGATAGTTGATGGAATTAAAGGTGTAGACTATGTTGTTATTTACAATCACCCAACAAAAAATGATTGTATTGAAGCTGTAGATATTATCAAACCAGATGTTTTTACTAAAGGTGGTGATAGAGCAGCAAGAGAAGATATTCCGGAGTATGATACGATTGAAAAAAATGGTGGAAGAATTGAATTTAATGTGGGAGATCCCAAATATTGGTCTAGCTCCAACTATCTACAAGAATGGGTTGATTTTGTAAACTCACAACAGGCCTGACCTAGGTCTGGCCTTTGTTCAGAACTTTTTAATAAGTTCAACATCTTCACTTCTTACAAACCTTTTTGAGGTGTGTGTTCCTGTGTCTGGACTTGTAAGATGGATAGTCTACCAAAGCCGAGGGCTAGGAAACCTTTTGGCATGTGCACAAACCTTGAGATTAAAATTTTCTTACCGTGGGGCAGACCTAGGCCAGACCTCTAAGATTGTTTGAGGTACATATATATGGAGTTTGCAGCAACTGCACCTTCACTTGCAGCTGTGACAGCCTGTTTTAGATAGTTTGAATTTGTAGTACAGTCTCCTGCAGCCCATATACCCTCCATATTTGTTTTTTGTTCTTGATCTACAACAATATAGTTATGGTCATCTACCTTAACACCCATCTCTAATGGAAGAGTGATATTAGGCTCAGAACCAATCTCTATGAAAATACCATCTAATTTAAGGCTCTCAGAGCCATTGTAAGGCTTAGAAAGCTTTACCCCCTCTAATCGTCCATTACCATTAAGTTCAGTCAATAGGGTTTGATATATAATTTCAATATTCTCTTTCTCTTGTGCTTGAGAAGCCCATGCAGGTTCTCCTCTTAGCTCATTACCTCTGTAGATAATATATACCTTCTCAGCAATATCAGAGAGCATTACAGCAGCCATAGTTGCAGCACTACTACCTCCAATTACTCCAACTGTCTTACCTCTGTAAAACATACCATCACATGTAGCACAGTATGATACTCCTTTTCCTAAGTATTTATCTTCACCTGGTATAGCTAATTTATTCCTATCTGTACCTGTAGCTAGTATGACTGTTTTAGCTTCGTACACCTTCTCATTATCAGAAGTTAGTTTGAATATATCACCATCCTTCTTAATATCAACAATACTTTCATTAACTATCTCTCCACCTTCCTTTTTAGCATGGTTATACATCTTCATACCTAATTCCATACCAGTAATTTCTTCATATCCGGGATAGTTACATATTTTATGACCTTCTGTAATAGTACCTCCTGGTGTTTTACCAAATACAATATTTTTTAGTTTGTATCTACTTGAATATATGCTTGCACTTAGTCCTGCTGGTCCTGTTCCGATTATGGCTATATCATAGAGGTTTTTCATTTTTATATATGTTTTAAATACAACTTAGACAGATGTATTTTAGCATAGATGTTGGTTATATGGGGAGTCGTAGCGAGACAGGTACTAGTGTAAAATTCGGTTTAAGTATTATTAAAAATACAAAAACTTTATTTATACATACCTGTCTCGGCTACTTATAATAGACTTATTCTTTTTCCTCCTTTTCTTTTGCCCCTACCTTGTTGACCCATAATAGGATTTTGATAGAGAGAACAAACAATAAAATGTACTTCAAAATTGAGAAGACTAATGAAGGCTCGCCTTCATACAATATATAGAGATCTTGGAGTCCATGGGCGAATAAAATCGCCACAAGGACTACTATTGTCCAAGGGTTTTCCCCTTGGGTTTTATTTTTTTTCATTTTCTTCTCCTTTTATTTGTTTTTTATCCTACACACAAACCTAAATACACATATTAAGACCTATGTGTAGGATAAAAACGGGAGTTGAGGAATAAATGAATCTATTATTAATGAGCAGTTTAGGATCTTTTACAATCCTATAGTATTATACCATGAAATGATAAATAAAAGCAACCTATACCTTCTCCACACCCCAATCAAGAGTATTAGTAAGTATAGTAGGGGAATCTTTTCTAACAATAACCATATATTCAAACATAACAGAATTACCACCATTAATAGTCCTTGCACTCCAATTATCTTCACCAATATTAACATCATCAACATCATCTACAACCTGACACTCTATGCAGATAACCATACCATCCTCTAGGAGAGAGCCTGTACCTCTTTTACCAAATGCAGGTATCTCTGGATATTCATGTAAACTCTTACCAATACCATGTCCTACATAAATACTTAATGTATTAAAACCATTCCTTAAAGCTTCTCTCTCCATTTCATAACCTAAATCACCTGTTCTGTTACCTACTACAGCTTTAGGTATAGCATTTTCAACTGCTTTTCTACCAGCAAGAAGTAATTTCATCTTCTTTTCATCTGCCTTACCTACACACCATGTCCAACAATGGTCTGTATACATCTTTTTGTATACAATTCCAAAATCAATAGATACTAAATCTCCTTTCTTAAGAGGAATATCCTTAGGAATACCATGTACAGCTACATCATTAACAGAGATACAAGTATTATGGTAATAGTCTTTAACTCTCTTAAAACTAGGATGTACCTTGTACTCTCTACAGAGCTCTCCAGCATATTCATCAATCTCAAGAGGTGTAACACCTTCCTTAACCATATCTCCAAGCTTAGATAGTATCTCTACTGATATCTTAGCTGCTTCTGTAATTAAATTTTCTTCTCTATCATTTTGGATTATCATAGTTTTATTATATTACGAATACATTTCATATTCCAATCTTTCCTTTACATTTAATCTATATTTCATATTTATAGAGTAATCTGTAGGTATGAGAAAGAAAAATTTTCTAAATACTCCCATATACAGAAGAATTGGTTTAACAAAGAAAGAATATGAGGATAACAATATTCTTAGGGTACATGAAAGAAATTTTGTAAAAAGGTTTACAGAAAGAGGAGAAGATATTAAATGGATAAAGAGAGATAGTCTTGTAGATACTAAAACAGGAGGATATTATCCAACCAATGATTTTATTTGGAATAATCAAGAATGGGAATTAAAAAGCATATTAAAAAAGAATTTTTCAGAAAGAACTGTTATTAAAAGGATTAATGAGTCAGTAGATAAAGGAAAAAGAAATATATTTTTAGATCTAGGAAACAATATTCTTCAAGAAAAACTTCTAAAACGATTATGTGAGTATAATTCTTCTCGTATTAAGAATAAAGCAAAGAAGAGATATATTAATAATATAATAGTTTATGATAAGAAAGGACTGCACAAGATTGTACTTAAATAGCAAGCAGGGCGTCTACCTCCGCCTTGTGTATATTATTTCAATACAGCAGAGGGTGCTACCCTGCTTCCTATCTATAATTATATCAAAAAATAGATGAAAATACTAACCTTGTTTTCAGATAGATATAAGCTATTAGAAGAATTATTACTTATAAAATATAGGAGTTTAAAGTACTACATTTCTCTTCTCATCCTCTATCTCTAACAGATACCTCTTAAGATTCTCAAATACTACAATATTATCTTTCAAACTTTTTGGTGAAATAGGGGAAGGATGATACATTGGAAAAACATTATAATCGTTACCTTTTATTCTAACAGATGAAAACTTACCAACAACATCTGAAAAGTTCGTAAAATTTAATAATGCCTTCGTAGCTTTTACTCCCATAGGAATAATAACTAATGGATCTAACAGGTATATCTGTTCTCTTAACAAAGGCTGACAATTCTTTATATGCTCACTCCTCACTTTCCCTTCTAACGGATAGCACTGAACTGCTTCTAAAAATGTTATATCCGATACCTCACTAATATCTATTATCTCCAACAACTTAGCAAAAACCTTACCTGATGGAACTAAATTACCAGAAGGGTTGTACCAAGCTCTACCTGTAACCCTCCAACCATTCTTTGCTGGAGCTTCTCCTACAAACAGTAAATCACAATTACTACCAAAGTGTACACTATCATGTTCAAAATATGATGGCATATTACACTTCCTACACAAAGACATCTTCTTTTCTAAACTTTCCCACTCCTTTATCCTTTTCTCTACTCTTTCCTTAAGTAAGAAGTATCTAGTAGAAATTGAATCATTTTCTAGCAGGTTATTTCTAGATTTAGTAGTTATATCCTTTATCTTAACATCTGATATATCACCCATCTGTTCTATTGTTAAAACAACCTTCTTACTATCAATATAATTCCAATAGTGAGACATATTCATCTCTGGTATATATCCTCTCTTAATATCTCCACCAAAATATTCTTGAACTAAAAGTGCTGTTACTACACATTGACCAAGAAATCTATTCTCTTTACTCCAAATCTTTTTAGTTGCTTCATATGCAGTAGAGGAGTCATAACAAGAGTAAAGTATATGTTTAAACTTCTCTATACTTAAAGATGCTTTACTTACCATGTGGGAATTTTAACACAAGTAAACTAAAAGCTTAATGAAAATCTAAATATCATTATTATCAAAAACAGAAGAGTTATAGATATCTTGGAAATAACAAAAAAGGTGGAAGCTTAGTCCTGGCACAAAGGGGCCAGGTGGCTTCCACCTCTCTACTTAACATTATACCAAAATTTAGATGTAATATCTAATCCTCTTGGGAAACTTTTCGATAGAGATCGTGACTCAAAAACAGACACACAAGCAAAGTAAGGTAAACGATAAATAACAACAATACAGCTACCCTCAGGGGAGAAATAAGAATTTATTTTTCCCCTGCACTTTCTTTTTTCTCTCCCCAAATTTTTGTATCCTTATTCTTGTACCCCAACTCGTATTCTATAGATGTTTTAACAAACCAATGTAAGTATGTTTCCAAGTTGAATGAGAGTTCGTTATCTGTATAAGCTTTTAACCCTACATAAAGACCTACTAAAGCGGCTTCATATGCTCTGTCATTTTTGTATTTATCTGCAACAGAGATTGTAAAAGCAACAGCTCGTTGAAATAGTTCCCCTTCTTGTTTGTTTAATGTCCTCTTAGGTTTATCCATGATTTAATGTCCTCTTAGGTTTATCCATGATTTCTAGTATAGTAGAATGTTCTCTTAAATAACATAATATTCTACCTCCCAACAATATACAACTCACTAACAGCCCTAGTAACACCTGTATACAACCATCTCCTCCACATATCATCATCCATCTTGGGAAATCTCTCTTCAAAAAGTATAACCTTCTCAGCTTGACTACCCTGTGCTTTGTGTACAGTCAAAGCATAACCGAAATCAAAAAGATCTATCTCTCTTCCAATACTCCTCATAGTTTCTCTCTGACCAAACTGTTCAGCGGACATACTCCCATGGAATAGGTTATCCTCTCCATCAAACTGTATATCAACATCATAATATTCAAGCATATCTGCTAAATTCTTCTTCTCAATTGATTGAACTGTACCTAACATACCATTAAATATACCTAACTCTGCATTGTTTCTAAGACATATAACTCTGTCTTCAATTTGAGGTTTTGGACTGTCAAATTCTAAGAATTGCCTAATCCCGTTATTTAACTTCACCCTAGTATGATTGTATCCCACCAATACCATCATATTCTCATCATATCCAGACAACTTCTCTGAAAGAAACTCTTGGAGGTTCTCATCTTCCTTACTAAACTTCCTAACAGTAGAGGAGAACTCCATAACAGGGATATCTCCATACTTTCTTGCTAGCTCTGAAACCATGATAATTGGATTACCTCTCTCTTGACGATATATCTCCTCAAGACGAAGCATAGGGGAAGCCATGAGATTAAACTTACCTTCAACAGGTGGTAACTGACCATGGTCTCCAACAGCAAGAATTGGTTTCTCAAAACTAAGAAGATCATTCCATATATCTTCAGAGACCATAGATGCTTCATCTACAACAATTAAATCATATTCAAACGAATCAACAGGTATCTTCTCCCAACCGATAATGTTGTCATCCTCATCTACAATAGCTTTGTATATCAATCTATGAATAGTACCTATGTAATCAGAAGGATCTAAAGACTTACTCTCTTCTAATTTCTTTTTTAACACTAAAGAAGCCTTACCAGTAAATGAACAATATGCAATTGAAATCCCTTTATACTCCCTATGCAACATATTCCCAAGATGACCAAGTAGGGTAGTCTTACCAGTACCTGCATATCCACCTAGAGTCACATACTGAGTCTTCTTACTCTTGTACCAATCTAAGATACTATCTACTACCTTTTTCTGTTTAGATGAAAGTTCTACATCCATGAGTTCATTATACACAATTTAAGAGAGTACCACTTTGGTGTTTACTACAACAATCTGTAGCAACTTGCAATCTTTGTCTCTTTTCTGTATACTTAGTTTAGGTAAGTATAATATATTCAAAATTAACAAAACTTATGATTAGAAGTATAACATTTGACAATTTCTACTCCTTTAAAGAGAGACAAGAAATTGATTTTACTGCAAACAAAAAAGATTCCTACGATTACTTTAACTCTCCCAAAGGAGACCAGATAACTAAAGTAGCGTCTTTCATAGGTGCGAATGCTTCTGGTAAAACTAATGTTATCAGACTTTTTGGATTTCTTGGATACTTTCTCACAAATCTAAATAGAAATGGTAATGTAGAAAATATATTCATTCCATACAGTAATTTCTTCAATAACAAGAAACCTACCAATATTGAAATAGTTTTTGAGATTAAAGAAAACATATTTACATACAAATTGGTATTAAAAGAAAACAGTGTAAACAAAGAAATATTAATAGTAAAAGAGATTAAAAAAGGAGCACAGCCTGTTACTCTCTTCAAAAGGGAGAAAGATAATATATTAGAATTAAACAAGAGGTATTTTAAAAATCTTAAACCATCAATATTGCCAAGAATTAGAGAAGATATCTCCTTTATCCCATTCCTAAAATCTCTCTATGATATAGAAGTAATCAATACACTCATAGAATATTTCAATAATTTCTACACTAATATAAATGAGATTGGACAACACAATATCATTCCTTACCAAATAGATGCCTTTGAATCATATGAAAGAGACACAGAGATAAAAGAGAAGACTCTTGATGTTATGAAGAATTTTGACTTGGGGTTAACTAGTATAGAAATAGAAAAAGAAGTAAAAAAAGGAAGTGCATTTACCGACTATATGGTATCAGGTATACATACAACCTCTCACGGAGATAAAAGGCTTCCTTTCCTCTACGAATCAAGAGGAACACAGAGTATTTTCTTCTTAATGACAAAGATACTTAAAGCCCTCAAATACAATGGAGTCGCAATCATAGATGAAATAGAACTAGGATTGCACCCGGAGGCTCTAAACAAGATAATTACATATTTCATTGATGAAAATGCTGATGGACATGCACAACTAATCTTCTCCTCACTCTCACTTGCTAGTATGAACAAGCTAGATATGCACCAAATCTATCTAACAGAAAAGAACAATGATGGAGAAAGCATTGTTAAAAGATTAAACAAAATAGATGGTGTAAGAAGTGATGATAATTTTTTAAATAAATATCTAGCTGGAAAATATGGAGCATTCCCAAACATCAAAATCTAGTACAGGGCATCCATATACAGGACTGCTCTTTGGTGAAGGAAGGAAAGATAAAACCTTCATAAAAAATCTCTCTTCTCTCAAGAAGTTTAAGTATCATACATCAAAATGGATTTTTCTTTTAGACAATGCATCAGGTGGTTGTCCTGAAACAATACTACAAAAATGCTATCAAACATCTTCTAACAGAGACTTTGACATAGTTATTTGTTTCATTGACTTAGATAAACTAAAAGAGGATTTCCCTAAAAATTGGGAAAAAGAGAAGAAGAAGATAGAAAAACAATTTCCTAATATACATATATTCTGGCATGAGGATTGTCTAGAAGATGAAATGAAGAAGGTAATTGGTAAAAAGAATGTAGGAAAGAAAGAGATAAATAGGATTGCAAATAAAGAAGTAGAAAAATTTGTTAATTCTAAATATTGGAAAAGTCTTCTTGAGATAATAAAAGATTGTGAAGAAAAACCTAGATTCTAGTTTTAACTACAAGATTATACTTGGACGCAGCTAATGTAAACTAATGCATCATTTGACATCTACAAACCTTTTAGATATAATGCAGTTGACTTAATGTCAAGAAGACAATGGCTTAAAAGGACTCTGAATAGAGCCCTTTTTTGCTTTTATTACCCTATCTCTTTATTCCAACAAATAAAGTTTTTAATATTTTTAACATCATAGAAATATGCTTTAGAATGAGAAAGTTCATAAGAAATCATCCCTTTTGTTGAGAAAATAACAACTTTTTTATTATCACTACCTAAAGCATTTACTGTATCTACAAAATCACTATCTCCACTCCATACTACAAATGTTTTTACTTTCTCATCATCTCTTGAATCAATCCTCATATCACTAGTCATTTCAACATCAAAGTTACATTTATGCATAGAAAGTTTCTTAATTCCATTGCTATTCAATTCTCTTATCTCTTTATTTATTATTTCAATACTTTTAACTGGTAATTTTTTAACTAACTGTTTTAGCATTACTCGATTAATAACGGTCGTATCATCTGATCTAAAAGGAGTCAAATCTATACTAATATTTATCTCTTTAATGGGCTTTTTTCGAACCTCTAAACCCCAAGATTCCCAATCAAGTAGTTCCTGCTCAGCAACCTTGTTCCCTTCAAAATATCCTTGGTATATTTTTATAGAATTAACCTGTTGAAAAGAGGATAGAAATTGCTTCAACCTTTTGACTTCAATATGCCAACCAAGTTTTTCTTGCCAAAAAAACACATTAGCCCAGTCAATATATATATTAGTTTTACCTTTAAATACCTTTTTATCTAAAAAATCTACTTGAGACTTTCTCTCTTTGTAAATCTTTTTTATTTTCTCTGTAGTTGGTTTAAACATCCTATCCTAATTATACCTTCTATAAATTTTAACCTCAATATTATTACCTCTAAATATGTTAAAATACTACATGTTCTTCTTTACAAAACCTATCTCAAAACCAATCAAATACAAAGTCGTCTATGAATACACCGATGATATATCATCACAATACCACTACACATATACCCTTCAATTACCAGATAATCAAATACAACACTTCACCTACTACATACCCCACAGACCTAAGATTAATGCACATAGCTTTCATAGATTTAAACTACCACATGATACACTAGAAAACTGGGAAATATTTGGTAAAAACCTAGTACTAACAATAGATGATTCGTATAACTTTGAACAAACAAAAAGAATGTATCAGTTATTAAGAGAATACAATATCACAGCAACATTCTTCCCAAACACAATATATATCAATCCACATAATCCAGAACATCTAGAACTATGGAGAGATATATACAACTCTGGATATGAGATAGGGTATCACACCACAGACCATACTAGAAAAAGAAGTGTAGAGGAGTTAGATAAAGATTTTAATGCTTTTACAGATATATTTAGAAATATACTTCAAGATCAAAGCTTTAGTATAAAGAGTGTAAGAGCTCCATATGGATACTTTGATAGGGTATGGATAAAGTGGGTTACTGATAACAACCTCCTTAACATGAGATGGACCATGACAGAGTTAGAAGATATGGACTATCTAAGAAAGCTCTACTACAAACAAAAGGGTAGAGTACTTCTCCTTCATAACAGGGAAGGAGACGTAGAATGGTTGAAGAATAATTTTAATGAACTCATACAGATAGCTAAAGAGAATGGTGGGAAAATTGGAAGCATATATGATAGTATAGTCAGGTAATGGAACAGAAATTTCTTTTTTTTGATACAGAAACAACTGATGTACAGAGTAAAGATATCATTCAACTAGCTTTTCTAACTAGTGATGGTAAGGAGTTTAATGAATATTTTAAACCTGAACAAGATATATCGTTTGGAGCTATGGCTGTACACCATATTACACCTGAATTTCTAGAAGACAAACCTATGTTTAAAGAGAGGATGGTACAAGATACTACCTCTATGACTCTTTTCTCAGAGATTACACTAAAAGAACATCTTAATAACCTGGGTAAGGAATATATATGGGTAGCACATAATGTAGAGTTTGATATGGAAGTACTTAAGAAGAAAGGTATAGAGATACCTAAATATATATGTACACTTAAGGTAGCTAGGAATATGTTAGAAGATGAGAACAAGAGAGACCTTGAGAGCTATTCATTACAATATCTTAGATATTATTTAGGTCTTTACAAAAAAGAAAAAGATACTGAAATATTACCACATGATGCTATGGGTGATGTGATTGTACTTAAGAATCTTTTTGATTATTTACAACATAATTCTGTACTTACACCAGAGAATATGATGACTATATCTAAAGAACCACAGTATATTCGTACACTTACATTTGGTAAGTATGCAGGGTATAACCTTGAGGATGTTGTTAAGACAGATAGAGAGTATTTAGAATGGTTAATGGAGAATGCACAGGATAAGAAAGACTTACTATACAATATTGACAGGGTTTTAAGTTCTATGTAGGATATATTATATATATGAAGATTACTGCTTCTAAGAAGACAATTGTTATATTATCCATTAGTTTTTTATTACTACTCTTAGGTGTTTTTGTATTTGTTTATAAAGATGTAATTAGGAATGGTTTTAAGTATGGTAGATGGTTTGTATTAGATAAGTATGAAGAACTATTAGATGATTGTGATTATGTTAAAACAAAAGATACAGTAGAGGTTAAGTGTAAAGGACTTCTTTATCCCCCTCAGGAGTTAGATAAAAGGTTAATGACACATTGTTATAACTTCATTACTATCCCAAAAAAAGAAGAGGACAAAACTTTTGTATTTAACATATGTGAAGGTAATAACAGAGTTAAATGGGAAGGGATGGGTGAATGGTTAGAAGTTGATTCGTTTTTACCTCTAAAATACTCAATAATATATAGCAAGAGTAAACTCTTTACTTTTGAATATTCTAGTCTAGAAATAGCAAATGTTAGCGATACTGAATACTATGAAGAGTTTTATAAAAACAAGGATATTGCCCAAACAGGGTTTGTAGTATCACTAGAGAATGCCACGTCCGATGATTATTACAACTATGTTGTCATGAAGGAAAATACTTTTGGTATTGAAGAAGCTGGACATATATATACATTCACAAACCAATTACAGAACATTGAGACTAAAGGTGATATTTTAGAACTTACTTTCAAATCTACAATAGAAGGCAAAGATGTTATCTTTACTTTACCTTCAAGACAGATAGAGTTCTCAGAAGGAGAGGATTTGTTTACCACAATAACCGTTGAGAACAAAGATTTACTAAAAGTGGGTGGTAATTATCAATTACAATTCTTTTTTCTAACAGATAAATCGGATACTCTGGTTGAAAATCTTAAAAAAGAATGTAATCGAGAAGAAGTACCTATACTACTCACACGTTTATGTGGAAATATCGATATAGTTTTAAGCAACAGTTTTAAACCAACTACAAAAGATAAAATAATTGAAGAAATACTATCTGGGGCAAATAAAAAAGATTTGCAGAATACGATATTGTTTTATATGATATCAGTAGAAAAGTAATATATTATTATACAAACATATATGGGAGATATAGAAAAAAACAAGTTCGACCAAACTGCCACGAATAATTATAACAACACAGAACATATAGATGATTGGCTGATAGATTCTGAAATAGATGATGTCATATCATTTGGACAAAGTGGTAAAAGTGAAATGTCTACATGGGAATTAGCTGAGTTAAAAAAACATCTTGCCAATTCTGGTTTTATGCAAGATGACAAATATGAAGAAGATAATGGAGAGAAATTGAGGAAAGACTATCAAGACCTAGTAGATGGTATGGAAGAGTGGGATGAAAAAAAGACAGATGATTTTCGTAATGCAGTTGGAAGTTACATTCAATTTGCTTTACAAGAATCTCAGAAGTCAGTAAAAGGAGAAAAAGATGATACTTTTAAAAGGGTTAGAGATAAAGTACTTAATTCCTTATACAATGTAACACCAAAGGAAGTAGCAGAGACTATATTCCGTACTACTGCACCTTTAGCTTTCATATTATCTGCACCTGCTTGTCAGACAGTAAAAGAGGTAGAACAACCTAAAGAACACATACCTATATCTTCTTCCACTTCTATTCCTAACGATGTGGAGATAGAAGACACAACTATTCCTAATCAAGAGGTACCAACAAAAACGATAGAACCAACACCAACATTAGAACCTACACCTACTATGACATTAGACCCAACACCTACACCTATACCAGAGATAGATCCACAAGAGTTTGATTATTCTATGTTAGACATTATGCAATGGGAAGGAGAACTTAAAGCAAGCAACATAGAAAAACATGAACCTGGTTATATTGTAGAAGTTAAAGAAGGATACAGGACTGTCTTATATGAATTACCTTTATTCTCATTGGGAGAATTTGGAGAAGATAAAGTAAAAGAGTCTTATTGGAACCATGTCACAATCCTTGATATTCCAGAAAAAACAAAGTTTGAACTATTAGAAACTAGAAAGATTACAAGTGAGAATGGTGAGAGTGTCACCGTAGGGACTCTTAGGAATCACTCTGGAGTTGCTATGAATGTTGCTGTAGGTGTGGTAGTACTCTCTGCAGAAACAGAGGAAGGAGAAACTATCAATTTTACCAAAAGTTCTGAAAGTGAAGAAATTGCTGTTGGAAATCTCTTTGCAGAAGGTAGTACTACTGAACAATTAGTTCTCTCTCTCTTTTTTAGAAACCTTTTAGAATATCAAAAGGAAAATGGACCATTTAAAGCAGGGGAAGAGTATTCAATAGTAGAGGTTGCAAAGATTATAAGTACAGAGGAATTTAAGAGATTACTTAACTGGCCAAGAGGTAATAATGGGACTCTCGATACGCTCGTGGCAACTTTAACACATCTCTTAATTAATGAAAACAATATAGCTACTCGTACACCTTCTAAAGTAGGTGAGAAGATTAGGGTGCATGGAGCCCCAATAGGTTTGGGTGTAACTCTTTCAGATGAGCATACATGTGGAGTTACTATAGATGGTGGTAATGCACCAGAGAATGATGTTGTCTTAACTTTCCAAGAAGGAGAGAATGGAGAAACAGAGTATTACATAATAGGAGATATGACAGGAATTAAAGATGGATATACTGGAAGAGTTGGATATGTAACCTACTATATTAAAAGTGAACTAGAAGAAGGAGAATTAGAAGCAAGTCTTAAAAGAATAGAGGAGGTATATCAAAAACACTTAGACTGGGAGAAGGGAGAAGAAGAACCATTATCTGAAGATGCTACATCCTGTGTGTTTTACAGCCCTAAATCACCTGAAGGTTTTGAGAAATTAAAACAAGTACTTAATGCTATTTATACTCCAGCGAGTAAAGCAGATTTTTATAAATAAAGCACTATGACTGTCCAAAATACAACTAAAAAACTGTTTTTAAGTCTTTTACTTGTTTTAGTAGTATTTACTCTGTTTTTGAAATCAAAACAATCATTTGCATATGTAACATATGATTGTTATCATGAGACAGGAGTAATACCTGCTCTCTGTTATGGTCCTTATGGTGATTTTGCTCCTAAGTTTCCTGGAAGTTATTATCTGTGTGATGGGCGAGGACATGAAAAAAAAGTAAATGAAACTGTCTCAATACAATGTCGATCAGAAGGATATAGGGAAACACCTCAAGGAGTTATTTTTGAGTGCTCTCAAGAACCACCCCCTGTAATAGGCTGGACATATGAAGATGTATCAAACGGTGTATGTAGAAAAGAAACCCCAGAAACATGTACAAAGGATCCTCGATGCATAACAGATTGTGTTAATAAAAGATGTCAAGGTCGAGATAAACCATCTGGTCGTTATTGCTATAACGAATCTTTGTGTTGCAAACGAGGATCTACTGCTCCCTGTTTTGATGTTGGGGTTTGTGATTCAGGCAGTTGTCCACCAACGATCCCTTCATATTATGATTGTAATTGTATTCCAGGAGGCTTTCCTGATCAATATTCCGGAAGAACACTGTTTAGTGGACAATGTTGCCATGGTGGAGGAGGTGGAGGAGGTGGTTGTACACCCCAATGTCCTCCAAATAAATGTGTTGTAGAGGATAACTGCAAAGAAGCTAATCAACCATTTGACCCCACAGAATATAATCAATATGTAATGACAGAACAAGGAGGTCCTCTATGTAAAGGACAAGATGCATACTGTATACAAGAAAACGGTTGTGGAGGTATGAATATTTGTAATACCAAAAGTTGTTATAAACCAGAAACAAACATATCTCCTGCTGATGTTACAAGTATTAAAATATATGAAAGATTAGGTATTAATAATTTCGAATGGACGACATACCAACCACTCTCTTCTACAAGAAGAACAGTAATTCGATATCCATACAAAACATCAGAGATAAGGACAGAAACAAACAATCCTGGTATACCTAGCACTGCAAGAGGTTTAAGAGTAACACTAAATGGTATTCTAAGAACCTTAAATGTTGATAATCCCTTCAACTCTTTTATCAACATCCCAACTACAGCACCATCACTTAACCCTGGAAATCAAGGTACACTCTCTTCCTTTTTTGAAACACTAAACAAATGTGATGATAATTGGGTCAAAGGTACTACAAAATCAGTCAACTTCGTAGTAAACACACCACCTACTGTAATCTCTACAACTGTAACAGGCAATACAACCGGTAACACTGCTAAAGGATGTACACCAGAAGCAAGATACACTGGTAATGAAGCTAACAGAATTCTCACATTTACAATAAAGGGAAGAGATATAAATACTAATCTTGCAGCAGAACAAGATGATGCAAACCACAGAATAAATGCTGCAGTACTCTGGTTAGTTAAAGAAGGAAGTACAATCGATAATGAACGAAACACACTCACAGGCGTAGGACCAGGTGCAACATTATCAGACCCAAATAAGATAGGGATAATGGTTCATACCATGGGTGGCATATATAAATCACATAATGGAAATGGTTTTGAAGGTTGGGGTAGAGATGTACCACAGAACTCAAATATTCAACAACCATACATATATGTAAACAATAATGGTAAAAGAACAAAAATAGCTACAATAACACTGGAAAGTGTAAAGAATGCACAAAATCCTACAGATACAACAGATATGACAATTAAAATCGAATTTGAAAAGAACATACCATTGTCTGGTAGATACCAAATATGGACAGGTATGATGGATAATCTAACACTCTTCCCAACCCAACCACATGGATACTTTGCAGATATTAGGTCTGTTAAAAATACAGGACAGATATGGAACTTTGATTTTAAAAATCCTAGATTAACAGCAATAACACTTGATAGACTTGCAACAGAAGATCAAAAAAACCTACAACTCAAATGGACCAGTACAGATAAAGGACATCCTAACTCTCAAATTGTTCATACAGTTGTAAATGTTAGCTCTTCATCTAAAAAGGAGGTAACAAGAACACTTCCGATTCCAGTAAAAGCAGTAATACCAGGTAATCTCAGTGCAGATGAGATGGGTAATATCGGCTATGATGCACAAGGTAATATCGTAATTACAAGTGGTTGGTATCATCCTACAAACTCCAATGGTAATTCCACAAATATGATTGTTAACACAGGTGACACAGCCTCTGGTACATTGAAGTTCGATGTAACCCTCTATGACAGAGCATGTAACTTTGGTGGAACTGGTAGACAAGACCAAAACCCAGATCCAGATGAACCTCCATTCCCAGATGACCCAGATCCTTTTGATTACAACAGATGGATGTCTACCAAAGGAGGAATATTTTACTCAGAAGGTACAGTTAAGTACGAAACTAAAAAACTAGAACCTAATATTAACTTTTACAACTTAGGTTCAGAACTATTAACAACAAAAGCAAATGGTATAGACCCAATAAGGGAAGTCCTCATGTTTGGAGGTACAGAACAGCATAGAAACCCAGCAGTAGCAAAAGGAGTAGAAGATACAAATGAGCAAAACAAAGTAAACCTCTATGAAGCACTAAAGAGAGAAGCAAACTCATCTATGGACAAAAAGCTGTCAGATGAAATAATCCCAAGTGCAACTCATTGGCACTGCTCTTCCGATAAGGGATGCTATATTAAATCTGACAAAGATTTAACAATAGGAAGTTTTAAATACACTGGTAAAATTTTAATATATTCCCAAGGAAACATAACAATAACAGGAGCTCTCCAAGCAACTAGTAACAATGATGCAATATTTGTATTCTCAGAAAAGAACATCATTGTAAACGATGGACATGCTACTGGTGGTACAGACAGAATAGATGCATTCCTACTTGCTAAAGAGAGAATAACGATAGCTCAAGATGCAGCTGTAAGTGAAAACCATGACCAAGTATTACTAGTAGGAGGACTAATTGCCTTTGGTATTGGAGGAGAATCTCCTTCATTCGTTCTACAAAGAAACCTAGGTGCAGATAATCCTCTAAGACCAGCTTTAATCATTAACTACCATCCTAAATATACTAAATTTGCAGAAAACTTCTTTGATGTAGATAGATCTGTATACAAGAAAGAAGTTGGATTTAAACCGTTGTAAAATATAAATATGAAGAAATACTACAAAGCACAAGCACTAGCAATAATCATGGTAATACTAATCATATCCTCGATGATTGGTTTTGCTGTATTCTCTAGATCACAGAAATCAAAGAGTATGGCTATACAAGAAAGAAACTCAGCAGAAGCATATCAAGTATCAGATATGATACTAGACAATCTTTTACTAAGTACATTAGAACAATGGTTAGAGAAAGGTATGCTTGGTAAAACATATGTAGAAACATATTACCAAGCAGGTCAAGGAATAAATCCTCCTGAGGAGGAGTATGGTCAATTAGTCTTTCAAACTAATGCTCAAATGGGTATAGAAGCTGGCTATGAGAGTGGAGATAGAGACATTACAGAGTTAACTGCACAACTAGGACATCCATTAAATTTACAGAATCTAGATATCTGTCCATTAATAGAAGGTTTAGATAACAAATATACACTTTCTTTAACACAAATAGCTCCCGGTGATGTAATAACAATAAAACCAGGACAAACATTTTCATTTCTAAAAGAAGATAGGAACTTTTCCAATTGTAGACTTGGAATATTTGTTCATAATCCAAGTAACGAAGCCGGATTGGTTGTAAACAAAATATATGAAGAAGGTGGTAGTATTAGGGAATATAATTACGAAGACACTATTAGCTACCGATTTGGTCTTAATCCTAACTTTACTCATAATTGGACTCTATTCCCAAATGATGGACTACCAATAGATTTAGATAATGATATCTTAGTAATAGGGTTAACAGCCATAAATCAAGAAGTCAATTTTACCTTTACCATCACTCCTATACCACCTTTAGGTCCTGGTGGTTGTACAGCAAACTTTAATGTATACAAACTCCAAGCCTCTGCAACATGTGGAGGAACATATAGAGCAAAAGAAGTAATAATCCCTGCAGAGAGATACACCCATTCCATATTCAACTATGTCTTCTTCAATGGAAATGGTAACATTGGTACTGGTGTACAATAATATATTAAAAACTACCCATGTATTTAAAAAGAATAATAGTAAAATTCGGTGGTGAAAGCGGACAAGGAATAAATAGTGTTGGCACTATCCTAACCAAATCTCTAAACAGAGCAGGCTACTATACTTTCTCCAACCGAGAATACCCATCCTTAATAAAAGGAGGTTTTGCAAACTACCAAATAGATATATCAAACAGTAGTATAAATAGTTCTTCTTCTAAAACCAACATACTATGCTGTATGTCTGAAAGATCCCTTGAAGAATACATCACAGATGTATTACCTAATGGAATAGTAATATATGATGGCAAAGAGTTAGAACTAACTCCAAGTGAAGAAGAATATATCAAACAGAATAACATTAAAGTAATCCTCATAGACTCAGAAGAGATAGCAAAAGAAAACAATGCTCCTCCAATCATGGCAAATGCTGTACTAGCAGGCTTCATATGGAAAATATTAAAACAGAACTTAGAAATACTAAACGAAGCAGTGGAAGAGATGTTTGAAGGTAAAAATATAGATATGGATGCAGAGAGAGCCTGTCTACAAGCAGGGTATAACTCACCTCTCTATGAACCAACCCTTAGTGAAAATATTGATATAGAAGAGTTAGAAACATCTAATAACAGAAAAATGACTATGACAGGAAACGATGCAATCAGTCTAGGAGCACTAGCAGGAGGTATGAGAGCATTCTTTGGATACCCTATGACACCAGCCACATCCATATTTAAATTCCTAGGAGAAAGTGCCAATGATACTAAAATATTGGTAAAACAAGCAGAGAACGAGATAACAGCAATACAAATGACAATGGGAGCTATGTACATGGGAACAAGAGCTATGACAGCCACATCAGGAGGAGGATTTGACCTCATGTGTGAGACAATATCATGTTCAGGAATGTCTGAAACACCACTAGTCATAGTTGTAGCACAGAGAATAGGGTCAGGTACAGGAG
The DNA here is from genome assembly GCA_018056375.1 of Candidatus Dojkabacteria bacterium. Lineage (GTDB taxonomy): Bacteria > Patescibacteriota > Dojkabacteria > SC72 > SC72 > UBA5232. The sequence continues at coordinate 199,523 of JAGPFQ010000001.1, read as the reverse complement.
TTCCAACATGGACAGGTAGTGGAGATATAACAGCAGCAACAAAGATAGCACACGGAGACTTCCCAAGATGTGTAATACAGATTGCAGATGCAAAAAGTGCTTTCACACTCATACAAAAAGCTTTCAATATAGCAGACAAATACCAACTACCAGTAATTGTACTAACAGAAAAACAAATAGCAGAAGGACTCTTCTCTCTGGATGCTCTACCACCTAATGAAAGAATTGAAAGAGGACTACAACATGGAGAAAAGAGATACCAACTAACTACAGATGGAATATCACCAAGATGGATACCATCAAAAGATCAAAAACCATACCTACACACAAGTGATGAACATACAGAAGAAGGTTACTCAACAGAAAATGCTCAAAAAGTATGGGAAATGAGTAAAAAAAGAACAAAGAAGTTAGAAAAACTAAAAGCAGAAATACCAGAACCAGAATACTTTGGTAGCCTAGATGCCTCAACTATATTAGTAGGCTCAGGGAATACTAAAAACCCCGTTCTTGATATTATAAACACCTCCCTCTCAAATGAAGATATTGGATATCTCCACTATGAATACATATACCCAGTTAAAACAGAAAGACTAAAAGAATTAATAGAACAAGGTAAAAGATTAATACTAATTGAAAACAATGAAACAGGACAACTAGGAAAGCTACTAACAGAAGAAACAGGATACAAGTTCAATGAAAAACTACTAAAATTCGATGGAAGACCATTCTTCATCGAAGACATACTTAACTATTTAGAAAAAAAGGAGGTATAGGTATGGATATCAATATATACAACACAGAAAGAAAACCTACATGGTGCCCAGGATGTGGAAACTTCGCTATCCATGTAGCACTTAAAAAAGCTCTAGCTGAATTAAATATCTCACCATCAGAAGCATTCATCTCTTTTGATATTGGATGTAATGGAAATGGTGCAGATACAGTAAATACATATGCATTCAAAGGATTACATGGAAGAGCAGTTGCACTAGCTACAGGAGCACATCTAGCAAACAGAAAATATACTGTCATTGCAGACCAAGGAGATGGAGCATGTTTCCACGAGGGTATAGATCACTTAATCAATGCTATCAAATCCAACTATGATATGACCATTCTAATTCATGACAATCAAAACTTTGCACTAACTACTGGACAAGCAACAGTAACAACAAAACAAGGAAAAAAGATGTATGCACTACCAGAAGGAAAACCAGAAAGAGATTTAGATATCAATCACTTCATACTCTCTCTAAAACCTTCTTTCTTTGCAAAAGCATACAGTGGTGACCCACAACAACTAACAGAGATAATAAAGGAGGGAATAGAGCATAAAGGATGTAGTGTTATACAGATTGCTCAAAGCTGTCCAACATACAATAAAGAGTGCACTCCACAATGGTTCAATGAGCACATTGTTAAGCTGGAAACTCTACAAGAGTATGATAAAACATCAATTGATCATGCTCTAAAATTAGCAAAAGATATGTCCCAAACAGGTAAAATATATACAGGTGTAATACATCAGGATAACACCATTCCTACCTTCTACGATAGACTACAAAGTCGAAAAGGGATACAATCAGAACTTGTTGATGAAGTTAGGGAATATGATATAACTGGATTATTAAAATATTGTAACTAACAAAACATATGGAAGAAACACTATCACCAAAATCTATTGCTATCATCGGAGTCTCCCAAGACAGCGAAAAAGTAGGAGCAGTTCTATTAAGAAATCTAATTGAAGGTGGATACAATGGGAAGATATATCCAATAAATCCTAAATATGAAGTACTACAAGAAAGAAAAGCATATCCTTCAATCCTAGAAATAGAAGAGAATGTAGACTTAGCATGTATTGCTCTCCCATATCAAATGGTAGAAGAATCAGTAGACCAATGTATTGAGAAGAAAGTAAAAACAGTCCTTATCATCTCTGCAGGATTTGGAGAAACTGGTGTAGAAGGTAGAGAATTAGAAGAGAGAATTACAAACAAACTAAAGAATGCAAAGATTAGATTAATTGGACCAAATTGCCTTGGCTTTATCAACAACAAAGCAAATATTAATCTAACATTTGCTAAAGAGAATGCACCAGATGGAAATGTAGCATTCATATCACAATCTGGAGCATTCTGTACAGCAGTATTAGATATGGCAAATGAAGGAAATTCAGGCTTCTCACATGTCATATCTGTTGGCAACAAAGCTGATATCAATGAAAATGAATTAATACCATACTTCATCTCACATCCAGAAGTAAAAGCAATAGCAATATATCTAGAAGAATTCTCTGATGGAAAAGAATTTGTATCAATAGTACAGAGATCAAAGAAACCAATATTACTAATAGCACCTGGAAGCTCTGAGAAATCAAAAGAAGCTATCTCATCACACACAGGTTCTCTAGCATCCTCTTACGATACAGTACTAGCAGCTGTTAAGAAAGCAAATATCATACTAGCTGAAAATTCAGAAGAACTATACAAATTAATAGAATTAGTAGATTATGCAAGTTTCCCAAAAGGTAAAAAGGTTGCAATAGTTTCAAATGCAGGTGGTCCAGGTATCACAGCTGTTGACTGTGCTGAGAATGAAGAACTAGAAATTACAGAACTAGGAGAGAAAACACAAGCAAAACTAAAAAGAGAGTTACCAGTTGAGGCATCTATTAAAAATCCAATCGATATACTTGGAGATGCTAAAAGTGATAGATTTGCTAATAGTATAAAGATAGTGCTAGAAGATATTGATGTAGACTGTGTATTGGTACTTCTAACACCACAGTTAATGACAGAAGTAGAAGAAACATCCAGAGCAATAAATGAGATAGTGTCTCAATCACCAAAACCTATCTTTGCCTGCTATTTAGGAGGAAAGGAAGTTAAGAAAGGTTTTAAGATTCTCGATGAAAAGAAAACTCCATGGTTTAATGATGTACAAGAAGCAATGCATCTAATTGCTAAACTAGTTAACTTTGAGTTGGGAAGAGACCTAAACAAACCAATAGATGCTGGTAAGTTCCTTAAAAAGACTAGAAACAAGAGAGAGATTCTTGAGTATGTTGAGAATACAGATGAAGTTGTAGTATTACCTGATTCTTTAGCCATTAGCATTATGAGCGAATTCTGGATAGATTATCCTAAACAACTTGTTACTAGTAGTTTAGAAGAAGCAAGAGATTTTGCATCAACAATCTTTCCTGTAGCAATCAAAGCAACAGCAGATGACCTAGCACATAAGACAGATTACAAAGCTCTCTATCTTGATATACGAACAATAACTGAGTTTGAAGAGAAGTTTGAGGAGTTAAGAGAAACTATCATGAAGATTACTGGTAATCCTGCACCTAATATCCTTATCCAAGAAATGATTGAAGCTAATTTAGAAATATTCATAGGTGCAAATAGGGAGGGTGATAGTCATATTTATGAGAAAGATGGAGTAGGGTTTGGTCACTTACTAGCTGTAGGAAAAGGTGGTATATATACAGAGGTTTACAAAGATATTAAGCATATCTTAATACCAGAAAGAAGAGAGAAAGTAGATGCAATACTATCTGAAACAAATGTATCTAAGATAATTGATGGATACAGAGGTAAACCTAAGTTAGCAAGAGAGAAGTTGATAGATTTGATAATGAAGATACAGAGTATGCTTGTGACATATCCTGAGATTGTTTCTATGGATATCAATCCTGTTATGTTAAATGAAGAGAGGGCTGTTGTTGTAGATATTAAGTTGTATGCTAAGAAGTAACTTTAAAGACTAGTAAGTTTCTCTATCTGTAGTAAGATACTCATCATAGAGTTCTTGGCATTCTTCCTGATTTATTTGTTCCTCCACATAGTTCTCACTGTTACCACTCAGCTCATTAAAACCTATCCTTCTTGCATCCTCATAATCACAACCATAATACACTTTCTCTATCTTTGCCCACTGTATAGCACCCTTACACATTGGACAAGGTTTGCCTGTTGTATACAACTCACAACCTGAAAGGTCATGTGTATTTAATTTCTCACTTGCTTCTCTAATTGCTTGAATCTCTGCATGAGAAGTGGGGTCATCTTCTTTCAACACCTCATTATGTGCTGAAGCAATAACCTCACCATCCTTTACGATAACGGCACCAAAAGGACCTCCATGACCTCTCTGCATACCCTCTCTAGCCTTGTATATAGCTAACTGCATAAAAGGATTCATTAGAATTTCCTCTCAAAATTAATACCATCTGCATGAGCCTTCAATCCTGTTCTACCTAAATCTTTTTCATATCTTCTTGCATAATCTCTGTATTTAAAAACCTTCTTTCTTCTTTGTGTTAATGATTTTTCACTAATCATAGCAGGACCATTAATACATCCTCCATCACAGTTAAGAATATCTAAAAACTTGTAATGCTTGTATACACCATCCTTAAACTTATCAAATACTGGCATAAGATTGTTAAGTCCTTCCATTACAAGTATTTCTCTCTTTTTAAGAATATGTCTGTAGTTTAATGTATCAGAGAGACCTCCAGAAACAGGATATATCTTGGTATAGTCATTGTACAATTTATCAAACCCAATACAATACTTACCTTCCTCTATCTCCTCTGGAATATCTTTCTCTTTAAAGAGTTGTTCTAATTCTACAAATGTAAGCACATGGTCTACTAATCCTGTTTCTCCTGCTTCCATCTTCTTAGTCATGCAAGGACCGATAAATACAATCTTGTGCTTAGGATGCATCTTTCTAGCAATGAGAGCCATACAACCCATTGGAGAGTGTGAAGGAACTAGATTCTCAACCAAGTGAGGATACTTTACTCGAATGAAGTTAACGATAGTTGGACATGGACTAGCAATCCATGTTTTCTTCTCTCCTTTAGCAATACTTTCTTTAATTATGTTGTAGTAGGTAAGATTGGTCATCTTAGCACCAAATGTTACCTCCATCACCTTATCAAACCCTAGCTTCCTTAATCTGTATACAATATTAGGATAGGGGTACTCAGTTATGAAAGATGGAGCTAATAGACAGATATATTTTTCACCTTTTTTAAATTCCATAGATAAAATATACTACAAAAAAGTCAAGCAAGCAAAAAGAGAATAAAGAAACAGAATAACTATCCATTTTACATTCTATGATAAAATGAATATAGAAAAGTTTTAAATTAAGTTAGTAATAATATGGGAATAGAACCAATATATTGGATGTTTGCAATACCAGGACTTCTTCTCTCAATCTTTGCTCAGATATATGTAAAAACTACATTTAACAAATACTCAAAAGAAGATGCAGAAAGCGGAAAGACAGGATTAGATGCAGCAGAAGAGATTAAAAAAGGAGAAAACTTCTCTGTTGATATATTACCTAATAGACAACCATTAGGGGATTACTTTGATCCAACACAAAACATAGTTGCTATATCTTCTGAAAATATGTCTTCTAAATCAGTTTCAAATATAGCTGTTGTAGCTCATGAGATGGGACATGTACAACAGAAATTCTCAGCATCTGGTATATACAACTTTAGAAGAACACTTGTACCGATAACAAATATTGGAACAAACATAGGATATATACTCTTCTTTATTGGACTTCTCATAACACAATTCAAATTAGCACAACTAGGTCTAATACTCTTCTCAACAGGTGTTCTTTTCTCTCTCATTACAATACCTGTAGAATTAGATGCAAGTAAGAGGGGGATGAAGTTCATAGAGAAGTATAACCTCATAACAGAGGGAAAGAGAGGAGGTGCTAGAGAGGTATTAAATGCAGCAGCACTAACATACTTTGCTGGATTAGTTTCTTCAATCCTAAATCTAATGTACTATGCAAGCTTGCTAAACAGTAGACAGAAGAGAAGATAAGTATCTTGACTGTTTCTATATATCCTGTAATATGTAAGCAGGGATATTTAATATAAAAGCGTATGGGTAGTCTTAAGGAAACTACTACGAGGTGAAGGTTATCGAACTATCAGCGGACACCTTCAGGTCATACTGTTGACCTAAAAGTTACTACAATTCCAAAAAGTAACTAACAGTTCCCAAATTTAAAATAACTATGTAAAGATATGTGTGGCATATTTGGATATTCTGGAACTAAAGAGTGTAATGATATGATTTTTGAAGGTTTAAAAAGATTAGAATATAGAGGGTATGATTCATGGGGTATTGCAATATTAGGAAAAGATAAAATATATCAATACAAAGATATTGGTGAAATCAAAGAACATGATGCTTTCAAGAAACTACCAAAAGGCACTGTTGGTATTGGACATACTAGATGGGCTACACACGGTGGTGTAACGAAAATAAATACACATCCTCACATTTCAACAAGAGGTGATTTTACTCTTGTACAGAATGGTATAGTGGAAAACTTTGCTGAATTAAAAGAAAAATTAATTAAAAAAGGTGTTAAATTTATCTCACAAACAGATACAGAGGTAATTGTAAGACTAATAGAGGAAGAATTAGATAAGATGTCTCTCAAAGAAGCTATCATTCATGTTTTCAAAAAGTTAGAAGGTAGGAATACAGTAGCTGTATTAAGTCATGAAGATAGAAAGATATATGCCCTTAGAAATGGGTCTCCACTAGTTGCTGGTATTGCTAAAGATGGTATATATCTAGCTTCAGACACACTCTCTTTCTCACCAGCAACAAACAAAGCTGTATTACTAGAAAACTACGATATGGTAGAGATTGATGGTAAGGATATTGAAATATTTAATATTCTTAAAAACAAAAAGAAAAAGGTTGAGATAAAGGAGTTGAAGTATCAATACAACAAGATAGAGAAGGGGAAGTTTGACCATTTTATGATAAAGGAAATAGTAGACCAGAAAGAGACATTACTCTTTGCAACAAACTACACAGAGAAAGATTTAGAACCGTTAGTTAAAGAGATTAAGAAAGGAAAGAAAGTATATCTAGTAGGTGCTGGTACTGCTGGTTTTGCAGCAGGACAGACAGCATATTTCTTAAGGAATATTGCTAATATTGATGCTCAAGAGGTTAAGAGTTATGAATTTAAATCTTACCTACCTATTGTTAAAAAAGGAGATATTGTAATTGCATTTTCACAGAGTGGTGAGACAGCAGATACAATTGAAGCTATTGAACAGATGAAGGAGAAAGGATGTAAGGTTGCAAGCATTGTTAATATGCATGCTACTGCTATGAGTATGCTTTCTGATTTTGAATATTACACAAACTCAGGTCCTGAAATATGTGTAGCATCTACAAAAGTATTTACAGCACAGTGTGCATGGGGTTATCTCTTAGCCATGAGTATTGTAGGGAAATATCGAACAGCTAAAAAGAATATTAAAGAGGTGTCTAAGGAGATAGTAAAGCTATTTACAGAGAAGAGTTTTAAAAATATTAAAGATATTTCAAACTACATGGTAAAGAAAGATAGTGCTTTTATCCTAGGTAAAGGAGAGAATGCATTTATTGCACTTGAAGGAGCTCTTAAGATTAAGGAGATATCATACAAGCATGTTGAGGGTTTTGCAGCAGGAGAACTTAAGCATGGTGTGATTGCATTGATAGAGAAGGGTACAGTTGTATTTGGTATTATTCCATCAAAGGAGAGTGAGGATAGTGCTGACCTTATCAGTGCTATGGAACAGGTAAAGACAAGAGGTGCTTTTACTGTAGGTATTGGTAGTAAGGATTTTAGTAAGATGGAGGTATTTGATAGGTATGTTGAGACTCCAGAGGTTGGTAATATTTCTAGTATTAGTAATGCTATACCATTCCAATTAATCTCATATTTCCTATCTGTTAAGTTAGGGAACAATGTGGATAGACCTAGGAATTTAGCTAAGTCTGTTACGGTTAAGTAGATTTAGAGAATGGATATGTAGTATAATTATATATAGATATGGTGGGTATAGCTCAATTGGTTAGAGCGCTGGTTTGTGGCACCAGAGGTTGTGGGTTCAACTCCCATTACTCACCCCAGATGGTAGTTTTACCACTTTTGCATAGCTTTTGAATAGCTCATTTAGTTGATAGTCTACGACTTTCTTATCACCTAACCTAAGGTTGTAGAACAGCATTTTTGAAAAATTATCATATTCTTCATTCATATAGCTCCCTTAGTCATTTCTATGAACTTATGATATACTCAAATATGGATAAAACAAAAGAGTTGCTTTATTGTATTATAAAGCAACATAAGGTAGCTACCATTACTGTTTTAATGAAACTGTCATATATTATAGATTTGGTCTCAAAGAAGCAAACAGGACAAAAAATTAGCAATTTCTCCTATAAACGATACTTCTATGGACCTTTTGATTCTTCAATATATTCAATAGTAGAAAAAATGCAAAATCAGGATCTTATTTCCGCAGAGCTTATTTTTTCTGAAGACAAATTATCTTGTTATGCTGTATACAAGGCAAAGAAATCCTACACTTTACAATGTCTTACACAACCAGAAAAGGACATCATAAATGAAGTTCTCACAGAATTAAAAGACTATAGTGCAAAAACATTGACAGAAATTACCTATAAAACCAAACCTATGGAAGTTCTCGGAGCAACCTTGGGAGGAACAGAACACTTAAATGAAGATTTAAACCTTGACACTACAAATGAGTAAGGTATCTAATCGTCTAGATTTAAAGAAACGAACAGTTTATTATCACCCAAATTCAATTAATCCTTCTACCCAAGAAAGACGAAATAAATACAAACTTCTTGTCATTCTTGTTAACAAACTGGATATCTATGGTTTTATCGTAGCTACGACCAAACGATATAAGAGAGGGGTTCCAGAATCCTTAACAATTATGCCCAGTGATTTTGAAGAGATTGAACCTGCATACTCAGGTAAGTTAGTCGAAAGTTACTACTGTTGGGATAATTGCGAAGTACACAAGTTTGTTGAGATACACAACATTTTTGATCGCGTAGGAAAGATAAATATTACAACATTTGAAGCACTTAAATCAGCGAAAATTAATAGAAGAGCCGATCTTAACATCTTTTCTCCTAGGCGTCATATTGTTCAGGAATTAGTAGCCTCTGAGTATGACAAAGCAGCAGAGATAGCCAGGAGATTTGGTTTATAAACTTTCTCCTCAATTACACCTCAAATACTCTAGTTCAACAATTTTCGCAAAAACAATATGAAAAAGAAAAGGCAGGCATCTTCTTGTGATACCTACTAATTAGGTTGAGTTTGAGATTAAGTTTGTTACAGTATCTATAGAAGGCATATTTTTACACCCACTTGACACAATCCTCATATCTGCTACAACTTTGAAAAGACATAATTTTATATCATTAAGCGATATGAAAGAAGCCCAGTCTACAGATTTCTTTACAAAACACAAGAAATCTATAATTATTTCAACCATAATAATCCTCGTAGTCGCACTCTTAGGTGCCCTCTATCTAACAGGATCTTTAGAAACAATTCTAAAGGATTTAGGTATTGGTAGAGATGAGTATTACGCTGAGACTGTAGAAAACGACAACCCTAGTTGTTCGTTTAAGAGGATAGAGTATCCTGAGAATGCCTTTAGTATTGGTGTTCCAAATGGATGGTACTATGCGGTTGAAAGCGGTACTGTCTCAATAATGGAAGATGAGACAAATACTACTGCAGTACTCATATATACTGCTAAATCACAGCCAGAATTAACAAAAGAGGATTTCCTAAACACATTCTCTAAAATCTTAAAAGAAACTACTGAAGAAGGAGGTGGGACATTTGAGATGCAGGAGATTCAAAAGATAGAAGAGTTAGAGGATGAGATTTATGCAGATGTCATAGCTCAAATCAACGAGTATGATATTAAAGGAAAAATGCATGTTTCTAAAACAAAAGATTTTGTTACATTTAAAGTATATTGGGCACCTGCAGAGATATTTGAAGAGAGAGAAGGTTTCTTAAAGGAGATTTCAGGGTGTTTTGCAAGAACAAAAGTACTTACAGATGATATTTTAACAGCAAAACCCAAAGAAGAAGTAAAGGAAGAAACTCCTGAAGGTTTTAAGAAATACAAAGGAAAATACTTCCAGTTAGATAAGGCTACCGGTTATACCATCTCTGAAGAGAAAGAAGGTTTTATTCAATTAGTAGGACCTGATCAAAGAACATTACTTAGCTACATGTACACAACAGAATTAAAAGGTGACTATACACCTAAATTTTGGGTAGAAGAGACGTTCGCAGAGGTTAAGGAAATAACAGATCTTACATTAACAGATGAAACAGTATTACCTTCTCAAGTATTAGGGTATAGTGTACAGGAGTTTAACCTTAGTGCTAAGATGCAAGGTATACCTATTCTAGGTAAAATAACTGTGGGAATATATCAACCTCCATACTCTGCTAGTGGAACTAAATATGCATCAGCTTATGGATTTGGACAGATGACATTAGCTGAGAATTGGGATAATGTAAAAGATACTTTACAGAAGATGCAAGACAGTTTTGACTTTGTTGATAGTAGTATTATAAGGAAGAATACATTACTACCAATAGTTGAACCTACTGAGAATCGAAGAGCTCCTTTTACTGTTCAAAGTAGTGCTTATCATAAAGGTTTAATAACTGAATCTAATGAGAAATGGGTAGAGGGTATGAGAGGGTATGAGACATTATCTTCACCAAGTACAGGTCAAACATATCAAGTTCCTATTAACTCATGGAGTCTATATGGACCTGAGGGATCAGGATATTACAGACTATTAGAAGATGGGAAGTTTGAGAAGTTGCAGTAGGATACTTTTAAGTTATAAATAACTTAGCTGACCTTCAACTTTGTTTGTTGTACAACCTAAAGAGGCATTTTCAAGCATTTTGATTAATGCAGTACCAATATGAAAACCTAGATTTACAGGGACTGCATTTCCTATCTGTTTATACTGTTGACTTACTGACCCTGCAAACATCCAATCATCTGGAAAACTTTGTATCCTAGCATACTCTCTCACAGTAAGAGGTCTGGTTTCAGAAGGATGACAACGTTCTGTTTGTTTTTGTGCAGGACTTGTAGTTAATGTTAAAGAAGGTTCATCCCAAGATAATCTTCTAGCCATACCTGTACGACCTCCTGTATGATAATAACTAGCACCCATATATTCCTTTTGATACTTCTCAGGTAACTCTCTCCAATAACCACCTTCAGGAATCATTTCCATAATCTTTCTCTTCTTCTCAGGATATGTCTGTCCTTCCGAGTGTGGCACATCTTCTAAAGCATCCCTTAAGGTAATTAAATAGTCATTCTCCTTAGGAAAAATTATTGGTATTTTTAAATCATCACGCACTCCAATAATGATTAATCTCTCCCTTTTTTGAGCGACATCATAATATTGTGCTCTTAATACTTTATATTCAACTCTATACCCTAACTCCTCTAAAACAGAAACCATTATCTGTAAAGTTCTTCCTTTATCATGCCTTAATAAACCTTTAACATTCTCTGCAATTGCAATCTTAGGTCTAACTTCAGAAACACACCTTGCAAACTCAAAAAACAATGTACCTCTAACATCAGAGAAACCTAATTTTTTACCAGCATAACTAAATGCTTGACAAGGAAAACCCCCTTCTACAATATCTGCAGACGTACCCCTGAAATCAACTTCTTTTATATCTTTAAACTCAACATTCCAATTAGGTCTATTTGTTCTTAATGTCTCTACAGCATATTTATCAAATTCTACTAAAAGCTTATGTTGCAAACCTGCATTTTCCAATCCAAGAGATGTTCCACCAGCACCTGAGAATAGATCTATAACTGTGTAATTATAGTTTTTCTTTGATTTTAAAACCTTAAACCCTCTATGGCACGAATCCCCCTGTGTACGTTTCTTAACTCTTTCGATTTCCTTAAGATTAAACAATCTATAATTATTCTTTCCACGAGTTGATTTAATAAGACCTTTTTTTGCCCACCTACGAATCGTATCCTCAGATACATTTAATCTATTAGCAACTTCACCTATTGTGAGATTATGAACATCCATATTTATAATTTATCAGAGAGAGAAACCTTATGCAAGGGTTACTAATATGTTCTATTGAAAAGTTTTTCAAAAAGAGGTTCAGACTCTATTTCTATACCAGAACCCGTAATATCATTAATAACTTTTGGTAATATGTCATAAACCATTTTAATAGCATCCTCATATCCTGTTATGATTCCATAGAATGTATAACCATCTACAATTCTAATATCTTCTCTACATGGTCTATTTTTTCTACTTGTATTATCTGAAGGAGTAAAACAATTATTATACCTCTGCTTATCCTTAGGAATAATCTCTACATAGTATCCTGTAAAATTTGAATACTCCGATTGTTGTAAAACAATTGAAAGATTATCATACAAAGTTTTTCTATCACTTCCTTTTGTAGTATTATATTTGTTCTTTATCTCTGCAATTACCTTCTTTTCAACATTTCTTATATCAATAATATCATCGACAACCTCACATCCATCACAATTTCCTAATATATTTTGATGTAATTCTCCTATTTTATTCTGAAAACTCTTACCTATCTGTCTGTGCAACTCATTATCTAACCAATCACTCAAATTCTTTCCACAACATAGAGAAAATAAAACGGCAGAGAAAGGATCTAATGTACTTTTTCTAAATTTCATAGGAGCTTGTGACTGTATTTTCTCAATATCATTTAGGAATTCTGAAACAACATCTACCAACTTTTCATCAGTAATAAAAGGAAGATAAGACATAGCTTAAAATTAAAAAATCTTAAATATGTACACTTTAACTTCCCTAAATTATAACAAACATGAGAGACTTTTTCTTTACAAATATTTACACCTCCACCCCATATGATATCTTAAAAAATCTACAAAGAAGATTTCAAGAAGAAAAGTGAAGGTTTTCTTGATTAATTTGACTACTTGATTTCTTTCTCTGTTGCAACCTACTTTTAGCCAAACTTCTCATAAGTAACTCTCCAGCAGGATATTTATAAATAGTTTTGAATACAACACCATCTATAAACTTAAGGATTCTGGTTCTAAGTTCATTCTCATGATTCTTTGCATCTAAACCATATGGATAAGGCTCTGTATCACCTGGTAAAGAATAACTATCAGGACGATTCTCATAAAGAAACCTCTCAGCATTGATTGGCTTAAAACTAGATCCCCAATATCTTCTAAACAACATCTCTGACCTAGGTAAATGATATCCATTTGTTATCAACAGAACATCTCCTTGTTCCTCAAATCCTAATCTCATTAACATCTCACTAGTAAAGATAGCATTACTAGAAGTATCATAGGAATGGTTCTCAACAACTATATCCTCTTCAGGAATATCTCTTTCATTAACAAGCCTGTCTTTTATCAAATGAGAACGACTACCAGCAGTAATGATAACAGCTTTCCTACCCATTAGCTCTGCTTCAAAATGAGCAAGAGCTCCTGCATACTCCCTATACTCTTCATCTTCATCAGGACCACTTAAAACAATGATAGCTACATCATATTTACCTCTCATATCATCCAAATCTCTTGGCTCATTACCTAAATTGTGATTTTCAATATTTTCACAACCTATAGTATATTATACCATATTTTTCACTATGATATAATTAGTAATGAAGTCTAAAAAGAAAGACTTTTTCATATCAACACTCCTACTTGGCTTTTTCTTTGGTATTTTTGTCTTAATTCTACACTTTAAGCTCATACAAAACCCAATAGTAGAAGAAATAGAAATTCCTAAAAGTATGGTAGACCTCTACGAAGAAGCAAGAATTACCAGAGAAAAAGAACTAAATGCCATCCCTCTTGAAAAAAGCATCTATGACCAAATGAGTATTGAAGAAAGAGTTGGTCAACTCTTCATGTTTGGTATTGATGGTAATACTAGTTTAGAACCAAACAACAAAAAATTCTTAAAAGAAGTAAAACCTGGTTCTGTTCTCTTGTTTGCAAAAAATATTACAGATGAAAAACAACTAAAGAAACTTACTAATGAAATACAATCTACAGACCCAAAGATTCCTCTTTTTGTAGCAATAGATCAGGAAGGAGGGGTTGTATCTCGAATTGAATGGGATAGGGTGCTTACAGAGCCTCAAAATGCCATTGGAGATAACCAAGAGGCATATGAAATTGCTAAGAGTAGGGGAGAGAAACTAAAAGAATTAGGTGTTAATACGAACTTAGCTCCAGTTGTAGAATATACACAAGATAGAAGGTCATTTATATACAACAGAACATACAGAGGTGCTTTAGATGAAGTAATACAGAAATCTGTCTTTACAGTCAGTGGATACAAGAATGCTTCTATCTTATCAGTAATTAAACACTATCCTGGACATGGGGATACTCCTAAAGATCCTCACTTTGTACTTCCTGAAATTAAAGTTTCAAAGAATCAATGGGATAGATATATTCAACCTTTTAGTAAAACAATTAAACAAATTGATGTTGATGCTGTTATGATAGGGCATATTCTTTTTCCTGATATAGACAAGATGCCAGCTTCTCTTTCTAAGGAGATTATTCAAAAGAGATTGATTGAGGATTTAGATTACAATGGATTAGTAGTTTCTGATGATATGGAGATGATGGCATTAAAAAGTATGGGTAGTAAGGAAGAGATTGCAGTTAAGGCATTAGACGCTGGGGTTGATATTTTAATATATAGTGTCTATAGTGAAAAGGAGCAAGGTTCTCAAAAAAGTATTTACAACTATGTTCTTAAGAAAGTTCAAGATGGAGATATTGAGATAGAGGAGAAGGTATTGAAAATTTTGAAAATGAAAATTAAGTATGGGCTCTTAAATGAAGGTTTGTTAACGTTATAGTGTTTTTACTTAACAAAAGAAAAAGCCTTTTTAAAGTCAAACTGAAAATTCAAAGAAAAAGCTCCAAACCCTTAGTATTCTACCCTTGACATCTATTTGACCCCTCGTTAGTATTAATCATTAGCACATTTAAAGCCTATCAGTGTTGGTACCAGTCTAGGTATAGAACCAATTTTCTATATCGATGATTACTGAGGTTTTAAAGGATATGTTAATGATTCGAACATTAACAACTTAGTAGCGGTAATTGGGTCAAAAGCCCTTTTGCTTGTTGCTAAGTCCAATCTATATGGTGTAAGCCATATTCTGCTAGTATTGGATGGGGTTAATTGGAGCTACCATCCTTTTTTTTCGTATATACATATTTCACAGTTCTAGGATTTCATCAATAATTATTTTTATACCAAATCCCAAATCTCCTCAAGAGCATTTACAACCATCACTTTATCAAGATCTGACAGAGAAGATGCCTCTCTATTTCTCTCACCTATCCTATCTATCCATATTAAATGCTCAACACCTTCCTCTATTGACGGTTGAATATCAGAACTCAAACTATCTCCAATAACTAAAATTTCCTCTAATGCAACCCCTTTCTTCAAAGCATCACTTATCGGTTTCTTCCAATCCTTAGGATGTTCAATATCTGTTGTATAGTAGGGGATATCTGGGATATCACACTTCTCTTCCATATATTCAATCTTTACCTTGGTCCAATCCTCACCAGCTAAAGTATTTGCAGCAAAAAATTTCATATTAGGATAATGGTAAAAGAAATGAAAAAGATTTATTGCTTCTGGAAATATTTCAGGAGTATTATCATAAAAACCTTCTAAGTGTTTATCCAGTATCTCATCCATCAATGGGTGATAATTATCTTTGTAGAAATCCCTTAAACCAATTTCATATTCAACTTTTACTGGTAAAGGCTTACAATTTCTCTCATAGAACTTCCTACTAACATCTTGAGAGATTTTCTTTGCTGTAATAGCAGGTTCCTCATTTTCAACAGGAAAATTATTTACTATTTCTAAAAAGGATGCTTCTTTTTTATCAATATAGTATGGATTTGTATCAAATACAGTATTATCTAAATCAAAAATTAAGGCTTTAATACCTCTTTCTTTTAATGTTCTTTCTAGATTAGTACTATTTTTCATATATTAATATATCTCTATTATTTTTTATGCATTACATTTTACCATGAAAGAGAGAAAAGTAGGTTAGATAGTAGAAAATTTGAAGAATTGTGTTAAAAAAGGTAGAATTGTGGCTGTTCTTGTAGAATCGCTGCTGTTTAACAAACCATAATAAAAGAAAGGTAAGATATGAGTACAAATAAAACAACAAATACAAACGATAAAACCACAAATGAAAAAAGCCAAAACACCCGTAAAGGGTGTAAAGACAAAGAAAAAAGGAGACAAAAACCCTGTCGAAATGCTGGTGGAACAAACCGGCATTAACAGTTTTTTCTAATCAGCATTAATACAAGAACAAAAAGAAGGTGGGTCTTTTCTAGACTTAGTTCAAACAGAATTGACCCACTTCCTTCTCTTTAATAACTATGCATTAACACTCTCAGAAAATGCCTCATCCTCTTCATCTGCCATAGCATCTTCCTTAGTAGCATGTACAATACCATCAATATGATTTGCTGGAGTATAGATAGTATAGAGTTTTAATTCTTCAGTATCTGATGTGTTAACCACATTATGTCTAACACCAGAAGGTACAACAATTGCAAAACCATCCTCAAACTCTGTCTCTTCACCATCCATAACCACCTTTCCTTTACCTTCTTCAACTCTAAAGAATTGATCTACCTTAGGATGAACTTCCTCACCAATATCCTCACCTGGTTTTAGAGACATAACTACTAACTGAAGATGATTTCCAGTATATACTACCTTTCTAAAGCTTGTATTCTCTTCTGTAATCTTCTCAATATCATCTACGTATCCTTTCATATATTTATATTAATAAATTTAAGTAAACTACCTTATCATTCTACCATCTTAACTTTCTACTTCCAAACTTGTAGAATATACTATGTTTACAAGTAAAATCTTTGAAAACAGACCAACAAGAGCAGAAATATATCTAAAAAATATAGATGAGAATATTAAGGTCATTAAAAGGATTGTTGGTAAAAGAAAAATATTAGGTATAGTGAAAGCTAATGCATACGGTCATGGACTTGTAGAAATCTCAAAAAGACTACAAAAACTTAAAATTGACTATCTAGGAGTCGCATATATAGAAGAAGCTGTATATCTAAGAGAGAATGGTATTAAAATACCCATTCTAGTACTAGGGGAGACAGATGACTCACAACTAGATCCTTATCTCAAACATGATGTTGATTTCACAGGTTCTTCCATCGAGAAGTTAGAAAAGATTTCTAGAAGAGCTAAAAAGTTGAAAAAGACAGCTAAGGTACACCTTAAAATCGATACCGGTATGGGAAGAATAGGGGTACAGTGGGATAGAAAGGAAGAATTCATTAAGAAAGCATATACTCTCCCTAATTTAGATATTGTTGGAATATTCTCACATTTTGTAGATTCATACCAAGACCCTAAGTTTACAACAATTCAATTAAAGAGATTTAATGAAGTTCTTAAATACATAGAGTTAAATTACAAACTTCCTCCATTGATACACCTAGCAAATAGTGGTGCAATCTCAAGAAATTTAGAATCCTCATTCTTCACAATGGTAAGACCTGGAATAATGATGTATGGCTACAGTCTAAACAGAAATCTACAGAAAAAACTAAAACCAGTAATGCATTTCAAAACAAAAGTACTCTTCTTTAAAGTATTAGAAAAGGGAAATAGTGTTGGATATGCAAGAACATACAAGACAAAGGAAGATGAACGAATCATTACCATTCCTGTTGGATATGCTGATGGATATTCAAGAGACTTGTCAAACAAAGGGTGGGTGTATATTAACAATCCTAAATACAAACAGAGTAAGAATATCTTTCCAGTCCTAGGTAGGATTTGCATGGATCAAATGATGGTTGGATTAGGAACAGATGGAACTGCATATGTTAATGACGATGTTGAATTGTGGGGAGAGAATATTAAACTCTGGGAAGTATCAAAATGGTCTGGACACTCAATGTGGAACCTCTTAGCAAATGTAACTGAGAGAGTTCCAAGGAGATATATAAAATAAACAATTAAAATATATGAACATCAAAAAAAACACCTCATTAAAGGATTACAATACCTTTAAGGTAGATGTAAAAGCTAAATATCTAGCAATACCTCAAACAATTGAAGAGATAAAAGAGGTTCTAGAAAAGTTCAAAGATGAAAACCTCATTATCCTTGGAGGTGGAAGTAACACATTGTTCACAAAAGATTGGGATGGACTAGTACTAATCCCTAAGTTAAAAGGAATAAATGTAGTTAAAGAAGATGAAAAATATGTATATGTTCAAGCTAGTGCAGGAGAGATTTGGGATGAATTTGTAAGATGGTGTGTTAAGAATGACTATGCTGGAATTGAGAATATGGTTATGATACCAGGTACTGTTGGAGGTGGTGTATCTCAAAATATCGGTGCATATGGACAAGAGATAAGTAAGGTTGTTGAAAAGATAAATATCCTAGATATCAAAACATTCGAAGAGAAGGTTATAAAACCAGAAGAGTGTGGATATGGATACAGAAAAAGCAATTTTAAGAACATATGGCAAAACAAATACCTAATTACATCAACAATATTTAAACTAACAAAACATACAAAAGAATTTGAACTTAGCTACCATGAAAGAGCAGGAAGATATGGGTCTCTAAAAGAAGAATTAGACTCTTTTGCTAAAGAGCCATACAGTATTCAAGAAGTTATGGAAGCTATCATTAGGCAGAGAGGAAAGAGATTACCTAGTGTAGAAGAATATGGAACAGCTGGAAGTTTCTTTGCTAATCCAATTGTAACTGTAGAGAAATTTAATGAGCTATCTAAAATAATAGAGGAACTTCAATCATACCCTGCAGAAGGATACAGTGAAGAGTATCTAAAGATTCCTGCTGGAAGATTACTAGATGAGCTAGGTTGGAAAGGAAAGAAGATTGGTAATGTAGCAACATTTGAAAGACATGCACTCTGTGTAGTAACAAATATGAAAGCAACAGGAAAGGAAATTCTCGACTATATCGAAGCAATGAAAAAGAGTGTTATGGATGAGTATGGAGTAGAATTAACTAGCGAGGTAAATATTATCTAACTACTTCTTACATGTCTTAAGAGTAGTTTTCTAATGTCTCTCAGCTTAGAGACAGATGCTTCTATAATAGATACTGAGTCTACAAATGTATTTCCATGATATTTCCCTTCTTCTTGTAGTTTCTGTACATGGGAATTAAAGGCACTGTTCACGACAAAGTAGATTTCCTCTTCCTTCTCCTTAACCTTCACCAACTCCTTCTCCTTTGGTGATAGAACTTGCTCCTTTATCAAATCAAAAAGTACCATCAATTTATTAAACATCTCAGTGATCTTCTCTATCTGAACATCATCTTTTGAAATTCCCCTTTTATGTAACTTAGTAAAAACATTCTCCAAATCTAAAGCTAAATCTCCCAATTGTTCAATTGTATTTGACACCTTTACAAGAGTTACTGTTTCTTTTGCTCTCTTCTTATCTAATTGGTACTCAGAGAGAGAGAGCAAAGCAGCAGTAATTTCATCATCCAGATAGTCGTTTAATGTCTCAAATTTATCAATATCTATAGAAGTAACAGGAGAGGGATCATAGTACATGCTTAATGCTTTCTTGTATATCTTCTGTGTATTCTCAAGAGAGTAGGCTATCTCTTTTTTAATATCCAACAATCTTCCTTTCAAACCCTTTTTCTTCTTCATATCAATATACTTTGTTTCAAAGAGTATCTCCTCTTCCTCTCCAGGTACTATTTTCACTATAAACTTCTCAAAAGGTGTTAAGAATATTAAGAAAACCAAAGAGTTGATTAAATTAAAAAGTAAATGTCCAAGTGCAACCTGCTGTGCCGGGTTAGAGGTAAGAGATTCAAGTAACGATATGAAAGATGGTACAAAGAGCATAAAAGCAAGAGTCCCTACAGCCCTAAACACTACATTTGCATATCCTGCTCTCTTACCAAAAAGATTTAAATCTTTAGAAACCAAGAATGTTGAAATACCTGTACCTAAGTTAGCTCCAAGAACCACAGGTATTGCTATCTCCACAGGTATAATTCCCTGTGCTACCAAAACAACCAGAAGACCTGATGTAATAGAACTAGAATGCACTAATATTGTAAACAGACAAGATACTGTGTATGAAACTAATGGATTAGAAAGATAGCTAAAAAGATTAACAAATGCAGGATTTGTTTTTAAAGGTTCAATACTGGTTGTAATAATATTTAATGCAAACAATACAAAACCTAAGAAGAATACAGATTTACTAATCTCTTTAAACTTAGGACCTAAAAATCTCAATAGAAAACCAATGATTAGAATAATTGCACCAATTGATGTAGAGGAAACCAGAGCCAATTGTGCAGTAATTGTTGTTCCAATACTACTACCAAATATTATTCCTAAACTACTTCTAAAAGATATTACTCCTAGATTAACTAAGGATATAGCTATGGCTGTAACAGCAGAGCTAGATTGAACAAATGCTGTAAAAACCGCACCTACAAGTGCTCCTGAGAACCTATTCTTTACAAATACAGATATTTTCTTTCTAAAACCTTCTGTAGCTACTTTTTGTAGCTGAGAACTTAGACTTTCAATAGCAAAAAGAAATAGAATTACAGAAGATATCGCTATTAAAACAATATTTAAATATTCAGATTGGAGCAGATTCATACTTTAATTTATCATATTGATAAATCTTTTCCAACAAGGTAGAGTATTAGTATGAAGAGATGGTTGAAGAAAGGAAACAAAATTGTAACGTTGTTAACTCTCGCTGATGTATTTACATGGGGACCTTTCCTTATCATCACTTCACTTTCTGGTGTCTATCTTTCAACTAGATTAGGTGTAGATGCTGTAAAGTTTGTAGGTATCGGTACTGCAATATATTTCACTACTAGAGCAATTTTCCAAATACCAATGGGCACACTAACAGACAAGATTAAGGGAGATAAGGATGAGATACTACTTTTAGCCGCAGGAATCATATTAATGGGCCTACCTTACACTATGTATCCACTGATTTCTCAACCGATTCATTACTATATCCTTCAATTTGTTTTTGGTTTAGGAGCTTGTTTTAATGTTACAAATTGGAGAAAGCTCTTTGCAATGAATGTAGATAGTGGTATAGAGGGATTTCAGTATGCATTCTACGAAACCCTCATCAGCTTTAGTACTGCAGTTATCAGTTTACTAGTAGGATCATTGGCTAGCTTAGGACAGACACATTTTGATATTATTATGATGGCATCAGGATGCATTATGATGGCTGGAAGTCTTTGGGCTCTCTTAATATATTCTGTTAAGACAAGAAAAAGTAATATTAAAAAGAAGAAATAAATGGATAACAAGAAAGGAGTTATAGGAATAGGAGTTTTACTTTTTTTACTAATTGTAGTTGGAGGTATTCTCTACCAAGTATTTTTTGTTAAAGATAGGGTAGCTGATGTTGATAATAGTAAAACAACAGAGAATTTAAGAATAGAGGATAGTAAGGAGGGTTTTGATTTTGTAGCAGAATATACTAAAGAAAATACTTGGGAATATACTGTAAAAGGACAATTACCATCTCCATGTCATAAAGCATCAGTAGAAACATTAATTTTAGAGTCATATCCAGAACAGGTGTCTGTTGTACTTAAGATAGCAAAACCTGAAGAAGATACTGCTTGTGTTCAAGTTATTGAGGAGTTTGAAGAGAAAGGCCAGTTCACAGCAAGTGAGAAGGCAAAAGTCTCTTTTTCGGTTATGAAGTAGTTAAACTACTGTTTCCCAAAGACCATGTAGATTGCAATATTCTCTAACTCTTAATTCACCAATATTTTCAAAAAGGAATTCTGCTTTAGGTTCTTGATTTGGTTTAAGGAATACTTTTTTACTTTCATCTCCATTAATTACTTCAATCCACTCAATGTAGTGAACTTCTTCCATAGGATGGGGGACTGAACCAACTTCTACAATAACTTTGTTTCCTTCTACCTTTACAACAGGAAGATGCTTTTCATTACCTTCTTCTTCTTTTTTCTCTTCAAAAAGAACCATATCTTGAGCACAACATACTAATGTACCTGCTCCTTCATGTAGTACTTCTACAATATTTCCACAAATATTACATTTGTATACTTGATGTCTTTTTGTCATATATATTAACTAACAACTTAATTAGCTAGTTTTAGTATACATGATTGTGTACGGAAAACGAAGAGACAGATTATTTCTCAACAATAGGTTCTTGAGAGTCTCTGTAAGCGATAACTATTGTTCTCTTCCAGTCTGTACCTGCAGGATAGCAGGTCATTAAGGTTAGAGTATCCTCATCAGAGTACTTACTTAGATATTTAACATCATCTCTGTTAACAATCTTTACCTCTTGAACTCTGTATTTGTAGATAATACCGTTATAACTTACAAATATTTCATCATCTTTCTTTAATTCATGAAGGAGATAGAAGTATACATCATATTTGTTTCTTTCATAGAAATTTACTGCTGAGTGTGCAAAGAGAAATACATTACCTTTCTTGTCTGGTGTGACTGTACCTTTTGCATGTGCAATACCTGTTTCTAATGCTTTAATATATTCAGCTTCTTTGTATGGACTTACATTAGCAACTACTGATGCATTTGATTTAATCTTTGGAATATACAAACCAAACTTTGAATCTAGGATTACTTCTTTTGTTTCTGGTTTAATCTCTTTAGTAATATCTCCATCCTTAGAGAGAACTACATTGCTAGTTGATGGTTCTGAAAATCTATATTGCGATATCTTAGCCTTGATTACTGGCCTGTATGTCAAAAGAAGGGCAGTGAGGCCTAGCAGGAGTAATATTACTCCTACTAGAACCTTTTTGTTAATTACTCTTTTGTTTTCTGACATAGAATGCTACTCCTCCAATGACTACAACTACTATTACCCAGAAGTACCATTTACTTAAAATATTCTTTCCTGTTTCCTTAATATCTACTTTCTCTTTACCTTCTTCTGTCTTCTTTACTTCTGTATCTTCACCTTCTGTAATATCATCTGTCTCACCTGCAACTTCTCCTTCTTTCTTTGTATCTGTTTGACCTGCAACATCTCCTGTTCTTGTATTTGTAGTTGCTATTGTGGTTGCAGTACCTGTAGTTGCTGCAGGTACTTCTACTACCTCAGGGTCTGATACAATTGTAGATGTATTACCGATAGCATCTACTGTTCTAAGAGCATAGTAGTATGTCTTTCCTGCTTCTGCTGTTGTATCTGTCCATGAATACTCTTCATTTGGCTCTACATTCATGGTCTTAACCCTCGTACTTTCATTTGCAGTATATTTAGGAGTTGTAGATCTGTGAATTTCAACCTTCACAACCTTTGCATCATTTCCTGTTTTGAACTTAATCACATTACCTGCCTTTGAGTAGTCAATTACAGGTGATGGTTTTACTAAGTCTACAACAACTATTGCATCTTCTGATTTTTGTTCACCAGAAGCAGATTTTGCAATGACATAGAAAGTATATGTTCCACTTGCATCTACTGTTGCTGGACAATTTCCTGCATTTGCATTAGGAATTGTTTTGAACAATGTACCATCTTTGTAACATTCTACTGTAACCTCTTTGTTGTTAAGGTCTAGTGCTACAAATCCAACATTAAAGCTAGTTTTGTTTGTTGGAGTTGCAGGTTGCATTATTCTTACCTGAATATCACTGTCTGCTGCTAATACTCTGTTAGGAGTAAGTAGAGTTACAAATGATAGTGCCATTAAACCAGTAAGAAGAGCATAGCTTAACTTCTTGAATGGTTTAAGGAGTAGGGTAATTGCACCTAAGAACATCATAATTAATGCACCTAATGTTAGATATGTACTTGCACCTGTTACTGGTAGAGTAATTGATGCACCTAATACTTCTCCTTCTTCTGTTTCAATTGGATCTATTACTGTTACATCAGTACCTACAAATGGTGTTTCTGGATCTACTGTAGAAGCACCTAATACTTGACCATCTATTAGTGATTTACCTTCTACCCATGCAATATCTGGATAGTTACCTGGATCTTGTAGAAGAGAGATTCTAGTCTTGTATGTTAATACAACTACATCTCCTTCTTTCATATCTCCAATATTCCATTTTGCTTGACCTTTATCATCGTATGTAGGCTCTGGTACTGAGATATCAACACCATTCTTCTGTGCTGTCCATGTTCCAGAGATATATTTGAATCCTGCTGGAGCAATGTCTGAGACTACTACATTATTTAATACATATGTACCTTTCTCTCCATCTTCAGGTGCTGTTACTGTGATTGTGTATGTAACCTCATCACCTGCATATTGATCTATATGTTGTTTATCATTGCTCTTTTCAATATTAAGAAGAGGATCAATTACTTTGTTTGTACATACAAACTCAATTCCCATACCATTCTCAACAGTATTGCTAGAACCTTCTAATGGAACACAACCTTCAGCTATATATCCATCTGGAAGTTCAACTTCCTCTGGGTAGTATTCTCCACGATCTAAGTCTCTAAATACTGCTACTAATCTATCATCAGCTTCTTTTGTATCGCTGATATCTAGCTTCTCACCTCCATCTTCAAGCTGAACCTTAAAGATATCGTTAGAGAATCCATCTAAGACATCTTTGTATACTGTAACTGTTGCTGGTAAATCTTTGTTTGTAATTGTACAAGTAATATTATCAGCCAAATCAAGAGTTATTGTTCCTCCTAATACAGCAGGACATTTATTACTTCCTGTGATTGATACAAACTCATAACCAACGAATGATTTCTCATTTATTGCATAAGGTGTATTTGCAAGATACTCGTTTGTTTCGCCAGATAATACTCCGACACCACCAACTGTTAATTTAAAGTCATCTGGTTGTGCTGTACCACCATATTGAATATTAAGGTTTTTAACTATTGTTAACTTTGGTGCAATATCATCGTTTAGAACTGTACAAGTTACTTTCTGTCCTTCTTTCAAGGTTACTGGGTGATCAACTGGTGTTTTAGCAACATCATCAATACATGTCCAAGTACCTTCTGTGTATCCATAGTGATCTTTTTCAGTAAGTGTATATGTTGTATTAGATTCTACAGCTGGAGTAGATTTATATTCTGTAATATCACCTGTTGTAGAACCTGTTCCAAATGTAAGTTTGGTACCGTTATTCTTAATTTCAAACTCTTCTACTGTTGCTTGTCCACCATCATCGTTCTTAACTTGTTTGATGACAGTCAATTGAGCAGGAGTATCACTATTTGTAATACTACATACTGCTTCTTCGCCAACACCTAATTTTATAGTACTTCCATTTTGTACACCACCAATACATTCCCAATCACTTGCTGTATATCCTGAGACATCTACACCTTCTTTACCTTCTTCACTTAATGTATATGTACCTGCTTGGAATGTTTCTCCACTTACTACATCTGCATCTCCTTCTGCTCCTGCTCCTGAGAGTGCAACAACATTATCTTTAGTAGCGTAGAGCATCCAATCAGACTCTGGATTGTTTCCTCCATGTGTATTAGAAACTATTTTGTTAAGTGTAAGTTTGGGTGCAATATCATTATTGTTAATTGTACATTTAACATTTCCTTGGAATGGAACAACTACTTGATTACCATTTACAGTTGCACCTTCACAACTCCAGTTACCTGCTTTGTATCCTGATACATCTACACCTTCTTTACCTTCTTCACTTAATGTATATGTTCCTGCTTTGAAGTTATCTCCACTTACAACACCACCAAATCCACTAATTGATGCCTCTCCATCATCAGCTATTAGTTTCCAATTCTCTATACCTAATGTACCTCCATTATCATTTGTAACTGTTTTTACTAACTCTAATTTTGGTGCATTATCATTATTTGTAATTACACAGGTTTTAATATCACCTTTATTTAATTGTCCATTACAATCATTACTGTATGTAGTAGCATATCCTCTTTGATCTGCTTCTACCTCTACAATAGAGTAGGAACCTGTTGGAACTTTTGTAATTGTATTCTCACCGAATAAAGGATTTGCTGTACTTTGATTGAATGTTACAGTAGCACCATTATTTACTTTGAATGAGAAATTACCTGCCTTGAGTTCTCCACCATTATCATTAACAACTACTTTCTGGACAATCAATGTACCTGTATCTCTTGTGTTAGTAAATGTACATACTACTTTATCTCCTGATTGTAATGTAATATCTGTACTTTCACTTACTTTATTAACTATTTCAGTACCATTCTTAGTACATACTAATGATGTCACATGATAGTTATCTTTCTGAACCTCTGAGATAGTATATGTACCTGGCATCTTCTCAACAGGATCTATACCTGTATCATATGTCTCATTAACTCCTAGTTTCCATGTCCAATCTTTTGCATTCTCCTTATCAACTGAACCATTACCATCTGTATCTACATTCTTAATAACCTGAATTGTTGGATATTTAACATTGCTGAAATCAACATCTACTCTGTTCTCTCCTGCAGTTATTGTAATACTTTGACTTTTACCTGTAATATTGATCCAACCTAATTGTAGTACTTCCATTATCTTATATGTACCTGGTTCCAACTTAGTAAATGAGTATTTACCATCAACACCTGTGAGCATAGATGTCTCACCTGGATCTAATATATTATTATTATTTGCATCAATGAAGATTGTCCAATCTTTAATAGGGTTGAGCTTATCATCTGCAGTACCTGGAATACCATCGAAGTCATTCCATTTATGACCTGAGATAGATCCATACTCAACATTATTAAATGTACATGTAATATTTTCTCCTGCAGAGAGTGTAAGTGCTTCATGGTTTTTTCCATCTGTACACTCAACTTTATCTAAATACCAATTCCACTGTTCTGGGATTATCTCATTAACAGAGTAATTTCCTGGTAAGAGATTCTCAAACACCTTACTTGGATTACTTGTATCTGAGTTATCTACTAATTTGAAATTTTCCAAACCTTCACCTGTTGTGGTAAAGCTAAATTCTTCTTCACTTCTCGGTGTTGCATTCTTAATAATTGTTAATGAACTATACTTAGTATTAGTAATTGTACATTCTTCATTCTTACCATTTGCAACTACAATATCCTTACAAGTATTGCTTACTTCTTTCCAACCATCAGTCTTTGTTTCTGCAACAGAGTAGGTACCTGGATACACTGTAAATGTATGTGAAGAAGCACTTGATATTGTTCCTGTATTTCCATTCATAAATGTAGGAGCACCTGTTACTGCTGATTCTCCTGAACCTGTTATTGCAAATTCTGTATTATCTCCAGCAGGTACGGTTACCTTATTAACCTTTAGTGTCCCTGTAGGAATTGTACAGTTGTTGTAATATACAGATTGTCCGTATGCATCCCAGTTCTTCCCAGGATAACTAATACCTTCATTATTAAACGGAGGAATAATATCATCCCAAGTTCCTTGAATACCTGGATACCAAACTCTTGGAGGAACATTACCATGATGAGAATCATGTCCTTGAACATCACCTGTCATACTTGCCTGTGCATTATTGTATGGATTTACCTCACCACTTTTAGTTGCATGACAAATTCTAATTTTATTCACACCTGTATAGTTTGCAGGATCACTTGCTGTAACAGTGCCTCCTGCATGAGTTCCTTCAACAGTTCCAATATTTGTATAAAGTCCTAAATCTGCATAATAGTTACCAACACTATTACAAGTCATTTTACCACCAGCTTCTAATTCTGCAGGAGAAGGACAAGATACAGTTACTCCTTTATTATCTGTTACTACTATGTTTGTCAATTTAACATTACCTGTATTTTGAACTACATATTTAAATTTAACCTCATCACCTTTTCCAATATACATACCTGGTGCAGTATCTGCATCATGCCAAACATCTTCCTCCCCTTCAACAACTGCAGCAACATATTTTTCAATTGAAATTGCTGGTTTTTCAACTAAAACAGAACTTAAATGACCAACTAAGTATGCTACATTATTTTTCTTCTCTTCTGTTATGAATTTAGATACAGGATCCCCTGTTGGATATTGACTCTGGAACCCATCAATCTTCAATGTATATTTCATATCTCCAATTGTAAAAACTCCCTGACCATATGCATTCGGAAATGTAATTACATCATCACATGGGGTTTTACTTAACTGTTCACCAATAGCATATCCTGGACAATTTGTATAAGGAGAATAGCCATTACTTGTCTCATTTATATTGAACTTGTATGAAAATGTTGGATTTGGAGAAAGAGGAGGTTGGGAAAAATTTAAAGTAACTTTTAGAGTTGCAGAATCTGCAGTACCTCCAGAAACTGGCCAGTTCATATGTGTCAAATCTCCTATGAGGAATTTCTGATCAGCATCAAAAGTTTGAGTACCAGCAGAAGTAAATTTCAGTCCACTTCTTGGGTTTCCAGTTCCCCATCTTATCTCACTGGTATTCACACCAGAATAGTTACTTGTTCCTTCAACCTTAGTCCAAATACCACTAGTAGAAGAAATAGTATATGGCCCATCAGCAGCCGCCACAGGAGTAATTTCCCCTCCTATATCTAACAACTGTCTAATAGCTAAAAATGGTTGGGCAAAGTTATATCCTACTAAAAATAGGACTGTTGAAACCTTATACAAAGATTTCAAAAAAGATTTTTTGTTTAACTTCATTAATTTGTAATTAAAAATTAATAAATAAAGTTATCATAACTTAAGTAGAAACAATGCTCTACATATTCGGATTATACCAAAACCCTATAAGATTTTCAATACCCCCATATATACCTTCTACAAGCACCTTTCCATGATTCAAATTTAGTGATAAAATCACCGCTTGTATGTCAGAGAATATAAATGATAAAAACAACCTAAGAAACATCGCTATCATCGCACATGTAGACCATGGTAAAACTACCTTGGTTGATGCCTTCATGAAGCAAACACACCTCTTCAGAGAGAACCAAGAGGAGATGCAACAAACAAGAATACTAGATAAAGGAGAACTAGAAAAAGAGAAGGGTATTACAATCAGTGCAAAGAATATCGCTATTAAGTACAAGGGTGTAAAGATAAATATAATTGACACACCCGGACACTCTGATTTTGGTGGAGAGGTAGAAAGAACTCTCAATATGGCAGATAGTTGTCTTCTACTTGTAGATGCAAAAGAAGGAACTATGCCTCAAACAAAATTCGTTCTTAAGAAAGCTCTTGAATTAGGATTAAAGCCAGTTGTAATAATTAACAAGATAGATAGGAAGTTGGCTAACATTGAAAAGACTACATCTAAAATCAATGATCTTTTCCTCTCTTTGGCTACCAAAGAAGAGCAACTAGACTTCCCAATATACTATGCAATATCCAGAGAAGGAAAAGTTTTCAAAGAGATGCCTACTGGAGACTTGACTATTCCAAATAGTACTACAGGAGATCTAACTCCAATATTAGATGAGATAGTTACAAATCTTCCTGCTCCAAGTGGAGATATTAACAAACCATTTCAGATGCAGATAACAAGTATTGAATATGATGAACATCTAGGAAGATACTTGATTGGAAAGATATCAAATGGAAAAGTAAAGGTAGGAGATCCAATTGTTCTTGTTTCTAACCAAGAAGATTTTGAAAAGAAACAGGGAAGAGTTAATGAGCTTTTTACTAAAGTTGGGTTAGAATGGACTCCAATTAATGAAGCTGGAGTAGGGGAGATTGTTGCAGTTACTGGTATTGATTCTACAGATATTGGTGCCACACTTTGTAGTGTTGATAATCCAGAGCCATTGCCTGATATTAAGATTACACCTCCAACAGTTAGAGTAAAGTTCTCTGCTAACACATCTCCATTTGTTGGAAAAGAAGGTAAGTTCGTTACTGCAAAACAATTACAACAGAGGTTAGACCAAGAGAAAAGGTTAAATATTAGTCTAAAGATTGAAAGTAAAGGTGCAAATGCCCACTATGTTTCTGGAAGAGGGGAACTACAACTTGCAATCTTGGTTGAACAGTTAAGAAGAGAAGGATATGAGTTTGAATTAGGAAAGCCTGAGGTTATTTTGCAAAACATTGATGGTGTAGAGTGTGAGCCATTAGAGGAGTTAATCATTGATGCACCAGAAGAATACCTAAGTGCAATTACAGAAGAAGTTAGTGGGAGAAAAGGAAAGATGGTTAATATGGAGAGTGAAGAGGGACAGAGTAGGTTTACATATCATATTCTAACTAGGAATTTAATTGGGTTGCATAGGAACTTAATGACAGCAACAAAGGGTACTGCCATTATCAACAGTGCTGTTTTAGAATATGTCCCTCATGAGAAAGGAGATGAACTATTTAGAAAAGGAGTTATCATATCATCAGAGACTGGTACAGCTCTTGCATATGCCCTTATGAGTGTTCAAGAGAGAGGTAGACTCTTTATATCAGGTTCAACAGAGGTATATGAGGGTATGATAATTGGTGTTACTAACACAACGGATGATATAGAGGTAAACCCATGTAAGGAGAGGCATAAGACAAATGTTAGGATGTCCCATGCACAGGTGACAGAGATTGCACTTAAAACACCAATCCAACTTACCATTGAATATGCATTGTCATTTATAAAAGATGACGAGTTGATAGAGGTAACACCTAAGCATATCCGACTTAGAAAGAAGCTCCTCAAAAGCACAGAAAGGGTGTGGGCAAAGAGAAAAAACCTCACCTTCTATGCCAAACAACAGCTCGACAAGCTAAACGCAGAGGCATAGCCCTAAGGGTCTGGTCCAGGTCAGACCTTCAATTTCCTTCGGTTTTCGCATTGTACAACGGTTTCCTAGTCCACAGCGTCATATTTCGGTTGGGTTTTGTAAGCCGAACTCAGCAGTATCCAAACCAACAAACCTTGATAGACAGGCAGATAGCTAAGGAAAAAGAGGGACAGACCTAGGTCAGACCTTAAAAGAGGTCATACAAAAAAGAGGAGGTATTTCTACCCCCTCTGCAATTCCTAGATAAAAAGGATTACTCCTCTCTTCTCTCTTCTCTGGCTAAAGATACATTGACAGCTCTGCCATCAATCTCTTTACCATTCATTTCAGTCATTGCTTTCTGTGCTTCATCTTCTGTAGAAAAAGTAACAAATCCAAAACCTTTGGATCTATTCTTCATTCTATCAATGATAACTACTGCTTCTTCAACAGTACCAAATGGAGCAAATGCTTCCTTCAACTCCTCGTCTCTGACGTTCCAGCTGAGGTTGCCTACAAATAACTTTTTACCCATTATTTATATATAAATAAAAATTAAATTCGCTACACCACAAATATGGGAGATTACACTCTAAGCAGTCTATCACAGAAAGCTTCCATAGCTATCTATATTATACCATAAATTCTGGATGTAAAGATAGTGTTAATCTTTTTTCTTACCCTGAAACAAGAAAGTCACTATCTCTTTTACTGTAGGTCTCCTATTGTACATCAAGCATCCAAGTTCAAACAGTTTATAAGAAGCAAAGAGGGCAATAATCACATAAATAACACCAAGCACAATTGTAAGTATCGACTCATATAAAGGTAATGTTCCTAAGGAATTTCTTAACACGGCAACCATATATGAGCTAAATGGGAAATATGTAAAGACTTTAGTAATCAATGAATCAGGCTCCATAATCAAAGGTTGTGATACATACAAAGGAGCAATCGAAAGCATGATAAAAATAGTAGAAAGATTCCTACTATCCTCAGCACCAGTACCAACAGCACCCACACCTATCATTACCGCACCAAAGAAAACAAATCCTAGAATTATCATCAAAATCGTAAAAGGAAGGGTACTAAGATCAATATTATTTAGATTAATAGGAAGACTCATATGCATAAATCTTGTAGCAACAAACAATAACAAACCAGAGAATACCAACCATATCAATAACTGTGTTAGTACAACAGCCATAAGACCTATCATCTTACCAATCATTAACGCCTTCTTATCAACAATCGAAAGCATTGTTTCAATCATTCTATTCTCTTTTTCATTTGATACACTTTGGAGAAGGTAGGTGGAGGATATAAATACAGCCATGAAAAAAACAAGCATCGAGAGAATTGGAACAATGAACTTATCAAATCCTTGTTTTGTTTCCTTACCTTCGGTGTCTAGTGTATAGGTCTCTGAAGAAACCTCCCCACTAAGCAACACTTTAGACTTCTCGTTCTCAATACTTTCAATTGCACTGGACTTAATTACCCCAGTCATTAGTGCTGGAACATTTGCAGCTCTCATTAAGTCCCCTTCCTCTTTGTAAACAATTTCATATTTTAGTGTAGAGAGGAAGTTCTCTGGGAATACGACTAGTACAATATTGGGATTATTAACTAACTCTTCTCTTACAGCTTCTTTACTTTCAGCCTTAAAGAGAGGAGGTACCATTTTGTCCGCTGGAATAATTTCATAATTATCAACAACATACACCTTCTCTAAGGAAAGACCTTCTTCCATTTTCTTACTTGATTGATATGATGACCAACCAGATATAAACATTATCAATGCCATAAAAATTGGAACGAACAGTGTAGAAGCCCAGAAAGAAGCCTTTTTGACAATTTTAAGATACTCAAATTTTGCAATCTCTTTCACATTATTCATTCTTCTTACTCATTAATTCAATAAAGATATCATTAAGACTTGGAGCATCAACCTCCATTTTAATAATCTTAGTTCCATTTTTAACAAGCTCTGCAATAACATCATTTGGGTCTGTATCTTCATCTTTTGGAGCTATCTCTGCAGTGGTATTTGTAACAGTACTCCTATACAGCTTAGTATCCTTCTCTGGTGCTTTACCACTAAACTCAATGACAATATTATTACTTCCATACCTCTTTCTTACTTCTGACACTGTCCCATATTCAACTCTCTTCCCTTCACGTATCATTACAACACTATCTGACATCTTCTGTGCTTCATCTATTACATGAGTACTGTAAAGAACTGTTGTCCCTTTCTTTGCTTGTTCTATAAATTTATCAACAAACAACTGCCTATTCATAGCATCTAAACCCTTAAATGGTTCATCAAGAATCAATATCTCTGGCTCATGAATCAATGCAGTACCTAACTGCACTTTCTGTTGCATACCTGAACTTAACTGTGCAATCTTCTTTATTCTATGATCAAAAAGATCAACCTCTTTCAGATACTTCTCAGCTCGAAACTTTGCATCACTATGACTAAAACCCCTAAGTACTGCTGTATATTCCAATATCTCAAGTGGAGTAACATCCTTGTAGATTCCTCTCTCTTCTGGAAGATACCCAATCTTACTATTTAGTTTCTCTGAATATTCCTCCCCATGAATTAACAACTTTCCTCTATCTGGAGTATATATTTTGAGAAGACATCTAATTGTTGTTGTCTTACCAGAACCATTAGCACCTAGAAATGCCATAACTTCACCTTTTTTTACATCAAAAGAGAGGTCATCAACTGCTTTAAGATCCCCAAATGATTTTGAAAAGTTCTCGATATGTATTAAATCATCTCGCATGCCAAAATTATATCACCAAGAAATCTACATCGTCTAGTTCCATATACAAACTAATCACGTTTGTTTGCTTGCTCTACCTATTTGTTGTATATTTTAATCATGTCAAAACTGTCCGTTTTAGAAAAAAATGCATATATAAATATCTTAATTAAAGATAATGGTATCTGGGCACATCTTGCATATACAGATTTTAATGCGAATAGAGAATATATTCTTTCTGATTATACTGATTTAAATGCTCTCAAATTCCTACTAGATGACAATGTATTTACTAAAGAATTCTGGTTTGAATATTTTGATACAATTGAAAAAGTTTTTGATTGGGATATTGTAGACAAAGATAAGGATTCTGTTTTCACATTTAGAGATTTTAAGGCAGAGGGAGATGGAGTTTCTGGTGTAAGAGTACAGATAGATGACAATCAAGATTTTTTCACTGAGATATTTAATTCTGTAAGAAACTTCTCAAATGAAGTATCTCTTAGAGTCATAGATGATGCGTATTTAGAAACTATGCTTAAAGGTCTCTCTCAAAGAATAGATATCGATGACCTTCTAGTAGTAGACATGGATCTCTTTCACTTTTCAGTATTTAGAGTAACTGCAGAGTATGAAAAAGGAAGACCCACAGGACATCAGATATTCTCAAAGTCTAAAATGTCATGGAAAGATGAAATACCATTAATTGACTCTATCAAAGATGCTAGGTTTGGAGCATTTCTCTCTACAGAACTCTCAGAGAAAAACCTTCAAAACACATGGGCGAACTTTGTGATTGACAGACCAATCTTTGTACAAGACAGACCTCTTCTTGATATTGTAAGGTCATATGCCACCATTCAAAACTTCTCACTCTTTAGAGACAACAGAAAGAAAATAGAGACATTTGGTAGAGAATATACCAGAAGTGCAATGATTATCACTGGTAATATTCCAAGAGTATTAGGTAAATCTAAAACTCTAATGACCATTATTGATGGTTTAGAGATTACTGGCAATTTTGACTGCTATTTTGACCTAGACCTAAGAACAATTGCATATGGTAAATCATATGTAGAGATGACTGAAAGTACTGATATCATATTAACTAGAAATTCTCTCTTACCTAAAATGACAAAAGTGATTATCCCTCAAACAAAGCCAGGAATGAAAAACAGAGTTGTATTTAGTGGAAAGGTACAAGGTGTTGATACAGAACAAACTGATTTCTATGCTATCTCTTCTCAATTCACAATGATTGAAATGCCTCCTCATGAGAACAGATTACTAATTGAAGGAACATTTAGAAATGGTGTTAAGATGATACCTCTTGGAGAAACAAAAATTAATTACATGTCCACACCTGAAAGTACAAAGATAGATTCTATACTTTTTGATTGTAGACCTAGACCCATTGTATATGGTCCAGATGCTCATTCAAACAAACTTAAATTACAGTCATGGTTAAATGATTATTAAACATCAAATAGTTAATGAATATACAAACTACAAAGTGAAAATTCCTTTTAAGTCTACCGATGATGTCTTAGTTAAAAGTGGAGACAAATTGAAAGTTGGTGATGAACTTTTGAGAAGGAAGGAGAGTTCAAAGCTATATTCCTTCTATGTACCAGATGAGATTCCAGTTAGAGCACAAGATGTGAAGAAATATGCTACATGCATACATGGTGAGTTAGTTAAGGAGGGTGATGTTTTAGTTGAGAAAGAAATGACAGGAGGACTAACAGTTAAGAAACTGATATCACCAACAGATGGTGTAGTAGATATGGATAGAGTAGATAGTGGATATATTGATATTCTTGGGGATGAAGACATTAAAACATTCAAGAGTTCTTTTACTGGAAATGTTCTAGATACAAACTTGGTAGATGGTATAGTGCTAGATGCAAAAGCATATGCCATGGATATCAAAATTGTATCTAAAATGTATCAAGAAGGTGAGGGCGTAAGTAAGAAAATATTTGGTGAGTTTGTTACGGTAGGGGATGGTGACAACCTACTACTCAAAGCAGACCAGAAGGACTATACAAACAAAATTGTTTTTGCAGGAAAATATTTACATACATCATTGTTACAAGACCTTTTTGAAAAAGGTGCAGCTTTTGTTTTAACATACTCTATGGAGTATTCAGACTTTCGAAGACAAACATTACCTCTTGGTATACTTGGAGGTTTTGGTGAAATATCATGTGGAGATAGTATTCTCTCTCTCATTACATCAAAAAAAGGTGTACTATCTGTTGTAGACTTAGAAGAAAGACAGATCTTTTTCCTTTCAGATTACAGAGCAGGGAAAAAAGAGAAAAGTTTTCTACTAAATGCAAAAGGTGCAACTGTAAGGTCTCTTGCACTTTCAAACTATTCTATGATTGGAAAGGTTATAGATACAGAAGAGGAAGCTGGATATATTTCAGTAGAGTGGGAGAATGGTTCTAAGGGTATAGCGAATATTGGTGCGGTGGAATTTATCTCCCTTTAGAGTATAATTTTGTTTGTATATATATTAAATTTTCTTAACAATCTATAAAACATGGAGAAAGAAAGAAATGGTGGAAAAATATTTGGTACAGCTCTTCTACTAGTAGTTGCTTTTGCTATCGGAATATTTTTTGGTAGAAATATCTCAGAGAAACAAGCTGCCAATTTCTTAAATTTTCCGACTAAAACAGGTAGAGCTGATTTAACAACATTTTGGAATGTATGGGATACAACAAGAAGAAACTATGTTGATGCAGAGAAGCTTGATGAGAAAGAGTTAGTATATGGAGCAATTAAAGGAATGATTAACTCAATAGATGATATGGGAACTGTATATTTAGATCCAGAAGAGACAAAAGAGTTTGATGCTTCTGCTGAGGGCAAATATTTTGAAGGTATTGGTGCAGAGTTGGGATATGTAAATGGTCAGGTTGTAGTAGTAGCACCAATTGAAGGTTCTCCAGCAAAAGAAGCTGGTATTAGACCTGGTGACTTAATCTTGAAAGTAGATGACTATACTCTTTCTTCCAATGATTCTGTTTATGATGCAGTAGCTAAGATAAGGGGAGAAGCAGGAACTTCTGTTAAACTAAATATCTTACATAAAGGAGATAAAAACCCTGTTGATATTACAATCACGAGAAGTGAGATTACCGTTCCTAGTATGACATTAGACTTTATTGGAGACAAGAAAGATATTGCACATTTAAAAGTTAGCAGATTTACAGAGGCTACTCTTTTGAATTGGCAAAACAAATGGCACAATAGTGTATTAGAAATTAATGCTAGAAATGTTGACAAGGTAATAATCGATTTGAGAAGTAATCCTGGAGGTTTCTTTGATGCAGCAGTATTTGCAGCAGATGATGTTCTAGATGAGGGATATATTATCTCCCAACAACAGGATGCTAAGGGAAATATAGTTGAATTTAAGTCGGAGAAAGGTGGAGAGCTACTAGGTAAGAAAATTGTTGTACTAATAGATAATGGCAGTGCTTCAGCATCTGAGATTCTCTCTGGTGCATTACAACAAACAGAAGATATTAAAATTATCGGTTCAAAGACATTTGGTAAAGGAACAGCACAAAAGATTTTCGAGTTCCCTGATGGTTCAACATTACACTTAACAACTATTAAATGGCTTTTACCTAATGGTAAACAGATAGACAAGGACAACCCAATTATCCCTGATATAGAAGTTGCATATACAAATGCTGATTTTGAAAAAGGAATAGATCCTCAATTGGACAGAGCAATAGAGGAAGTTAGTAAATAAATTTAAAATAAAAAAAAGTTATGGAAGAAAAGAAACAAGAGAAAAAAGTAGAAGAAGAGAAGAAGGATATAAAGAAAGAAGTAATAAAAGGAGAAGGAAAAGAAGCTAAAGAAATAGAGAAGATAGAAAAGGAGAAAGTTTGTACAAAAAACATAACTCATTCTCTAAAATATATTTTACTTGGAATTCTTCTTTATGTTTTACTAATAATTCTTACAGTCTCTCTAACCCTCCACTTCATATTCAAGGATGGAAGTACAGTAAAAGAATATCTTAAAGAGTCTTCTGACAAATCAGATAACAACATAGAACTTCTTATTACAGAACAAGAAAAGAATGTTATTGATATTGTCAAACAGAGTCAGGAATCAGTAGTTAGTATTGCTGTTTCTCAAATTGCTTTAGAGCAAGGACAGGGCTTGATAGATATTACAAATAAAATAGGGACTGGCTTCATCGTTGATGAGAGTGGTATTGTTATCACTAATCAGCATGTGGTGTCTGATAGAAATTCTGATTACAAGGTTGTTAATAGTCATGGAGATGAATTTGTAGTAACAACCATTTTAAGAGATGATATATCCGACATAGCATTATTAAGAATTGATAAAGGTGATAAAGAACTAAAAGCTCTTAAACTTGGAGATTCTGACAAGTTAGTTGTTGGACAAAATGTTCTAGCTATTGGAACACCTCTTGGAGAGTTTGCAGGAAGTGTAACAACAGGAATTATCAGTGGATTAAACAGAACAGTATCAGCAGGACAATCCTGGTTTGGGAGTACAATAAAGACATATGAAGGAGTTATTCAAACAGATGCTGCAATCAACCCAGGTAATTCTGGTGGACCATTGATAAACTCACAAGGAGAAGTTATAGGTGTCAATTTTGCTACTACACAAGGAGTAGACAATATTTCTTTTGCTTTACCAATAAATAGTGTAAAGAATAGGCTAGAGGAATACAAAACACATGGTAAGTTTATAAGACCATACATGGGAGTATCATATCAAATGATTTCTGCATATGAAGCACTATACTATAAAAATGTTGTTCCCGGAGCATTAGTTGTTAGAGTTGAGCCAATATCTCCAGCATTTTCAGCTGGTATTAAAAAGGGTGATATTATTACACAATTTGGAGAAAAGAAAGTAGATAGGTCTCTTGCAGAATTGATACAACAACATAAAGTAGGAGAAGAAGTAGAAGTAAAAGTAACAAGAGAAGGTAAAGAACAAGTATTTAAAGTAAAATTAGGAGAAATGGAATAGTACAAATCTATCCTTCTCTCTAAAATCTTTAAAAACCTTCTCTATCTGTTTGTAATTCTTCTTTAGGATGGGTAGAGTAGAGGGTTCAATCTCAATCAATAGATAAATATTTTTCTTTCCAGACTTTTCTATCTTTTTAATTAATTCTTTGTAGTAAAAAAGTCCATCTTCTTTACCATCCAAAGCTATTCTAGGTTCAAAATCTTTAACACTACAATCTAAATTCTCATACATATCTGTTGGGATATACGGCAAATTCGCAACCATTAAAGAATTAGATTGGATATCTAAAGAATCTATCAAATCAACCTCCTTTAGTTCAATAATTTCTTCTAAACCGTGATGCTTTACATTCTTCTTTGCTACATCCAAAGCTTTCTTACTTACATCTGTTGCTAGAAACTGCAAATCTCCTCTCTTTTTAGCAATTGAAATGGCTATACAACCACTCCCACAACCGATATCAATAACTCTTTTTAAATCAATATTTCCATCAAGAATATCTAGCGCAATATCAACAAGTTGTTCAGTCTCAATTCTAGGAATTAATGTATCCTCCGTAATAAAAATCTCATTACCACAAAACTCTGTAATACCTAAAACATACTCCCATGGCTTACCACTTTCTATCTCCTTCAAAACATCTTCAATATTAATATTCTTTTCAACACAATATGTATAAATCTCATTACTAATCCTAGACACATCAAAGTAGCCAGCCTTTTTTAATGCATTCTGTATTTTGAAAAGCTCTTTAAGATTACTCATCCTTCAAAAGTTCGTTTTGAATACCATTCCTAACATCTTCGATAATTTCTTGGATATTACCATTCAAAACCTCTTCAAGATTATGCCAAGAAAGTTTAACCCTATGGTCTGTAATTCTATTCTGTGGGAAATTGTAAGTTCTAATCTTCTCAGCTCTCATACCTGAACCAATCTGAGAAGACCTCATATCTGATCGTTTCTCAGCCTCTTTCTGCTTCTTCAAATCGTAAAGCCTAGACCTTAAAATTGCCATAGCTTTTTCTTTGTTCTGTTGTTGATGCTTTGTCTCTTGACAACTAACAACAATACCAGAAGGTATATGAGTTATTCTAACAGCAGAATCTGTCCTGTTTACACACTGACCACCTGCACCAGATGCTCTCATGACATCAATCCTTAAATCTTCAGGATTTATCTCAACGTCAATATCTTTTGCCTCTGGTAATATAGCGACAGAAGCTGTAGAAGTGTGAATTCTACCAGAAGACTCAGTAGAGGGGACTCTCTGAACTCTATGAACACCACTTTCATACTTTAAATCCTTAAAAACACTCCCTCCTTCTATCTGTGCAATAACTTCCTTGTAGCCACCACCCTCAGTAACATTACTGTCAATAATTCCAATATTCCAACCCTTTGTAGTAGCATAGTTCTTATACATTCTAAAAAGATCAGCAGCAAAAAGAGCAGCCTCATCACCACCAGCACCAGCCCTTATCTCAAGAATTACAGACCTATTATCATCTTCATCAACAAACATCCTAGAAACCTGAAGGTCATGTATCTCTTTATCTAACACACCAATCCTTTCTTCCAAATTTACAATCTCTTCAAGAGCCATCTCCTTTAACTCTAAATCCTGTTCATTATCAACAAGGTCTCTGGTACTTTCTAAATCCTCAATAGCTTTCTGTATTTGAGATACTTTATATGCAAGGTCTGAATAATAGGCAAGCTCAGAACTCAAAAAAGACAAATCCTTTCCTCCATTTGCAACTCCTTCTTGCATTTCTTTTTCCAGTTCCTTTACCTTCTCCTGTGCACTACCATCACTATATTTTTTCTTTAATGCTTTAACATCCATAGTACATAATACCAATTAAAACTATCTTGGGGAACTGTTACTTAGAGATTTTTGCGTTCTCTAACATATCTCTCAAAGAGAGTGTTGTTGCTGGTTTAGAAGAAAGATTTTCCATCTTAGCTCTTCTCTTAGCCATTTTCTCTTTCTTACTAGAGAATGACATCTTCTTAGATTTCTCCAATCTCTCCTCAAACTTCCTTACAACATTATCTGTATCAACAATCTTCTGTTCACCAGTATAGAAAGGATGACATTTAGAACAGATATCAATCGTCACACTATCATCCTGAAGTGTAGAACCAGTAGTAAAAGAATTGCCACAAGAGCAAGTGACTACCAAATTACTGTTATATTGTGGATGTATATCTTTTTTCATAACTAGGGTGGATTATACATTGGCTAATCTATCATGTCAATTATTAAAACCAAAGAAAAACACTTGTGATATTGCATAGATATTGTATACTGAAGAGATAATATATTAAAGCTGCCCAAATGAAAAATATCGCAAGAACAAAAATTGTCGCAACAATAGGTCCTTCTACTTGGAGCGATGAAATCATTAAAAAAATGTTTGATGCAGGAATGAGAGTAGCTAGAATTAATGCCTCTTTCGCTGATTTTGCAGAATTAACAAGAGTATCCAACCAAATCAGAAACATCTCTCCGAGAATTGCCCTAATTTTAGACACACAAGGAACAAAAATTAGGGTAAAAGACTTGAAAGAGGAAATAGATGTAAAAGATACCCTGATTTTATCTTCTGTCGAGAATCCAAATCCTAATGTTGTAAAGATAACATATCCTTCTTTGCATGAAGATGTTGTTGTTGGAACAGAAATATTCCTAGATGATGGAAACATTCAACTAAAGGTCAGAGAAATTAAAGAGAAAAATGTAATCTGTGATGTAACTCAGGCAGGTATACTAAAACCAAACAAGACTGTAAACATTCCAGATGTTAATCTTAAGTTCCCTCTTCTTACAGAAAAAGATATTCAAGATATTAAATATGCAAAAGAATTAAAGTTTGACTACGTATGTGCATCTTTTGTAAGAAACAAGAAAGATATGCTTGAAGTTAGAAAACTTTTGGAAGGTAGTAAAATTAAAATTATTGCAAAGATTGAGAATAGGGAAGGAGTAGCAAATTTTGATGAGATACTAGAGGAAGCTGATGCCATTATGGTAGCAAGAGGAGATATGGGAGTAGAATTACCACTAGAGGAGGTACCAATTTTACAAAAAGAGATGATTTACAAAGCTAGAGCGATTGGTAAACCAATCATTGTAGCTACACAGATGTTAGAGTCTATGAGAGACAACAAGAGACCAACTAGAGCAGAAGTTTCTGATGTGGCAAATGCAGTAATGGATGGTACTGATTGCCTTATGCTCTCTGCTGAGACATCAACTGGAAAATATCCAGTAGAAGCTGTTGAATATATGAATAAAATAGCATTAAGAACAGAGCAAGTTATGAAGCTCTCACCGATAGAAGGGGAGACAGAAGCTGGAAAAGAAGTAGATAAACTCGCATTAACTGCATGTAAATTCTCTACAGAAGTAGGATACAATGCAATCTTAATTGTTTCTGATTCTAAAGGCGTAGTAGGTAGTGTTAGTAGACATAGACCAAATATCCCAATATATGTAGCTAGTTCTTCGTTTGAAAGTATTAGAGAAAACATACTATTTAGTGGTGTAAAAACACATTATATTAAAGAGTTATCCGATGATAGAGATAACAACATCAGATTGGGTGTAGAAAAAATATATGCCTCTGGGGAGTTGGAATTATTGGATAAAATTGCTATTATTAGCGGTAGCTCTATTAAAAACAAGAAATCTGACAGTATTTTAGAAATTATTACTGTCAAAGATGTACTTGATTCTTAAGGTGACGTAGCCAAGTTGGTTAAGGCCGTGGTCTGCAAAACCATTATCACGGGTTCGATTCCCGTCGTCACCTTATTTTCAAAACCTTCTGTTTTTGATAAAATACTTACTACTAAGCAGGAATGGCGGAATAGGCAGACGCGCGGGACTTAAAATCCCGTTCTAGCAATAGAGTGAGAGTTCGATTCTCTCTTCCTGCATTTCACTATTAATCTCCCTAAATTACAACATTACAAATACTCGGTAACAATTGATCCTGCATCCTTAATTTCTGGTATAAATATAGCTGTATTAGTCTTCAAATCAAATATAGCAACACCTAAAACATTATAATCCATCATCCCTTCACAATCATTAGTACAATTCTCTATACTTGTAAAAACAACAGTGCTTTCATTAACCCAAAGAGGATCTAATCCTAAATCTGTAAGCTTTTCATTTTTGCCATTCTCACCATTATAAAGCCATATCTCCTTCTCAGGATAAACATTGTAAACTATTTTCTTAGTGCCATACAAAACATTAGGTAGATAAGAAGCATCAACTACACCATTAATCTTCTCAGATTTCTTTGTTTTGACATTATAGATATACAATCCATCTCCCTTTTGGGTCTCTTCATCATAGCTTCTGTAAACAATTAAATTTGAATCCATCCACTGAGGCTGTGTTGCATTATCAATAACATCTTTCTTATCATTACTCAAATCATATACATGAACAGTAGGATCCATAATAGCTCTAGGAGACGCTGTCGAAATCTGTAAAAGATACTTCTGGTCAGGAGAGAATGCAACCTTACTACTATCTTCAACAAAACCACCTCTTCCAAACTCTTCAGTCATAGTAATATCCTCTAAAATTTTTACAACGCCATTATTTTCATAAACTAAACTCCACTTATTACCTTTAAAAAATGCATATGCAAACTTTGTTTCAGTTGCAAAAGTTGCACCTTGGGAGTGCTCACTCTTACCAAGTTTCTTCCTCTCCTCGACCTTCAATGTATCTGTATTTAATGTAAATAGGGCACAACCATAGTCACCTTCTACTGTAAGACATCTGGTAAAACCAATCTGTTTTTCATCTATCACATTAGAAATACCAATATTAGCAGAGTTCTCTGGGTAAGATGTCAACTTTTTAATCTCTTTAGTAGTAATATCATAAGAAAATATATTGCTGTCCTTAACATAGAACAACTTATCTAAAGTCTTTGGCTTCTTACTATTACTAGTTACAACTTCCTCTACTTCCTCATCCTGTTTTCCATGTTCTTTAACCACAACTGCACCTCCATCCTCTGTTCTATCACTCTCTTTCTTTATAGTATGCCTAACAAAAGCATACGTACCACCAACAATAAGCAATAAACATAAAACTACTAAAAGAACTACTAGTAAACTATTAGGTTTTGGCTTAGCTGTTAATGTTGGTACACTAGATGCAGTATCAACATTTTCCTCACCAACAGCAGAAGCTACTTCAGGTGCATCAATCTTTTCATTCTCCATACATATATTTATTTAAAATTTAAATAGGACTAATCCGCATCATCAAACTTATCAGGATTATTATTCCCACATCTAGGACACTCTTTCATTCGAACCATACCTTCATGTACATAACCACAAACCATACATCTTAACCTAGACCAAACAACATCTAAATCCTCTCTTTGTTCATTAGGATTCTGTTTATTAAACTCCATAGGCATATCTGCTGGAACAACCCCCTGACCATCTTGAATATTCTGATTATTTAATATATCCCCCATCCTCTATCATATCTAAAATCAATTTAAAAGTTTCATTCTCATCAATATGAGATGTATCTAAAAC
Source organism: Candidatus Dojkabacteria bacterium (assembly GCA_018056375.1). Taxonomy (GTDB): domain Bacteria; phylum Patescibacteriota; class Dojkabacteria; order SC72; family SC72; genus UBA5232. The sequence continues at coordinate 155,342 of JAGPFQ010000001.1, read as the reverse complement.
AATATCATTATATTTCCCTGGTTTTGAATACTCAACTTTATATAACTCCCAATATCTCTTTCCATCAGCTCTTCTCCTATTTGCAAGATTAAACAGAGTTGAAACATACAAAAATAGCTTCTTTAAGAAAGGCAATTCTCCATGTTTACCAACTAATCTTTTTGCTCTAACAGGAAGAGATGACTCTAACCATATCTTCACTGTACACTCTATACCTTCCTTAGTAGCTATTGCTGCAAAAGCTTTAGAATCAAAAAGAACTCCCCTTTGCTTAGCTCTTTCTATCATATATTTATCAACTTCTCTATCAATATCAAAAAACATCTCTGGGGTAGCTTTTAAGTAAAATTCTTCCAAACTCTTATACCCCAAAGCTTCAACCTTTTCCCTAAAAACACCTCCTGCGTAAACCCTCTCTAAATCAAAATGTTCGGAAAGCATTTTAGCTATTGTGCTAGCACCACTACTACCAGGACCTCCTACAACTATTAATAAATTCTCTTTCTTTACATTCTTCATAAATTCCTACATATATAGTATATTAGTAGAAAGAATATGTCCAGCCTACCAAGAAAAAAAGGAAAAAAGAAATTTGCACCTGATATGTATATCATCTACTTCACTATCCTGATGATGATTTTTGGTGCGATTATGATTTTTGATGCGAGTGTATACACAGCAAATGCTACTCAAGGAGATTCACTATATTATTTAAAACAGCAACTAATATGGATCGGTGTAGGTTCTTTTCTGGCAATAATCCTCTACTTTTGGGATTACAGAAAACTAATGAAACTTTCACCTCTCTTCTTTGGCTTAGCTACTATTCTCCTTGTTTTAGTACTAATCTTTGGGAAAGATATCAATGGTTCAAAAAGATGGTTTGAATTTGGATTCTTACCACGCATGCAACCAGCGGAATTTGCCAAACCAGCATTTATCCTTTACCTAGCAAGTTGGATATCAGGCAACCCTTATTTTAAAAGTGATTCAAAAAATGTTTCAAAACAAGCTTTCTTTAGAACATTACTTAGTTTCCTGGTCATAATAGGAATTGTTGTAATTCTAATAGCTCTGGAACCTGACTACGGTACAGCAGCGATCCTTACTTTCATTGCATTAGCTATGTTCTTCGCTGCAAAAGATGGAGAAGATCATAGAAAATATTCCATAATTACTCTTATAGCAACAATAGTTTTAGGTTTTGGTGCCATGATGATAAAGACCTACAGAAGAAAAAGACTAGCAACATATTTACATCTCCTTAGAACAGGAGAAATAGCTGATGTTAGAGAAACAGGATATCAACTTCATCAAATATTGATAGGAATTGGTTCTGCTGGTTTTTTTGGTAAAGGATTCGGTCAGTCAAGACAAAGATTTGGCTATCTAGTAGAAAACACAGCTTTTACTGATTCTATATTTGCAGTAATACTAGAAGAGTTAGGTTTTTTAGGTGGATTAATATTAGTTGGTGTATGGATATTTTTCCTCTGGAGAGGATTTAAGGTTGCTAAGAACGCTCCTGATAAAGCAGGAAAAATATTAGCAATCGGTATTACAGTTTGGTTAACATTCCAAACATTTTTAAATATGTCAGCAAACGTAGGTCTAATACCAATCACAGGAATACCTATACCTTTGTTATCTTACGGCGGTTCTAGTACAATTGCAACAATGATAGGGTTAGGAATGTTAATAAATATTAGTAAGTATTCTAAGAAACATGCATAAAGAACCAAAGAAAGTTCTAACAAAAAGAGTTGTTGTAACAGGAGGTGGTTCAGGAGGACATATATCTTCTGCTAAAGCAATTATTAAAGAACTAGACGAAAGATATACACTAAATCCAAACAATTTCCTTTACATCGGAAGTGACTTAGGAACAGAAAAAGAGAAACCAGGTAATTCTCTTGAAATGAGAGTTTTCGCAAATGAGAAGTTTGAAAAAAAATATATTAGAGGTGGGAAACTCCAAAGATATTTCAACATGAGAACAATCTATCTTTTGTTCAGGACAATACTAGGCTTCATTGATACATTTAAAATCTTCAAAAATTTCAAACCTGATATCGTAATATCTACAGGTGGTTTTGTATCTGTACCAGTCTGTTTAGTAGCAAAACTATTAAAGGCTGATATATATCTCCATGAACAGACAGCAAGTGTTGGTCTAACAAACAGAATTGTAGGGAAGTTTGCAAAAAAAATATTCCTAGCATACCCATTATCACAAGAGTATTTTCCAAAAGAAAGAACTATTTACACAGGTAATCCTGTTAGGAACGAAGTTTTCCAAAAAGGAGGTAGTGGACCATTGGTAGAACAAGTTAGGAAGATGTTAGAAGTACAAGAAGAATATCCAATTATCTATGTCTCTGGAGGAAGTTTAGGGTCACATGTAATTAATCAAGCTATAAAAGAGTCTCTAGTACCTTTACTACACGACTTTCAAATAATTTTACAAACAGGTGATAGCCAGGCTACAAATGATTACAACATCATGTGTTTAGAAAAAGAGAAATTGGAAGAGAGTTTTAAGGATAGATTTGTTGTAACAAAGTATGTTGACAATGAAGCTATTGGTTTTGTTCTAAATAATATTGATTTCTTTCTAGGTAGGGCAGGTGCAAATACTGTATATGAGATGGGAATTTTACAAATTCCTTCTATACTAATCCCAATACCATGGGTTACAAACAATGAACAACAAAAGAATGCTGAAGTATTAAAGAGTACTGGTTTAGCAACAATCATACCAGAAGCTGAATTAACTCCTGAAAAATTACAAATGACTATCAATCTATTTACCAGAAAAGAGTTAGATATTAATTCAAAAAAGGTACAAAATATCTTTGTGCTTAATGCACAAAAGAAGATTGTAGATAATATTAGTTTTAAATAAAAATATGTCAAACCTTTTAGTAAGAGGAGGAAACATCTTAAGAGGAGAAATTACTCCCGCAGGGAATAAAAACTCTGCACTTCCCATACTGTGCGCTTCTCTTTTAACAGATGAGGATGTTACTATTCGTAACTTCCCAGATTTAACTGATGTAGAGAAACTAATCGAGCTTCTTTCTCAACTTGGCTCAAAAATTGATTGGAACAAAGAAGAGTGTGTTCTTAAAATTAATAATAGTGAATTTAAAAAAGAGTTTGGAGATGAAGGTTTTCCAATGGGAATGAGGGGATCCATCCTTCTTCTTGGTCCTCTTGCTACCAGAATGGAACATATTGAGGTGAGAAAAGAGATTGGTGGATGTACTCTTGGTATTAGAGAACTAGATCCACACCTAGAGATTCTACAAGGATTAGGTGCAGAGATAATAGATGGAGAAAAGTTAAGTATTAACACCTCAAATGGACTAAAAGCAACAACTCTTTGGCAAGACTACATGAGTGTAACAACTACAGAAAACTTCGCTATGGCAGCTAGTAAGGCAGATGGTACATCCATAATGACAAATGCTGCATCAGAACCACATGTACAGGATTTATGTAATTTCCTAGTTAGCATGGGAGCAAAGATTAAGGGAATAGGGACATCGACATTAGAAGTTACAGGTGTAGATAAATTACATGGTACTGATTTTACAATCTCTTCAGATCACCATGAGATAACAACACTACTTGCACTTGGAGCTATGACAGGAGGAAATATTAAAGTTAAAAATGCAGTTCCAGAACACTTCCCATTAATAGCTAAAACATTTAAAAAATTTGGAGTTAATGTTAAGTATTCAGGTAACGATGCTTACATCGAAGGAGGAGATGAATTAAGAATCTTAGAGCCTTACACAAAAAACATGCTTCAAAAGGTTGAAGCTGCTCCATGGCCATACTTCCCAACGGATCTCCTACCATTAATGATAGCATTAGCAGTTAAATCTGATGGCAATATTATGTTTTGGAACAAACTCTATGAAGGTGGACTCTTCTGGATAACAGAGATGATAAAGTTTGGAGCACATATTGTAATGTGTGACCCACATAGAATAATTGTATTTGGTAACAAACCTCTTCAACCCGCTACAGTTGATAGTCCTAATATCATTCGCGCAACAGTTGCATTGTTGATGGTAGCGCTTACCATAAAAGGAGAGAGTATTATTCGAAATGCAGACTCAATTAAAAGAGCTCATCCAAACTTTGTAGAAAACTTACAAAAACTAGGTGCTGATATCTCTTGGGTTGATTAAAACACTCCTAGCTTTTTAAGAAAATCTGGTACTTGATACAAACCTAAGGAGTTACTACCTTTAAGTAAAATAGCAACTTTCTTACCACCCAAACCTGCAAGTTTTGTATTGAGCATAGCAGCAGCTTCATCTGCTGACTCTAGCTCTTTTGCATCTTTAAACTTATCTATATTTTCCCCAATATAATATAACTCATTAAAATTCTTGCTCTCTACTAACTTTGCAATCTCTTCATGTCTCTCATTTGACACATCACCTAATTCTTTCATATCTCCTAATATTGCAATTGTATAATATCCATCTTTATACAAATCACTAAATGTATCTAAAGCCATCTCCATCGATGTAGGATTAGCATTATATGCATCGTTGATAATAGTAATATCACCATACTCTAACTTCTCAAATCTAGCATTCTTTGAAACATAATTAGCAATGTCCTTTACACAATTATCTATACTTACTCCTAAATCATTAGCTACTATTATCGCTGCCATTGCATTGTATACATAACCCTCTCCGTAAACTTTCAAAGAAACATCAACCACATTATCGTGATAGTATCTAAACTTAAAATGAGTACCATCATGATCTACACGGATATCTTCTATTTGGTATTCTGCTGAAGAATCCTTACCAAATGTTATTAATTTAGAGTCCTTATTGTAATTTTCTGCAATATGCTTAAGCCTAGAATCATCAATATTTAACACTAAGGGCTTACCAGTCCTCTCCATATAGTCGGCAAGATCTTTTTTCTCTTGAAAAATATCATCTATAGAACCAACTTTCTCTGCATGTACATCTCCAACATTTAGTAATACACCATAATCTGGGTCTACTGACATCACATGCCAAGCAATCTCTCCCTTTCTATCCATACCACACTCTAAAACAATTACATCTTCGCCATCATATTGACCTAATAATACAGCATTACCCCATACTGTATTGTACCTATCTGCAGATAGTACACTCATGTGATTTTTTAGAATAAAAACCAACATTTCTTTTGTTGTTGTTTTACCAGTACTACCAGTAATTGCTACAACTGGATTTTTAATGTAACCAATAGAGTAGTTTAGAACTTTCTTTAACCCTTCCTCTATACTATCAACTAAAATAACTGGCTTTGTTACATCCTCTATATACTTAACTTTAGACTTCTCACATAAAGATACTGAGCCTCCAGCTCGAAGAGCTTCTGCTATGAAAGCATGTCCATCAAACCTCTCACCAACTATTGGTATATATAAATCTCCTTCATTAATTTCTCTTGAATCATGGGAAAAACCTGTAAAGTAGGCTTTTTCATCATTATTTCGAATCTCAAATTCAGGGAATCTTTCTAATAACTCACTTAAAAAAATCTTCATATTGATAAGACTAATTTTATCTAAATACAATATATGTATTCTAGTTAGTTTTTTCAAGCAACACAATAACCTACTAGATGTTATGGCCTAGAGAATTATATCTAAGCTTATAATGTTTTTCTCTTGACTGTTTTAATAGTTACAAGTACACTGGTGGCAGGAAGTGGAAGAAAGTGGTGAAAGATGATAGAATAAAAATATGATAATTGGAGAATACAAAAGTAAAGTAGGAGAAAAGAAAAGAGTCTCACTTCCTGCAAAGTTTAGAGAGGAGATAGGTGAAGACCTAATCCTCACAAGAGGATATGAAGATGCCCTCATACTAGTAAATAGAAGTATGTGGGAAAGAGTAGCAAAGGATGTAATGGATGGCTCTTTTACAGATAAAAATATTAGAGATACTAGTAGATTCTTAGTAGGAAGTGCAAAAGAAGTACAAATGGACTCACAAGGAAGATTTGTAATACCAGAAACTCTCTTTGAACATGCACAACTAGGAGAGAATATCACCTTTATTGGTTTAATTAACTGGATTGAAATCTGGGATACAGAGAAGTGGCAGGAGAGAGTAGAGTACTTACAAAAACATGGTGATGAAATAGCACAAGAGATTAGTAAAATGTCAAAAAACAACAATGGATAAGATACATACACCAGTACTACTACAAGAATCAATTAATTCACTAGATATTAAAGAAGATGGTTTCTACATAGATGGTACTCTTGGTGATGGAGGACATAGTTTTGAGATTTTAAAGAGACTCTCACAGAAAGGCTTACTTATCAGCATTGACCAAGATCAATATGCAATTGATTTTGTTAAAGAATACTACAAAGATTACCTCTCCAAAAACTGGATAATTGTAAAATCCAACTTCTCAAAGATAGATCTAGTTGTTAAAGAGTTTGCAGATGGAAGAAAACCAAATGGAATACTACTAGATATAGGACTCTCTTCACGACAGTTAGAGTCCTCTCATGACAGAGGTTTTAGTTACCTAGAATCTCAAGAACCTTTAGATATGAGGATGGATACTTCTCTAGGTGTAAGTGCAAAAGATATTCTAAATGTCTTCTCAGAAAAAGAACTAGCAACTATCTTTCTAAAGTATGGAGAAGAGAGATATGCAAAGAGAATAGCCAAAATGATTAAAGAAAACATCTCTAATATAAATACAGTTGGAGACCTTACAAGACTTATCTATAAAGCAGTACCGGCTGCAGATAGCTCAACTAATAAGAACCCTTCTCGCAGGGTCTTTCAGGCCCTGCGAATCGTGGTAAACGATGAGTTGAATAGTTTGCAGACAGCATTAGATAAATCTTTTGAGGTCTTAGAAAAGAATGGAAGACTATCAGTAATAACATTCCATTCATTAGAAGACCGAATACTAAAACAATTTAATAAAGAAAAATCGGGAAGTGGAGAGGGGAGATTGCTTTTTCAAAAATACATTGCCCCAACCGATGAAGAGAAAAAAATAAATCCTCGCTCCACTTCTGCTAAGTTAAGAACATTAATTAAAAACTAGAAAATGAAATTTTTACAAAAATCACTACAAAATATACCAGTAACAATACTAACCCTAGCAATCATTGCCTTTGTTGTTTGTCAATTAGTCATTAACTCAATACTTGCTCCTCTTGGTAGTGAACTTCAAAGCCTTAATAGTGAGAAAAACTACCTAGTAGAAGAAAATAGACAGATGGAGGAGAAAATGGCAAAAACAGACTCCATTACCGCAATACAAAAATTATCAGAAAAAAGTCTTTCTATCTCACCATCAAAACACAAAACTGTTGTCTATTTAGAAGAAGCAAGTATTGTTGCAAATAAATAGGATATGGCAAGTCTAGCACATCTACACAAAATCAGGTTAGACAAAAAATCAAACAAGAGAAAAAACTCAGAGAACAAAAAGAAGGACAAAAGTAATATTCAGATACTTCTTTATGCAATCACTATCTTTGGTGCCATAGTAATCTTACAAACATTTCGCTGGCAACTCATCCATGCTGATAAGTTTAAAGACCTCTCACAAGAACAATACATGTCTACACAAATTTCCATTGCCCCAAGAGGAAAAGTCATAGCCTCAGATGGAACTATTTTAGCTGTAGATGAACCAGTATGGAATGTTTATGCAACTCTAAGTAAAGATGAAAAAGAAAGGAAGTTGTTTTTTGACAACAAGGAGAAATTTGTAACAGAAGTTTCAGGTATCCTTTCAATGAACAAAGAGGAGATAGAGGATAAACTAACTGATGATTTTGTATATGCACCCATCAAAAAGCATATTACAACAGAAAAAAAGAACGCCTTAACATCTACCGAGATATTTGGAGAAAACACAAAAGGATTCGGTCTGCATTTTGAAAGAGAAGAGAAGAGAACTTATCCAAACAACACTCTAGCTGCACATGTTTTAGGTTTCTTTGGTAAAGATTCCGAAGGAAAAACAGTAGGACAGTATGGATTACAGGGTTACTACTTTGGAGACATAAGTGGAAGATCTGGATATTCTTACGAAGAAAAAGACTCTTACGGTAACATCATCCTAACATCAGAATACCAGCCAGTCTTACCAAGAGAAGGAAAAGACTTTAAGTTAACAATTGTTCCCAACTTACAAAGTAAAGTTGAGAAAATTCTAGAAGAAGGAGTGAAAAATACTAGATCCAAGAGTGGCTCGGTAATAATTATGGATCCTAGTACTGGTGCCATATTAGTAATGGCTAACTATCCTACATACAATCCTGCAGAATATTGGAGAGCACCAGAACCCTCTGTTTTAAAAAACAAAGCGATATCAGATGTATATGAATATGGTTCTATCCAAAAGCCTCTCACCATTGCTATTGCACTAGAAGAAAAGTTAATTGACAAGAACTATATCTGTGTAGATAAAACAGGATACCTAGATCTTTACAAAGTTACTGGTTATGAAGACTTAAAAGGTTCTCGAATTTATACATGGAATAGGAGAGCAGCTGGTTCTCTAGATATTCCAGAAATTTTTAAAACATCAAACAATCCCTGTACAGCCAAAACAGCTCTAACAGTAGATGCGAAACATTACTACTCGAAATTAAAAGAGTTTGGTTTAGGAGAATTCATTGGGATTGGATTACAAGATGAAGCTACAAGCTATTTAAAACCTTTTGAATACTGGACAAAACTAGACATTATCACATCTGCATATGGACAAGGGATCTCAGCAACTGCACTACAAGCGATTTCTGCATTCAACCCATTTGCAAACGATGGGGTTAGAATGAGACCATATATCATAGAAGAAATTGTTGATGAAAAAGAGACAATAAAGATTGAACCACAAGCTATCAGTCAACCTATCTCTAAAGAAACTGCAGATATCATCAAAGAAGCATTAAAAACAGCAGTGGAGAGAGGATCTCTTTCAGGAGCAGTAAAAGAAGTTCCTAAATATCCAGTAGCAGCCAAGACAGGTACAGCACAGATTGCAAAAGTAGGGGAGGAAGGATACAGAAGTGACTACACAAATGATACTGTAATAGGTTTTGCTCCACTAGATAAACCTAAAATGTTGATGCTTGTAAGACTAGAAGAACCTCAAACAGCAGGATTCTCATCTCTAACAACTGCCCCTTTGTGGGAGAAAATTTTTCTTGCAATTGTAGACGATATGGAAATCAAGAAGAAAAATTGAGATAATGAAAAAGAAAATAATCTAATCTATTCTTAAAATGTCTGAAGTATTAAAACGAAGCTTAGAACTACTTTTTATTTCTGTTGTAGCATCAGCCATATTTGCTCCAATAATGATTTCTTTTCTATACAAATTTAATCAGGTAAGTGGTATTAAAAAATCAAAAATTGGAGGTGGAGATGGAGACAACACACTCTTCATGAAGATAATGAAAACTACAATCACTAATGGTACACCTAATATGGGTGGTTTACTAATAATGGTGATCGTTCCTTTGATAACACTTATCTTCGTTGAGATGACTCCACTAATAAAAGTATTTTTAATAGGATTCGTTCTTTTTGGGGTATGGGGATTGATTGATGTCGTAATATTTACAAATGGTTTCAAACATAATGAAAAAATGAGAGCCTTACAAGAGACTTTTGAATGGAGATTAGGCAAACTTATCTTCTCAATCTTTCTAAATATGGGGGTTATGTTACTTCTACAAAAGACTGGAATAGTTAAGAGTATAAATCCAATTGGTTCCTTAGTTATTAACTTCACACCTATTGTAGCTATCATCTCCGCAGTAGTAGGGCAATTTGCAATATATTCGGCAGAACTTACAGATGGAGCAGATGGATTAATGATAGGCATCTTTATGATTATTACAATAGCATTATCAATATTACTCTCCATTCAACAAAAATATGAATTCCTACCTGTATTAGCTATCATTTTAGGTGTACAGATTATAGACCTCTACTTTAACATTCCACCAGCAAGATTTTGGAACGGAGGACCCGGTGCAATGCCTCTTGGATTTGCAATGTTCTTTATCGCTCTAGTAACAGACAATATACTCCCTTACTTCTTCATGTCTTCGATTACTTGGATTATCATGTTATCCAGCCTTATACAAATGGTAAGTATGAAGTTTTTCAAAAAAAGAGTATTTAAGATAGCTCCAATACATCATCATTTCCAAGCAAATGGATGGCCACAATACAAAGTAGTAATGAGATTCTGGTTAGTAACACTCATTACATGTATTGTTGGATTATATGTAGCTCTAATCTAGTTATTTACACTCGACTTTCCTTTGATCACAGCTACAAATCTTCTTACCATCTTCAGATGAGAAGACATCGTTCTCACTATACAAAACTCCTTTGTAAGCACATGCATCTAACTCAATCTCCTCACCTCTCTCATTTCTGTAAATAACCAAGAAAGCATCATTTACACTCACTGTAAAAGGGTTTACTTCAAAACTACTAGATAACAAACAGGTTTGGGTATGTACCTCCTTATCTCTACCAGTAACAGTTGTAATAACTACCCTATCATCCTTCAGTTCATAGAAGCCTGCAGAATTAGGACTTGCATTATCTTCAGAACAGTATTCCTCTCTCTCTATCGTTATCTTCAAACTCTCTCCACTCTGTGTAATATCAACCACATTAATCTTTTTGTAATCTGGTTTCTCTTTGTTTAAAGAATTAAGATATTTTTCCGTAAACTTCAAATTATCAGTTGATGGAAGGCTTTCCTCCACGACTTCAACACTACCACCTTCATTCTCACAAACAGGAAAACCACTCGCAGAACACACACAACTATTACCATTAGCATCAACAAAGCTTTCATCTTCAAGATACTCTTTACCTTCAATATTACAAACTACTTTCTCTCCCAGCCCAGCTTCTCTTACTTTGTAAATAATAACACCTACAGAGAGAAGGAAAAGAAAAACTGTAATAACTAAAAGCCAATTAATTCGCTCTTTGTTTTCCATGCACATATTGTATCACAAATAAATAAATATGATACAATCTCCTCATGCATGACTCACATATCCATTTAGCAATGGAACCACTAAAATCTAATTCTGATGAAGTAATTCATAGATTTATCCAAGAAGGTGGTAAACACATCCTAACACAAGGAACAGATATTGTAGACTTTGATGACAACCTCCAATTGGCTAAAAAATATAACATGGGGGGAAAAAACATCATTCAAGTAGCCATAGGTCTTCATCCAACATACTTTGAAGAAACATTCATTCTAAACAACATTACAGAACAGATTTATGAAAAATCACAGAAAGAGATAGAGAAATTCAAAGAGATATTTGAAAAAAGAAAAAAAGATATCTCTGCAATAGGGGAGTGTGGACTAGACTACTATCAATTTTCACTTAATCAAACTTACTCTGAGGATATTAAAGAGCAACTAAAAGAAGTACAGAAACTAATGCTTAAGGAAGAGATAGAACTAGCTCTTGAAAACAAATTACCCATGAGTATCCATTCAAGAGACCCTATGGGAGAGAGTGAATCTACAAAAGATATTCTCAGGATATTAGCTCAAGAGGGGAGAGGACTCGTTACAGGCTCCTTCCACAGCTATACTGGAGATATTAAATATTTAGAAGACATATTAGCTTTAGGTTTTCATATCGGGTTCAATGCAATAATTACATACAAAAGTGGAGAAAGTGTAAGAGAGATATTAAAGAAAACTCCTTTAGATCGAATCCTTTTTGAAACAGATGGACCTTTCTTACCACCACAATCTGTAAGGAAGAACAAAAAAATTAGAAACAAATTTGCACAACCTAGTGATATTAAAGAAATTATGGAAGTAGCAGCTGAAGTAAAGAATATTAGTTTTGAGAAACTACAAGAGTTAACTGATGAAAACTATCAAAGAGTTTTTCTTTAATTTTTCTCACTAAAGACACAAACAAATTCACCATGTGGGTTATTTTCAAAATCTCTTTCTTTTAACATTTTCAAAACCTCACTAACAGTACCACTAAAACTTTCCTCTCTCATCTTTGAGATATCTTTTGCAAGAAATACCTTAATGTCGCCATACATTTCTAGAACTAATTCTAGTAACTTACTCAACCTATGTGGCGATTCATAAATCACAAGAGTACTTTCCAAACCCTTGTACTGTTCAATTAACTTCCTTCTTTTAGTATCACTTTTAGGCAAGAAACCTAAAAACAAAAATCTGTCTGTTGGTAACCCACTAACAGAGAGAGCAGCTGTCACAGCTGAAGCGCCTGGTATTGAAATAACATCATAACCTTCCTCTCTTAATTCCCTTACTAATTTGTATCCAGGATCAGAGATTAAAGGTGTACCAGCATCAGAAATCAATGCTAAATCTAATCCCATGTTTAACTTCTCATAAATCTTTCCAATCATCCTGTCATGATTTTGATCTCTGTACGATATCAATGTTGTCTCAACCCCATACCTGTCAAAAAGTTTCTTACTTTCCCTAGTATCCTCTGCTAATACAAAAGGAACTCTCTTTAATATATCCACTGCTCTAAATGTAATATCTTCTAGATTACCAATTGGAGTAGCTACAACAAAAAGTTTCCCTTTTTTCATAGTTTCAAATTTTCTAAATTAATTACATTACCTACAACCTTATCAATATTCTCTTCAACAATGTCTGTAGAGTTAAAAGCATCTTCCAATTTAAAATCACCTATCTTTTTCCTCTCAAGCTCAATAGCTGTACCATATGTACCAATTTCTTCTCCCAAATCATGAATTAATGTTCTCACATATGTACCTGTTGAACATGAGATAGAGAAGGTAGAGTAGGGCCAATCATACTCAACAAAATCAAAAGAATATATCTCAACTTTCTTTGGTTCAATCTTAACTTCTTCTCCTTTCCTAGCTAGCTCATATGCCTTCTTTCCTTTAATCTTTTTTGCTGAAAATATTGGAGGTGTTTGTAATATTTCACCTAAAAATTTCTCCTTTATCTTTGTTTCAATTTCACTCTTAGAAACTTCCTTCAAATCTTTACATATTCTATCTTTCTCACCAGTAATATCTTGAGTATCTGTTGAATATCCAAACTCTGCTTTTACAACATAATCCTTTTTCAAAGAATGGATCTTGTTCATTAGCTTTGTGCCTTTACCAAGTAGAATGATTAGCAGTCCTGTTGCAAAGGGATCAAGAGTTCCACCATGACCAATCTTCTGTCCCTTAGGTAAAACCCTCTTTAATTTTCTAATCACATCATACGATGTAATATCTCTCTCCTTGTTTATTAGTAGAATTCCGTTTATCATATACTTAATTATATATTATTCTTCTATACAAATGGCAAACGGAATAACTGTTGGTATTGTTTTAACCTTTATTATGCTCATTGGAGCATTTCTTTTAACTATATTAATCAATCTTCTTTTAGTTCCTATTATTAAAACACCTAGGAAAGTCATTAGTGAGATTATAGATGCGATGAATCTTAAGAAGGATGATGCTTTTGTAGATTTGGGTTGTGGGGATGGTAAGGTTGTATTAGAAGCATACAGTAATGCTAAGTGTAAGTGTTATGGCTTAGATTTATCTCCTATCATGATTATTCTTGCAAGAACTTTGAGAATATTAAAATATCCTGCAAACAAAGATATTGTTTTTGAGGTTGAGAATATATATGAGGTATCTTTAAAAGATTTTAACAAGATATATTGTTATTTAGATACAAAGAGTATGAGTATACTTAAAAAGAAATTACAGAAATTTATTAAAGATGGAGGAGAGGTTTTTAGTTATAAGTATGAAATTAAGGGTATGAAAGAGAAGAAAAAGGTAAAACTAAGTAATGATGAGTATTTGTATGTTTATGGTTAGATTTTCAACAGGTCTGACCTAGGTCTGCCCCTCGTTAAGAAAAATTTAACCATCAACTTTGTACCACCATACAGCCCTTTTCTTTTCCACAGGTTTACCAGTCAGGTAACCTAACCTCAAAAGAAAAAAACATACATCCAAAACCTTTACTTAGAAAGCCTTCTGGAATTATGAACAAAATATGAACGAAGGGCAGGCCTAGGCAAGGCCTATGTAGTATAATCAGGTATGAGTAACGAACCACTAGCATCAAAATACAGACCTAAAACCCTTGAAGAATTTGTAGGACAAGAACACCTAGTAGGAAAGAACGGTCCCATAAGGAAGTTTTTGGAAACGGGTAAAATACCATCCATGATATTCTGGGGACCACCTGGTACAGGAAAAACAACCTTAGCATACATACTTTCTTTAAATCTCTACTATGACTTTCACAAAATGCAAGCTGTAAATAGTGGAAAAGAACATCTTAGAAAAATTATAAAAATAGCAATTGGTAATCAACAGTATGGTAAAAAAACAATCCTCTTTCTAGATGAAATACACAGATGGAACAAAGCACAACAAGATACACTACTACCATATGTAGAAAAAGGTATCATTACACTAATTGGTGCAACAACAGAGAATCCATCATTTTCAGTAATATCTGCACTTCTTTCTAGAACAAAAGTATTTGTATTCAAACAACAAACAGAAGAAGATATATACAATCTACTTAAACGAATATCAAAGGAAGAATATCCTGATATTAAAATATCAAAGAAAGTACTAGAACAGATGGCTAATCTCTCAAATGGAGATATTAGGTCTGCTTTAAACATATTGGAGATGAGTTCTACACTAGCAAATGCAACAGATGGAGAGAAGAAAGAGATAACTACAGACATATTAACAACCACAGTACAAAAGCCAGTATACTATGACAAAACAGGAGAAGAACACTACAACATTATCTCAGCCATACACAAATCAATGAGGTCATCTAATCCAGATGCAGCATGCTACTGGACAGGAAGAATGTTAGCAGGAGGAGAAGACCCATTGTACATTGCAAGAAGAATGTTAAGGTTTGCAAGTGAGGATATTGGTAATGCAGATCCACAAGCTGTCATATTAGCAAATGCAGTATATGAATCTTGTCAGAAGATCGGTATGCCTGAGTGTGAAGTATTCCTCATGCAGTTAGCTATATATCTTTCCAATGCACCCAAGGACAATACAGCATACAGAGTAGAAGGAGAGGTAAAGACAGATATTGAAAAATATGGTAACCTTCCAGTACCTATGAATATACGAAATGCTCCTACAAAACTAATGAAAGATATTGGGTATGGTAAAGGCTATGAATATGATCATGACTTACCAAGTAAGAAGTCAGATCAACAATGTATGCCAGATAAATTAAAATATAGAAAGTATATTAAAAAAGATGAAAAGTAAAAAATCGTTGTACAAAGTAGACCTCTTTACAGGTATAAGGCCAACAGGGGACTTAACAATTGCCAACTATATTGGTGCTGTAAGACCTTTACTAGATTTACAAAAGAGTAATCCAAACTCAATGGTATTTGTTGCAGATATACATGCTCTCACAGACCATGAACTCTCTGTTGCAGAAAAAAACACACCTGAGATTGTTGCTGATTACTTAGCACTAGGACTAGACCCTGAGAAGTGTGAAATCTTCATCCAATCTAGTATCAAAGAGGAAGTATTAGAATTAACAAATCTACTTCTTAGACATGTAACTGTCTCTGAATTACTAAGAGTACCAACACTTAAAGAAAAGATGAAAGAGGGACAGAGTGTATCACAAGCAAATGCTCTTCTTGCCAACTATCCAGTAATAATGGCTGCAGATATTCTTCTCCAAAGAGCAAAATATGTTCCAGTAGGGGAAGATCAACTTCCACATATGGAGATGACAAGAACCATAGGAAAGAGATTTAACAAAGAGTATGGAGAAGTATTCCCAGAACCAATGGTTCAAGAGGTTACTCCTCTTAGAATCAAAGGTTTAGATGGGAGTGCAAAAATGAGTAAAACTCATCCAGACCAAGCTATATTCCTAACAGATACAAAAGAAGAAGTTACAAGAAAAATTAAAAAAGCTACAACTGCTTTTGAAAAAGAGATGACTCCTGCATTAGAGAGTCATATTGAATTAATTAAGAATGTAACAACCAAGAAAGAAGATTTAAACAAACTTGAAGATATTCTAGAAAGACACATGGAAGGAGAGAAGGTAATGGGAGATTTTAAAGAACTCATGACATCTGTTGTTTGTGAATTTCTTGATAATTTCCAAAAAAGAAGAGAATCTGTAAAACAAGATCCTACATATATCTATGAAATTCTTGAGAAAGGAGAGAATATTGCTAGAAAGAATGCAAGAGAAACATTAGATATTGTTTATCAAGCAATGAGGGCTAAGAAGTAGCTTTCCTCTCTATTAAAAATATATCAGGCTTAAGACCACCTTGATTTACCGTTGTAATACTTTTTACATTCCACTTCTCTTTGTTAAAAACCTTTCTAAGGAGAATCTTCTCTTGTGTTAGTAAAACAAGTTTACCTTTTGTTCTAAGTAATCTATCTGCTAACCTCTCTAAGTCTGTATATATGCCAATATTCCCTTCATGGCTTCCTGTACGAATACCAAATGGTAAATTACTCACTATCCTATCTACATTCTTTTTGTTCAATGTTACATTCTTAATATCACTTTGAAAAAGCTTGTACCTATTTTCTTCAATCTTAGCATTTTCAAAATTAATTTTAGACTGAGATATTGCATTACCACTAATATCTGAGCATATGGCTCTTTTAATATTAAAATGTTTTAATGCAATAATTGGTATTACAGAAGAACCACAGAATGGGTCATAGAGAATATTTTCAGGAGAAAAATCAGCTATCATACACATAACATATGCAAGAGAAGGATTAATACCAGCAGGAATATATCCTTTTCTCCATTCATGCTTTGCAAGATTTAAAACTTTCTTACCATCAGAGATATGTGTAGGAGATAATAGTTTTCTAAAGACCTCTATCTCTTCTGTAGACTCAAACTGTAGTTCTTCCTTATCCTCTTTTACAATCTCAACCTCTGGGAATTTCTCCTTGATTTCTTTAACTACAAACTCTAATGTTCCAGAGAGGAACTTTAACTTGTAAGTTTTCATTACACAATTATATCTCTTTATCATTCTAAAAGGGTAGTAATACTCAAAAACAAAGTCATTATCTTTCAAATCTCTGAAGAAGATATAGCTAAATCCACCAAATACATATATAATCAAAACATGGAAATCAAAAAAGATTTAGAAATAATAGAAAGAATACTAACCAAAGGAGTAGAACAAATACTCCCTTCAAAAGAAGCACTAAAAGAAAAGCTCCTCTCTGGTAAAAGATTAACAATATATCAAGGCTTTGATCCAACAGCACCAACACTACACATTGGACATACTGTTGGAATGAGAAAGCTTGAAGACTTTAGACTACTAGGACACAAAGTAATCTTCCTCATTGGTGACTTCACTGCAAGAATAGGGGACCCTGGGGATAAAAAGGAGGCAAGAGCATCTGCAAGAAAAGTATTAACCAAAGAACAGATTGCAGATAACCTAAAAAACTATGTAGAACAAGCATCACATATCATTGATATAGATAACAAGGAAAATCCTGTAGAGATTAAATACAATGGAGAATGGCATGATAAATTAACCTTTGCAGAAGTAATTCAACTAGCATCAGAATTCACAGTACAGCAAATGTTAAAGAGAAGTATGTTCCAAGAAAGACTAAAAGAAGACAGACCAATATACCTAAATGAATTCCTCTATCCATTAATGCAAGCATATGACTCTGTAATGATGGATGTCGATGTAGAAGTAGGTGGAAATGACCAACTCTTCAATATGCTTGCAGGAAGAGATATGGTATTTAACCATCTAAACAAAGAGAAAATTGTAATAGCAGGAAAACTCCTAACAGCTGCAGATGGAGAAAAAATGGGTAAATCAGAAGGAAATATGGCTAGACTAGATGACACAGCAGAAAATATCTATGGAAAAATCATGTCCTTTGATGATGAAAAAATACTAATCGGTTTTGAAATCCTTACAAAAGCAACACTTCCTGAGCAAGAAGAATACAAAAAGAGATTAGAAAGTGGCGAGAATCCAATGATTCTTAAAAAAGAATTAGCATACAGAGTTACAGCAGAGATAAAGAGTGAAGAAGAAGCAGAAAATGCACAAAAAGTTTTTGAATCCGTATTCCAGAAGAAAGATGTTGAGGGAGAAATACCAACAATACAAATCAAAGAAAACAAACTTCCTCTAAATAATCTTCTTGTAGAAATTGGTTTTGCAAAAAGCAAAAGTGAAGCAAGAAGATTAGTAGATCAAGGGGC
The DNA here is from genome assembly GCA_018056375.1 of Candidatus Dojkabacteria bacterium. Lineage (GTDB taxonomy): Bacteria > Patescibacteriota > Dojkabacteria > SC72 > SC72 > UBA5232. The sequence goes on along the minus strand of JAGPFQ010000001.1, from coordinate 136,982 downwards.
AGTAAAGATAAATGATGAAAAGAAAACTACCTACAATGAGGAGATTAACATTACAAACACTCCTCAAACCATCAAAGTAGGTAAGCATATAACAAATATAACAATTCACTAATAATGGAAAAAATAACACCAACAGGTGTATTAAAAAAAAAGATATATTCTCTCGCGCCGAAGATCTTCTCTGAAGACCTTAAAAAAGCAATAACCTACTCAGAAGAAAAATACAAAGACTCCTACAGATACAACGGTGAACCAATGATTAATCATACACTTAAAATTGCCATATCTGTTCTAGAAGAAGGACTAGATTTAAACACAGCAATCGCATCACTCTTCCACGAAATAGTATTGGATGAAAAAACAAGGAAAGAAATTAATCAAGAATTTGGAAAAGATGTATTAAAAATACTAGATGGTATTACAAAGATTAAGAGAGGAACAGATAGTGAAGATACAAACCCACAGATAGTTATTAAATACATCCTAAATACCTCAAAAGATTTAAGACCTGTATATCTCAAGATATATGACACACTACATGACATTCTTTCTTTTGATGAAGTACCAGAAGAACATAGAAAAAGGAAGCTAGATAAAGCCCTCAACATATACGCCAAGCTAGCAGAATATCTTCATTTAGAAAAACTAAGAGCTGAATTAGAAGAAACAGCTTTCAAATATTACCTACCTCTTGAATATCAAAGTATTACCAAGAAAATGGATGCACTAGATATATCCCCTAAACTACAAAAGAAATTTGAAAAAATTATTAAAGAATGTACAAAAGAATCTAAAGTTAAACCAGAGATACAAGGAAGAATTAAAAACAAATACAGTATCTACAAAAAATTAAAGAAATTCGAAAAGGAATGGATAGATCCAAATATTAGAAGATTAGATGATCTAATAGCTTTCAGGATTATGGCCCCCGATGAAGACTGTTGTTACTTAGCAATTGAAAAACTAATGGATAGAGGAGAGATAAATGAAGAGAGATATGATGATTACATATCCAATCCAAAACCAAATGGATACAGAGCTGTACAATTTCCAATCAAATTCCCTGAAATCTCTGATATGTATATCGAGATACAGATTCTCACTGAAGAGATGTATTACGAAAACACCTTTGGTAAAGCTTCTCACATTGCATACAAAGCTAGTAAATCAAGGTTTGCTAAACCTACTAACAAGTACGATTGGGTTAAAGGTGTACAAGACCAAATTATTCACAGCAGAGAGGAAACCAAAGTAACAAAGAGTTTTCCAATTAAATGTAACATTTTTGAAGATGAGGTCTTTCCTTTTACACCCAAAGGTAAAATCATTCCACTAAATCAAGGTGATACTGTTTTAGATTTTGCTTTTAAGTTACATACGGATATTGGAAATAGTACAGAATCTGCAAAGGTTAATGGTAAACCTGCTAAGCTAGGGCAAGAATTAGAAACAGGAGATGAGGTAGAGATAAGGGTGGATAAAAACAAGACACATCAGAAAGATGCAACATTGGAATATGCCAATTCACCAACTACTAAGAACAAAATTAGAAAGAATTTGAAAATAGGGGTTAAATAATTCCCAAAAAAGAGATAGAATAGAATATGGCAAAAATAAAGAAAAACACAAAAAAGAAAGTAAGAACAGCATTAAACATAATATTAATAATCGTGATGCTTGCAGGTATTCTAGTACCAATGATTTTGGTTCTCACAAGTCTTTAAAATGCTAACAAAAGATACACCAATATCAGAATTAAAAGGCATTGGTCCTAAATCTTTGTATCTCTATGAAAACTTAGGTATACATACTGTAAGAGACCTTCTTTTTCATATACCCTTTAGATACCAAGACACATCTGAAATTATCTCAATCAAAGAATTCAAGGAAAGAGGAGAAGGAACATTTCTTGCAGAGATAGAAGATGTAAAAACAACATACTTTAAAAAAAAGATAACTACTGTAAAAGTAAAAGATGACACAGATACTCTTCGATTAACATATTTTAACCAATCATATCTTCAGAAAACATTACAAAAAGGTGATATATATATCTTTGATGCTAAATATTCAACTAGTAGAAATGGAAAAACTAAAAATATATACAATCCTAAATTTGAAAAATTCAAATACGAAAAAGAGAAACAACTACATGTAGGAAAGATTGTAGGAGTATATCCAGAAACAAGAGGACTAACTTCTGCAATGTTAAGAAGAAAGATTGCAGACCTTCAAGATGACATACCGAAGATACTAGACGACCCCTTAGAGAAATATTTTGAAAAAAGCAACCTAAAGTTGCCCTTCATTTCTCAAGCTATTGAAAAAATACATTTTCCAGAAGACCAGAAAGATGTTGATATTGCTAAACAAAGACTCTCATTCGATGAAATGTTAAGAGTTGCGATTAAAACAGAGAGAGAAAAAGCACAAAAACAGAGAGAGAAGGCTAAAAAGATTCCACTTGATAGCAAAGTATTAAACAATTTCATCAAATCACTTCCATACAAACTCACAGATGATCAAAACAAAGCTGTTGAAGAGATTCTCTCTGATTGTAACAACTCAATACCAATGACTCGTCTTCTAAACGGCGATGTAGGTAGTGGTAAAACAGTTGTAGCTGGAATTGCAATACTAAACTGTATTAAGAATGGTTTCTCTTCAATTCTCCTAGCTCCAACAACTGTACTTGCAAAACAACATTTTGAAACATTTAACAAACTTTTTAAAGACTTTGATATTGACATTGAACTCTGTATATCTTCAGACAAGAATATCTCTGATGCAGACAACAAGTTAATAATTGGTACACATGCAATTCTGTATGATATGGCCTTACCTAAAGATTTAAATCTTGTGATAATTGATGAACAACACAGATTTGGAGTAGAACAGAGAGAGTACTTTAGGGAGAAGGGAAAATACTCTCCTCACTATCTCACAATGACAGCAACACCAATTCCTCGAAGTTTAACAGAAATCTTTTTTGGAGGTTTAGATGTATCAGAGATTAAAGAGAAACCAAAAGGCAGAATAGAAGTAAAAACATATTACACACCAGTAAGAAAAAGACTTGAATGTTTTGAGTGGGTAAAAGAAAAAATTCTAGAGAGCAAAGGAGAAAACCAAGCCTTCTTCATATATCCCCTCATTGAAGAAACAGAAAAATCTACAAGAAAATCAGTATTGAATGAATATGAAAGTCTGAAGGAAATTTTCAAAGGCTTGAAGGTGAAGTATCTACATGGAAAATTAAAAGAAGAAGAGAAGAGTAAGCTACTTGAAGATTTTAGAAAGAAGAAGATAGATGTACTTGTTTCAACAACTGTGATTGAGGTTGGAATTGATATCCCAGATGCAACAATTATGGTAGTGGAAGATGCTGAGAGATTTGGACTTGCACAGTTACATCAATTAAGGGGTAGGGTAGGTAGGAGTGATAAAGAGTCATACTGTTTTGTAATACCATCTAGTTCTGTTGAGAGAGGTTCTCCTGCAGAGGAGAGACTTCTGTATTTCTCAAAACATTCCTCTGGTTTTGATGTTGCACAGTATGATCTACAAACAAGGGGTCCGGGAGAAGTATATGGTACTAGACAATCTGGTATTCCAATATTTAAAGTAGCAGATATATATGATGTTGATCTTCTTAAAAGAGCGAGATCATTTGCTAAGAAATTGATAAAGGAAGATAATGATTTGGAATATATTTTAGATAATCTTTTTAGATAATGGAGATACATATTGTACTTGATAATATTCGTTCTGTTTTTAATGTTGGTAGTATTTTTAGATCTGCTGATGGAGCAGGGAGTGTTAAGAAGATATATCTTTGTGGTATGACAGCGGATATTGATAATCCAAAGCTAGAAAAGACGGCTCTTGGTGCAATAGATATGGTTCCTTCCCAACATTATGATACTACACAAGAAGCATTAGAGGAGATTAGAGAGCAGAATATTCCAATATATTCGGTAGAACTAACAGAAGATGCAGAGGATTTTCAAAAGATTGAGTATCCCAAGAAGTTAGCATTAGTATTTGGTCATGAAAAGATGGGAGTAGGGGAAGAGATTTTAAAAGATTCTGACAAGAAGATTTTTGTTCCTATGCGAGGTAAGAAAGAATCTTTGAATGTTGCTAACTGTGCAACTACTGTTTTGTATGAGATAACCAAAGAAGAGGCCTGACCTAGGTCTGGCCTTCGTTCAGAACTTTTTCATAAGTCCAAAATCTCGCTTTCTACCAAGCCTTTTTGGGGTGGTTGTCCACCTGTTTGTACTCAGGATCCAAACACAGTACAAAAGCCGAGGGTCAGGAGACCTTTTGTGGAGTGCATAATCCTTAAGATTAAAATTTTCTTAACTGGGGGCAGACCTAGGCCAGACCTGATATAATAGGGACATGAGTTTAAAACACGATTCATTTAAAAAAATAAGAAAAGAGAAAAACAAATGGAGATTAGATACTCCTGAAGACTTCATAGAAATGGAAGATACATTTCTAAAAGAAAGACTCATGAGTAAAGAACCTACCATAAAAACAACTGTTAGAATCACAGGAGGTAAAGCTAGAAACTTCATTCTTGAAGTACCTAAGGCCACAAGACCAATGACGGATAGGATGAAAGTTAGAGTCTTCGATATTCTCAGAGAAGATATTGTAAACAAAAACATTCTCGATCTCTATGCAGGTGCTGGTTCATTTGGATTAGAAGCACTCTCCAGAGGTGCAAAGAGTGCAACATTTGTAGATGCATCAAAGAATGCTGAAGCAGTTCTGAAGAAGAATGTAGCTCATACTGGATTCCTAATCGAATCAGAAGTTCTTAAAGAAAAAGTAGAGGAATATCTCTTTAGAATGACAAACAAAGAGAAAGAAGATATCCAAACCTTTGATATTATCTTCATGGACCCACCATACAAACTTTTTAACATAAAGAAAACATTTAAGATGGAACAGATTATTAACATGGCATCAGAACTATTACCTGGAGTACAGAATCCAAAGACAAAGAAATGGAAAGGTGCTTTGATACTTAAACACCCTAAGAGATATGATTTAGAGAAGATTGATATTAAACATTTAAGATTGGTAGAGAGTATTAATCTTGGTTTGAATGTAATTTCTTTCTTTATTGTTAAATAGATGAAAAAACATTTTTCCGCAGGTGGTGTTTTAGTTAATAATAAGCATGAGGTATATTTACTTCACCAAATAGTTAGAGATGAATGGGTTCTCCCTAAAGGAGGAATAGAGGAGGGGGAAGATAAGATAACAGCTGCTAAAAGAGAGATACAAGAAGAGACAGGTTATCAAAATATAGAAATCATTCTTCAAAAACCACTATATACTCATCAATACTCATTTACACATCCTAATACAGGAGAAAAAATAGAGAAGACTGTAACCTTCTATCTTTTTAAACTTCTTGATGATAACTTAAAAGCAACAAAAGAGATGAGTGCAGAGCATTTGGAAGGAAAATGGTTTACATTAGAAGAGGCTATGCAACAAGTTACATTTGATGATTTACGAATTGTACTTGAGAAAGTACAAGAACATCTGTTATCAACAACACAACCATAGGTATCTAGTTGCAAAAAAGAGATTAAAAATATAAAATACGTACAGTGTACAAAATATACGGTATAAACAAATCAAAACTAAATAGAATAGTTTTTACAACACACAGCTTTTAATGTGTATTTTTCCAAACAAACACATACATATTTCTTTTAATTAATATTTTTGAATTATATATATGGAAAATGAAGAAAAACAACAATATGAAGAATATTTAGAAAGTATGAGACACTCTGCATCCCATGTACTAGCTCATGCAGTATTAAAACTCTACCCTGATGCCAAATTAGGAATAGGGCCAGCAATTGAAAATGGTTTTTACTATGACTTTGAATTTAGTGAACCAATTGAAGAAGGTGATTTGAAAAAGATAGAGAAAGAGATGAAGAAGATAATTAAGAGGGGATTACCAATCACACAGGTATCCATGAGTAGAAAAGATGCTATCGAATATTACAAAAAGACAGAACAGACATACAAGCTTGAATTGATGGAGGATATAGAAGGAGATGAATTGAGCTTCTACATCACGGGAGAGAATGAGTTTGCAGACCTTTGTAGAGGACCCCATGTTCCAACAACAAAGGATATTGGTGCTGTCAAATTAACAAAAACTGCAGGAGCATACTGGAGAGGTGATGAAACAAAGAAGATGTTAACTAGAATATATGGTACAGCTTTTGATACAGAAAATGAGCTAAATACTTTCCTTAAAAATCAAGAGGAATTAGAGAACAGGAATCATAGGAAGATAGGCAAGCAATTAGAACTCTTTGCAATAATTACAGAGATAGGACAAGGTCTTCCTGTTTGGTTACCAAGAGGATATACCATGAGAAGAATCCTAGAAGACTATGTCATTAGATTAGAAAGAGATTATGGATATCAACACATCTTAACACCACATATTAATAGGGAAGTATTGTTTGAAACTTCTGGACATTTAGGTTTTTACAAAGATTCAATGTATCCACCAATGGTTGTTGATGATGAAGTCTACTATCTCAAACCAATGAACTGCCCAGCAGGAATGATGGTTTACAATCTCGAACCTAAGAGTTACAGAGACCTTCCTTACAAACTTGGAGAATTTGGTACCGTCTACAGATATGAGAAGAGTGGGGAGCTACAAGGACTACAAAGGGTTAGAGGTTTTACTCAGAATGATGCTCACATCTTCTGTACTCCTGAACAACTAGAAGCATCTATACACGAAGTATTAGATATGTTCCATATCTTCTACAAAGATGTTGGTTTTATCAAGTATAAATTTAGATTATCACTATCTGATAAAGAAGCTAATCCTAAGAAGTATGCAGGAGACCCTGAGAGATGGAAGATAGCTGAAGACACTCTACGAAAGGTTCTGACTGATAGGGAAGCAGAATTTGAAGAGATGCCAGGAGATGCGGCTTTCTACGGTCCTAAAATAGATGTACAAGCAGTCAATGTCTTTGGAAAGGAAGACTCTGTTTCAACAGTTCAACTAGATTTCAATCTACCTCAGAGATTTAATATTAAATATATTGATGATGAAGGAGTTGAACAAGAACCTTTTGTAATCCATAGAGCAATAATTGGATCCTTTGAGAGATTCTTTGCATTTTTAATTGAAACTCACGGAGGTGATTTCCCTCTATGGTTTACTCCTGAACAGGTATATGTAATTCCAATTTCAGATAAACATCATGAATATGCTCAAAGTGTGTATGAAGACTTCAAAAATGCAGACCTAAGAGTTAAGTTAGATGCTAGAACAAAGAGTATGCAGTCAAGAATTAGAGATGCAGAGAAGATGAAAATCCCTTACATTGTAGTCGTTGGAGATAAAGAGATTGAGACTGAAACAATATCTGTTAGATCTAGAAAGAATAAATCTGAAGGTTTGATGAAAGTTCAAGAATTCATAGATAGTCTTAAAGAAGAAATTAGAACCAAAGAACCTTTTACTCCTTTAGAGGAAGAGGATAGTAATTAAATTTAAAAATATAAATATATCATGGCTTTTGATGCTAAGAGAGAGAAAGAGATGAGAAAAAAGTTTGGTCCTAGAAAAAATCAATATATTAGGGTCAATGAAGTACAATTAATTGATGAGAAGGGGGAGAACCTAGGTGTCGTAAAAACAGAAAAAGCTCTAGAGATCGCTGAAGAAAAGGGCTTAGACCTTGTAGAAGTTGGTCCAGGTGTACAACCACCTGTGTGTAAAATAATGGACTATGCTAAATATATGTATTTACAAGAGAAGAAAGCTAAGAGTGGAAAAAAAGGTAAAGTTAAAGATACAAAAGAGTTTAGATTTACAGCAGTTATCGATAAAGGAGATATTGCACATAGAGTTAAAAGAGCAAAAGAATATTTGAAAAAAGGTTATCCTGTTAAGATAACTATGTTTAGGAAAGGGAGGATACCAAAAGAGCAAGCAATCGAAGTTTTCAATGAGATATTGACTAATTTCACAGATTATAGTAGTATCGAGCCCGAACCTGTAAGTGAGGGAAGATATATTTTCTTAACATTTAAACCAGATGGCAAGACAAAAAACAAACAAAACAGCAAAAAAGAGGGTGAAGATGTCTAAACCCAGAGGGCATAAGAGTGGTGTGCTTCAGTACAAGCAAAGCCATCAGGGACATCTTAAAACAAAGAAAAGTAGAAGAGCAAAAAGAAGGATGCTCGATAGTAAAGAGGTTGATAAAACAATAAAGAAGAGATTAATTAAAAAAATCGTTAATATCTAGTTATAAAGAAACATGAGAGTTAAAGGTGGAATCGTAAGAAAAAGAAAGCACAACAAGATCCTATCAAAGACTAAAGGATACAGAATGACTAAGAGCAGACTTTACAAAGTTGCTCACGAGGCATATATGCATGCAGGACAATATGCATATAACCATAGACAAAGAAGAGGTTCTGAATTAAGAAGAGTCTGGATTGCAAAAATTAATGCTGCTTGCAAGAACAATAATATTCAGTACAAAGATTTCATAGCAGGACTCAAGAAAAAGAATATTGAACTAAACAGAATGGTCTTAGCAGATATAGGGACAAATCATCCAGAAGTATTTACAAAGATTGTAGAGTCCCTTTAAGAGATACTAAATAAGTATTTTAGGGACTACTAGTAGTCCCTTTTTTTTAAATGTAGTATACTAAAAGCATGAACTTCGAAAATAAAAATTTAGAAGAAATATATCAATCTCTTCTAAAAGATAAAGATAAGTTAGATAGTGAAGAATTAAAGAAAAAATATTCTTCTAAAGATGGTCTCTTGACACTTGCTTTTGGAAAAATATCTGGAATTGAGAAAGAGAAGAGAGGAGAGTACGGTAAAGAAGCAAATGCATTAAAGCTCTTTTTAGGAGATATACTCAAAGAAAAGAGTGCAACACCTGATACATACACCACTAAAGAAAAAATAGATCCAACAGCACCTTTTGATTTAAATGAGAATAAAGAGAATAGACCTAAATTCCTAGACAGAAGAGGTGCAAAACATCCACTAACAACAGAAATAGAAAGATGGACAGACATATTTACCAGTATGGGGTTTGATGTTCTGGAAAGTAGACAACTTGATGATGACTATCACATGTTTGAGTCATTAAACTTCCCTTTAGGACACCCTGCAAGAGATATGTATGACACATTCTGGACAGAAGATGGTTTAATATTACCTGCACACACTTCAACAATGCAAAACCGTGCTATAAAAATGTTTGGTCCTCCTCCAATAGCTGTTGTACTACCAGGCAGATGCTTTAGAAATGAAGCTACAGACGCTAGTCATGAACATACTTTCCACCAGATAGAAGGCATATATATTGATAAAGATGCTTCACTAGGAAATATGATTGCAACCATAAAAGAATTTCTACAAAGATACTTAGAGAAAGAATTAGAAATCAAGATACAACCAGCTTTCTTTCCTTTTACAGAACCTGATTGTGAATTTGTCATCAGTTGTCCTTTCTGCGAAAAGAAAGGTTGTTCTGTTTGTGGATATTCTGGTTGGATAGAATTAATGGGTTGCGGAATGATACACCCCAATGTCTTAAGAGAAGCAGATATAGATCCAAATACTTACTCTGGATATGCATGGGGTTTTGGACTGGATAGACTACTAATGATAAAGAAAGGTATTAATGATATTAGAAATATTAGAGATTCTAACCTTAACTTCTTAGAACAGTTTAAATGAAAGTAACAACAGGAATATTAAAGAAAATTTTAGATATAGATATTAGTAATGAAGAAGTTGCTGAATTGGCAAAGAAGCATATTGGAAATGTTGAATATACACACGATATGGAAAAAGACTATGAAGGAATTGTTGTAGCAGAGATAGTCGAGAAAAAAGAACATCCTGATGCTGAAAAATTAGGTGTCTATCAAATAGATATAGGAGAAGGAGAGAGGATACAAGTTGTTGCAGGAGATAAAAGTTTGGAGATAGGTGATAAGGTTGCGTATATACCACCTGGATACAGTGTACCAATCACAATATACACAGAGAGTGAACCAGTAAAAATTAAATCTGTCAAATTAAGAGGAGTTCTATCTAACGGAATGCTTTGCTCTGAGAAAGAGTTGAATATAGGGGCAAACCATGACCATGTGCTAAAACTACCAGCAGATGCTCCAGTTGGCACGAGTTTTGCAAAATACTACGGTCTAGATGATTATATTATTGATATAGAAAACAAAGCATTAACAAATAGGGGAGACCTTTTTGGTATTGTAGGAATAGCAAGAGAATTAAGTGCTGCTATGGGTAAGAGATTTGAAAGTCCAGAATGGTATACAAACAAAACAATTACAGTAACACCTAAAGAGAGTTGTTTAAATCTAAGTGTTGTCAATGATGCAGAAGCTCTCTGTCCTAGGTATATAGCAATAGCCATGGATAATATAGAAGTACGAGAATCTCCACTATGGTTAAAGTCAGAATTAATCAGACTCGATATTAAACCAATTAACAACATCATTGATATAACCAACTACATCTCAGCAATGTTTGCACAACCTCTCCATGCTTTTGACTATGACAAAATTGCTAAAGCAAACCCTTCTAGAAGTGACAAGGTAGAAATACATGTAAGAATGGGAAGAGATAATGAAGAGATTGTAGGTTTAGATAATAAAGTACACAAACTTAATGATAGAGTAATAGTAATAGCAGATAGCATGCATCCCCTTGCAATAGCAGGAGTAATAGGTGGAAAAGATACCTCCGTAGATTCAAATACAAAAAGAATTATATTCGAGTCTGCAATATTTGATAAAAACAGTATAAGGAGAGCTTCAATGGCTTTAGGTATATATACAGAAGCTTCTACCAAGTACAAACATTCTCTTGATACTGAAACCTCCTTACCTGCAATATTGAAAGCAATTGAACTAACAAAAGAACTTGCAGATGGTACCGTTGCCTCTGAAGTTATTGATGTATACACAACTCCATATGCAGAAAAAGTAATAACTGTCGATACGGAAAGATTAAATAGACATATTGGAACTGACTTAAGTAAGGAAGAGATAGAAAAGATACTTGAAAATTTAGAATACATAATTACATCTTCTGCAGGAAAGTTCATGACAGTTCAGGTACCTAGCTGGAGAAGAGATGTAACTATCCCAGAAGATATTCACGAAGATATTGCTAGAATACATGGGTATGCAAATACAAACATCGTACTACCAAAGAAGGAGATAAGTGCAAGGAAGAGTAACCATATATTCGAATTCAAAAAAGAAATTAGAAGTACACTCTCCTCACTTGGTCTCAACGAAATCCTCACATATAGTTTTACTGGACTCCAGAATTTTGAAAAATGTAATCTAAGTCCAGATTTAGCATATAAGATTAAAAATGCTCTATCTCCTGAACTCTCCATTATGAGAATAACTCTTCTGCAGAGTATCTTAGAAAAAATGAAAAACAATATAGATAGAGGGTTTGAAGAGTTTGGATTATTCGAAATTAACATCCCACATGTTAATACATATGTCGATGACGCATCCTTACCTAAAGAAGATTGGCATCTTGCTTCTGTAATAAATACTAACAGAGAAAGCGACTCCTCACCGTACTATCTAGCAAAAAGATATGTTGAAAGAGTTTTAGATATATCAAATTGTAAGAGAGAATATATTCTAATGGCTGAGAGTTTAGAACAAAATATACCTGAAGATATTAAACCTATGCTTACTATGTTTGATGCAAATGTTACTGCGTTTGTTGTTGTAGAAAAAGAAATCATTGGTATTTTAGGGGAATTTAAACAGAGTTTGAAAGAAACTTTTAAGCTTGGAGATTACAGTTGTGCTTTTGATATCAATCTTAATCGATTGTTGGATATTAAAGACACTAAACATACATTTAAAGATGTACCAATATATCCTAGTTATTCTTTAGACTTTTGTTTCAATACAGTAAGAGATGCTAAGTGTGGAGATATAGAGGAGAAGATTAGGAATGTCATAAACAAAAAGGATTTATGGGGTAAAGTTGAATGTATAGATATATATGCTTCTAAAGATGATTTAACAAGAAAAAAGATTACTTTTAGAATTAATGGTAGTAATTATAAGAAAACTCTTGATGACAAGGATATAAAAGATATTAGTGAGAATGTCAAAAACACAACAGAGAAAGAGTTTGACGCAAAATTAGAATAGGAGTTTACTGTACAACTAATTCAACAGTTGGACTCTCAATCTCAACACCATTAACCATGGCAATAGCTTTCACTGTAATTCTTTTACTACCTAAAACTAAACCATCAGGAGGTGAGAATATACCACTCCATCCACCTGCAACCTCTACTGCATCAAGAGAATAGTTAATTCCACCAAATTTATACATTACCTTATCAGCTTTCCCTCCGGACACCGTAGATAATATCTCTGCTCCTTTACTTATCTTTCCATTTGTAGGCTTTATTATCTTTACACTGGCAGAAGACGATCCTTTCATTTGAATCTGCACACTCTTAGAATCTGTTTTCCCAGCTGCATCTCTTGCTGTAACAACAATATTTAGAGTGGGGATAGACGGAGTTACATAATTAACAACAAAAGTACCATCAGCCCTAACTGTAGCAACTCCAACTCCGGGAACTGAAACACCATTAACTGTAACAGTAAAAGCAGAGAGAGAATCTAGAAATCTTACATTACCAGATATTTCAATACTCTTCCCTGCTTCAAATTCCCCTCCAGATATTGGTTTAGAAATCTCTACAACAGGCGCATTGCCTTCTCCCAAAGGTAGAGGGCAAAGACCTTCCTCAGGAAGCTCAAATATGTAAGAGCTGTCTTTAAGTCCTAAGAGGTATTTCTTATATGCTTCTTCTTGAGCAGCATTCTCTAACTTGGTTGTGAGTAATGTTTTCACATCAACAAGACCTAGGTTTTTTGCCTGTTCTAAGTTAGTAGGCATTAAGCCATTAGCTTTACAAATCTCAATCTTTTTTCTGTTATCAATCTGTGGAGCTCTTCCTGCAATATATATAGAGGCTTCCGTTTTACATTCAACTCCCTCTGCAGGTGTAGCTCCAGTATCAATACATACCTTTGTTGTTATAATGCCAGGAGGACGATTGTACTTAAATTCATTATAGTTATCTATCACCCTTCTAAAGAATGCATTGGAAATACTTAAAGAAATGGTAGAAGACCATCCACCAGGCATAACCTCATTATTATTATTACCATTCCATACGCCCACAACAAGACTCTGATTGTATTGGAATGCTAGTAAGTCCTTTGGTCCATCACTAGTACCTGTCTTTCCACAAAGTTTCCTTTTACCAATATAGAAGTAATGTCTTCCATACCTATCACCAAATTCATCTAAATCACAAATCATCCAGTTTGTAACATATGCTTCTTTTTCATCTATAACTCTTTGCCCTTCACTTTCTTTGTACTCCTTCAAAACATTTCCTCTTGAATCTTCCACCTTAAGAACTGTTGTCGTCTCATGTCTAACACCACTATTTGCTAAAGTAGCATATGCATTAGTCATGTCTAAAACTCTCATCTCTGTGGAACCAAGCCCCATACTTAAACCGTAGCTCGCTTTATTTTCTATACCTTGAATCCCAAGTTTTTGCATAAGTTGAAGATAGTTATCTATACCACCCAATTGCAATGAATACACTGTTGGTACATTCCTAGATTGAACCAGAGCTTTTCTAGCAAGCATAAAACCACCATACTTTAAGTCCCAGTTAGGTGGTCTATATTTATTAAAAGAAATCTCCTTAATATCTGGTGTAGCTAACCAAGGTCCATAACCTTGCTGAATCATATTTAGATATACAAATGGTTTAACAGACGAACCCATCTGTCTCATACTAGTAGTAATGTTAACATTCCCATCCACCCTAGGATCTTGAGTATTCCAATAGTCTCTAGAGCCTACCATAGCTAAAACCTGTCCATTCTTAGGATTCATAACAACCATAGCACCGTTGTGAACATTTCGTCTCTTATTTGCATCAACACCCTTAATTAACTCTTCCTCTGCTATATCCTGCAAGGTAAGATCAAGAGTTGTTGTTACCTTAAGACCACCTCTCTCAACCATCTCAGTACCAAACTCTTCTTCTAATGCACCTTTAACATAAAAAACAAAGTGAGGAGCTTTAATGTCAATCTTTCTTGAACTATATACCAGCTCCTGTTCCATAGCCTTTTCAATCTCCTCATCATCAATACCGAAAATTCTATGTTTCTGTTTTAATTGATCCAATACATAAGTTTGTCTAACTTTTGCCATCTCTGGCATACTTCCAAAAAGAGGAGAATATGCACCTGGACTCTGAATTAATCCTGCCAGAAGTGCACTCTCTGCTAAATCCAACTCACTTACATCTTTATCAAAATACGAATGAGCAGCAGCTTGAAAGCCATAGTTAACTCCTCCTAAAGCAACCTCATTCATATACATCTGTAATATTTCATCTTTAGTAAAAGTCTGCTCAACTTGCATAGTTATCAATGCTTCTTTTATCTTTCTAGAGAGAGTCCTCTCTGTTGCCTGCTCACCTAAAACATCTGTTAGGATAGTATTCTTTACCAACTGTTGTGTAATCGTACTAGCACCCCTTAATCTCTGCTTACCAAAAACACTAGACACTATGGCTTTTGCAATACCCAAATAATCCAAACCTCTATGCTGATAAAACTCAGCATCTTCTGCAGCTAAAACAGCCTTCCTAGTATGCTCTGGAATCTTATCAAGAGAAACAAATTCTCTGTTTTGATCACCATAGATTGTATATAACAAGCTACCATTTCTATCAAAAATCTGTGTACTCTGATCAGAACTCCTATCAACCAACTTATCTGGAGAGGGTAGTGCATTACCTAATTTCTTTAGATATATACCAACACCAATTAATCCAGCACAACCAAAGAAGAATAAAACTCCGACAAACACAACTAATGCCTTCTTCAGCTTCTTCTTAAATTCTGGATTCTTTCCACCTTTACTATCATTCCTTTTCACTCTCTTGCTACCTATATTCCTAGAAGTGTATTTCTTAACTTGCTTATGCTTATCAAACCCTAAACCAGAGAAAGAAGTTCCAACCATTTTCTTAGTAGTCCTCCTCCTTGCAGGAGAATATCTTCGACTTCTTGAATTAGAAAAACCTATACTATATTTCATACATACATTATGCACCTTTTTGCTATTGAATTTCAAGGTATGGTATAACTTCGCTATGCACAAAGATATTCGACTAAAAATATTAATTAAAAGTGTAAAGAAGTAATTAGTAAAATTTAAGAACAGAAACATTCCTGCAATCTTCAAATCATATAATTAATCATGGAATACAACCATGATGAGATATTATACATACTTTCAAAAAACCAAGAACTTATTTCTGTTGCTAGAAAAACAATACAAAGTATTAATAGGAATATTATTATCTCACTAAATAGTTTAGAAAGAGAAAAGAATATACACAAGTCTGTAATTATCTTAGATGAAAGACATTGGGATACTATCCCTGAAAAAGAGAATATTAATACAAAACTAATAGTTATAACTAGAGAAGATTCAAAATCTCACACAGAAGAACTGTTTAAAAAGGGAGCAAACGATATTTTATATGCTCCTATCAACTACAATCTTCTTAGTTGCCTTCTTAAAAAATATTTTGGTGCCATTAAAATAGAAGACAAGTCAAACTATACATATAGAGGTATTACTATAAAGAACGATAATTCTATAACATACAATGGTTGCAAAATATACTTAACGAAACAAGAAATGAGTGTTTTTAAAAGTATACTGTTATGTCAAGGCGCTTTTAAAATATCTTCAAAAGCATTACAAGTTACAGTGTACAGAATTAATAAAAAGACTGTTGCTGCATTGGGAATAAGATTAATACGAAACAAATATAATGAAGGTTACTTTCTTACTATCTAACTAACAGGATATTCTAAAGCTTCTTCTTCCAATCAACAATCTTTTTTAGTGCTTCAAGTGGGGTAAGATTATCTGTATCCAAACCTTGTATTTCCCTCTCTATTTCAGAATCTTGAGAGAAAAACAGAGGATATTGCAGTGCATTCTCTTGATTCGCTTTGTTCTTTTTCTTCTGTACAAAAGTAACTTCTCTCACAGAAGAGTCTGAAGAAAACATATTCTTCTGTTCAAAACTCTCAAGGATTTCATTTGCTCTCTTAATTACCCAATTAGGTAAACCAGCCATTTTAGCTACATATATTCCATAGCTCCTATCAGTACCACCTTCTACAATTTTCCTCAAAAATATAACCAAGCCTTTTTCAATATCTTCTTCTACCAACACATTAAAGTTCTTCACCTTATCTGGATATTTCTCGGCTAATTTTAATAACTCATGATAGTGCGTTGCAAAAAGAGTTCTGGCTTTAACTTCAGTAACTATATACTCAGCTAATGCCCATGCAATACTAACACCGTCATAAGTACTTGTACCTCGTCCAACCTCATCTAAAACAATCAAACTGTACTTTGTTGCATTATTAACAATATTCGCAGCTTCATCCATCTCTACCATAAACGTACTTCTCCCCTTAACAAGATCATCTGAAGCACCAACTCTTGTAAAAATCCTATCAACTATTGAGATACTGGCACTTTTAGCTGGTACAAAAGAACCTATCTGGGCAAGAAGCACTAGAGTCGCAACTTGTCTAATATATGTAGACTTACCGGACATATTAGGTCCTGTGAGAATAGCCATGGTTGAACTATTTAAAGAAAGCTCAGTATCATTTGAAATGAAGTCTTCAGTACTAATTCTTTCAACAATAGGGTGTCTTCCTTTCTCAATCTTAATTAACCCTTCATTCTCACCCATATCATAAATTTCAGGTCGAACATAATCATACTTTTTAGCAATATATGCAAAACTACTTAATACATCTATCTCTGCTATCACATTAGATAGCTCTTGTAACTTCCCTAAGTTAGGTATCAATGATTCTCTAAATTCATTAAATATTTGATACTCTAAAGCACTTAATCTCTCATGAGAATTTAAAATAACATCCTCTCTCTCTTTTAGTTCTTCTGTAATATACCTCTCTGAATTAACAAGAGTCTGTTTTCGAATATACCTCTCTGGAACTTTGTCCTGATGTGTTTTAGTAACTTCAATGTAATATCCAAATACATTATTAAAGCCCACCTTCAGAGAAGGTATGCCTGTGCTTTCTCTCTCTTTCTCTTCAAACTCTTTTAACCAATCTTTACTATCACCAGAGAGAGCTCTAAGCTCATCCACCTCTTTGTTAAAACCTTCATGTATGATACCTCCTTCTGTGATTAGTATCGGTGGATCTTGAACTATCGTTCTCTCTATCTTCTCTGCAATTTCTAAATACAACTTACTATTTAATTCAGAATACTTCTTACTAAAACCCTTCTTAAGAACCTTTAAGATCTCAACAGAACTCTTCAAAGAAATTTCTAAAGCTTTGATATCTCTAGGAGTAACTCTATTCAAACCTATCTTCCCAACAATCCTCTCTATATCATTAATCTCTTCTAGTTTCTCCCTAACAAGAGAAAATATATCTGTGTTATCAACAAACTTCTCAACTACCTCCAATCTGTTATATATCTCTTTTTTACTTATCAAAGGATTGAGCAACCAAGAGTAAAGTAACCTTGTACCCATCCTTGTAGATGTTCTATTCATAACATCAAAGAGCGAATTTTCAAAACTTCCACTATATGAATTACTTACTATCTCTAGATTTCTAATAGTAGACCTGTCCAAAATCATTGTGCTGTCTAGAGAAACTTTTTTAGGTTTTAAAATATGTTTTGGATCCATCAACTGTGTTTCCTCAATATATTTCAAAATCATACTAACAGGAATTAATTCTTCTCCTCCTTCTTCTAAACCTAAGGAATTAATACTTTTCACATCATAGAAAGAGGTGATCAATTCATTACAATACGGAATATTGTTAAGACCTTTTTGTATAAATTGAACAGGTATTGTAGAAAAGTTTTCATTGCTCTCTCCCTCTAAGAGTAAAATTTCTACAGGAGAGTAGGAAGAGAGAATGGTATTAACAAAACTGTCATAGTTTTTACTGCCTTTAGAATTCAAGAGATAGAATTTCCCTGTTGAGATATCTGCAAGTGCTACATATGCTTGTTTTTTTGAAAAATAGAATGCTGCGAGGTAAGAATCATGTATGGCATTTGCTTGTTCACCATCCACAGTACCAGGAGTAACTATTCTAGTAACTCCTCGTTTAACAATTCCTTTGGCTAACTTAGGATCTTCCAGTTGATCCACAACTACAACACAGTAACCAGCTTCTACAAATTTTGGTAAATACTGATCCAAAGCCTTTTGAGGAAATCCAGCAAGTGGAGTAGGGTTGTGTTTTTTATCCCTCTTTGTGAGAGTAATGTTTAAGATTTTAGAAGCTAACTTAGCATCATCACCAAAGGTCTCAAAAAAATCACCCATTCTAAAAAGGACTATCTTATCTGGATACTGTTTCTTAAAACCCAGATACTGCCTCATCATTGGAGTATTGTTCATACTATGGAGTATATCATAATTGGCTTAGCCAAGGATAATCTTTACCTCTTCATCTGCCACAACTTTTCTGGCTTCTTTAATATCCTCAGGATAGACAGAAACTCCATACACTCCTGCTTGTACACAATATCGAAGAAGTGGTTTGTTGTTTTCCACTATCACAATTGTCTTCCCATTTTTCTCTCTAACAGATGAAAGAACATTGTCCAAAACTTTAAACACACTTGATCTGGCAAGGTCATATTTAGCATTCTTGGTATCTTCCTTAAAGCCTTGCATCTGCATTGCAACTTTTGGTGTATTTAATATGACACCATCTATCTGTGTATTAATTATCTCATCTATTAATATAATTTCAGAAGAGTTGTCTAAAACAACATAGAGATTAAAGGATGATGTTCTCCTTAACTTCTCTGCAGAGAGATATTTCTTCATCTCTTTCATCACATCCTCATTCATAGGGGAGTGAATAGCCAATGAGACATTTCTCTTCTTGTAAACATTTCTAACTCTTCTAATAATTCTGGCCACTCTTTTTAGTAGCTCAGGATTGGTAATGTAGTGAATAGCTCCTCTTGCTTCAGGGGAAAGAGAACTGTCTTCCAAAGATTTACCACCAACAAGAGCTCTAAATTCCTTAACCTTTGCTGAACCTATGGACACTACAACTTCTTCACCACCAGCTAAATCAACATAATCAATTATCTGCTGTGATATCTTCTTTGTATAGTCTAAGAACTTCTTTTCCTCTACATATTTGAGAATATGTCTACCATCTTCAATCATAATTCTATCAAGGTCTACATACACAATTCCATTAGAATCTCCTACATAATTAAACATCTTCTTCGCTGGTTTAGTTACCATAGAATAAATCTTTGTAGCAGTAGGGGGGAGTGTACTATCCTTGGGTGGAACAGATGGAATCTCTTCTTTCTTTTCCTCCTCAACTTTCTCTTCTACTTTCACTTCACCTTTTGTATATGCATGTACTACTGGATGAACCCCAGTAGAAACATCTTCTGATTTCTCCTTCTTCTCCCTGTATACAGTACCTGCATTTCCATCCAACCTGACATACTCACCATTTCTTAATAGTGATGATGCTTTCTTTGCACCAACAACAGCAGGAATATTAAATTCTCTACAAAGAATTGCCGTATCACTAGTCAAACCACCTGTTTCCATTATCACACCAGCTGATGAAAGTATCATTCCTTCCATCTCAGTAGAGTATCTTTTAATCAAAAGAATATCATCCTTGGTAAACTTCTTGGCAACAGGAGCATCTACAATATTAATCTTACCAACAGCTTTACCAAAACTTGCACCTATACCAGAGAGAACAAAATCTTCTCTCTTTGTTTCTTCTTTGAGTATTTCAGTGTCTAATTCTTTCTTCGCTTCATATATCAACTTTTCTAATCTCTTCATCTCAATATTACTCTGTTTCTTAACAATCTTCTTCGCTTCAGTCATTGCAGAGCTAATCATCTCATCCTTACTCCTGTATTTATCCAAAAACCCTTGTATTTGATCCCTAATGTTTACTCTTACTATTAATGATGTATTACTCTCAACTCTAACATCTAAAGGTTTGTATCTAACTGGCTTGTTTTGAAGAACCCAAAATCTACCTCCTGAGAGCACCCATTCGACAGCCTGAGGTTCATTACACCTGTCTTCAATCACCAATGCTATTTGGGAAATTTCTTTGATATCTGAATCAGATAATTTCTGTTTATGACTCCAATTCTTAGAAATCTTTATCTTCTCTACACCCTGTGAACCCTTCTTTGCATGCCTCATTGTTCTCACTTTCATACTCTCTTGTGGGGAAATATGCTTTTCAACAGTAGAAAGATCCTTCTTGTTTAAAAGATATGTATCTGGAGTAACTTCACCAAGAGAAATGACATCTCCTAAACCATACACAGCTTCTACACTTAACTTTGTTTTCTCTTGGGTAATTGGATCCACTGTATATACAATACCTGCAGTTTCAGATTGCACCATCTTCTGTACAACAACAGCCATCTTTGCATCTGAAATATCAACACCCATCTTACTCGCATATGCAACAACATCATCACAGAAAAGGGAAGACATAATTCTTTTAATAGAAGGTATTAATTCTTCATATTTCCTAACATTTAGCTCTGTAGAGAAGACACCTGAGAAGGAAACATCTTTCTCTGCAGGGAAAACAATCGATGACCTTACAGACACCCAAGCATCTGTAAAACCAGATAATCGAGTATATGCAGAGAGTATCTCTTCCTCTACTTCCCGAGGAAAACTCTCCTTAAGTAAAGCCACTTCAACCTCCTCACTCTCTGGATTTCTACCTTTAGCTAAAAGCTTGCCTTTTGTACCATTTAATACCTTAAGGGCATGCTGCACAAAAACATTACTACCAACAACAAAAAACTCAGGTACAGGGACATCCATATCCTTCAGTTTAAAGAGACTAAGTCCCTTTCTTCCAACCTTATCCTCATTTACTTCTTTAGCTGAATAGTCTTCAAAAAAGTAAACAGCTGTTTCTTTTGAAGTTCCTTTATCCATTTAAAATAGGCAGTTAAAAATTTTATATCTACATTAAACGATACCCTTAGCTTTCAATTTTTGCAAGTCGATATAGAATTCGTATGCTATCTTTACTAAAACCATAAAAGGTACTGCAATTAAAGCACCAACAGGACCAGCAAGAAGAAGCATTATTACAACACCAGCCATAACATAGAGAGGTTTCAAACCCATGACATTACCCATTACTCTAGGTGTTATGAAATTATTCTCAACCTGTTGATAAATAATCATTAAAACAACTATTATGGCCGCACTTGCAAAATTAGTAGATAAGAGGGCAACCAAACCGACTATAACTCCACCTAATGTAGTACCTACTGCAGGAACAGCATTTACAAGACCAACAAAGACCGAGAGCGGTATTGCAAAAGGAACTTTAAAGAGAGACAGAACTATAGCAGTAAAAATCATCGCCAAGAGACTGACTGTACCTTGTCCAAGAACCCACCCACCAAGCTTACTCTCAACATCACTTATTAATTTAACAACTCGCTCTCTAGTCTCATCATCCGTTATTCTAATCAAGATAATATTTACCAATGATTCATGCTCGGAGAGGAGATATATTGACATAACAATAGAGGAGAGGACTATCGCAAAGCTACTAAAGAAATTACCTAATGTTGAGGTGAGAGATTTAAAATTATCAGGATTCGGAAGAGTCTTAATCCAATCCATTAGTGCTTTCTCAATGGCAGAGAAGTCTATAACTTCTTTCCCAAATTGAATATTTCTCACATAGTCTAACCCTTCTGGAATCCATTTAGGTAAAACATCTACCATTGCACCTACTTGATTAACGAAAGGTACAATAATAATAGTTAATAATGCTGTAAGACAGACAAGAATTGACAGATATGACAAAAAAGCAGCCCAACCTTTAGAAACCCCTTTTTTAATAAACCATTTAACAATAGGTTTAAGGGTACACATAATTACAAAAGAGAGCATCAAGAAAAGTAAGACAGAAAACAGTTGTTTACTCCAAAAGAATACACCTAATATCAATAGTAGAGCTATCTTTAACTTAGGAGACAAATCAATTAAGACTGTTTGTGTAGATGTATTCAAAGTATTACTTTTTCCACCATCAACAGAGTAGACCTTGGCCATAGCTTTCAAAGATTAATTTAGATTTCTAACCTAAATTAATAATAGCACATACTTACACCTACTAGCTATGCCAATCTCTTTCTTTTTGCAATAACAACACCTGATGATGTTACAAATGCAATAAGTGCAATAATACCTAACACCATCATGACTTTTTGATCTCTTAGAATAGAGAGTGCTAAATCTAATTCTCCTGCTGCAACTGGAAGATCTGTATCAATAACTGCATTTCCATTCACTGAACTATCTTGTGAATAGATGACAGATACTTTCTCGCTAAATTCTTTAGTATTACCAGCTTCATCTTTTGCTACAATAGAGTAGACATTTACACCATCATCATTCAATGCAATATCCTTTATCACAAACTTACCTTTCTCATCTGCAACTACTTCGTAAACATCTGTTCCTCTCTTCAATATAATCGTACTACCTGCTTCTGCTTCACCACTAATAGCAAAGGTATCTGTTCCTACCTCTCCTGCATAATTTACCTTTGTAATCTCTGGAGCTGTTCTATCAACTGAAACAATCAGTGGGTCTGACTTAGGAGTTGTTACCTTCTTAAAGAAACCTTTCTCTCCTGCAACAGCAAGAATATACTTTCCTTCATCTTTAATCTCCTTATTAAACTCATACTTTCCATCACTTCCTACTTTTACCTTTCCAACTTCCTCATCATCTAAATAGACTATAACCCTCTTGTAATCAACTGCTTCTCCTTTTACAACGATCTCCTCACCATTAGTTGCTTTCAAAGTATCTGACATAGTAGGAGGAGTCAAAGCCTCATCTACTTCAGGATTCTTTCCATTCTTAACAAAGGAAAAAACACCATATCCTATTAATAATAGACCGAGTACGATAAAAATAGTCCCAACCGATTTCGAGAGAGTATTATCCCTCTTCTCTCTAATCTCAACTTTTGAAACCATACTATCCTTTGATCTCTTATCTTTTTGAGCAGTTGTTTTGGGGCTGTTTTTTCTCTTTTTCTTTGCCACTTTTAACCTATATTAAAATTTATATAGCTCTTGGTTTAGAATAATATAATTTTGCAAATAATGCAACTGTTCTGTAAATCTAGTAGAATAGAGGGGTAAATATGAAAAAAACAATAAAAACATTAATAACTCTTTTCCTCATACTATTGGTACTAATTCCAATCGGTATATTTCTTATCTATCCTAACTACAACAAGATTCAACTATCTGTTAAAGATTTTGATTTTTACAATTTAACAAAACAAACTACTGTTAAATTACTGACAACCATCTCTCCACCTGTAGACACTTTTAGACAAGAAGTCTATGCAGAAGGTTCAATAGAAGAGTCCGTAAGAACAAAGGACATTATCTTAGACACCAAAATCCTAGAAGAAATAGATGCCACTCTTTTCATAGACGCCATATCCATTGAAGGTAAAATTTATCAAGGAGAATCTTCCAAAACAATAGATGTTGGTTTTTGGCATTTTCCTCTCTCAAAATTCCCTGGTCAAAAAGGTAATGCTGTTATCATTGGACATAGATTTCAATATCTACCTCCTGCTAAAAATACTTTCTTTAATTTAGATAAAATAGCAGTAGGGGATGAGATTGTCATAAAACATAATGAAGGAGATTGGAAATATATTGTTACAGAGACCAAAGTTGTTGATGATAATGACCTCTCAGTCGTAAGAGATAGTGAAGATTACCGACTAACATTAATCACCTGTACTCCTTTGTGGACTTCAGAACAGAGATTTGTTGTAATCGCAAAGCTAGACAAACTCTACCAAAAAGTGTAGAATACCAACATTAAATAACATTTCAGTTTAATTAAATGGAAGATTTCTACAAAAGAACAGATATCTCGAAGGAGAAAATAGAACTTGAGATTACAATACCTAAAAAATCTTTTGAACAGAGTTACAAAGCTGTCCTAAAAGACGAATTAGGTAAAACAGATTTAAAAGGTTTTAGAACAGGCAAAGTACCGGCAGATCTATTAGAACCACAGAAAAAAGATTCATTGAAGGTTGTTACATTTGAGAAGTTAGCTCCATACTATCTAGCAACAGTATTGCAGAAAGAGAATATTTCTCCTGTTGCACAACCTGTTTACAAAAACTTCCCTAATGTTTTGCAAGATAAAGAGATTACCTTTACTGTAGAAGTTACGATTATGCCTGAGTTTAAATTAGGTAATATGAAAAAGATTAAGGTAGATATAGAGAAGTTCTCTGTCACAGAGAAAGAAGTTGACGAAGCAATTGAGAATGTATTTAAGAATCATCCAGAGGGTTCTAAGAGTATGAATGACACTTGGGCAAAGAAGATTGCAAAGAAATTAGCACTTCCAAAGATTGATTCTCTTGAAAGTTTAAAGAAATATGTTAAAGAAACAATCGGGAAACAGAAAGAGATTGTAGCTAGAAGGAATGCCGAAGACAAAGTTTTTACTCAAGCAATTGAACTTAGTAAGATTGAAATCCCACAAGAAGCTATTAAATACGAAGCCCAAGAGAGGGAACATTCTTTCGTGCATGACATGGGACATGATGAGAAGAGAATTGAACAGTTTTTGGAGGCAACCAATGTAACAATGGAGAAGATGAGAGAGATGTGGTTGATTGATGCAGAGAATGCACTGAAGAGTGATGTGTTCTTGAAAACATACGCTAAAGAACATGAGATAAAAATAGATGACAAAGAACTTGAGAAGAAGATAGAAGAGATAAAAAAGAATGCTCCAAAAGATACAGATCAAAGCATTTTTGAGAATGAGCAGTGGAAGGAATATATCAGGAGAATAGGGGAGAAGGAGAGAGCATACGAGCAATTTATTGAAGAGGTTTTTGGTAAGAAAAAATAATTTTGATTATTTTAAAATATGTCTTTAATACCAACAGTTATTGAAAAAGAGAGAGGTAGTGAGAGAGCATACGATATATACTCTAGACTTTTGAAAGATAGAATTGTCTTTGTTAGCGATGAAATAGAAACAAATATGGCTAATACCATTGTTGCTCAATTACTCTTCTTAGAGAAAGAAGACCCTAATGCTGACATCCAGATGTTTATCAACTCTCCTGGTGGCTATATTACAGCAGGCATGGCAATCATTGATACTATGAATTACATTAAACCTGATGTTTCTACAACAGCTGTGGGTTTAGCAGCTTCAATGGGAACAATGATTCTCATTAATGGTGCAGAAGGAAAGAGATTTGCATTACCTAACAGTAAAATCCATATTCACCAACCTCTTGGAGGAACAAAAGGACAGGCTAGTGATATTGCGATTGAAGCAGAAGAAATTATGAGAATTAGAGAACAGCTTTACAAGATGCTTTCAGAGAAGACAGGGCAGAGTGTTGCTCAGATTACCAAAGATGCTGATAGAGATAAATATTTTACTGCCAAAGAGGCTAAGGCCTATGGTTTGGTAGATAAAATTATTAAGAAAAGATAATGACAGAAATAAAGATAGCAAAAACAGAAGATTGGTCTGAGAACTACCCAATACAGCATGATTTAGATACTCTAGGAGAGATTATGGAAGAGTTTAGTAAATATGCTGATACTGAAGATGAAGAGACTCTAAATCTAAAGAACATCACGAATACAGATGTAAAACACCATATGCAAGATATTATTTTTGAAGGTCGAATTGCTAATTTAATAAGTTACCATTGTATAACGGTAAGAGATCCAAAACAGAAACAACAAATATGCAACTATCTCTCAGTAACACCTGAGGATTATACAGAAGAAAATGTACAAACACATTTTGTAGAGGTTGGGGATTTTGCATTAACTATGTATGCTGTACAGACAGGTATCAAAGGTGTAACTTTAAGACTAGAACCATTAGATGATAGTCCAGAGTTCTTACAAGAGATATGGAGTAAAGCAGATGATGAAGATAGATAGAACACTGGATTGTAAAAAGATTTAAAAAGATATAGAATTACTACTACTGTGGGCGATTAGCTCAGCTGGCTAGAGCGTCACATTGACATTGTGAAGGTCACAGGTTCAATTCCTGTATCGCCCACCATTATCTTTACTTAAGCTTTAATCCCCATCATATATGAACAAAACAATATTAGTCATTGGTGCTTCTGGTGGTATTGGTTCTCAAGTTGTAAAAGATTTAGTAAGTCAAGGATATTCTGTAATAGGGACTTACTCTAATTCCCCCATAGAGAATCCAGACATGCAGAGTATACATCTAGATTTCCTCTCTAAAGAATCAATACAAAACTTTGTAGATGAAGTTAAATCCATGGATATTCACCTTTACGGTATTGTTAACTGTGCAGGAATAGTCGAATATGAAGACCAAAGTATAGAAGAAGACATTGAGGTTTGGAATAAAACAATAGCAGTAAACCTAACATCTAACTATATTTTAGCTAGACACTTTAAAGACACGATTGTAGAAAAGGGTAGATTCATTATGATTAGTTCAACAGATGCTATGTATGGAGGATCAATAACTGCAAGCTATGCTGCGAGTAAGGCAGGTATTAATTCTCTTGCAAAATCTCTTAGCTTATTATTTAAAGATAAAAAGATTTCTGTTAATGCAATTGCTCCAGGTTGGGTTAATACAAGAATGAATGATGATATTGGTGATGATTTTATCCAACAAGTAGAAGATCTAAATCCACTAAGCAGAATTGCCGATCCAAAAGATATTTCTAATCTAATATCATTTCTACTTAAACCTGAAGCTGAATATATTAATGGACAAGTTATAACTATTGATGGAGGATATACTAATCAAGACCCTACATTGTTAATAGAAGAAGAAACTGTTTAGTACTTCCTAAATGAAAATATACATCACCATTTTTCTTATTAATTTGCTATTATTTATCTATGAATAACATAAAAACAATCTTCTTTGATTTTCATGGAGTATTAACCTTAGATAGATCTGAATACTCTCCAACAGAACAAGAAATTCACATATATAAACAGCTTGGAAAATCACTAGATGAGAAGAAAGATATTCAAACAATTCTTAAGAAATTAAATTGGAAGGAAGAAGATTTTTGGAGACATATTAATAAGAGTTGGGGAGGAGTTTTACCTAATAATCAATTAATTGATTGGATTAAAGTAATTAAAGATCAAGGATGTAAGATTGGGATTATTTCAAATACATCTGGAATGATTTTTCGGAGATATCAAGAAAACCTCTTTGATGCTAATTTAGAAAATCTTTTTGATGAGATAATAATTTCTTCTGAGGTTGGACAACTTAAACCAGACAAAGGTATCTATGAAATTGCTCTTAAGAGAATAAACGTTAAACCTACTGAAGCAATTATGATAGATGATTCAAAGAGAAATTTAGATGGTGCCAGTAAATTAGGTATACATACAATATATTTTGAAAACAATGAACTTCTTAAGAAGGATTTGGCTAAATTAGGTGTATATATATAAAATTATTTAAATTTATATCTTAACCATATGTCTCATCCACAAGAACCATCAGTAGAAGGACAGATATATTTCTATCCTCCTGAATATTATGTCTTTGATAATTTCTCATCCTTTCAAGTAGAATACAAAGGGAAAAAATATCCAACATCCGAGCATGCATATCAATCAATGAAATTCATAAATTCGGATCCTGAGTTAGCTGAAAAAATTAGAAATGCAAAATCTGCTCATGAAGCATTTAAAATGGCAGAGGCAAATAAAGATAAAAGACAGGAAGATTGGGATGATATTAAACTAGATGTTATGAAAGAGATTCTTCTTTGTAAATTAGAACAACATGAATATGTGCAAAAGAAATTATTACAATCAGGTGATAGAGAAATTGTCGAAGACTCTTGGAGAGATCCTTATTGGGGTTGGGGAGAAAATAGAGATGGAGAGAACCATCTAGGTAAGTTATGGATGGAGATAAGGGAAGAACATAGAAATGTAAAAAAAACAAT
This sequence comes from Candidatus Dojkabacteria bacterium, assembly GCA_018056375.1. Lineage (GTDB taxonomy): Bacteria > Patescibacteriota > Dojkabacteria > SC72 > SC72 > UBA5232. The sequence goes on along the minus strand of JAGPFQ010000001.1, from coordinate 108,659 downwards.
AATTTAATAAAAGAATAACAAATATATGAACACCATCATAGAAAAAATCACAGAAGGAAGTTCTCTAGTTATTAAGGATAAACCATACAAAGTTTTAGGTAAGGCTTTGTATGCAACTCAAAGTGAACCTGAAATAACATATGCAAAAGTTCTGTTAGAAGAACATAATGTCCTAGTCCTCATCCCTTCTGATAATATAATTTACCTTGGACATAATGAAGGTAGAATACCTGAATTTGATAGTTTTAAGAAAACAGTACGGTTCGCAGGTAAAGAGTTTAAACAAGTGGCTCATGACTATCAACTAGTTTCAAGAGTAGAGTTTGGTTCATTACTAGATGTAGAAGGTGAAGTAGAGTTTTGGGATTATGAAGCAGATGATTCAATTGTAAGTGTAGCTGTAGTAAGTAGAAACAAAGAACGAGCTGATATTGTAGCAAAGTATCTTTCTTTGTCTGATATTGAAGTTCATTAAGTAATAGAATTGGACTTGCAAACCTGTAGTGTAAAATGGTATAATGTAGTTACAGTAATACTTTATATATTACTAATACTTTATTTTACTTTAATTACTTTAATAATATGGATAAAACCATACAAGAGGAATTCCAAACCTCTTTAAAAAATGGAATGTTTACAGGTTCCCTCAAGTTCTCTAATTTGTATGTATCTCCAATACAGCTTTATTCTGCTGTAAAAGAATGGGAGAAGGAGGACAAAGGTTTAATCTATGCAAGTATCAGACCTGACGGTACTGATTTTGTGACACTAGATTTTAGATATGACAGAAAGAACCTAAAGAAAAGTGCACAGGGAGGCTTTCTATACGATTTTCTTAAACCTCTTTTCGAAAAGAAACTTGGAGGAGACTATATCCAAGCTTGGAGTTTATGTGGAGAATCAATAGTAATTAAATAGCTAGAAATAAGTACATTTTCGTTTTCTAGTTCGTTTGTAAAAGATAGTCAGTTAGGTACTTAAACTGACTATCTTTACCTTTCAATAGTTCATGAGCAACTGGGGATACTAGGTAGTTAGGCTTAAAAGATTCTCCTAATCTATAACCCTTAAATGTAAAAGTCCTGGTAGAAGAAAATACTTCTATCCTAGAATTAGGTAATCTAAAACCATCAGGTTCTCCATAATGAGTTGGATTCCCATGAGGAATTTCTCCTAAAGTCACAACATTATCTAATCTTGAAAGTTGGACTAAATTGTAAATAGCTGAAGAATATGTTTTAACTCCGACTAAGACATAGACACTAATTCCCTTATTTTTCTTAATATACCTTATAAGAGGGTTCAAAACATCAGAATTTCCTCCTATATTATCTCTCAAATCTATAATTAATCTCTTTCTGTTATATCTCTTTATCCCTCCTACAACCTCACTCATCTTGTAGCCTTCTATCTCCTCACATTCATTATATTGAAAATAGACAGCATCTAAATCAGGTAAATCCTTAATCCAATATGTATCCTTCTTAAGCAATGTCCAATCTAGCTCTTTAATGGTTTCATTTATATGAATAAGATTAACGTCATTATGATGAATAGCAGTCATCTCTACAGTAGTTACTTTTGAATCCTTTTCTAATTCGAGAATATAATGATCACCATTAGTAACACCAAAATAATTAAGAACTCTTGGTTCTTCTAGTTTTTTAGCAAGATAGTATCTGAGAGAAACCTCATTTTCAATAGTAATGATAGGTAATAACATCTTCTCTACTTCACCCATTGAGTAATCGTTAATGAATAATAGTTTGGCACCTAGTAACTCTTTGTACTCCTTACTAGCACCTACAACATAATATCCATCTGTTATATATTCAAATCTAACAGGACAACTTAAAGGTCCTTGAACATCATCTGAATACCCCATCTCTATATGTCCATCTCGTATACGTGCTAGAAGTATCATGAGTTTCATTCCAAATTCATAAATACTCATTGTCTTTTTAGTATTTTTTAGTTCTCTTGTATATGCAAAAAAATCCTCTTTTTTAAGATATTTAAAAGGGTTTGGATGTATTTCAAGAAGTTTCTTTTCTAGAAATTCAACATCTTCTTTTAATTCAGTGTTATTAATAGTTTTCATAATGATTGATTATATATCATATAAAAAGTTGTAACAGGTTTGTTTTGTATATATAATGAAATATGTCTAAAGAAAAACTCATTAGTGGAAAATGTCCAGCATGTAAAACAACCTTAAGCATCGATGACAACGATCGAAAATATCAAATATTACAATGCCCCAGTTGTCAAACAATCCTAGAACTTACAAACCTATTAGAACAAGTACATGGAAACACAGAACACAAAGAAGAAGATACCATCCAAAAAGATGATGAAACAGATATATCTCTGAGATACGATGTGTTGAGATATAAAAATGGTGGAATAAGAAGCTATCACTGTTATGTTACTCATAACAAGTTAAACGAAACTAAAAAAGTTATAGCTGATACAGAAAGCTATTTGAATTTTAAAATAGCACAACAAATCAACCAATTGGAGACCAAGTACAAACATTTACAGAAGGTAGAACAAGCACGATTTTCATCAATCAGTGCAGAGCAAGACATACAGGAACATGAGAATATACTGAATAGTGCATTGAAAAAAACTGTTAGTTTTGACTGGGAAAGCTACAAAAAAACACAAGCATATGAAGAGGAAGAACCATCTTTCAAAATCCCAGAACCTTCTGAAAAAGATGCTTTACCTAAAAGTAACTTCATAGAATCAATTTCAAAGAACTATAAAGCCAAAAGAACACAAGCAAGAGAGAAGTATTTGCAGGATCTTACTAAAAAATGGGTTGATGCAAAAAATCTCTTCACTAAGAAACATAAGACTTGGGAAAAGAAGAAAAAAGCACATGAGGCAAAGCAACAAGAGTGGAACGATTCGATAAATCAACAAAAAGAATCATACGAAAAAGGCAAAAAAGAAGGTGTTGAGATTTTTTATGAGAACCTTCTATTAGCTTCTGAATATCCTCCTAAATTCCCTCGAGATGTACAACTAGAATATAAAGAAAAAGATAAAGTACTATTAGTAGAGTATGAGTTACCAGATGTAGAAGATATCCCTAAATATAAAGGAGAAAAATACAATAGAACAACAGGAAAAACAGAAAAAATTGAGTTACCTAAAAGTACGAGAGAGACACTATACGATAATGTTTTGTACATGATTACAATACGAACGTTACATGAAATTTTTAAGAATGATGAGTTGGACCATATCCAAAGTGTTGGGTTTAATGGTTTTGTTAATACTCTTGATAAAGCTACAGGGATAAAAAAGACCATCTATATCCTATCTCTATATGTTAAAAAACCAGATTTCTTAGAATTAAACCTATCACAAATAGAACCAAAATCATGTTTCAAAGGATTAAAAGGAGTTGCAAGTACTAAGTTAAGTCAATTAGCTCCAATAGCTCCGATTATGAATATAAACAGGAAAGATAAGAGATTTAGAGAAGGGAAAAATGTTATAGAAAATATAGATACAACATTTAATGTCGCAGCTATGGATTGGGAAGATTTTGAACATCTTGTAAGGGAGATATTTTCAAAAGAATTTGCCACATCTGGTATGGAAGTAAAAGTAACACAGTCAAGCAGAGATTTAGGTGTGGATGCTGTAGCGTTTGACCCTGATCCAATTAGGGGTGGAAAAATTATTATCCAAGCAAAAAGATACACGAATACTGTAAAGGTTGAATCTGTAAGAGCATTGTATGGAATAATGCAAGATGAAGGTGCTATGAAAGGTATCATGGTAACAACTTCTGATTACGGACCTGATGCATACAAGTTTGCCCAAGGAAAACCAATCACATTAATAAATGGAAATAATCTTTTATCTATGTTAGAGACACACGGACATAAAGCAAAAATTGACTTAAAAGAGGCTAGGAAACTTCTTAAAGAATAGTTATGGAACAATGAAACTAAAACACCTCCTAACAATACTACTAACAACAATAACAATATTCCTTTTCTCAAAAGGTAATATCTTTGCACAAGAAGATTCCATTAAATATATGAATGGGAAAATAGTAGAGATTGTTGAAGAAAAAGAAATAGAACACAAAGAAACAAAAGAAAAACAACTCTATCAAAAAATAAAAATATCAGTAACAAAAGGAGATAAGAAAGGTGAAAAGATAATCTCTGAGAATGGTACACAACCCATGGGACATACAAATAAGTATAGGGTAGGGGATGAAATATTAATATCACAAATGATAGATGCAGAAGGAAATGAAATATATTACATTGTAGATTACATCCGAACTAAAAGCTTAGGTATACTCTTTGCTATCTTCACAGTATTAGCAGTATTAGTTGGAAGAAAAAAAGGATTCCTCTCACTACTATCCATGGCACTATCTTTCCTCATAATATTTGTTTTTCTTCTACCACAGATAGAACAAGGAAAAGATCCAATTCTAACTACAATACTTACATCCATGATTATCATTCCAATAACTTTCTACCTCTCACATGGATTTAACAAGAGGACAACAATTGCAATAGTAGGTACAATAATTGCATTAACTATAACAGGAATACTCTCCGTTATCTTCAGCAACCTAGCACATCTAAGTGGTGCAGAATCTGAAGAGGTTCTTTTCTTACAAGGTATGAACAATACAACATACAACCTTAAAGGACTTCTTCTTGCAGGAATACTCATAGGTACACTAGGTATTATGGATGATATTACAATCTCCCAAACATCAATTGTTCACCAACTCTATGACCTTAAGAAAGATATATCTACAAGAGAACTTTTCCAAAGGTCTCTTGAACTTGGAAGAGACCATATTGCATCTATGATTAATACTTTAATCTTAGTATATGCAGGTGCTTCTATGCCCCTCCTTCTTCTCTTTATGAGTGCAGAAAGAACTTTTAGTGAAGTAATTAGTCTTGAGGTAGTATCTACTGAGATAGTAAGGACATTGGTAGGAAGTATTGGACTAATATTAGCAGTACCAATCACTACATACCTAGCATGTTTAGTTGTTAAGAAGCAAGAGAAATTCTAAAAATTTAGTGAAATCAATTTCACTAGACTTGTCACACAAAACATTGATATCATCAGACAATTAATTAAACAAAAATATATTATGAATAATCTACATCCTATTCAAATGCTCATATTAAGAGAATTACTCTTTAATCCTAATTCTAGATTTACAAAACTTAATATAAAGGGATTAACATCTGATCACTTCTCTTACCATGTAAAGACTTTAATTGAAGAAGGATTAGTCACTAAAGAGAACCAACTATATTCACTTACTACACAAGGTAAAGAGTTCGCAAATAGAATGGATACAGATGAAGGTAAGATAGAGAAACAACCAAAGATTGCTGTAATAGTAATAGCAACAAAGAGAGAAAATGGTGTTAAGAAGTTGTTAATACAAGAAAGAACTAAAGAGCCATACTTTGGATGCAAAGGATTTATCACAGGAAAGATTAGATATGGTGAGAAAGTACTAGAAACGGCAAAAAGAGAACTAAGAGAAGAAACAGGTTTAGAAGTAGAAGATATACATATAAAAAGAATTGTACATAACCATGTCGTTTTAAATAGTACAGGAGAGTTAGTAGAAGATAAAATGTTCTACATTATTTCTGCAAAAGAACCAATGGGAAAATTAATAGATACAGAGAATGGTAAAAACTACTGGGTAACTGAAAAGGAATTCAAAAATCTAGACAAACTATACTACGATGAACTCAATGTATATAAATATTCTCAAGAGAAAGAGAACATGGATTTTGTAGAAGAAGTATATTTCATTGATGAATTTTAATCTTTGTGAGTATAGTCTCCATACTTACCACTAATAGGATCCTTAAAGATAAAGAACTTAGGGGGATAGTAAGAGAAAACAGCAAAAAGCAAAATTATTACCACAACCAACACCATCGCTATAACCTCACCAAACAGCAAAAATTCTTTAGTTAAAACAAGATATTCTATAAATATTCCAATAACTATTGAAAGAAAAAATATTACAATTGTTAACCAAAGAGGAACTTTCTTCATAATCAATCTCAAAGGTTCAAAGAGCAAAGGCATCGCTATAAGTTCTACAACTAGAAGACAAAGAACAGCATTCCAAAAATTGAAATAAGCTCCCTTAAAAACAAAAAACTGAAAAACCATAGCTATAAGAGTAGGAGCTAGTAGTAATTTCATATGCTCCCATGTACTTTCATTGACAGCGGAGAAGATATGTAGAAGAATCCCCTTCTTAAACCAATCGTGAGTAAAGTGGAATAGGGTACCAAAGACTGAGATGATAAAGAATGAGATCAGTAATACCTTCCAAAGTTCCATAGTAAAGTATATCACTATTGAGACAATATATCCTTTACATCATCAACAGTATTCAACTCCATAAGAGTTGTTCGTAATTCAACAGCACCATCAAAATTACTAATATATGCTTTAATATATTTCTTCTGACTATTAAATATATTCATATCTCCTTTTTCTTCTTCAAATATATCTAAATGATGAAGTAGGGTAGTAATTCTTTCTTCCTTAGATATATCCTCTGGTTGTCTACCACTAAATAGCCATGGATTAGTCAGTATTGTTCTACCTATCATTACACCATCAACACTATATTTGTCCGAATACTCCTCAGCCTGTCCGATATTTTTAATATCACCATTCCCTAATATTACAGTCTTTGGAGAAACATCATTTCTTAACTTTACACATTTAGCTATCTCATCCCACCTAGATGGAGTAGCATATCCTTCTCTAGAAAGCCTTCCATGAACCGTAATCATATCCAAACCTTGCTCAAGCAAAAAGCCAATCCATCCCTCTGTATCAATCTTGTCAAAACCAATCCTAGTCTTCACACTAACAGGTAAATCACCAGCACTCTCTTTAACAACGTCAATTATCTCCTTAGCTAAAACCTTGTCATTTATCAATGCAGAACCTCTTCCACTAGAAAGCACATCTCTTACAGAACAACCCATGTTAATATCAATACCATCTGGATTAAGAGTCTTTACATATTCGATAGTTTCAGCATAGTACTCAGGAACATTTCCCCAAAGCTGTACAACCACAGGTTTCCTCAATATCCTTAAAATCCAACCTATGTACAACCTTCTCTCTTCCTTTCGAACAAAAACCCTCCACATTAAGAAACTCTGTAAAAAACAGATCTGGTTTTCCAATCTCACAAAGTACTTGCCTAAAAACAGTGTCAGTAACACCTTCCATAGGGGCAAGAGCTAGAATGTGACCTTTCTTTTCAAGTAGGTGTTTGTATATATTCATAAATGTATTCTACCACACACTTTTCTTTTTCATTAAACTATCTCATATCTCTTGCAATCAACAACTTAAATTTGTAGTATTTAGTATTGAACAATATCTTTTAATTCATATCTAAATTAAAGGAGAAAGGTTTATGAAAGAAGAGTACAAACCACTATTCACCCCATGGAAGATTGGTAATCTTGAAATCAAAAACAGGATTGTTATGACATCTATGGGAGGCACCTCACTCTTTGGATGGATGGAACCATTCGGTAACCATTTTGACAAAGAAGCAGCCAATTTCATTTTAGAAAGAGCAAGGAATAATGTAGGACTAATACTCCCTGGTATTGCTCCAATACGTGATATTCTTTGGGGCAAATGGCTCTACAAAGGCAAAGGCAAGTTTAAAGAACTTAAAGAGTTCATGGATGAATTCCACAAAACAGGTTCTAAACTATTCATCCAACTAACAGCAGGTTTTGGAAGAAGTCTAGCAATTAACCACCTGATGATAGAAGCTCATCACAACAAATTCTTAGGAACACTTCTTAAGCCAGTTCTAGATGTTGACTACCTAACAGCTAGTGCAAGTACAACACCAAATCGTTGGGATGATTCCGTAATGTCTAGACCAATGACTGTTGAAGAGATACAAGAAATCATTGAAGGCTTTGCTAAAACAGCTAAACTTTGCCAAGAGGCAGGAGTAGACGGTATTGAGATTCATGCTGTTCACGAGGGATATCTTCTTGATCAATTTACAATGAAATATACAAACTTTAGAGATGATAAATATGGTGGATCATTTGAGAATAGATATAGATTTCCTGTTGAAATAGTACAGGCAATTAAAAAGGAGTGTGGTAAAGATTTTCCTGTATCACTCAGATATTCGGTCGTTTCTAAAACAAAAGGATTCGGACAAGGAGCACTCCCAGGTGAAGAATATACCGAAGTAGGAAGAGATATGGAGGAATCAAAACAAGCTGCTAAATATCTACAAGATGCAGGGTATGATATGTTAAATTGTGATAATGGAACATATGATGCTTGGTATTGGGCTCATCCTCCAGGGTATATGCCTTACAACTGTAATCTTAAATATGTAGAAGAGATTAGAAAGTATGTAGACATCCCAGTAGTTTGTGCAGGTAGAATGACACCATCAGCAGGAGCGGAATCGATAAAAGAGGGAAGAATAGATGCCATGGGAGTTGCAAGACAATTCCTTACTGACCCAGAGTGGATTACTAAACTTATGAATGGTGATGAGGCGAGTATAAAGCCATGTATTGGTTGTCATAATGCATGTTTCAATATGGCGCACTACAAAGGAGTAGGGAATGATCAAGCACTTTCGGATAATGCTGGTATGGCAAGATGTGCACTAAATCCAACTACTATGCAATCTAAGAAATACAAGATTATTAAAACAAATAATCCTAAACACATTGCAGTCATTGGTGCAGGAATAGGTGGAATGGAAGTTGCAAGACTCTTAACACTAAGAGGACACAAGGCAACTATTTATGAAAAAAGCGATAGAGTAGGAGGAGTATTTAAATATGCTTCAACACCTGCATTCAAAGATAAAGAAAAAGCTCTTCTTGATTGGTATGAAAAAGAGATGAAAGATTTACAAATTGAGATTAAGTTTAATACGGAAGTGACTAATTTCGACCAAATAGATGCAGATGAAGTTATTGTAGCAATAGGTGCAACACCGAAGAGATTAAAGATAAAAGGAATTGAGAATACAATTGAAGCATGTGACTATTTGAAAGACAACTCTAAAGCTGGTGAAAAAGTGATAATCATTGGTGGAGGTTTAACCGGTTGTGAAATTGCATTAGACCTATACCAAAAAGGAAAAACACCCATCATCGTAGAAGCAAGAAATGATTTGATAGCAGTAAGAGGAGTCTGTTTAGCAAACAGTTCTTATCTAAGAGAATTCTTTGCATTGAACAATGTTGAGGTTCACTTAGAATCTGCTGTTCAAGAAATTACAAAGGAAGGAGTTAAGATAAAAAACAAAGATGGTGAAGAAATATTCATAGAAGCAGATACTGTCATTATGTCAGTAGGCTACAATCCAAAAACAATCCCTGAAACAAATCGAAAAGTCCATCTCGTAGGTGATTGCAATGAAGTTGGTAACTTAAGAACAGTCACCTGGAGAGCGTGGGATGTTGGAATGAAAATTTAGTAAAACAAATATATGGAATTAACAAAAGATCAACAAGCAATTTTAGATGGCCAACAAGGTGAAGTAATGGCTAAGATAATGAAGACATTAGTCATGTACGGAGAAACCTTTGGTGCTACTAAAATGGTCCCTGTTACTAGCAAATACGGCCATATTGTCACAAGTTTTGGAGTCATTGTTGTAAAAGGAGTCTTTGACTTAATGGATGTACTTCTTGATGCAGAAGTTGAGTCAAAACAAAAATTCTCAGCAGACCCTAGACCATTAGATCCAAATGTACCTAAGAATATCCTCCAAGACCTTGTTTTCAAAATTATGTATGGACCACAAAAACGATATGAAGAACAACTTAAAAAGATAGGACTTCTCTCAGACGATGCTTTTACCTGTGCAGCATATCTCCCAGAAGTAGGTAACATACCAGAAAAAGGAGATATTCTCTCTTGGGCAGAATCAAGTGCTGTAAACTATGCAAACTCTGTATTGGGAGCAAGATGTAATCGTAACTCTGGCATTATTGAAATGTTTGGTTCAATCGTTGGCTATGTCCCTTACTTTGGTCTTCTTACTGATGAAGGGAGAAAAGCTAACTGGATTGTTGAAGTAAAGACAACAAAGAAACCAGAAGCACAACTACTAGGTTCTGCGATAGGGATGAAAGTTTTAGAAGATGTTCCATATATTAAAGGTTTAGATAAATGGTTAGGAACCACTTTAGATGAAGACACATTATCATACTTAAAAGACTTCGGTGCAGCTACGGCATCTAATGGCTCAGTTGGACTATATCATGTCGAAAATCTAACCCCAGAAGCAGTTGAATTAAAAGAAAACTTAATTAATGAAAACGCTAAAGTCTATGTAGTAGATGATGCTGAATTAGAAAGGGTAAAGAAAAGCTATCCATGTATTTGGAAAAATCCTGATGCCAAGCCAAAACTATGCTTCATGGGCTGTCCACATATGAGTCTAAAACAACTTAATGACTGGACAGAGAAGCTAGAAGAAACTTTAAAAGCAAAAGGAAAGAAAAAGATTAGAATTAAAACTGTCTTTACTTCCGCTCCAGCTGTTTTGAAAGAATTTGAGAAGACAGAGAATGCTAAGAAGCTAAAAGAGATGGGTGTAGTTACAAGCTATATATGTCCTTTGATGTATATGAATAATCCACTATGTGCAAAAATGCCAGTTATTACAAATTCAAACAAATTAAGAACCTATACCTCATCTAAATATTATTCTGATGATGAGATTTTAGAACAAATTATATAAACGATAAGAAAAATGAAAAAAACATTTAAAGGAAGAGTTGTAGTACCAGGTACTTGTAAGCTAAAAGCTTTAGTATCACGAACTGGTTTTAATACATTAGCATCGTATAAAGATTGTAAGGAGGGAAAGAATATCTGTACAGACCAAAACAACAAAGATCTGTATGGTAAATCAACTGTAGGAGTTGCCTTATGCTTACCACAAACTATTGGCTCAACAACAGGAGGTATGGTCTTGTACAATGCAGCGGTAACTCACTGTAGTCCTGGTGCATTACTATTTTCAAAACCAATCGACTCACTGGCAGCTGCAGGAGCTATCCTGGCAGATGTTTGGACAGACAATAGCATGCCAACAATCGACTCACTAGGAGATGAATTCCTAGACTATGTTAAAGATGATATGATTATCACCATTCTAGAAGATGGAGTAGTCGAAGTAGAATCAGTCTAGAGCAAATCTGAGATAAAGCAAAACATCCTTAACTCTTATCATAAAAGAAAAAATTGACAGATTCTCTCTGTTTACGATAAACTGTAAGCAGAAGGAAAACTGCCCAAAATGGAACAAACAAGAATACAAAATAGCCCTGACCAACAAGTCATTGGTTTTGCAAAAGTAGATACATACCCACAGATTTTTCTCTTTTTCATACAAGACTTTCTAAACTGGTGGTATGTCAAAATGCCTTTAAGACATCTAAGAAAATTTGGTAGGCTGTCTACTGTACTTGATGACAATCTCTCAATAACACTACTAATAGGGACATTCTTTGTACCATGGCACAGAGATAAATCAATAATGGGATACCTCTTCGGGATTCTAATTAGACTTCTATACCTACCTATTGCTATTTCTATATACTCGATCACTATGATAGTTTCATTTGTGTTGATAGTAATCTGGCTTCTACTCCCCTTAGTTGCAATTATATTTACAGTAATTTCAATATTCAGATAAAATGGCAATAGAGTTTGGTAGTAAAGAAAAAACATTAATTGGAATACATAACAAGAAGAAAAATTCTTACTCAATCATTTCAAAGGGTTTTAAAATCCCTGAAGACGAAGATTTAGCAATTTTCCTGTTAACTAGAGATCACTTTTTTTCCATTAGCACTCCTCAAATGACCTCACTCCTTAGTAATAATCCTAAATATGACAAGTTCGAGAAGATAAAGAATCTAATCTGTAATATATTAGTAATTCCAGGTATCATAATTGGTTTTGCATACATACTAAAGATAACTTCTCTGCTAGATACCTATCCTAAAGTATTAGATATTATTAATCTTCCAATAATGAATACTTTTTTTGGTATCTCATTAATAGCTATGATGTTACTCTGGCATGATTTCTATGCTGAGAGAAGTAGAAGACACTTTCTTCCAAGTATTAAAAAAATTCCTCAAAAAGAGTTAGATGAGATAAATACTGTAGGTTTAAAGTTGGGAAGATATGCTGGTTTAGATATTGTTAATTATCTTCCTTCTCAGACAATTAAATTACTAAGTGACTTTTCTAACAATAGTGTTTTCAAAACTCTAGAATGTTACAAAGCATTAATTCAGGAGGAGTACTTCGTTAGAGAAATAATTAGAAGAAGCGATTTTAAGTTAGATACAAGTGTTCTTTTAGAAAAAGAGATTGATGAAGAGAAAATTCCCAACCTCTCTTTTAGCTCACTTCGAGCTCTTTTAACATATGCTGCAGAAGAAGCTCTTTTGACAGATAGTAAAGAAATACTCCCTCAACATATCTTCCTAGCAATTACAAAGATTTACAAACCTCTAGAGAAACTTTTACAGAAACAGAATGTAAATATTGATATATTACGAGAAGTTGTAAGATATGCAAATGCTCTAGAGAGTCGAAAAGTTAATTATTTAGACCCTGATCAACCATATTTTAGAACAGGAGGAATTGGTAAAGCATGGATATATGGCTACACATACATACTTAATCATTTTAGCAAAGATGTTAACGAAGTTATTGCCAAAAGTAGAGATGTCTTTGGTATTGGACACGACACAGAAGTGGAAAGTTTGGTCTCTACACTAGGCAAGATATCAAATAGAAATGCTTTACTCATTGGAGAACCCGGTGTTGGTAAATCAAGCATTATCTTAGGACTAGCTCAAAGAATTAACAGAGGTGATGTTCCTGACCAGATGAAAGACAAAAGAATAATAGAATTAGATATTAATGCTTTGATTGCAAGTGCACAAGGCCTGAGAAATATTGAAGAACTAGTAATCAAAGCAATGACAGAACTTTCAAATGCAGGAAATACTATCCTTTACATTGATGAAATACAACAAATTATACCTGCGAAAGCTACTGGTAGTGGTCAAAGTATTGCTGGTATGATGCTTCCATATATCTTAAACAGTAATTTCCCAATAGTTGGAAGTATTAACTATACTGATTACAAAAAATTCTTCTATGGAAATGAGTCTTTAAGACAAAGTTTTACAAATGTCGAAATACAGGAGATTTCTGCAGCTGATGCTCTGATTATACTAGAAAGTAAAATATATGAATTGGAAAGCAATTTTAATTGTTTTATCACTTTCCCAGCACTAGTTGCATCAGTAGAAATTTCAGAGAGATATATTAAAGATAGGAAATTACCTAGCAGTGCAGTTCAAACAATTGAAGCTACCTGCTCATGGGCTCAGGCTAATGGTATTCACAAGATAACAGCAGAACATGTCTCAAAAGTTGTCTCATTACAGAAAAATATAAATATTACTTCGATAGACCAAGAGGAGAGTAATAAGATGATGAAGTTAGAGGAAAATATCAGAAACAAAATCGTTGGACAGGATGCAGCAGTAATTGCAATATCTGAAGCTTTAAGACGAGCAAGAGCTGATATCAGAAATCCTAATAAACCAATAGGCACTTTTCTGTTCATTGGCCCAACAGGTGTCGGTAAAACATATTTGGCAAAAGTAGTAGGCGAGGAATATTTTGATGTTGAGAACAGTATGATTAGACTTGATATGTCAGAATATCAAGACTCTTCAAGCATTAGTCGATTTCTTGGATCCTCTGATAATACTGACATGTTTGGACAGACAGAAGTATCTTTAGTGGACCGAATAAAGAGAACTCCACATACAGTAGTTCTTTTTGATGAGATAGAGAAAGCACACCCTGAAATACTTAATCTCTTCCTACAAATATTTGATGAGGGCAGATTAACCAGTGCTTACGGAGAGACTGTTGATTTTACCAATGCTATAATTATCTGCACAAGTAACATCGGTAGTCAAATACTACTTGAGGCTTTAAATGAACCAAATACTATGTGGGAAGAAGCTAAAGAGAGAAGTCTTCTCGAGTTAAGACAATCACTAAGACCTGAGTTACTTAATAGATTTGATGATATTATTGTCTTCGAACCACATGACTCAAACAAACTTAGCCAAATTGCTGTGTTAGAGTTGAATGCTTTAGCAAAAAGACTTGCAGAAAAAGATATAACCATAAAATGGGTAGAACAGATACCTATGTTAATTGCTAGTAAATCAAATGTACCAGGAATGGGTGCAAGACCTATGAAGAGATATATACAAGACAAGATAGAAGGGCAGATAGCAAAAGGAATAATAGAGCAAGAAATAAAACCCGGACAAGAGATAGAAATTCCTGAAAGTTGGTTAATATAAATAGAGATTGATAAATCTAAGAAAATTCAATATAATTGTCGAGTTAAGATATAGATTAAGTAAAAATGGGTGCACTTCCAAAAAGAAGAATATCAAAAGCAAGAAAAGGCAGAAGGAGATCACATAATGCACTAAAGCTAGAAGGTATCTCAAAATGTCCTAAGTGTGGAGTACTAAAAAGGGCTCACTTTGAGTGTAAAAATTGTGGTACTTATAAAAAATAACCATGAAGAAATCAACTGACCCTAGACATTTAGCAAGAGTATTAGCTCTACAAGAGCTTTTTACTAAATATTTTGCAGAAGAAAGTCTTAAGACAGACCTAATTCCACTTGAAGACCTTTTAGAGATTGATGATATAGAAGAGTACAATGAAGAGCTTTTTGAAAAAATAACAAAGGGAGTAAAGGAAAAGACAGAAGATATTGATAAGATAATTGTTAAATATGCTCCACAATGGCCAATCAATCAAATGAAATTGGTAGACTTACAGATTTTAAGAATTGCCATCTTTGAAGGATTTATAGAAAAAATTACACCTCCTAAAGTTGCAATAGATGAAGCTATTGAAATAGCCAAAGAATTTGGAGGACAAAGTAGTGGTAAATTTGTAAATGGAGTATTAGGTGCTATATATGAAGAAGAAAATAAAGAGAAAGGAGAAACAACAGCATGAAATATGAAGAAATAGAGAAAAAGATAGGAGTAAAGTTTAGTAATAAAGACCTACTTAAGAATGCTTTCACACACAGATCGTACCTCAATGAACATAAAGATGAAGATATAGAGAATAATGAGAGATTAGAATTCCTAGGAGATGCTGTCTTAGAATTAATAATCTCAGCTAATCTCTTTCATAACTATCCAGATAAAGCAGAAGGAGAGTTAACAAGTATAAGAGCAGCCCTTGTTAGAACAGAGAGTATCGCTGAAGAGACAAAGAAACTTGGTCTAGGAGAATACTTAAGGATGTCCAAAGGAGAAGAAGAGAGTGGTGGAAAGGAAAAAACCTATCTATTAGCAAATCTATATGAAGCAATCATAGGAGCAATCTACTTAGAAGCTGGATATGAAGAATGTAGATCCTTCATAGATCGGACTCTTCTTAAAAAGATTAAGAGGATTATTAGAGAAGAGCTTTTTATCGACCCTAAGACCAGAGTACAGGAGATTATTCAGGAAAAGTTTAAAGTAACACCAACATATGAATTAATCAAAGAAGAAGGACCTGACCACGATAAGTCTTTTACTGTAGAGATTAGAAGAGGTAGAAAAGCAATCACAACAGGAGTAGGGCAGAGTAAGCAGAAAGCCGAAGAAGATGCAGCTAAAAATGCAATTGAAATACTTGAAGATGGAAATAGAGATAATTCTTGAATTATATAAGTTCTTTTGATAGAATTCAGTCCTATGTTAAAAATAAGATTAAAAAGAGTAGGTAGAAAAAACGATCCATATTACAGAATTGTTGTTATGGAGAGTTCTCAACCTAGAGATGGGCGAACAAAAGATGAGATTGGTGTCTATAATCCAAGACTTAACCAGTTTGATGTTGATGTTGAAAAGGCAAAAACATGGTTAGAGAATGGAGCACAACCTTCTGATACCGTTGCTCAATATTTTGTGAAAGCTGGCATACTTAAAGAGCTTAAAAGAGGCTCTACAAAGCCAAGCACAAAGAAAAAAGACAAAAAGCAAGAAGAGTAGTATAATATTTTATCTAAATAATATTTTACCTATACTAGAATGAAAGAATTGCTCGAGCATATTGTAAAGTCAATAGTCAATGAGCCTGAAAAGGTCACTATTGAAGAAAAAGAAAGTGTTGACTTCCCTGGATTAACAATTTTAACTGTTGATGTTGCTGAGGGTGACAAAGGAGTTGTAATTGGAAGAAAGGGAAGAACTATAAATGCTATTAGAGACTTAATTACCATCAATGCTATTAGAATGGATAGAAGAGTTAGAGTTCTAATCAAAGATGACGAAAAGAAAGAAGATTCAAATAAAGAAACAAACATAGAAGAAGATGATAGCATCTTCCATGATGAAATCTAATAGTTATATTCGGTATCAGTATTACTTGATAACTTAAGTGCTTTTTCTCTAAAGACTCCTATTACATCGGCATGATCTGTATAAGCTCTAAATGTCTTATATGGGTTAAATTTGATATCTTCCTCCTCTAAGATGTAATACCCTGTCAAACTTAATTCAACTTCCCAACCTCTTTCACCCCTATTCTCTAGTGTAATATTCTCTGGAGAAACTATATATGGAGAAGAGGTGTAGAAACTATCTAAAAAGGATAATATGTCATACAAACTACCAGAATATGCCAAAGGTCCATTGACTCCCTTGTATTTTGATTTTGCTGAAGACTTATCACCTCCTGGAGAAACTACATTAACATCTCCTACTGATATAACTTCGGAAGCAAGATTCTTCTCATAGGCAAGCTCATCTATATAATAAAGGAAATTAGACACCTTTAATGTTTTTGGGATAACACTCTTTGCATCAGTTAAATCTGCTAACATCACACCTTCATCCATTCGATTAACAGTTTTTTGTAAAGACAACACTTGTTCCTGCTTCTTCTTAATTTCTCTTAACTCTGTCCTTAAATCAAGGGCATTTCGAAGCATAGGAATAAAAACAAAAATAGCTATACATATTAAAATAACAGCAACAATAATAGGAACCACTAAGTCCTTTGCCTTAAGCTTTGTATCCTTTACTTTCTCGTCAATTCCCTCTATTTCCTTTTTAATATTACTTTGTTTTTCCATCAATCTTCTGTATTAATATTTAGATTATCTTTTTTAAAAGCATCTTTACGCATTGTAACTCTAAATTCAAAGGAGGTCTTCTCTTCGGAAGTATCTTCTTCAGGAGAGCCACTCGATCTTTTCGAAACGGAATCTAAAAATACTGATTCCACTTTAGAATCTGTCGAAAGTCGATGCCAAAATTTAGCAACACATTCTAAAGAAGAACATTCTCCTTCAAAAGAAACAGAGGTATTTGAAGTAAAGATAAAATTGGTTAATGTAGTACTTCCATTTCTAATTGCAATTTCAGAAAAATGATTAAAAATATCTTTCACAGAATATTGACTAGAGGAGATATCTTTATACAAAAGAATTCTTCTTAAAAGTTCATCGTTTGCCAATACTTTTTCACCCAAGACCGAAGCTTCCTCTTCGTATTGTTTCAACTTTGCTTTTTCATTCTCTACCTGTAATTTGGTAAGAGTAGAGAATGCCACAACTACAATTGTAATCACCAGAAAGACTACAACACTAAGTATTGCTGTAAGATTTAATTTGCCTTTTCTCTCTTCTTTGACAACCTCAGACTTTGTTAATATTGGAACAAGATTAATACCATCCTCTGGAGTCAACATAGAGAAAGCAGCCTCTTTTTTTTCACTCATTTTCTCTTCTTCTCTTACCTCTTTCTTTCCAGAGATTTTCTCTAACAACGAAGAGCTTTTTTCTTCCTCTTTTTTATTCTGCTTTGTTGAAGTTGTAGTATTAGTCATCTCTTAAAGCTAAACCTATTGCTACAGAGTAGGAGGGAGCTCCCTTTCTTGCAATATCTTCAAAATTCTTATCTATTTGAATATTATTCCACGGATTTGCTAAAGAAACATTTGCATTTAGACTCTTTGCAATATACTCACTAATACCAGGCAAGAGAGCACCATCTCCACCTAGAATATAGTCAGATGGAGATATTGAAAGAGTTCTACTCTTGTAGAATTCCATACCTCTTCTTACTTCAACCAATATAGATTCTATTATCGGTGTTAAAACAGAATATATTTTACCTTCCAACACATTAGGTACAACACCGTAATTCCTCTTAAACTCTTCAGCTCGTTGATTATCAAAATTAAACTTGTTTACAATTGCTTGTGTAAGAGAATCAGAACCAATAGCTATGCTTTGCGAGAAGACCAGATACCCATCCGCAAGTATACTCATATCTGTATTATTTGCACCAAAATCTAACATGACAGCAGCTTTCTTCCCTGTAGATCTGTATACTGCTCTCCCCATTGCTAGAGACTCTGTCTCTATCGCCAAAAGCTCTAATCCTGCTTGCCTTGCAATCTCAACATAGATTTCTACAACCTTAGTAGATGCTGCAACAACCAAAACTCTAGGAGCGTTTCTCTCAGTATTAAAGCCAACTGGAATAAAGTCCATCATAACTTCACTCAAGGGTAGGGGAATATACTGCTTAGCCTCATAATAAACAGCTTCTTTCATCTCCTCCTCTTTAACACCAGGTAATTCTAAGAACCTAGTAAAAACTGAAAACTCCGGTAGTGCCATAACAACCTTTGAATTCTTTATCCCTGATGCTTCATAAAGCTTCTTTAAAGCATCCGCCAATCTTTTCTGGTCTGCAGGATCCTCACTGTTAACAGCTCCTTTAGGCGTTGATTGTGAACCTAGATTTACTAACTTTGGATTCTTTGTTGAAATACCACTAAGCTCCACAGCCTTTACAGAGTGTGTACCAAAATCTATTCCAACATGATCGGGCAGTTTTGCCATGTTTAGTCAATTTTTAAATTTATTACTCCTAACAATATATTAACAAAAAATCAAGAACTTTCAAATATCAAAGAGACCCTTCATCCCCTAAGTATCTTTCCAATTCCTTTGTTAAACCTTGATAATCTAAATCTGCTTTTACTAAATATGATGATGCACCTAGATTAAAAGATTCCCTAATTACAGACTCACTTGTCATATTTGTAAGAATAATCACAGGAGCTTCTCCATACTTTTCTTTATCTGCTCTTATTGCTTTGAGAACCTCCAAACCATCCACACCAAGCATCATTAAATCTAAAAGAATTAAATCTACCTCCTTGTGACGTTTTCCTAAAACATCAAGAGCTTGATACCCATCAGTGACACCTATTACATTATATCCAGCAGTTTCGATAATCTCTTGATATGATTCTAGTAGTTCTTTTTCATCTTCTACTACTAAAACTGTTTTATCTGACTTTGCCATATACTTATTTTATACTTAATTTATATATTTACCACTCAATACTTTCTGTAGATATGACTGCCTGCCTATATACTTCCCTATTGATAGGGGCTCCTGGTGCAAAGTACCAGTGTACTGGTTGAGCTATCATATCTACTTGTATAACCTTATTTACAGAGTCTACACCATGTGTCCTATATTGGAAAGTTAGTTCTTTTACATTAATAGATTTAGAATTCAATACCATTAAAGGATGTTTATTGCTAAGATCACCAAAGCAATCTTTTGCTGTAGTATATTCTTCTCTAGTTTTCGTGACTTTTAATACATACCCCATTGGTACATCATGTCCCTTGTCATCCTTTTTCTTTTCAATATCTCCAGGTATACCTTTGTAGTAAGCTATACAAACCCAGTTTTGAGAACCTTGTGGCCTAAAATGTATCTCATTACCTAACACACTAGGACCTACACTTTCCCACTCCCCAGGTTTCTTTTCTGTATGTACAACTTTTCCTGTTTGTCTGTTATATGTTCTTTCTTCCTTACTGTTATATATATTTACATGTTCTGGATTACTGCTTCTAATATTTCTTTTCAGTAATTCTAAAATAAATTCAGAGTCGTTCCTTGCTGCTGTTTTATTTGTTGTTACTACAGACACCTTTATTAGTGTAGTCAAGACAAGAGCTACAACAGCCATGATAAAGCCAATGATAAAAGTTGTAATTATCATTTCTAATAAACTAAAAGCCTTATATTTTGTTTCTTTTTTATACATATTTTATTAATCTTCTAAAGGTATTATTGTTTGATATGCATAGTCTTTTACATTACCAGACCTTGTTACTCTTCCATCATAGTTTAATTCTCCTACAACTATTTTAACTGATATATATTTTTCTTTTGTACCCTCAACTTTCATACATGCAAGTCTAAAGAAGGGGTATTGTTTGTTGGTGTTCCAAGCATGATACCCTTTCTTACATTCTTTCCTATTGTCAGTAGAACCATTAACAAAAGGATCTACACAATGATTAAATGTACCCCAACCAGGAGAAGAGAAGGAAAAAGTCTGAGGCTTATTAGGCTGTATATAGCCTCCTATAATTATATAACACTGAGAGATATCATTTAAATACTGCAAATCAGGGAACCCATCTCCTCCTTTCTCATACAACTCCTTAACAATATTTCCACCTTCAACAGCAAACTGAGTAGTTCTGTCAATCTTATCATTCTGTACAGCCTCTATTAATGCGCTTGCAGCTATCCTCATCAAAACAACAGAACTAATACCTACTATAACAATAGATATTAATGCTTCTACAAAACCCAATGCATTGTATTTGTTGTCCTTTTTCTCCATTTCTAATTTGTATCTAATTCCATTATTCCTGATAAATGTCGAATCGTAAGAGTTCTATTTACACCACCTCTTTGAGGTCTAATTCTTATAATTAAATCAAAAATATTGTTAGTTAACTCTATGTCATCTCCTTTAACCTCATAATTGATTAATTGTCCATTCCTATTATAAAAGAAAGCATTACCTGTAACAGATTCAAATAGAATATAACCAAGGTCTTTGTCCATTAAATCACCCTTACCTCCTAAACCAAGCACCCTAGGTTTGGGGCTCACAGTAATTACACTTCTAGGAGGCCTAAGATCCAAGAATCTGCTGGGAAGATAAAGTCTTGTATCTCCCGTATTACTATTACAAACATCTCCGTTACGCCGACTAGTAGGTAGATTATGACCATTAGGAGTGAATTTGGAATACCCTGGAACAGAACCAGTTGTTCTTCTATCTCCATACTCCTTATAAGGGGAACACCATTTAAAAACACTGTAAGTACCTGAACCATCATCAGTATTCATTTCTGTAAAATCAATCCCAATCCCAAAAGACCAATACTCTCCCTGTTTTCTATCCTGTAACATAGCATTTTTTTGTATTCTCCTAACATCTTGTTCCAACGAATTAATATATTCATTAGTTCTCATAACTACCTGCATTCTTTGATATGAAGCTAAGGATAAAGAACCTAAAATAACAAGGATTCCAACAACTATTAACATCTCTATGAGTGTGAAAGCTTTGTACCTTTTCTCTCTAGGTGACAACATAGGACAGATTTCTAAATTACTACTTTCAATTTATCACAATTGGATAGGGTTATCAATGACTAGAAGAGTATCTTACTTATCACAAAATCAACTATTTTCTCTCCATATATCACTGATATGACAAACGATATTGTGAAGCAAGGAACCATTGGTATCTTAACTCCCTTTAAGGTTTTCTCTTTAATTATCGCATAGAGTAAAGCATAGAGTAGGGCTATCACTATCGAAAACCAAAACATAGAGAGGAAGCTTTTGTAATTCATGGATATACCTAAACCTACTAGTAATAGTATATCTCCCATACCAAAGGAGTTTTTCATAATAGCCATTAAGACTAATAGCATACCTACAATAGAAGCCATAGCTATGAGAGAGGCTGTATTTAGATTAAAGAAGAGAAAGATTAGAAGAGTTAAAATAAGAAATATATGTGTTAATACCTTAGGTATCCCTCTGTAAAGAATGTCATAGAAGGAGAGAACGAAGAGAAAGAGGAAGAGTATCCAGTAGTAGAATGGGATAGAGAAGAAATAGAAAAGAAGAAAGGTAGTACCTAGTAACAACTCAGAGAGAGGGTAGTATATATTTACTTTATCATTACATTTAGAACATCTTCCTTTTATAATGATATATCCCAGTATTGGTATTAATTCACACCATTTTAATTTCTTCTTACATTTTTCACAGTAGGATGATTGAGTAAATATCTTTGGATATTTTACCTTTTTCTCTATTCTATATATCGTTGCATTGATATAGCTAGCTAGAGATGCACCTAAGAAGAATATACAGAGATATATTATTACCATATTCCATTATATCCAGAGTTATTAGAAAGGGAAACCCCTCCGGAGAGGGGTTTAAAGTAACAAGTTGTTTAGGATAATTATTTAAATTTCTTTTCCTTTGAATCCCAAAATGAAACACAATTTCCTGTTAAATCTCTTATTGCCGTATACTCAGAGTCACCCT
The DNA here is from genome assembly GCA_018056375.1 of Candidatus Dojkabacteria bacterium. Classification (GTDB taxonomy): domain Bacteria; phylum Patescibacteriota; class Dojkabacteria; order SC72; family SC72; genus UBA5232. The sequence continues at coordinate 86,046 of JAGPFQ010000001.1, read as the reverse complement.
CATCACTATCATACTTCTCTTTGTTTAACGTTGTTGTCCCATTTTCTGCACCATCACAACTTTCAGTAGTAGCAACACCAAAACCATTACCTACACACACTACCCCCTTTTTACCTTTATCTCCTTCACCTCCCAAAGTAACACATACAACTGTAGACTGTCCATCATCAGCAACTAAATAATAGTAATTTGCATCTGAACCACCTTTGAATGAACCCATATCCAAATACTGGAGCAAAGCCCCATCTGTATTAAGCATTGTTTCAAAATTCGACCCTGCCTCAGGAAACTTTAAATTATCAGTATAGTAGGCTTGTAAAGCCTGATATAACTGTGTAGCACCATTCTTATGAGAAATCTCATTCGCTCTATCAATAGCAAACCTACCTGCTGCTACACCTACCGCCATGAGAATAATTAAGATTCCCATGACAATAAGCATTTCAATCAATGTAAATGCCTTATATGATTTTCTATTCATATATTTTATATAAAAATATTAATTTAACTAATTATAAATTACAAAACTTAACACATAATGTCAAGACTAGCCCATTACCTGAGATAACTGGAACATAGGTAGATAAACAGAGAGAGCTATAAAACCAACAGCTAAACCCATTATTACTAAGAAAATAGGTTCAAGAGCGGAAGAAAGATTAGAAGTTGCAGTGTTAACCTCCTCTTTGTAGTAGTCAGCCACCTTATTCAAAACAGCATCTAATTCACCCGTCTCCTCACCAACAGACATCATACTACTTACGAGTAGGGGGAAGTATTCACTCCTAGCTATTGGTATTGCGATTGGACCACCTTTCTCAACCTCTGTTCTTGCACTAAGTACCACATCTTTAAAAACAGTGTTTTCTAAAGATTCTGCTGTCAATTCCAATGCTTTTATAATTGAGAGACCACTACCTAGAAGTAATGCTAAAACTCTTGTAAATTGAGAAAGCTGAATTTTAGTAACAATATTCCCAAATACAGGTATCTTTAGCAACAACTTATCTGTTGTTTTTCTCCCTTGCTCAGTGCTTCTGTAATACTTAAATCCAACAAAGAGGAGTACTAAGATGAGAAGTATACCCCACCAATATTTTATAAAGAAGTCACTCATAGCCATAAGAGCTCTTGTTACCCAAGGCAGTTCTGCATCAAAATCATTGTATATATCAGACATTGCAGGTACTAATACAAACATCATCATCAATACAACACCTATGATTACTACAAGGATAATGGTTGGATAAATCATTGCAGACCTAATCTTTCTATTTAAAGCATCTTTCTCTTCTAACTCTGTTGCAAGCTTCTCCAAAACAGTATCTAAATTACCACTCTCTTCACCAGCTTCTATTAAATTTAGTGTAATACTATCAAAAACATCCTCTTGCTCTCTAAAAGCTACAGATAGTGGTTTGCCTGATTGTACAGAATCAAGAACACTCTTTAGTGTCCTTTGAAACATCTTGTTACCTGTCTGCTGAATCATTATCTCAAGAGCTCTAGTAAGAGAGAGACCAGCACCTACCATTGTTGCCATCTGTCTCATAAATACAACCTTCTCCTTCATCGGAACACCACCGATATTTATCTCAGCAAGTTTTTGCAAATCAAAAGCATTCTCTTTAACAGAAACAACCACTAAACCTCTATCATGTAAAATGTCTGCTACGGACAACTCATCTTTAGCTTCAATCTCTCCTGTTACTGGTTTTCCTGACTTGTCTCGAGCAGAATATTTAAACTTTTTCATTTATTTTTATTAAGACTTTAATAATCTTAGTACTTCTTCTGGATGTACCGCATATTCCTGAGCTTTCTGTACTGAGATTAAACCTTCTCTTACCAATCCTACGAGTGATTTCTCAAGATATACCATACCAACATCAGAACTTGTTCGAATTACATTATCTATTTGATATGTTTTACCCTCTCTAATTAAGTTTGAGATAGCAGAGGTGTTGAACATAACTTCTGAGACTGCTCTTCTCCCACCTTTATCTAATGGGATTAATCTCTGTGCAATTACTACCTGAAGAATATTTGATAGCTGAGACCTAACCTGTGGTTGTTGATTCTCTGGGAATACATCTATAACCCTATCTATTGTCTGTGCTGCATTGTTTGTATGTAGTGTGGCAAAAACCAAGTGACCTGTTTCTGCTAGTGTAATTGCAGCAGCAATTGTTTCATAGTCTCTCATCTCGCCAACAAGGATAACATCAGGGTCTTGTCTCATAGCACTTCTAAGAGCAACTGCCCAAGAGTTCGTATCATCATTCATCTCTCTTTGATCGATAAGAGCTTTCTTACCTTCAAAGATATACTCTATTGGATCCTCTATTGTAATAAGATGGTCATACCTATTTCTATTAATATCTTCTAACATAGCTGCAAGTGTAGTACTTTTACCGTGACCTGTAGGACCTGTAACTAAAACTAAGCCCTGTTTTAACTTTGTAATTTGATAATACACTTGAGGAAGAGCTAATTCTTCAATTGTTTTCACTCTAGTAGGAATCAATCGAAAAGCAGCTGAAAGATTCTTCATAGAATAGAAAGCATTTACTCTGAATCTACCTGATTGTTCACCTTGATGTGAATGGGCAAAGTCTATCTCCCTATTTACCTCTAATAGTTCTTTTTTGTCATCAGGAATGATAGACAGAATTAATTTTTCTGATTCTTCCGGCGAGAGAGGTTGTTCCCCAATATCAATGAGTTGGCCATCAATTCTAATTACAGGAGGATAACCTGCCGAGATGTGCAAGTCAGACGCATTGTTTTTAATCACTTCTTCAAAGAGCATCTCCATTGTATATTCTGTAGTTCCTAAATCTATAATTGTATGACCATCTCCACCCTCTTTTTTAGTAGAAAGTGGTTTAGAAAGATTATTTTCTTTCTCATCTCTCTTCATGGCTTTAATGACATTTTGTTCTGGCATGATTTTCTCAAGAGAATCATTCCAAACTCCCTGTTGAGATTGTTGAGGTGACTGTTGAACAGGTTTTTCAGGTGGAGTAGTTGGAGGGGTATTTAGATTAGGAAGTGGAGTAACCTCTTGTACATATCCTGTTTGATTAGTATCTGGTTGAGGTTGTTGAGTAGGGGTAGAGGGTGGTGTAACTTGCTGTTGTTGATTTGTAGGCTGTTGTTCATTCGAAGTAGGAGTATCTATCAATTCACCTATACTCTTCTTAAGTTCATCTAACTTCTGCTGATCTATATATGTAGAAGTACTATTATCCTGTGATGGTGTTTCAGGTTGAGGAGTAGTGGCTGTAGCAGGAATGGATGTTTGAACTTGAGTGACAGGAGCTGTAGGAGGATTAGCCTGTGGTTGTTGATTAGAGAAATCTGGATAACCAAATTGTACACCAGTATTATTTTGATTTTGGGCAGTGTTTTGCATGTTTTAATATACCAAAAAATTTATTCTTTCGAAACCCTCAATACCTCTTCAACTGTGGTGATCCCTTCTAAAGCTTTAAGATAGCCATCTTGTACCATAGTTATCATACCTTGCTCAATTGCTACATTTCTAATATCTGTATCTGTTACATCCTCCATTATCATTCTACTAATCTTCTCGGTTATATCTAAAACTTCAAAAATACCTGTCCTACCTGAGTATCCTGTTCCACCACAGAAATCACAACCCTTACCTTTGTAGAGATACACAACTGGTACTCCATCAGGACCGACCTCTGGTGCTTTCAAAAAAGTCGGTTCTGCAGCACCTTCTGTATTAGTAGTACTGTTCTTTGATGCAACTAACTTATTTATATAACCAATCAGGTCAAAACCATTAACTCCACTCATAACCTCATTAATGTTCCTAAGTACCTCAGGAGTAACTGGGTATGCTTCAATACAATTCTTACAAATCTTTCTGGGTAACCTCTGTGCTGCAACTGTTCGAATGGTAGAAGCCAGTAGATACGGCTCAATACCCATATCTACCAACCTTGGAATAGCTGCGGCTGCACTGTTTGTATGCAAAGTAGAAAGAACCAAGTGACCTGTCAGTGATGCTTGAACAGCAAGCTGAGCTGTTTCTCCATCTCTAATCTCTCCAACCATTACAATGTCAGGGTCTTGTCTTAAGACAGCCCTAAGACCATTTGCAAAAGTAAGACCTACATCATCATTAATCTGTACCTGTGTCACACCTGGGACTCTAATTTCAACAGGATTTTCCAGTGATATTATATTAACCTTTGGGTCATTTACCTTCATTAAAGAACATGCTAGAGTTCGTGTCTTACCGCTACCTGTTGGTCCTGTGACTAAAACTATTCCATTGGTAACAGAGAGGGCATCTACAAAAACTTTGTATGCATGACCTCTCAACCCTGTATCCTCCAAAGAAATATTCTCTGTGTCTGATTCTAACAACCTCATAACAACCTTCTCGCCATAGATCATTGGCATAATAGAGACTCTAATATCTGTCTTACTACCATTTACTTGGATTTGGAATCTACCATCCTGTGGAATCCTCTTCTCATCAATCTTTAAATTAGACATAATTTTAATTCTAGAAACAATTGCAGCACTAAGAGTTCTTGGTAATGTCAGTCTCTCAGTCATAACACCATTGATTCTAAATCTCACTCTAACTCTACCTTCTAATGTCTCAATATGGATATCTGATGATTTCGATTTTACAGCATACTGGAGTATGGAGTTCACTATTCTTGCAACAGGAGCAGAAGCAATATCTCCAGAAAGTGCATCTAGAGAATCATCCGGACTAGCATCCAATGTCGTTACGGGGATATTTGCATCCTCCAAAGCATCAGCAACTTGAGCACCCATCATATCACCAACCCTTCTATCCAATATCAATGCAATACTAGAAGGAGTTGAGATATATACTTGTACACGTGTACCCTGAGGATATTTACTCTGTAGAGCTTGTGTTGCTTGAATATCAAAAGGGTCTTCCATTGCAATCTTTACATACCCTTCACCTCTTTCGAAAGGCACAGCCCTATACCTCGATAAGTTATCAATAGGGACTTCTGACACAACTCCCTCAGGAACAGTCATTGTTGAAAGGTCTATGAATGGAATATTAAAGATTGCTGATTTAGCCTTCGCTAATACAACCTCATCTACTAAATTCATTTCTTTAATAATAACCTCTTCTGTTTTGTTACTCTTAGTCCTTTCCAACAAAACCTTCCTTACACCCTCACTATCGATAAGGTTGTTCTGTTGAAGATATTTAAGCAATGATGTCTGAGACATTACACTGGGCAGTATTCATATTATCTCTTCCAGTTTAAGATAAAAAAGAATAATAGTCAACGAAGCTATATAACAAACTAGGTTCCATACTGTTCAGTAGTATATGGTAAAATGAAATATGACATATATTCTAGTTAACAAACAAGAAGACAGTAAGAAGATTGCTTTAAGAGAGTTTCTCAAAGAGATTTTTAAGAGAGAAATAACTTTAGAAGAACTCTATACAAATCCAGACATCCATAACCTAGAGATTACTGACAAACTAAGCATAGGAATTGAAGATGTGAAAGATTTTCAAGCCAAACTAATTTACAAACCATTCCAAGAAGAAAAACAGGTTGGTATTATCCATTCTTCACAAAAACTCACTCACGAAGCTCAAAATTCCCTTCTTAAAAGTCTAGAAGAGAGTGGAGATAACACAATATATATTCTCTGTGTTGATAATCAAAGAAATTTACTTCCTACAATCAGGTCAAGAGCTAGAATTATCTATATCAAAAAACAAGAAAATAATGAAGAAGAGCAGGAGAGAGAAAGAGAGAGAGATTTTCTTAAAAAAGATTTAGTCGAACAATTTGAGATTGCCGAAAAAGCTTCTTCTAGTAGGGAGCTTTCCATAGAGTTCATAAACACAATTGAAAAAATATTAAGAGAGGAGTTTGAAATTAAAATTAAAAATGGTAGTATTGAGGGTTCTAAAAAAATTCTAGAGGACTTGAAAGTAGTTGGCAAAAGTAGGGAGAAGATAGTCTCAAATTGTAATAGGAGATTGACTTTAGAAGCTATGATAATACAGTTAAGAATTTAACTTTGTATGGTAAAAATGATATAATATAGATAGACCAGTTCTCGGAATTGTAAAGGTTTAACTTACACTTTTTGACTAATAAATATGAGTAAAGTTTCAGATTACAGTGCATCAAATATCCAAGTATTGAAAGGATTAGAAGCTGTCAGAAGAAGACCTGCTATGTACATAGGTTCTACTGATGTTCATGGTCTTCACCATATTTTCATAGAGATTTTAGATAACTCTGTTGATGAAGCAATAGCAGGATATTGTAATCATATCTGGGTGACACTAAACAAAGATGGTTCTTTAACTGTAAAGGATAATGGAAGAGGTATTCCAGTAGAGACTCATGCAGAAACAAAAGTTTCTACATTAGAAACAGTAATGACTAATCTTCATGCTGGTGGAAAGTTTGAATCAGGGGCATACAAGGTTTCTGGTGGTCTACACGGTGTAGGAATGAAATGTACAAACGCTCTTTCAGAATGGATGATTACAACAGTAAGCAGAGATGGTGGAGTATATCAACAAAAGTATGAAAGAGGAGCACCAGTAGCTCCAGTTGAGAAAATCGCAGATACTAACGAAACAGGTACAGAACATACATTCATGCCTGATGCAGAGATCTTTAGTACAACTGAATTTGATTTCAATACAATAGTAAAGAAATGTAGACAGCATGCATACCTCACAGCAGGACTTAGAATTTCTGTAATTGATGATAGTGAAGGAAAACATAGACAATACGATTTGTACTTTGAAGATGGTATTAAATCATATGTACAATTCCTCAATCTTGAGGAGAAGGTAATCGGAGACGAACCTTTCTACATGAACAAACAGGAAGATAATATTGTTGTCGAAATAGCCATGCAATATACAGATGGTATGGATGAAGATGTTCGATGCTATGCCAATAACATCATCAACCCAGAAGGTGGTACTCATTTAGCAGGTTTTAGGACAGCAATTACAAGTGCAGTGAACACATATGCTCAAAAGGCAGAGCTACTCAAGGGATTGAGCGGAACACTAAGTGGAGATGATGTAAGAGAAGGTTTGACAGCAGTTGTTTCTGTAAAAGTTCCAAGCCCACAGTTTGAGGGACAAACCAAGATGAAACTTAACAACCCAGAGGTTAAAAGTGTTGTTGGTAAAGTCGTTAGAGATGAGTTGCTAACATTCCTTACAGAGAACCCTCAAGTTGCAAAGGAGGTGATTGGGAAAGCAGTACTAGCAAACAAAGCAAAAGCTGCAGCAAAGGCAGCAAGAGATGCTGTTATTAGAAAGAGTGCATTAGAGACAACTACATTACCTGGTAAACTAGCAGACTGTACTAGTAGAGACCCAGCAGAGAGTGAGCTCTTTATTGTTGAGGGTAACTCTGCAGGTGGTTCAGCAAAACAGGGTAGGGACAGACATACACAAGCAATTCTTCCACTTAGAGGTAAGATTATAAATACACATAAATACCGAGTTGATAGGGTACTAGAGAATAGTGAATTCAACGATATTACAACAGCATTAGGTGTAGGTATTGGAGATACTTTTGATATCTCAAAGTTAAGATATCACAAAGTTATCATCATGAGTGACGCGGATGTTGATGGTTTACATATCACAACCTTGGTCTTAACTCTTTTCTTTAGATTCTTTAGACCTTTGATTGAGAATGGTTATGTATATGTTGCTCAGCCACCTTTACATAAAGTAGAAATTGGAAAGAAGAAATATTACTTCCTAAATGATGAGGAGAAGAATGAGTTTGTTGCAAAAGCTAAAGCAGAAGGGAAAAATCCAATAGCTAATAGATTCAAAGGGTTGGGAGAGATGAATCCTGAACAGTTAAGAGAGACAACTATGGATCCTGCAAACAGGGTTCTTAAGAGAGTACATATTGAAGACGCAGAGGAAGCAGAGAAGACTTTTGAGATGTTAATGGGAACAGAAGTACCACCAAGAAGAAGATTTATACAAACTCATGCTGCTAAAGCTATATTAGATATCTAAAATATACAAAACCATATATGACAAACAACAGACTTGAAAAACAAGAAATATTACTGCCGAAGAACATTACATATGTTGATATATACAACATGCTAATACCGAATGCTGAGATTAAAAACATAGATAAAGATTATGTAAAAAAAAGAGCTATAAAAAACTTAACAGAATATGGTTTTGGTAAAAAACTTCAAAGGCTACTCCAAGGTACACAAGAAGGTCAAAGACTAGAAGAGTTTTTTAGTACAGAAGAAGAGGTAACGTATCCTCCTGCGTTTTCGAGAACAGTCCCAAAGAAAGACCAAGAAGATTTTGCCACTAATAAATCTCTCTTGGTACCAATTGAAGGAAGCTATGGAATAGTGGTAATTTCTGATAACAAGCACAATCCTCTTAAAATCAATCCTGAGATAATATATATTAGCCAAGAAACAACAGAAGAATACAAAGTCTTTTTAGATGAGATTTTAATAGAAGAAATCTACAATCTAGAAGACAGAACAATATACCTTGACAAAAATATGAGAGTTTAACAAACAATATTATGGATGACACAAAAACAACACAAGAAAATATAGATACAGTAGAGCAGAACTCCACATACAATTCTGGAGAGATTACTAACAGATCCATCGTAGATGAAATGAAAGGTAACTACCTTGACTATTCTATGTCCGTAATCGTCTCAAGAGCTCTACCAGAAGTAAAGGATGGACTTAAACCATCACAAAGAAGAATTCTTGTAGCTATCAATGATTTAGGCCTAACACCTTCTTCTCATTACAGAAAATGTGCAAAAATTGCAGGAGATACATCAGGTAACTACCATCCACATGGTGAGGTTGTAATATATCCAACCTTAGTAAAAATGGCTCAAGACTTCTCCATGAGATATCCATTAGTAGATGGGCAAGGAAACTTCGGGTCCATAGATGGAGATGAAGCAGCAGCCATGAGATACACAGAGGCAAGAATGGGGAAGATTACACCAGAACTCATTAATGAGATAAACAAGGGAACAGTAACATTCATACCAAACTATGATGGCACAAGACTAGAACCAACAGTATTACCTGCAGGATTCCCAAATGTACTAGCAAATGGTGGAGATGGAATTGCAGTAGGTATGGCTACAAAGATACCTCCTCATAACCTAACAGAATTAATCACTGCTTTACAAAAAATGATTTCCTTAGGTAACAAATGGGAAGGTAAAGCAGTATATGATGAATTAAGAAAACAAAAAGAAAAAGGAGAGAGAATCCCACAACTACTTAATGCACAACCAGCTGATTACTTAGAAAACTACATAGATACAAAAGATGCTACCAACCAAGAAGTAATTGATACTCTAAGAGCAAAGATTGAAGATGATGGAAATGTCCTCTATCCTGAATTTAAATCGGACATTACACCAGAAGAGTTAGTTGAGATAATACCAGGTCCAGACTTCCCAACCGGAGCAACGATATATGACAGAGAAGAAATCCTTAACACATATGCAACCGGTAGGGGAAGAATATTACAAAGAGCAAAAGCATCAATTGTAGAGGGCAAACAAGGAAAATACCAAATCGTTATAACCGAAATACCTTTCCAAGTAAACAAAGCAAACCTCATTACAAAGATTGCTGACTTGGTAAAGGATAAAAAGATTAAAGGTATTTCAGACATTATCGACGAATCAAATATCGAAGGAATGAGAGTTGTTGTATATCTCAAGAGAGATGCACAACCCAAAGCTGTCTTAAACAAACTCTACAAGTATACAGAGATGCAAAAAGTCTTCAATGCAAATATGATTGCATTGGTAGAGAAAGAGCCAAAGACATTACCACTTAAGAGATTCTTAGAACTCTTCCTATCATTTAGATTAGTGGTAACAATCAGAAGATTTGAATTTGATTTAGCACAAGCAAGATACAGATCTCACATCTTAGAAGGATTACTTAAAGCAATTGATATGCTCGATGAGGTCATTGCTACAATTAGAGGTTCAAAAACACAAGAAACAGCAAAAACAAACTTAATGGATAAGTTTGATTTTACAGAAGTACAAGCCCAAGCAATTTTGGACATGCAGTTAAGAAGATTAGCTGCACTTGAGAGAATGAAATTGCAGAACGAACAAAAAGAATTGAAAGAGAAGATTAAGGAATTAAATACTCTTCTTGAAGATCCAGAGAAGATGTTGGAAGTTGTAGATGCTGATCTTGAGATTATTAAAGAAAAGTTTGGAGATGAAAGAAGAACAAAGGTTGTAAAAGGTAAAGTTGATGAGATATCTGAAGAAGACATGATTGCTTCCGAAGATACTTTAGTAACAATTACCAACTCTGGATATGTAAAGAGATTAAATCCAAATACATACAAAGCACAGAATAGGGGAGGCAAGGGTGTTTCAGGAGGAGAGACAAAAGAAGGAGATTTCATAGAACATGCTTTCTTGTGTAATACTCATGATGAACTACTACTTTTCACAAACAAAGGTAAGGTATATACACTTCGAATATTTGAGATCCCTGATTTAGGTAGAACAGCAAAAGGCTTACCTATCGTTAATCTTGTACAACTAGACCCCGATGAACTTATAACCTCAGTCTTAACCAGAGACCCAAAGGGTAAGATTGCAGAAGGTAAGAGTACAGAAGAAGCTAAAGAGAAGGAAATAGCAAGAGAGTACAAATATCTTTTGATGGCAACAGAGAACGGTGTTGTAAAGAAAACTGCACTTCCTGAGTTTAAGAAGATTAGAGCAAATGGTTTAGTAGCAATTAAGTTAGATGAAGGAGATCAATTGATAGGAGTTAAAGCTACAACAGGAGATGACCAAGCTATTATCCTAACAAGAGAAGGTAAGTCTGTGAGATTTAAAGAAACAGATGTTAGACCTATGGGTAGAAGTACAAGAGGTGTAACAGGTATTAAGTTTAGAAGTAAAGAGGATAGGGTAGTTGGTATTGGGATTGTAGAGAGTGATGAACAGCAACTTCTAACTCTTTCGGAATATGGTTATGGTAAGATGACACCACTTAAAGAGTATGCAACTCAGAAGAGAGGTGGTACAGGTATCTTCACTTTTAGAGTAACACCAAAGACAGGTAATGTGGCTTGTGCAAGAATTCTAAAGGAAGAAGATGAAGAGATTGTTGTAATATCTGAGAAATCTAAGGTTATTAGAGCAGATCTTAAAGATGTACCAAAGCTCAAGAGACAAACTTCAGGTGTAAAGATGATGAATATTGGAAGTGGTGATAAGGTGGCAACAGTAGCAATACTGTAACAACCTACTTGACAACCTTCCACTTTTAGGACATAATGTGTCCCATATCTAAAAGGTGTGGACATGAAAAAAAGTATTCTTAAAGACAACCTAAAAACTCTTTTCTTAACGAAAGACATGCTTCGTTCACTCTCTGATGAGAACGAAGAAGCTATTAACAAAAGCATTACCAGATGGATAAAGAGTGGAGATTTAGTCAAATTAAAAAACGGTCTCTACATTTCAAAAGAGAATGTAGACAGCTATTCTTCAACAGAAGGATTTACAGAACTAATTGCAAACAAGTTAAGAACACCATCATATGTTTCTTTAGAATATGTACTTGCAAAACATGGTATTCTAACAGAAGCAATATATACAGTAACTTCACTGACATTAAAAACGGGTAGAAAGTACAGTAATCCAACTGGTGAATATATATACAGAAATATTAGAAAAGAACTTTTTACTGGATATACAGCACTGAGGTTTCTTAACTATACATACTACATAGCTACAAAAGAAAAAGCTCTTTTTGACTACATATACTTCTCCATAGATACACTTCCAGATGATTTAGAAAATATTAACCTTGTTGAGGAATTGAGATTAAATATGAAGTCTTTTAAAAAGAAAGAATTAGTAGAACTTCAGAGATATGCAAAGATATCAAAAAACAAAAAGGTAGTTAAAATAATTGAGAATATTGTTAAAAATGCATCCAATTAAATATCAACTACAAACAATTGTTCAAGAGGAAAAGAGTAAGAACAAAAGTAATGCTTTGATTAGAAATAAATTAAAGGAATACTTGCAGGATATTATCTTGTACATAATATATAGTGATAAGAAGTACAAAGGTCTCATTTTCTATGGTGGAACACTACTTAGAAAGGTGTATGGATTAAATAGGCTTTCTGAAGATTTAGATTTTGAGAGTACTACTAAAATAGATATAGAGGAGGTGGCTTCTATGATAAGGAAATATTTCAAAGAGGAACATTTTAATGGAGTAGAGGTAACAACACAGAGGAGTGAGAATATAATGAGGTGTTTAGTTAAGTTTGAATTGTTACATGACTTAGGATTGTCTGAGAATGTAAATGAGAAACTACATGTTAAGGTAGAGATAAATGAGAGAATAGGGAGTAACTATCCAACAGGATACACACCATATACAAAAGATATATATAGCATGGTTATCAAACATTACTCATTACCAATTCTAATGGCTAGTAAGATGATTGCTTGTATAGAAAGGGTATTTAGGAAAGGTAAAAGTAATGTTAGTATTAAAGGGAGAGATTTCTACGATTTAATTTGGTATATGGAGAAAGGTATAGAGCCTGATAAAGCCTTTCTTGAAGATAATGGATATACTATAAATGAAGCATGGAAGAGTATTAATCAGGTTGTAAATAGAATTTCAACAAAAGACCTCTTAATAGATTTAGAACCTCTTTTTGAAAATAGTACATATATCAATGAGTGGTGTAATAACTTTCATTCTTTTTACAAGAAATTGAGATAGATATATCAAACTCCACTCATCCTAGTAATATTAAAATCCCTGTTATACTCATCCCCTGAGAGTTCTACAATATTCTTAGAGAGTTCCTCATAACTCATCCAACTATCATCAACTTTCTTTTTTACAGACTTCTTAACAATTTTCTCTAAATTCTTTATCTGTTTCTCATACTTTTCAAGCTCACAAGCTAAAAGTGTTGATATCATTACAAAATCTTCTTTTGATAGTGTCATATTTTTACCTACTGAATTTAATATCTATATTCTACATTGACCTAAAATATACTTCCTCACCTAGATAAGAATAAAAAAAGCTTATATAATATCTTAACCCTAATATAAAAATATATATTGTAACCATATGGTTTTTACCAATATTCTAAAAAAAATAATTATCTCAATATCACTCGCTCTTCTTTTTGGACAACAAGATATTGATTTAATTAAACTAGAAGAGATAAATCCTCCACAAGAGGAGATAATAGAGAAGAAAGAAGTTATAGAAGAACCAGAGGTAGAAACTGTTATAGAAGAAAAAAAAGAAGTAAATACTCCACCTAAAAAAGAATCTAAAAAGAAAGAAGAAACACAAAAGAATTGGTGGTCATATCCAACAGATATCAAGCCAACAAAAAGGCATGGAGATGACTTGTTGGTACTAGTAAACAAAGAATATGCTCTTTCTGCTGGTTATGTTCCTTCAGATTTAGTTTCAGCTGCAAAATCAGGAATTAGAAAAGGAAATCAACATATGGTTAGAAATATAGTAATAGCCGATTTAACAGAATTAGTTAAAGCAGCTAAAAATGATGGTGTAGACCTTAGTATTAGGTCAGGATACAGGTCATATGATACACAGGTTAGTACATATCAATATTGGCTTAGATACAACAATAATGTAGCAGATGATGCTGATAAAGTTTCTGCTAGAGCTGGACATAGTCAACATCAATTAGGTACAGCAATTGACTTTAGTACATCAGAGATACAGGATGGAATAGGGGGGAGATTTCATACAACAAAAGCAGCAAAATGGTTAGAAGAGAATGCTTGGTGTTATGGTTTTGTGATATCATTTCCACAAGGATATGAATCAGTAACAGGATATAATTATGAGAGTTGGCATTATAGATATATTGGTAAAGATAATGCATTAGAGATGATTAATAGTGGAAAGATATTAGAAATATATCTTAGGGAGAAGAATTAAAAAGTAATTACATTTAAAATTTTTACCTTGTTTTTTTCTACAAAAAGAGATATACTGTTACTACAAGGATTCGGGGAGGCCCTTCGTAAGATCGACCTTCCCATTTTTTATTCCCAAGATATATACTTTTTTAACCTTGAGAAATCCATATATTCTTTATGGTACTTTTCCTTAATAACTCTTGCTGTTTTGTTACGATGAGAATATATGATAAACTCCTTTTCTTTAATTTTGAAATATTTTAATAATACCTCAAAATCTCCATCACCAGAGAATAGGATAAAAGAAGAATATTCCTTTTCTAAACGCATCATGTCAAATGTTAAATCAACATCACAATTAGCTTTGTATTTTACACCTCCTTCTTTTGTACGGATTCTTTTGATTGGTTTAAGCCTTAATATGTATCCAAATTCCTGTAATTTTCTAAAGAATTTAGCTCTTTTGAGGTATTTTAGTAAATATGGTTTCTCTGTAGCTTTACCCATTTTGTAAAGATTTTCTAAATAGCTTACCAACTTATCAATTGGACATTGTGAAGTTGGAGAACAGTCTAAATCATACCCTGCCACCTCTATTCCAGAGTAATAAAAAACTTTCTTAGCATTGTATCTCTGTTTAAGATGCTCAATTAACTTCTTGTAATCAATTCTCCAATTTAAATCATTAGGAGAACCATAAAACATATTTGAAGCATCAATAAAAACATAACAAGGTTTGAGCATAATATATAGATAGTAGCATTTAATTATTAAATCCAGATTAACTTGGTGATATCCATTATTCGTAAGTAAATGCTTCCCCAAAAAGAGTTTCTTGTACAAGTTCTTCTTTTTTTTTGTCCAAAGTATGATAAACTAAATCTAAGATGGAAAAACAAACTATTTTTCAAAAATTCAATAACATATATGTAGCAATAGGGTTCTTCTTTCTTACCATTGCACTCATAGCTATCATTATCCCAATATGGCCATATTTGTGGTATAGAATCCATCCAGAAGAAACTAATAAAGAAACAGAAAAGATTATCAAAGAAATTATTCCTCCTAAAGTGAAAATAGAAGAGAAAAAAGCAGAAGCTGTAAGATTAGGTATACCTCCATTAGACACATCTCTCCCAGAGGGTAAGTTTGTAATAATACCTAAGATAGGGGTAAATTCACCAATATCTACAAGTAAAAATTCCGATGAAGGACTAAAAAATGGTTCATGGATTGTAAAAGAGTTCGGTACACCAGAGCAACCAGACCTACCCATAATTTTAGCTGCACATAGATTTGGATACTCATCATGGAGTACAGAGAAAAGAAACAAAATATCTTACTACAATCTTCCTAAAACAGGAGATGGTGATGAGATAACCATATATTGGAATCAAAGAGAATATAAGTACAAGATATATAAGTTGGAAGAGTCCACCTATATTAGCGATTACAGTGCAGACCTCATACTATATACATGTAAATTCTTCAACTCCCCAATTAGAATATTTCGATATGCCCAGAGAATACCTTAATTTCTAAAGGTAGGTGTTTCAAGGCACTACCCCATAGTGTTGCGCATTAGGATAAAAGATGCTATAATAATCCTGCATTTAAATTAACTAGCCCTTTAAATATGAGGAAGTTATTTTCAGCAATCTTAGCTGTTATTATGCTTTCCTTAGTAAATGTAGATATTGCACTAGCTAGTGGTGGTGAAAACCCATATGGTCCATATAATCCATATCCACCTCATGATCCACTACCAACAGGTTTTGGTGATACCAAAATCTTCTATCTAGTAGCATTAATAGCATTTACAGTAGGTATGGTCATTTTAGCAATAGCTAAGAACCTTAAGGGCAAGCAGTCTACTGCCTAAATTAAGTAGACTGCTCCCTTAGGAGCTTAAATGCAATCTTATTTAAATCACTGCTCAATATGATTAATTGTAATTTTACATGAAGTTATCTTTAGTAATACCAACATACAAAAAACAAAGAGAAGTATTGGATCAGTTAGAAAGACTCTACGGTTTTCTTACTAGAAAAAATCCAAATTTTGAACTCATCTTCGTAATCGATGGGTATGTTGATAATACTAAGGAAATGTTAAAGAAATATATTAAAGAAAACAGACTTAAGAAAGTTTCAGTAATTGGTTACAAAGAAAACACAGGAAAAGGATATGCTATTAGATACGGTATGAAAAGAGCAAAAGGGGATGTAATTGGCTTCATTGACGCAGATACTGATATCCAGATTAGATCTCTAGGATATGCTCTCAAAGCACTTAAACACGATTCTGTAATGGCTGTGATACCATCTAAACTTCATAAAGATTCTAATGTAGAGATGACACTAAAAAGAAAGATTTTCTCCTATGGTTTAATATTTGTAAGTAGGATATTTTTAAATCTTCCAAAGAATGTTAATGATGTAGGTTGTGGTTTGAAACTTTTTAGAAAGGAATTAGTAGAAAGAATGCTTCCTCATCTAACAGTAGATGCATTTGCTATTGATTCTGACATGTTAAATATTATTGGAAAGATGGGATGTGAAATAGCTGTAACACCTTTCTTTTTAAACAAGAATAGAAGTGAGAGTACTGCTACAAATATTAGAGAAACTACTAAGATGTTAAAAGATATGTGTAGTATTGCAATATCTAGTAGGAGATTAGTTCATAGGAATGGAGAATTATTAGGTTTGGAGAAGCTGTTTTAATTGATATAGATTTCTAGATTTTGTATAATTACAGTCAATAGAGGGAATACTCGCCCCATATGCTTGGGGAGATGAGATTCCCTCTCTTATTTTACTCTAACAATCTTATCCCTACGAATAACTACTAAATTATCAATGCCTGAGATAGTATCGATTAAATCTAAAATATTTAACAAACAATCTCCAAAGTCTCTCCTCAAATATGTCAAATCCAACACTATGTTTCTTTTCTTTTGAGAAGTTGCCCTCCATATAGCATTCCTAATAGAATTATTTGAATCTTTTACAACTGTCTTTAATTCCCAAGCTTTTCCTCTCCATATAAAATCATTCGTAGCAGTACTTTTATTTTCTCTTATTAGAGCAATTCTTTCTCCTATTTCCTCCAACCTTAAAAACAGACTTATTTCTGCTCTAGTTAATTCAAGATTATAAGGATTCAATTTACTATTTGCCCTTTCTTTAATAAATAAATTCTTAGAAGGAACAATATGACTAACTTTACTATAATCTTTAATTCGTTTTTGATCATACTTTGATATTTTTTCTAAAGATTTAAACATCTATAACAAATTTCCTATTATTAATTACATATATAGATGTTACAAAACAATTATGAAATTTAGATTAAATTAATCAGTAAAACCTCCAACACTTGTACTTCCCAACAAAATATTGCAATATATTTCCATAACATACGGAAAAGTGTATGTTACAGAAATAAAATAAATAGAAAATGGAATTAATTAAAACCTTCTTTTAAACCTCTTAGAAACTTTGCATAATCTTCTACAACATTACCTGTAGGATTAGTTTCAATAACAAGCCTAGGAATCTCTTGACCTCTAATTCCTCGTAATGACAAGTATGCACCTAGTTTTCTATTAAACTCTACATCATCACCCAATGGAAGATGTGTACTTACTGTACCATCAGTATAGTTCTTACCACTCAATGAAAGATATATTGGGAAGTTAACTTTATCTATACTATCCATAATATTGAAAACATGACCATACTCTTCCTTAGGTAAACCACCCATATCTAAATCAATACCAAACTTCAAATTACTATTTTGATAATCATTCTTAATATTTGTATAAAGCCTCATAAAATCAGTAAATGTACCATCTCCAATCTTTTTGTTTGGTTCAATAACCCAAGTAATACTCTTACCACCATCTTTTAATATTCTATTAATCTCCCTTATCTTTCTAATCTCATCTTCAATACTTACAGTCTCAATACATGTTCTAATCTTTACCATGTCATCCATTACATTTGCTACTCTAAGAGTACTATCTATCTGTTTCTCATTTGAATGTGATTGTAGAAAACCATATGCATATTCCTGTGCTACTGCCATTGCTAATCCTAAACCAGTATGACCTTCTTCTTTACCTTTATGTACTTTTTCCTTTAGAAAAGCCATGTTGTATTTAACTAGGTAAGGATAATCAATTGAGGATGGTTCTATATTATTCTCCTTTAGTATATATGGATTAACTACAGATGCTAATACAGAGACACCAAAGTTAGCATTTGGGAATATCCCCTTTGTTATATCCTGAGCTTCTTTAGCCCTCTCAACTATTGTCTTTGTATACAAATCTTCAGAACAAATAGCTTGTGCAAGACCCTCTACAGCTCCAAGTTTACCACCTGATTCATTTGTATTACCAAGTGAAGTAGTACTTATTTGTAAATCTAATTCTGTTCCTTCCATATTGATATTATACCAGACTTATAGTATAATATACATAGTTATACAACCTGCTCATTAACAAAAGATTAACGACTCTATACCAACACTAAACTGTTGACTTTTAACCCAACCTATAGTATAATGTATGTATAGTTAAATAACCTGCTCATTAAAATGTAATTGTTTTTCCAAATAAAGATTCATAGAAAAGGTTTGTACCTTGTATGAGTTTTTATTTAAAAACTCGAAGATCTTTAAAAATTTCTAAATATATACATATGATTTCTATCAGTATATGTTTAGATTAAATAGTGTGTGACGAAATATAGAGTTAGATAGGGTATTCATTTTAACTCCTCATATATTTGCATATTCAATTGGGATGCATAGTGTATCTAATTATTTTTATTTATATTAAATATATTGGGTATAGTATGCATCCTAAAGGGATAGCAAAAAATTTAAAACAAAAACTTTTTTCAATAAAGGAGTAAAAATGAAAAAGCAACTTTTAATTGTACTGTCCACCGTATTGGTGGTAATCGTCCTGTCTTTGACAGGATGCACAAAACCTCTGCCTTCTTTTGAAGAAGGCGTTGAAGCCGGCTGTTTTGATGCCGGTGGTTTAATGGGACCGGATGGATGTATCAAACCGGAACCAGTGATTGAAACCATCGAAGTCCCTGTAGTGGTAGAGGTTGAGAAGCTCGTAACAGTTGAGGTGCCTGTTATACAGGAAAAAATCGTCGAGGTCGTAGTAACCCCGACACCTGAAAAGGAAGTGGATCCTCGCTGTCCGTACACTATCGAGCTCGGGAGCGCAGGAGAATTTTTCTCCTATTGGGATCCAGGACTAAAAACTTGCGTAATAGACATGGCAGAGGAACACCGTACCTCACCAGGTCTCCCATTATGGGAAATAAAAGCAAAAGGACTTACCTACGAGTTCGAGATGCCCTTTAACGGACAGATAAACCACTCTGCAGAATTTATCTGGATAGATGATACACTATGTATCCCAGGAAACCCAGTTTACTGCAATGGCACATCAATGTTCGCACAAGGCATGCAAGTCAAGGTGAGTACTGATGCAGGCAATAACTCTGCTGGCATTTTTTTAATCCAACAGACACCATAAACCAACCACCCATCCAAGACTCTGTGGGCTTTGAACTGGAATTAATCTTCCTTTAGGAATATTTCCTGTTCGTATAGCTTCGTCACACACTGAGTCTTCTAAGACTAATAGTCTTACTGATGAGTCCATATATATAAATAATATATTGAGGACGAAAAGATAAAATAAAGAAAATTGTTAAAAGAGAGGATATACATCCTCTCTTTTTTTACTTAAATATCTTTCTAGAAATCTCAAACACTTTCATAAAGAGAGTAGGGGGGAGAATACTAAGTATTCTAACTCCTACTTTTTGCATATTCCATATAACATATTCTCTAAATGTAGGTTTAATATCTAAATTTTGTATAGCCCAATTCCTCATATCATTTGTTAATTTAAAATGTTCAACCATTTTAGACTGACTCTCTGTTTGAAAAGTCATTCTGTATTTAAGTACAGTATCTGGTAGATTAGCAAATTCACCCTTTGTACTTAGTATTAGGAATAGTTTAACATCTTCAACCTTCCACATATCTTCAGGATAGAGACCTATCTCTTCTAATGTAGATTTTCTTAATGTAACAGCTGGATGTGCAAATGGTTGGAAAAGGAATCTGTTTTTCTTTAGGTCTTTATCATTCTGTGCATACTCCCTATGTCCAGTAATGTCCGAATTCTCATTAATGATATCTATCTGACCACCTACTGCTACACAACTAGGATTATTCTCTAAATACTCAACCTGTTTTTCAATTCTATCTGGGTACATAATATCATCTGCATCCATTCTTGCTATGTATTTACCCTTAGAAGCTCTAATACCTATGTTAATGACATTACCTAAACCATTCTGTTTCTCTACTGGAAGAACTGTTATCTTCTCTCCATATCCTTTAAGAATCTCTAAAGTACTATCCGTACTCTTGTCATCCACAACTATTATCTCAATATTACTGTATGTCTGTGCAAGACAACTATCTATTGATTCTTTAATATATTTCTCTCCATTATGAACAGGTATGACAATGGAAACAACAGCTTTATTTAAATCCATATTTTCTTTGCTTTACAATTTTAACAATTAAGTATACAAACAAAATAATTATTAACAAATATCCAAAGTAGGAGAGTAGGTTAGGCCAATAGATAACTATTACAGAATCATACTCTTTACCCTCAGTATCCCAACCTTGTTTCCAACCATTAATATTAACTCTGTTTTCTTTTCCAAAGATTTTAAATTGATTATCTTTTCTAGCTAAAGCTAACCAATATTTAGATTTAGATTGAGGTATAGAGATGAGAGTGTTTCTGGAAAGTTCTTGATCTTCTCCTAAAGTATAAAGAGAGCCATGCTCGTTTCTAGGAACAAGTTCAACCTCTTGATATTCTCTCTCTACAGAAGCTTTGTAGACAACATTATCCCAAACCTCTGGTTTTGGCATTACAATGAACTGCTTTAATCTGTTTACACTTAAATCTGCAAAACTAATACTGTTGTAAGAAGCATCCATTATACCTAAATCTTCTGCAGGTGAGAGGAATGTTTTTAGTACGGATTTTTCTTCATTGGTATAGAGGATATCATCAACCCAACACCTATCAGAACCATGATATGTAAGACAGAGAGAGGCAGGTATATTCTTAATATTCTCACCTTTCCAATACCATAGATACTGATGAGCAGGAGTTCTGTGTAGAACATGTGTATACTGATTTACCATCTGATTTCTTACTTCCTGCCTCATACCATCATCAAACTTGGTAACATGTGGCAGAGACCCATCTTCTGCTTTGCCTGTTTCCCAAATAGTGTTATTAGCATTCTTGTTTGAGTAAATATAGCTGTCATTACCGTAAAGAACTGGTAATTCGACAAGAATATTTTTCCTTTCTCCTCCTAGTTCTAATACTTTCTGTTGGACATCTATATATTCTGTAAGAGCTGGTGCTTCTTGTATAGCACCTGAGAGATTCACATCTACATTTCTAATATTTATAGATGCTTTTGCAGACAGGGGGTTAGAGGCATATATTGAAAGAGAGAGGTTATCATTACCTTTTAATGGTTTTGGTAGTAATATACTAATATTTCCATACCCTGCACTGGTATCGAAAAACTTTTCTTTGTTAATACAAGCTCCTTCTTTAGCAGAGTAGAGGCAGAGACCAAAAGTTGTATTACTACCTGGCTCCCAGTTTACATCTATAGAGCCAACATATGTAATTCTTTTATCCAACCTTATATTCATATACAAACATGGTAGTTCTGTATATCCCTCTAACTTGAAACCTGATGCAATTTTTTCTTTCTCAACATCAGGAAGTATTACATACTCACCTCCAGAGCAATCACCTGGTTGAGAATTTACTAATACATCAGTTACAGATTCTCTGTTCATAGAGGATTTCTTTACAAACAATATTGAGTCTGTTTCTCCAAATTTTGATGTAAGAGAGATACCTTCTTCTACTGATTTATTATCTAACACATAATTATCAATTATGTAGTAATTCTCTCCATCATCATCTATTTGAAACTCTTTGTATGAATCATTTGTAACACCATTTAGTCTGGGGAATGCAGGTGATATCTTTACCCTATCTCCATATTTTTTTACATATATCGGAGCATTGTTAATATCCGGATATTTAATGTTTGAGTAGAGGTTTACTGGTATTCCAGAATATTCCACTGATTGAGATAGATATCCATTTGTTAAAGATGGGGAAGATATTGGTAGATTCATTGGCACAATCCTAGGTTCTTGTTGTACATCTCGAGTAAAAGAGCCAACAGGTAATGAATCAGAAGAACCTAGATATTCGGAATATCGGACATTTTCATTTTCTACTTTGTATAGCGAGAGAAAGTCCTTCTCCCAAACAAGTTCTAAATCTTTAACAATGTTCTCCATGTTGTCCCAATTAAGAGCATGTCCGTATCTACCTTTAACAACACTCCTATCTACCAGAATATATCCAACATCATATTTTTGCATCTTCTCTAAGAACAACTCTCTATCACCTGCATCAAACACATTCCTAATCTCCCACATTGCATCCTCTCCAACATCAGACCCTATGGCCAAAGACATATCCATCACTGGATTAGGAATTATGTAGGAGATAAATTGAGAACCAACAAAACCCCAATCATATTCCCTAAAATATCCATTGTTTGACGGTGGAGCGTAATATATCCTACTGTATGGATCTGTTTTAATAGCTTCTTTTAATTCAAAGTATTGTTCTGGTAAATTAACAGTAGCTCTCTGTGTAAAAAGATGCCCTCTAAAAAGATACTCTGAGTAGAAAAAGAGAGGAACAACAACAAGAGCAAGTGAGAAGAGTATGAAGATATACCTTGATACTTTCTTGAAAAAGGATGCAAGGAAGTTTAAAAGAAGAGCAAAACCAATTGTAGAAGTAAATGTTAGAACAACTAAGTATTGTTGACCTAGTTTAGATGATATCCATCTAAAAACTTGTTTGAATATATTGAAGTTTTCTTGGAGCCAAATATATACTTCGCCTAGTGGAGGATTTTGATTTTTTAGTAAGAAGAGTAAACCAAAAAGTAGAATGTAGAGGGGAAGTAAGCGGAATTTTTTTTGAGCAATTACAAATACCAACCCCACTATGGAAAGAAAGAGAGGCAGAAGACCCACTACTTTGTAAAAATCATACTCCATGTAGTCGGCAGATGGCGGAAAAATATATGTATCTGTTTTAGGATTATCTACAGTTCCAAGCAGTCTTGTATACAATCTAGCAGAATTGGGTAATGTCATCATCTCTTTCTCCAAATCTATGGTATTAGCTGTGATAGTTCTGTTAGTGTAGGAGTCAATAATGTTATCACTAGTTGATATTGCATATTGTCCAAAAGGAAGCAACCAAAAAAGTTGTACAATTAAGAATATTCCAAGACCTTTTAGAATACCTTTGAATCGCACTCTATGGTTTATACCAAAATATATTAGGAATGCCGTTATTAAAACAATATTTACAAAAAACAATGTACCTATTACTGCAGTGGATACAAAGAGAAGAGAAGCTATGAAAAGAAGAAGAGCTTTACCATTGGAAGGATCTTTCATATACCAATAGCCTGCTAGAAGTACTAATGGAAGAAAACCATACTGTGCAATATATGGCATCATGTTGAAATTAAAAACCCAAGCTGTCCATAGAGATGAGAGATATATTAAACCAGCAAAGAAAAATATGTATCCTGAACTTTTTGTATTCACTTTATCTCTAACAAACTGAGATACCAGAGTAGCCATTGATAGTGTACCAACACAAAGACAGAAGAGGGAGAAGAGTTGAGCTAGTAATGCATTTGGTAAAAATGAATCTAAAATCCCAAAGATTATTGATCTAAATATATCTGCTTGTTCACTATCTGATGCAAAACCTAATACTCTGTAACTTCTCCATGCAGGAGATTCTAAATATCTTTGTACTGACATCCATGGGTTTAGTTCTGGTGAGTAGTTATCATTAGATATGAGGTGTTGTCCCCACCTAATTGATAAGAATGAAACGAGTATCAAGAGGATCACTAGAAGTATTTGTCCATACCTTTGTTTTATTATATACCAAAGTTTTTTCAACATATTTTGCATTACTCAAATATACCAGATTATTGATGTTTTCTAAACATCTTTTAGTCTAATCTAGCAGAAGAGTAAAGATTTGACATTATTATTAAGAAGTATTAATGTATATATTAATAATCTGCTCACATTTTGGAGTATATTAAAGTGTTGGTAGATGTATGTAAACTATTATACAAATTTTACTCATGACCCCAAGTGAAAATGCAGACACACAAGGGCTTGTTAATGATGCAGAACAAGACGTAGCCGAACCAAAAAAGCAAGGTCACGTAACATTAGTAAGTGCAGACGGTACTGTTATCGATAAATTTGAAACCTCAACAATTACGAATTCTTCTAGAATTACAAGATCAGAAGACTATCCTGAATTTGAATTTCAGCCAGTTGACACGATAAAGAATCAAACTGATCCAGAACTACTTCAGCACTGGACAGTAAAAGGTCCATATGCAAAAAAGGTAGCAACTGTTTACAAGCCAGGAACAAAACAGAATACAGAAGCAAGAAAAAAACACCTAGAGGGGATGGATAGGGAAAGTGTAGAGACAATACAATATGATGAGAACACAAAAGCTAGGAGAATAGCTGAGAGGCAGAATTTTATTGAGTATCGTAAAAAGATGAGAGATATGTCCAGTTTTGATAAAGATTTGCGTTCAGGACGAGAACTCAATGAGCAAGAAGTGAAACTTCTTCTTGAAAATCATCTAGCAAACAATACTGAATATCAGGAACATAAATCAAACATTCAAAGAATGGATAAAAAGTACAGGGAAAAATATATGTCAAATCTCGACGAAGAAGCAACGAAAAGTTTTAAGAGTAAACTACGAGATAAGGAAGGTGTTTATACCTCAAAGAATATAGATATTGATGAGATGAAGATATTGAAGGATGCTGAGAAACAAAGAAGAGAGCAGAAGATTCAGGAAGTTCAAAAAGCTTGGCAAAAACATAGAACCTACTTAGACGAGAGTAGGAAAAAAACAAAAAGAGATACAAGACCCGAAGCTGAAGAGTTTAAGAAAGCATTTGAAGATAAACACAAGATACCTTACTCACTTGAAGCTGCACAGAGAGAACAGGCCAAGGAAGGTGAATTGGCAGCAGTACGTAGAGAAAGAGATTTGTATAGAGAGAAAATTGCAGCTTTGGAGAATCTTTTTACAGGAAAGAAAAAGGAAAAAGAAAAGGATAACAAATCAGATAAAACAATTAAGGATAGCACACCACCTCCACAACCAAAACAACCAGTATCACCAACTTCTCCCACAACACCCATTTCAGGGAAAGCAGAAGCGAAAGGTGAATGGAAAGAATACAAAGAAGATGAGAAAGTAGTAAGAGAAAGAGAAAGGGCTAAGGCAGAACAAGAGAAACAACGACAAAAAAGAAAGTTAACTGTTACCAAAGTTATAGGAACTCTTTTTGGGTTGGGAACAACTGTAGCTGGAGGCTTGGCTGTTGGAGTACCAGTTGCAATGATAGCTGCAGTCACATCTATGACGGCACAAGAAATAAAAGAGTTCGCTCCTCAACGAATGTTCACGCTAAAAGAGCAAATTGCAAAAGAAACTAATGATAAGAAGAAGGCCCATCTTGAGAAACGTTATAACAGATGGAATAAGATACACAAGGTATTATCAAGTAATTTTGCTACACATGCTATTAGCTTCTTAAGCTTTGGTGCTATTGGAGCAAGTGTAGGTAGTCTTGTGAGTCACGTTTTTATGGGAGGACAAGGCCTTGTAGGAATAGCACAAGCAAAGAAAGCAGCAGAGGTTGCTGCCGCAGCAAAGGTTGCTACAATAAAATAAAAATAGTTAATTTAAATTAATAATAATTTACTGCCATGGATTTTAGCCAAGAAATGGAGCAGATAAAGCAACAACTTTACTCTCTAGGGTTTACTGATAAAACATATGCAGAGATATTAGAATTAGCTGCAGAGGAAATAATGGATAATGCCCTACAGGATTTACAAGACAAAGACCTTTCTGTTTTAGAATCAGTTGAAGCACAATTAATAGAAGAACCTTCAACAATAGAAGAAGCTGATAAGAATATATCATTGATATTCTCAGCTGCGTACGGTGATAGGGCAGAAGAAACTAAACAAGAAATGCTCTTAGAATATCTCAAAGACGTATTGGAGCAAACTAAAGCTACAAAAGATTTAATAGAGAGATATCAAGCTGAGGATCCAACAGCTGTTGCAACTATTGAAAGCAATAAGGATCATCCTATGGTTCAAGAGATAATGAAGAATGAAGAGTAAATAAATTAAACTAATTAGATTAGAAAAACTTGTTCTTGCCCATATGAAGGATAACTTCATTGGTAGATTATTAAATTTAATAAATAAATAACAAAATGTCTAACGGAGAAATAGGTCAAAGTGAAAGCGAAAATATATCTACAACTCAATTTGAAAAAGGTTATGTAGAGACTGGGAATTTAGAAAGAAAACAGGCAGAGGCAATAGCTACACTAGAACAAAGAGAGCTACAACACGGAGATACTGAAAAAGCTGTTAGAGCAGGAACAGCAAGCACTCTATTTGACAGAATAGACTATATCTTTACTGAACCAACTAAAAAATATATTCAGGGAACTAAAAAACTAGTAGGTCCAGCAGCAAAGACATTTGTTGGCGGTTTGCTCTCAGTCCTTCCACAGATAGGAACAATAACATCTGATGCATCATTAGCTGCAAAAGGAGGAGAAGCAGTTGCAGATACAATAGAGAATGCTGCAAAAAGTGGAAAGACAGTTGCAGATACAATAGAGAATGCTGCAAAAAGTGGAAAGACAGTTGCAGATGTAGCTAAAAAAGCACTAATCAACCTAGGAACTGATCAAGAAACGCTTAAAGAAATAGCAAAGATAGCAAAGAAGCTTGATACAACACCAGATATACCAGCATGGCTTGTAACTGCTGCAAACTTAGCAGGCAAAGCAGGTGTACCTCTGGTAGATGTCATTCCAGAGGCTATTCAAATGCAAATACACGAAGGACGATTTATTAAAAACAACTTAGAATATAAGGATGAACTACTTAACAGAGCTATCTATGGACAAGATAGAATAAATACAGTCTCCTCAAGATCTGAATTTGATACCCAAAAAAGAAACAAACGAGAACAGCAGAGAGACATTAGAAAAACTCTAATTATTGATGAAGCCGCAAATAAGGCTGCAAGAACTTTTCCTATTGTACTACCAATAGCTACAATTACTGGAAACTTAGCAAAAGCTGGAATAGCAGGAGAAATTATAGCCAACAGAAGACTAAAGAAATTAGAATCAAAAAAACAGCAAGAGACATCACCAGAAAAAAGGACAATATTAGAAAACCAAATCCAAAGAACAGAAAGAACACGCAATAGATTGGCTTCTACTGCACGAATCAAAGTATAGACTATTTCAACGGATGATACTGTTTTACTGTATCCTCAGCGAACTTTTCACTAGCATGAACATATTTTGTAGTCGTATTTAAGCTAGAATGACCTAAAAGTATCTGTAAAGCAGCTGGACTAGCACCTTTCTCAGCCATATATGTAGCAAAACCATGCCTCAAACTATGTGCAGAAGTCTTCATCTGAATACCCAACTTCCTCCTGTATTCCGCAATCTTTTCCTGAAAATAGTTTGTAGAAATCCTAGAACCTTTCTTACCATACCTTCCACCAGAGAAAGGAATGAAGAGAGCAGGGGAGTCAAACTTTTTCAAATAACCAGTTTCTCTATACTTCTCAACTATTTTTATATACTTCAACTCATCATCAAACATCTCAAGATTTAACATAGAGGACTCCTCTTCATCTCCACTACCAGATGTTTCACGCTCGGTGGTGAAACCTTCAATCTCTTTCTGTTGCTCCTCATCAGCAAAAGCATAATTAAGCCTTACTTTTAAGTAGTTATTCAACCATCTCAAACTCCTCGGTGTCATATACACAGACCTTTCTTTTCTTCCTTTACCTAAAATATACATATGACCCTCAGTATTTATCTGATCCAAATCAAGACCAATTAACTCAGAAATCCTCATACCAGTAGCAAAAAGCATCTCTAACATACATCTATTCCTCAATGCAACTTTCTCATCTTTCTCAAACTCCATTGGAGACTCAATCAATCTAATCATCTCTTCCATGGGAGGAATCTTTTTCATACGCTTCTCAGCCTTCATCATTCCAATTGCATCAGGTGGCAACGGTATATCCAAGTCCCATGCAATTCTAAATTTCAAAAATGACCTCAAAGCAGACAACATTCTATTTATACTATTCGGATCCAAACCATCAGAACTCTTAGATGAGCGAACTGAACTTCCAAGACTCCCGTAGACCTTCTTGTAGATATCAGAGAGAAATCCACTCTCAAAAGCAGGTGTGTTCATACCACCCAAATCTTTCGAAGGTCTCTGAGAGCCTCCCAGAGCCTCACCCTTGTTTAATGTTGTTATATCAACATCTTTTACATATCCATCCCTTATTTTATCCAAATCTTTAATATGTTCACCAGCAACTAAATACCCTTTGTATGCACTAATGTCCTTTTTAGTAACTTTCATAAAATCAACATCTCTAAAGTGTAAAAACACAGCAAAGATAGAAAGGTCTCGAGCATAGTTAACAATAGTCTGGGGACTGTAATTGTTGTTCTGTAAATCAATCAAGAAGTCATCCTGATCATTTAGTTTTGGTATCTCCATACTTTATCTTACTACAAAAATTAAAATAGAGAAATTGGAGTAGGGGGCTATTTTTTTGAATTCCTGGAAAAAGAAAAAAGAATGAGAAAAATAGAAGAAGGAACAAGAAAGAACAGATAAGGATGAGGAATATGATATGTTGAATGTTTAAATAATTAAGCATTGTAAGTACTTTCTTGATTTTAAATATACAGAACCGCACATAATGGCGATTATACTCGGTTGTATATTCTAGAATTGTAACATCTTTTCTAAGAGAGTGGTACCCCTGATGATGGACATTGATTGAATCTCAAATCTTCCAAATCTTTTATTTAATCTCTACCTATTATAATACCCAAGTTAATAATATTATTAGCAGAAACTTGTCCACACTGATTACTATAGGATATTGAATACTATAGGTTTCACTGGTGGCACCCCCTACTCCCCTATGCTACAGCACACCTATATATTCAAAATGAATATTAACACTGAAGAAAGTATTAGAAAGAAAATATACAACCAAAAACTTTTAACATAACCCTCTGATATCTTCTCATGGGTTACAACATTAACACAGAGAAAGTACCCTACTACCGGTGCAAAAGACAAAATCTCATGCATATTGCCAACAAACATTACTGCAACAAGCAAAACAGCCATTATTAATGTTGTTACAAAGCTCTTTCTTAATAATTCTTTACCTTCAAGATCAATGTTAATATAGTGAAGAGAAACTATTAGGAAAAATGCTAATAATACCGCAGGAAGAGATATATAGACTGGAAGACCACTTGCAATAAGGCTAAAGGTAAGAAAATAAATCATAAATATTGATGAAAGATATGAAATTGTCCTACCAACTTGTGCAAGAGGTATAGGTTTAAACTGATTTACATTCAAAACATTAACCATCAAGAAAACAAAGTAATTAGCAAAGAAGACTGCTATCATAAGGAATAGTAATATAAATGCTTCATATATCCTACTGAATTTTTGAAAGAAGAAGAACTCTACAAACAGGTATTCAGAGAGGATAAAAAGAGAGGCTTGGAATATATACAGAAAAGATTTCTTCTTTACCTGAAAGTTAAGTGCCCAAAGAAGACCTACAAAAGTAACTCCAAAATATGCAAGAGAATTAACAAATATTCTCCAAACAGGATATGTTTCTCTAGATACAATTTTGAAGACAAAGATAGGTAGAGCAACTAATGCTGCTAATAGTAACAGTTTTCCTCTCTTCTCATTGTCTACATTACCCTCTTCCCTTCTCATTTTCTAATGATTCTAAATATTTTAATCCTTTCTGTGTAAGTACTCTACCCCTACTCGTTCGTTTGATAAAACCACATTTCATAAGGTATGGTTCATATACATCTGCAACTGTATTCTCATCTTCTGAAATTGATGCGGCAAGAGTAGAGAGACCAACAGGACCTCCAGCAAAATGCTCCAGCATTGTCTTTAATATTATCCTATCTATCCTCTCAAGCCCCTGTTTGTCTGTACCCAATAGCTTTAATGTCTTCTTTACAACATCTTTTGTAATCTTGTCATCACCATGACTCTGTGCATAGTCTCTACACCTTCTCAAAAGCCTCAACCCTACTCTAGCAGTACCTCTTGAAGCCTCAGAGAGAGCTTTAACAGCATCCTTCTCTATCTCTAAGTCCCACAGTCTACATGCTCTTTCAAGTATCTCAACAAGGTCACTCTGGGAGAAGAAATCTAACCTCTGTATTAACCCAAACCTATCTCTCATAGGGGAACTAATCTTCCCTATCTGTGTAGTAGCACCAATTAGTGTAAATGGCTCTAAATTAAGCCTTATGGTTTTAGCAGTAGGACCTTTACCCATTACAATATCCAACATTCTGTCTTCCATAGCAGGATACAAAATCTCCTCTACTACTTTAGACAATCTGTGTATTTCATCAATAAAAAGGACATCATTGGCTTTTAAACCAGTTAATATTGCAGCTAAATCACCTTGTCGTTCAATGGCTGGACCTGATGTAACCTTAATGTTAGCACCAATTTCATTTGCAATAGCAACAGCAAATGTAGTCTTACCAAGCCCTGGGGGGCCATAGAAGAGAATATGATCGATAACTTCCTTCCTTCTCTTGGCAGATTTGATCATAATTTTTAAGGTTTCCTTCTCTGTTACTCTACCGATAATTTCATCCAATTTACTTGGTCTAATTCCTTCCTCATATTGTCCACTATTCTTGTTACCAGAGGATTTCTGTACTTGAGTACTTTTCTTCTTCTCTTTACTTGATTCTATCATTACTCTTTGATTACTTTCTTAATTAATTCACCAATATCAATATCTTTTTCTTTTAGTAGTATCTTTTCTGCTAGTTCTGCTTTTTCTTTAATTGCTTTTGAATCAAAACCTAATGCTTTTAGAGCATCTTTAAGGTCTTTTAGTATTAAGCTATCTTCTGTAGATTCTTTTGTTAGATCTATAATACCTCTTAACTCAATTATTACCTTTTGAGCTCTCTTCATACCTAAACCTGGTGTTTTACTAAGGCTTTTTGCATCACCCTCCTCTATTATCATCTCTAATTCTTTTCTAGAATATGTTGAGAGTATTGCCATACCTATCTTAGGTCCTACACCTGATACTTGGATTAATTGTCCAAAGAATTCTCTCTCTTCTTCTGTTTGAAAGCCGTATAGTGCTTGAGTGTCTTCTCTTACATGAAAATGAGTAAAAAGTGAGTACTCTTCCCCTAGTCTAGGTGTTAGATATGTTGATGGAATACATATTTTGTAACCTACCCCACCACTTGTTAGAATATCAATATATGATTCTTTAGCAGTAGTAGTTTTATTTTGAACTTCTCCCTTTATGAAAGATATCATATCTATATTATACTATATTCTTTAGATAGATGTGTTGTTAAAATATTTTTACATAGATATCTTCTTCTTTCTTGTTACCAATACCTCTGTTGCAATTGCAATAGCTATGGCATCAGCAGCATCATCTGGTTTAGGTAACTCATCCATACCACAAAGCATCTTTACAGCCTCCTGTACCTGCTTTTTATTAGCTTTACCATATCCTGTTACAGTACTCTTTACTTGTAACGGTGTCATTTCAGAAAGAGGTAAGTTAGATTGTTCTAAAGCTAACAAAACTACACCTCTAGCTTCACCTACTGATATTGCTGTCTTTTGATTATTGCAAAAAAGAAGTGTTTCCATACCAGCATACTCTGGTTTATACTTCCTAACTAACTCTAATACATCTTGATATATCTCACATAGTCTTTCTGATACAGTAAGACCTTTTTTAGTAGTAATACAACCATAGTCTATTACATGAGGTTTTGAATCATTATCAAACTCTACAATAGACCAACCTGTTGTAGCTAATCCTGGATCTATACCTATTATTCTAAGCATACCCTATTCTAAATCACTCCAAACATTTTGTACATCATCACTCTCTTCAAACTTCTCAATAGCACTCTCTATCTTCTCTCTTTCTTCTTTAGTAACATCTTTCAAAACATTAGCTTCTTTTATCAACTCTGCCTCATTAAGAACATATCCTAGCTTGTTAATACCATCTCTAACAGAACCAAAACTATCATATTCTGTATATATAGCCAAACCTTTCTTACCATCTTCCTCATACTCATGAATATCTAAAACACCAGGTAAATCCATAATATTAAGTTCTACTTCCTCAGGATTATCTTCTACAAAAACATCTGGTTCTCCATATTTCTCAGTCTCTTCCATATGTCCACAGAATATTTCAAAATATCCTTTTGTATTAAAATTCCAAGAAACAGAACCTGTATCACCCATTGTCCCTCCTACTTCTTCAAATATCTGTCTAATCTCAGCAACTGTCCTATTCTTGTTATCTGTCAAAACATCTATAACTAACTGAACACCATGAGGACCAAACCCTTCATATGTAATCTCTTCAATGATAACTCCATCACTACCCTCCCCTGTACCTTTTTTAATTGCTTTATCAATATTATCATTAGAAAAACCAATAGCTTTAGCTTTGTCAATATACAATCTTAATGTTGGATTCATGGATGGATCACCACCACCTTGTTTAGCTGCATGTGTTATCTGTGTAGATACTTTAGAGAAAGATTTACCTTTTTTAGCATCTTTAATAGCTTTTTTATGTTTAATAGTTGCCCATTTAGAATGTCCTGCCATATACTAGAAATGTTATATTAATAACATTATTTTAACACAAAGGATATGGTTTGGAAAGAAAGAAGGAACTCTCCACAATGTACAAGTACATGTATTGAGTTTCTTATGATAACGAACAAAGGATTTCAATCTCCATCATATGGGAGATTCTTGATTAGAACTTCAATTATCATTAATCATAAACCACCTATGTGTGTCAGACTTCACAACACATATGGTGTTTATTTTTGTTACAAATACATTTTTTACCCCATCAAGGAGCTCCAGGTCTTTGATCATTTTATCCCTTTTAGAAGCAAGGGATTTGAAAGAAAGCAACTTAGCTTCTTTTTCAATATTCCGAACTCCTATACCCAGAAGTTTGCAGGAATTTTCGAAAGCTTCATTGCTGAATCTTTCTTTTTTCTTATCTTTTAATTTTTGAATTATCTTAAACATTTTAATCTCCTTTTTCTTTTTTGTCTTTTCAGGCATACATATATGCTGAACACTATTCTAAAAACATAATATTTAGAACAAAATACAGCATATATGATAAAAAAAGAGGTGATATATAATCCTTTGTTGTTAATGAACAATACCTACATACTAAGATAATAGATATCTACTTATATTATACCATACTATGGGGTGTTATGTGAGTATCTTTACTCACTCTTAGACTTCTTATCTACTTTCTTCTTACTCTTAGGTCTCAAATCTTTCTCTTCCTTATCATCTTTTTTAGATTCTTTTACAGGTTCTTTTTCTTCAGTAGTACCCTCTTTCTTCTTCATATTACTCCTATTCCCCTTCTCACTATATTGCTGATTACTCCACTTCATGATCTTCTCCTCTATCTCTTCTCTAGGCATACCATATGTCTCTCTAGAATGTAATACAATCTCATCTCTAAGATTGTATTTCTCAAATCTAATAGGTAAAGACTTAGCACTAAACGGTACAGAAGTCATACCATCAATACAAAGCTTAATATACATAGCATACGCATCCAAAGAAACAAGGTCATCAGAAGAAACAACAGGAGCAAACTCCTTCTCTAAAATACTTGCATCAGCCTGACTAACAACAAAAGAACCAAGAGTACCGACATTACCAAAAATAGCTTGTCTAACAGTAAGAGGTAATTGATCAATATATTGATTAGTCATAGTTAGATTAAGTTTGTACTTCCTAGCCTCCGAAAGAATCTTAGCAAAAGAATCTGTAGCAAAGTTCTGAAACTCATCAACATACAAGTAAAAATCAGTCCTTTGTTCTTCAGGTATATCTACCCTCTCCATAGCTGTAGCTTGAAGACGAGTAATTATCATACCCCCTAAAAGAGATGCAGTTTCCTCTCCTAATCTACCTTGTGCAAGATTAACAAGAAGAATCTTCCTGTTATCCATAATCTCCCTTAAATCAATTGTTGACTTAACCTGACCAATTATATTCCTAGTAACAGCAGAAGAGATAAACCTACCAACCTTGTTCTGTATTGGAGATATAGCTTCTGCAAGTAACCTGTTGTTTTGAGACATCTGTGTAAACTCTTCTTCCCAGAACTTGTAAAGAATTGGATCATTTACCTGTTTTAATATGAATTTCCTGTAATTCTTGTCTGTTAACATTCGAATAACAGCAAGAAGAGTAGTACCCTGAGCCTCCATAACAGTAGCTACAGTGTTAGTAAGAATATATTGCAATCTAGGTCCCCAAGAATCACCAAACTGCTTCTTAAACACCTCTACAACCCCATCAGCAATCAAATCTCTCTGTGACTTATCCTTCAGTTCTAAAAGATTAAAACCAACAGGATGATCAACATCTGTAGGGTTAAAATACACAACATCATTTACCCTGTTAGGTGGAATATATGAAAGAAGTTCCTCCACCGTATCACCATGAGGGTCAACAAAACATGCACCATCACCAGCCAAAACGTCTGAGATAAACATGTTTTTAAACAGCGTAGACTTACCTGTACCTGTCTTACCTAGAAGATAGAAATGTCGCACCCGATCTCTTCTCTTAATACCAAACTGAACTTTCATATCTCTGTAATCTGTTCTTCCAAAAATGGTAACATCATCATTCCCTTCAACAGGTAAATCCATAGGAGGTTCTAACTTCCTAGCCCTACTCCATGCAATATTGGGTGTTTCTACAGAAATATTAGGCAGATGATACAACGATGCAAGTTCTTCAATATTAAGAATATCAACATCTTCATCCAACTCCCTCTTTACATACATAGAGTACAGTTCCTGACCTTCTTTTGAAGGTGGAGCATAGATAAAGTTGTTTAGATGGGCTGTTGTAAACTGCTTAAAACTAGCAACAACATCTCTTAATAACTGCTCAGATCTAAACTGATCTGCGGCCTTTGTTACAACCCTAACCTGAAATTCAAAA
Organism: Candidatus Dojkabacteria bacterium; assembly: GCA_018056375.1. Taxonomy (GTDB): domain Bacteria; phylum Patescibacteriota; class Dojkabacteria; order SC72; family SC72; genus UBA5232. The sequence goes on along the minus strand of JAGPFQ010000001.1, from coordinate 50,508 downwards.
CCAACCTTCAACATCTTCAACTCTATCTCTCTTAACTCTTCATCCTGTCCAGGTAACAACTTAACTACCTCTTTTTCAGCTGACTTACCCGAAGAATCAGTACTAAGAGCATCCCCGATTCCACCAGCAATCTTAGATACAACCTCACCAAAAGATGGTCCACCTATACTTTTACCCTCTTTTACTGCCGTAATATATTCCTTTGATTTATCCTGCCAAAAATTTGAAACTGGCCTAACAACTGTCTGCAACCAAACCTTCTCACCAACATTCAACTCAGACATAGCTCCTGTAATAGCAGCTAATGGATCAACCTCAAAACTTCTAAATGTCTTAATTGGAAAAATGGAATCCTTCTCCATCTCTATTTCTCCTACAGTCACAAAACTGTTCTCTTCTGTTTCTGCCTTCGTATAGTCTTGAACATACTCAATATCTGCATTTGGATACTGTGCATAAATCTGTCCTTCGATAAAACGACAAAGATGTTCAGGTGCGACAACAAAAAATCTAATTCCTTCCGTTTCTGTAGATATAATCTCAAAACTCACAACATCCGCACATCTCTTATTCGCACCCAAAATACCATGAATAGATGCAAACATCTGTTCAGCAGCAAGAGCAGCCTTCTCGTTCTCTCTTGGAACCAGAATCTGCATAACTAGAGGATTTCTAACACTATTGTAAACAACCTCTTCATCTGATTTTTTCTTGAAAATATAAATTACAATCCCAACCAGGATTAAAAGTAACAATATTGTAATTATAATTATGGCAGTTTTCATTCTCTTAGAATTTTAGAGTAAAATGCGGTATTTATCAAATAACTTAAAAAGAATACATCTTTTCTATATTCTCTCCCAAAATCACTACAATATCACCTGTGGTCATAAAATCTGGTCTACCTTCAACAATATCAAAATCAACTGGTATAACATCTGAAACAATTTCATAAGCATTTTTGAAACTCTCCATATCAGGAATAAAGAGCGTTGTCTTGGTATACATATTGGGAGCATTTTCGTACCTAACAACATCACAACCAGAGTTTGTAATCTTTCTCCCAAAAGAATATGCAACACCAGTCAGTCCACTACCATTATACACCTCAACCCTAACCCTTTCGTTCTCAAGGTTTCTATCCAAAACATTAGTAAGAAGCTTATTCAGTTCCTTATCATACTCACTCGTATTTAAAACCTTTATCTCCTCCCCAGTTAAAAGTTTCCCCTCTTTAAGATATTTCTCATCAGAAAAATCTATAACTTCCCTTCTGTAACCTTTCTTTCCTGACTTTAAAGACTCTAATGTTAATCTTGTTGTATAAAAAGGGACATTAGAATATATTTTCTCATCCAAACCATTTAATTCTCTAACAGAGAAAAACATCTTTTGAAAAGAAAGAGCACTGGCAATCTCTTCCACTCCACTAGCACCAACAAAAACACCCTCTTTATTACCAACAAAACCTTTTACAATATCTGTAGCATCAGATGAAAAATATATATACCTCTCACTCTTAAAACCTAATAACTGATTAATTTGCCAAATAGCATATTCCACACCTTTGCCTCTCTCTAAAAAATCTCCAGCATATCTAAAAGAAGAAACAGGTATCTCATTCCCAAACTTCTCTTCTAAACCAGCATAGTAAACATCACCTGGTAGATATATTAATAACTCATTCTTTTTACTCTTGTTCTCTAAATATGCATAAACACTTACTATCTTACTCCTATCGCCATCTTTCTCTTCAACTATAATCAATGTCTTTTCTAAATCACTAGAGACTTTAGAAAAAAGGTTTAAGCTAGAATCATTACTAGCACTCACATCTACTGTTTTAAGTGTAAAGACAGAAAGTAAAAAATATGCAAAATAGACAACAAAAGCGAAAAGTAATATCCAAAGTAAATATTTACCTAATGGCACTCTCTTTTTCTCTTTCTTTTTTCTCTCTTTCCTTTTTCTGGGCATGTTTAAAGTTTTTAATTTAGTAAAGTTTAAAAGTCATTCTCTCTCCATCAGGATTTTCTAAAGATAATAATATTGATTCTAGCTCGATTTTCTCAGGGATACCTCCCTTACCATTCTTAGTTGAATAGAGAGTATCTCCTAAGATATTTAATCCTAAATATTCTAAAGTTGCTCTTATCTGATGCATCCTACCTGTTTCGATTTTAATTAAAAGCTCTTCTTTACTCAAAGGTTTAATATAACTAATGGCTAACTTACCATTTCCATAGGATCTTTTTAGAGGAGTAAAAAACATCTTCATCCTATTCTTGTTACTTCTCTGTATATATCCTTCCACCCTTGCCCAAGATGCATCACAAACAAAATTATACTTCTCTAATTTCTCAATTTCCTTCTTTAAATTCATATTCTTACTACCTAAAAGTTCACTTAATACTGCAGGGAAAACTTTACCCTCCACTTTAGCTTTGTAAAGTTTCTCAACCTTTTGTGTTTCAAACTGTTTTTGAAAAAACTGTTGTGCTTCCAAAGTCTTAGCAAAAAGAATTAACCCTGAGACCCCTTTATCCAACCTATGTACAACACCACCTCTTTTAATATTCCTACAATATTCTCCTTTGTTTTGTAGATACCAAACCACATAATTTGAAAGAGTGTTCTCACTGTTCCCAGAACCTGGATGTACAACAACCCCTGCTTTTTTGTTTACAACTAAGCAATATCTATCTTCAAAAACAATATCCAGACTACCCTTCTGTGGTAATATTATAGAGCTTGAAATTTCTTTCTCCATACTTTCAAGAAGTAGCTCTTTTGATATATCTACCCTATCACCTTCTTTTAACTTGAGAGATTGTTTAGCATCTTTACCATTTACTCTGACTAGATCCTCCCAATACTTATGAAGAGAAGACCTTGTTAAAGTTGTAAAACCGTCTAACTTGAGATGAGAGAGGACAAAAACATCTGCTCTCTTTCCAACATGTTCTTGAGATACTACAACTTCCATACATTATCAATTTAATCTTACTGGCTTACTAACTTCAGGAAGCGATACTTGCCTTACAGAAGAAACTGTTTTAATTGTAACATTCCCCTCTTTCCTAGAACTAATTATGTAAGCAATGATTCCTGCAACATACCAAATACTTAGTATTACAAAACCTATGGTTGTTAATGTTGTAAGAGAAAGAGAAATATATACATACCCTATTACAAAAAGTGCTACAACTGCAAACAGTATGTACAAAATTCTACTTACCTCTTCTTTCTTACTGCCTAGATAAACTTTATGAATTATCGCCTGAAGTATTATAAATACAACAAAAGGTATTAATATTATCCATCCTTGTTTAAGCCAAAGATTGTTCCCACTCTGAATTCCAACAAAAAAGTAAGAGAGTCCCATCATTACCCAGTTTGAAAGATATATTGGAGGAAAAAGATCCCCCCATTTCCACTTCTTTAGGAAAAGAACAGATATCGTTTGCATCAAAATTATCCCTAAAAAGGTAAACAGAATATCTAACTGACCATCCCAAATTTTCAGAAGTTTCCAAGGCAACAGTCTAAAGAGATATACATCATCCCCATATCTCTCATACGGTAACCAATACCAAGGGAGAGAAGAATATTCACTACTCCAATTAGATACTACATATACTAATCGACCAACTAAAATACCGATTATTACCGATATGAAAAATATATCAAAGACAGAAGAATTGTTTTTTCTACTCCTAGAAGATTCCTTCCAAAAAACAAAAAGACCTAAAAGAAAAATCAATATTAAGCCCAAAAATGGGTTAAGTGTAGAAATGAAACCTTTTACAGAATTAATTATATTTGCAAACATATGTAATTAAATGATAACACAAAAGAAGAAATATCTTATCCCCTCCTTTTATGTTTTTTCTTCTTTCCTTTTTTCTTAGGTTGGGATACTTCTTTCTCCTTATTTTCTTCCCCTGTATCTTTTACTTCTTTATTTTCTTTCTTTTTAAAAACTTTATTATAAAGAGAAATTAACTTATCCCCTAATTCAACAGCTATCCCTTTTCTCTCAGAATATCTTACTTTCTTAGACTCTACTACTTCTGTTGCTTCATCTTTAGATGCCTGAATATGCTCTTGCATAACTTCCCTAGAAGGTGCTTCCTCTTCAATTTTCTTTACTCTCTTGTGCATTTCATTACCACAGGATGGACAATATTTATATTTCTTATCCATTTCAACTTCACAAACAGAGCATTTAATCTTAAGTCTCAATCTACAATCTGGACAGAAAGTAAAACCTGGATAGAGTTGTGCTCCACATCTTGGACAGTCACCTAATTCTGCAGTCTCATATTTAAGATATCTTCTCTCTAAATCAGCCCAATATATTTCTTCTATTGTTTGGCTAGGTCTGATTAGTAGATATATTATTAAACCAGGCACAAAAAGTACTGCTGTTAAAAAAACATATGCTATCCTGACCCCTTTATTTGTAATCCTATCCCCAGAATCCAACCAAACCCAATACAAAACCACCAACCAGAATGCAAGTAGTGCAACACCAAACAGAGACCAGACAAAACCAAAGTTTATCTTAGTCACACCATCTAGAAAATCTAAAATTGCTTTTTCCATAATATTTCTACTTATTTTATGGTGGTCGAGGAGGGAATCGAACCCTCATGCTATTGCTAGCACGGGATTTTGAGTCCCGCGTGTCTGCCAGTTCCACCACTCGACCGTTGTTGCATTATACTAAGAAAACATGTCTTTGGGAAGATTTCTTACTTTTTAGCCCTATACAAATTTCTGAAGCTAGCGATTTCAGGAATAAATGCTAACTTAATATCTCCAGTTGGACCATTTCTATGTTTTGCTACAATAAGATCACCTGTTCCCTTGTTTTCCGTTTCAGGATTCCATGTTTCTTCTCTATCGATAAACATAACAACATCAGCATCCTGTTCTATAGAGCCAGATTCTCTAAGATCTGAAAGCTGTGGTCTCCTACTCTGCCTCTGTTCAATAGCTCTTGAAAGCTGAGACAGAGCAACTACAGGAACATCTAATTCCTTTGCAATATTCTTTAAACCTTGTGATATCTCTCCAACTTCCAATGTCCTACTCTCCCTATTATTACCCTGCATAAGCTGAAGATAGTCAACAAAAATAATATCTAAATCACTTTCAAGAGCTAATCTTCTTGCTTTTGTTCTAAGAGAGTTAATATGTTGTCCCGCTTGGTCATCAATATATATGTTTGCATCACCTAATTCACCCATTGTACTAGCTAATTTCATAAACTTCTTCTCAGTTAATCTACCTGTCCTAATCTCCCAAAAAGGTATACCAGATTGCATACCTAAGAACCTTTCCATAATCTGTGTCTTAGACATTTCCAGTGAGAAAAATGCAACTGTTTTCTTTTCAACCAATGCTGCATGTCTCATCATATCCAAAGCTAATGCTGTTTTACCTACAGAAGGTCTTGCAGCTAAGATAATTAAGTCTGATTTTTGGAAACCACCCAGAAGTTCATCTAAATCTTTAAAGCCAGTAGATACTCCTAAATATGATTCATCCTTATCTGCTCTCTCAGCTCTCTCATATGCTTCTTTCAAAAGGTCTTTAATATGTACAAAATTAACCTTTGTACCTGTCTGTGCGACATCAAAAATTTCCTTTTCTGATTTATCTATTACTTCATCAATTGGTTTGTCCTCATCAAAAGCAATCTCCTTAATATGACCTGCAGCAGCTATCAATCCTCTTCTTACCGCACTCTCTTTAATTATCTCGGCATACTCTTCCGCATGTGTAGATGTAGCAATGGTTGTCATTAATTCTGCCACATAACTTGCACCTCCTGCTGCTGTTAGTTTCTTCTGTTTCTTTAATTTGTCAACAACTGTCACCAAGTCTACAGGTAGAGCATTGTTGAAAAGATCCATTATGGCTGAATATATGATTACATGTTTAGCATCATAGAAATGCCCTGGAAGAAGCCAAGAGGATACTGTAATAATGGCATCTTTATCCATCAACATACATCCTAGGAGTGATTTCTCAACATCTATATTTTGTGGTGGTAGCTTATCTTTCATTTTCTCTTTTTATTTAAGAAATACTACTTCAACACTCTTTCCCTCCTCCTCTACTCTTCTTCTTGCAAGATTAACAAACCCTTCATCACTCACATTTGTATATCCAAAATGTTTAATAAACTCCTCTCTACTCTTTAGTCCTGTACCATCCTTCTTTTCTCCTTTGTATGCACAAGGTATTAACACTGCAGGGTCTACATTTGAAATTATCTTATCAAGCTTGTCATAGTCAAGATATTCTTCACCATTACCAACAGGAACTATCAATGCATCAACATCACCTAAGTCTTTTACAGAATCAGGATCAAAATCTTTTCTAACAATTCCCATATATAAAGCCCTTAAGTTTTTCTCATCTATAATGTAAAAGTCTTCATCTAAACCTCTTCTTATCATTACACCACCTACCTCATACTCTCCGGGAGTATGAATCTCTATTATCTCACCTCTTTTTCCAGGAACAACCTTTTCATCCAAAGAATACTTTTTCAAGATACTCTCTCCATTCATAGGAGTATCATATTCTGTAAACAGAACAACATCTGCTTCTGTTTTGGGAAAACTTGCACCCGATTCCTTGAGTAAAAGTGGATCAGTGATGATAGAAAGTTCATTTGAAGTGATTAGGAATGTTGTCCAGCCAATTTTTTTAATCTTCATACTAGTATGACTAAAATAAATACAGGTATTACTAAGTATACCAAATTTCCATGGGCAGTTTTAGAATATTTCTACTTCATTCCAAGGGTCTCTTTGATATCTTCCAACATTGATTCTTTCATCTGTTGCTTCACCAACTCTATCTTGAGACTTTCTAAAGAAGATATACATGCTTGAAGTTGAGTCATTACCCTAGTATCACTATCTCCCTTTACTATCATATTCTTAACACCACTCACTTGCCCTTCTACTCTCTTAATTCTGTTCTGTATTTTTACTGGGTATTTCATAATAGTAAAGTTTAATCTAAACCCAATGGAACTGTCAAATAAAAAGAGAGGTCTTTCGACCTCTCCCTCAATTCCCAATTAACTTACTAACTAATCATTAGAAGCATAAGGAAGTAAAGCCATATACCTAGCTCTTTTTACAGCCAACTTAACCTGTCTTTGATGCTTATGACATACTCCAGACTTTTCTGTTGAAATCATCTTACCTCTCACAGAAGTAAACTTCTTCAACTGGTACACATCTTTATATGTAACTTCTTTAACTCCAGATTCACAGAGAGGACATTTCAAGTTTTGAATAATTCTCCTCTTTCTTCTGGGTTTCTTCTTCTGCATAGTATAACCATCTTCCTCTGTTATACTCTTATCATCATAAACATCATTTAAAGAAACTGTATTTTCCATTTCTTTATCTTTTACTTCCTCTGACATTCCTTAAATAGTAACTAAATTAAAATGGTAAATCCTCTTCTAAAGGATCCTGATCTTCCTGTTCTTCAACTTCTTCTTCCTTATCCTCTTTTTTAGACTTCTTCTCTACTTTCTCGTCTTCCTTAGGAGCTTCATCTTCATCCATTCCTACTCCCTGTTTTCCCTTACTGTCTAAAAGAATCATATCCTCAACTCTAATCTCTGTTTTGTATCTTGTAGAACCATCCTCTGCTTCCCAAGACCTGGTATTCAAAGAGCCTTCGACATACACCTTCATACCTTTTGCAAGTAACTGCTGGCAAATCTCAGCCATCTTGTTCCATGCAACTAAGTTATGGAATTCTGCCAATTCCTTAACCTCACCCTCTTCATCCTTCCATGACTTGTTTGTAGCCATGCCGAATGTCACAACTGGGACACCAGAGTTTGTATACCTCATCTCTGGGTCTCTTGTTAGATTCCCTATTAAGGTAACCTTATTTAACGATCTTACCGCCATATGTTTAAAAATAATAATTTAACTTACCTATAACTATACCTTACAATTATTAAATCTAGATTAAATCTCAATTTCTTTCTTCTTTATACTTTTCCTTACCTTATCAGCATTTTCCAACTTAATTACCATAAATTTTAAAACTTCTTGCTTCAATTGCATAGTCCTCTTGATTTCTGCAATATATTCTGGACCTATCTTAAAGTCATAAATTATGTAATAACCTTCATTATGACCTTTAATAGGATATGCTAGATATCTCTTTCCCCAAACATCAGCATCTAAAACCTCACCACCAGATTCTTGAACAAATGCAACAAACTCTTTGTGCAACTTCTTTCTTAAATCATCAGGTAACAATGGCTTAAGAGCCAACATCATCTCGTAATCGTTCAATTCTTTACTCACCTTTCATAATATTTATTAAATTAACACTGAAGGATTTTAGCAGAAAATATAAAAGAAGACAACAGAGACACAAAGCAAGAAAAAGAAGAGTTTATTGCTACTCCTTATTTTCCAAGCCCTTACCATCTCTTTTTGATTCTTCATATTTATTAAGACGCTCGAGGACATTACATAACTGCTTAAGTAACAGCTTACTTAAACGAGATGACTCTTGATCCAACTCTAGACCCTTTTTTAGTGCCTTTACTGCATGATTGTACTTTTTCAAGTCAGCAAAAATAAAACCTAAACTATAGTAAGGTAAATAATCTGTTGGGTCTAGCTCTATTGCCTTATCAAGCATCTCCTTCGCTTCCCGATACCTTTCTGTCTGACCTAAACTCATACCTAGAGCATTATAATAGAAAGATTCCTTTGGATTGAGTTCTAACGCTTTTTTAAACATCACCACAGCTTCCTTATCTCTTCCCTTTTGAGATAAAATCACACCTAGATTACCTAAAAGAGTACTAATCTTACCATCCATAGAACTTGATATGTTGTAACGCTCTCGAGTAGTTCTATACACAATATCAAAAGAACTAAAGTTTTCTGCAAGTTTCAAAATGTTCGGATTTCCTTCAAAGAAACCTTCTATTACTTTCCAACCATTGTAAGAATCTCCACTTGGAGTAAAGTCTTGCCAATACAACCTCCTGTCACTAGTTACCAAAAATGTCATCGAATGCTTAGGAGGGGTAACACACAGATACTTAATCCCAACTTCATCTAGAAAACTAGTACCAAGTAATGTAGACCCTAAACAATTTACATAATTATTTTTAACAATCTTTGAAGGTTTCATTGCATCACCACGATATTGATATCTATTAACCTCTCTTCTTATTTTTCCAGCTATTTTATATTCTGTCTCTGATATCTCCCATAAATTACCTCTACTCCTTACTTCCGCCAATTCTTCTTTTAACCTAGGAATCTCTAAATAGTCATAGAGCTTTTGACGATCTACTTGAAAGATTGTCTTTGCTATATTCCCTAGTTTTTCCCAAATATTTTTTGAAGTTAGAGGAACTTTCATTCCCTCCATCAACTCTTTCTCTCCTCTTCTAAATATCGCCTCATATACTCCATCTGCTTTATTCAACTCCCGTAGAATTCCATTCCTTGTTTCTCCTTGTATCTTAGCTGCTAATCCATCACTCCTCTCAAAATCATTACTCTTAAAACCCTTAGCTGATAATGCTTTGAAATACCCCCTGAAGTATCTTCCCCTCTCCCTATCAATATCTTCCTGAGACGGATTAGGACCTAATCGACTCATTACATTGTAATATATCTCCTCTCCTATTAACCATTTATCTAATTCTCTTTTCTCAGATTCACTTAAAACTGTTGGAATGGTAGATTCATCTTTCCCTATTATCTCCATTATCCTACCCTCAAGAGATAGACCATAATTGAAAAATTTCTTAGATAGTTCCTCTGCTATCTTCTTACCCTCATTTACATAATCAATGTTTTGATCTATATACACTCCTGCTTTCTTGAATGTCTCTGCTAACTTTTGAATCTTCTCGATACCTTGGGTAGCTAGTTCTGGATTATCTTTAAATGTATCTTTATCAACTGCACTAACAATATCTATCATCTCAATGATATTTAAATCGTTAGCAAGATACAAGTTATGCTTATCTACGCCTCTTTTATTAGATTGTATTTCCAATATAGTGCCTTCTTCTTTTCTTTTTGCCCACTCTTCTCTATCTACAAAAACAGGCATTATGGAGTCATTCGCTTTACACCACTTTTCTAATGCTCCCTGAGTGGGAGTATCTAAATATGGTTGTTTTTCAACTGCATTGTCAATAAATTCTGTATTGAATGTAGTTTCAGTCGTTTCCATACTTAATTAGCTAATACTAGCATATAATCACCATCTTCAATAATATGATCTTTCCCTACATTCTTTACAATCCCCTTCTCCTTGGCTTCTGCCCAACCACCAGCATCAATCATATCATCCACATTCACGATATCTGCTGTTATAAAACCATGTTCTAAATCTGTATGGATAGCACCAGCAGCTTCCTTAGCAGTAGCACCTCTCTGTATACACCAAGCATTACATTCTTTCTGTGAACCAGTATAGAAAGTCAAAAGATCTAATGTGTCATAAGCAGCTTTAATAACATCATTCACTAGACTAGGTTTTTCATCTAACATAGAAATATATTCCTCAAGCTCTTCATTAGACATATTAGCCATCTCTCCTATAAACTTAACATCCACTATCAAAACCCTATCACCTGTCTTCTCTTCCAATTCCTTCTTCCACTCCTCCACTTTCTCTCTTGCAATACCTTCCTTGTAATTAAGGATAAACATTCTCTTCTTGTTTGTAAGAAGAAAAAGGTCATAAATAATCTCCTGTTCCTCTTCTTTCAGCTTCATATCAATAACTGGGATACCCTCATTAAGAGCATTCATTACTTTTTCCAAAACCTCATACTCTTTAGTACCTTTCTCATCTCCAACTCTCTTTATTTTCTCTACTGCATGTAATCTCTTCTCTACACTTTCAATATCTTTTAATATCAATTCCGATTGTACGATCTCAAAATCTTCTACTGGATTAATCCTTTCATACACATGAACAATATTTGAACTTTCAAAAGCTCTCAGAACATACATAATGACATCAACCTCTCTAATATGAGAGAGGAATTGATTCCCTAATCCCTCTCCTTTAGATGCTCCCTGTACAAGACCTGCAATATCTACAAATGTCATAGCAGAAGGTACAACCTTTTCAGCCTTAAAATGCTCTGCCATTCTCTTCAACCTCTCATCTGGAATTTCTACTACTCCCACATTCTTATCTATCGTACAAAACGGAAAGTTGGCAGCGGGGACACTTAATTTTGTAATTGCATTAAAAATGGTAGATTTCCCAACATTTGGTAATCCTACAACTCCTAATGATAGTGAATGTGATCTTTTAACTGACATAGTCTGGATTATATCACATTCAATAAGGTTACCTTGAGCGTTTAATTGTGTGTAGAAAGAACTATATCTGTTTTTTGAAGAATATTTAACATACTATGAGTAAACTAAAAACTTCTAGTATATTAAATATTAAGGTTCAAAGAGTATGTAGTTCTTTCTACTACTCCTTTTTTGCTCAAGGTAACCTTATTGTGATAATATGGTATTCATATGAACCCAAAAACCACAACAAAAACAGCCACAGTTATCCTAACCACAATATTACTACTCCTACTACCAAAACCTATCTATGCACAGAAACAGGCCGACTTTATCATTAACACCTACACAAGAATTCACTATACAACAGGACAAGATTTTGTAACTGTTGTAAACAATTATGAAAAGAAAGTTGAGAACAGTATTTTCTACTTAACAAGAGAAGGAGAGAAAGTTTTCCATATTCCTGATTTAGAGAAAGACACTGAGAATATCGAAAAAGAAAGAAAATTTAAAGAAGATAGCTTGACGGTAACAGATACGAACAAGAATCCAATTAAATACAGTGTTAAGCAATTAGCTATTGGGCAGGGAATGTATGTACATGTCCCTCATTACAGAGAAACAACAAAAGCAATGCCCTACTCTATTACTATGACATACAAAACACATGATAATATAGTTAAGGCTGGAGATTTAGTTACATTAATAGGATCTGCGATATCAGAGAGTACTCAAAACGAAAAAGGTGATGCTAAAAGTGGTACTACTACATCACTGAACTACTATTTCTCTTTTGTTGTTGACAAGAACATTCCACTCCTAGCCAAAGCATACCCTAGATTTACAAAACAAAAAGAAGATGGTCTCACATACTATAATTTTAGTACAGAAGATAGAAAAGCTGCTTCTCCAACATTAGAATTCGGAACTGAGGTCATATATCGTTTTGAATTGGAATACAAGACTCCAAAGACTGATACACTAATACCTGAGGAATACTCAGGATTATTCAAAGCTCTCTCTACTAATATATATGAAATGTCCTTACCAAGAGAATATTCTGAAACCAACCAAGAGGTTTGGATTGATACTATCTCCCCTACACCAAAAAATATTTTTCGAAATAGAGAGGGTAATGTCATGGCAACATTTGAAGTACCTTCTAACAAAGATGGTGCTATTAAAGTCTCTGGATACATAAAACAAAATAAACGAGGTTACCCTGAGAGTCATGTACAAAAATTAAATATTAATTTTAAAGATTATCTAGAAAAGATTAATCAGGATAAAGGAAATATTAAATATCTAACTGCTACAAAGTATTGGGAGATAGGAGACCCTTTCATCCAGGAAGCTGCAGAGTCATTACTTGAAGGTAAAAACACACTCTTTGAAGTAGTAGATGCTGATTACGAATATGTTAATGAGAAGTTAACGTATGATGAGGAGAAGGCCAATTCAGAGAACACGAGAATAGGAGCTGCAAATGCTCTCTCTGGAGGAGCTTCTGTTTGTATGGAGTATGCAGATTCTATGATTGCCCTACTAAGAGCACAAGGAATCCCTGCCAGAGCAGCTCTGGGATATGCCAATATAAGAGATACAGAGAGAATACAGGTTAGACATCAATGGGTACAAATTTGGATACCTGACCATGGCTGGTTTAGCATTGACCCAACATTTGAAAGTAAGAATCGAAAAATGGGACAAATGATAGATAGAGTCTTGTGGGAAACATTCTATGATGATTCTCTATCTAATATTAGTATTTTCTCAATAAATGATGAAGAGAACTTTTCTGAAGATAATTACAAAGTAGAAATCTTCGCAGTAAATAATATGCCAGAGACAGATATAAAGAAATATAACGAAATTGTTCCAGAAAAAGATATTGAAAGTGAAAAAAGATATAATATGGTTACTAAATCAAATTCTTTCTTCAAAACAACTGTACTTGGGAGAGCTCTTCTCGTAACAGCCCCAGTAATAATACTTATTATCTTTGTAACAACTTTAGTTGCTCTCTTTAGAAAAATTACTAATCGAAACAAGGAATAAAGCTTCCTATTTAAACCTGTAAAGCTTATCTATATTAAACATTCTCTTACCATTCTCTAGTCTATTCTCTGTTTGTGCATATATAGTTATAAGAGGTTCTCCTTTCTTAACACTCTCTCCTGGCATCTTATGAACTCGAATACCAGCAGCTTTTACTTTTGGATTACCTAAAACCCTAGCAATACTGACCAGAGTTACATTATCTATAGCTGCAACAACTCCATCCCTATCTGAGAGCATATCAGCACTAAGCCCAGCATCCTTTATCTCTGTAGAATGAATCTCTCTTGTAGCACCTTGTGCAAATGCTATCTCCCAAAACTTCTTTAATGCCTGCTTACTATCAAGAATACTTCGAGCAAACTTTTTACCCTGCCCCTTTCCTGTTTTACCTGTCTGTTCAAACAACATACCTGCCATATCAAGAATAACCTTCTCCAATTCTATACACCTGTTCTCTGCCCTCTCTAATATTCTCAATGCTTCCCTAATCTCTGCATTTGGTCCTATACTCCTCCCATCAGGACCCTTAACCAATCTCCTTATCGTTTCACACTTAATACCGAATTTCTGGAATAGTTTCCTGAATTCTCGATCTAACATAGATACGTCATCAGGACTCTCTACCTTAGAACCCTTACCATATGGGAGATCTATTAATATATGAGTTATACCCATAGAGATTTTCTTAGCAACAATACTCACCAATACCTTTTGGAATTCTTGAATTCTAAGAGACCTTTCTACATTGATAATAACATCGTCCGCTGGAGAAAGTTGCAATGATCCTCCCCAGAACATACATCCTCCTGTTTTCTTCACGGTTTCATAAACCTTATCCTTTGTTAAAGCCACAGGCATCACAACTTCTAAAATATCTGTTGTTCCTGCTGGTGAGGTAATAGCTCTAGTTGAAGTATTTGGGACAATCAAACCACCAGAAACCAAGATAGGAATCAAGGTTGGGGTAATAGCTTTCCCTGCAACCCCTCCTATAGAATGCTTGTCTGCAACAATTTCTTCTCCTTCTCGAATATTCTTAAAATCCATAGAGTCTCCTGACTCTGCCATACCTTTTGTCATCCAGAAAATCTCATCATCATTAAACCCTGGATTAAAGAAGGTTGAAACAAAGAAAGCAACTTCCGTTTCCCTAAGCTTCCTACTCCCTATATCCTTCATTATATTCTCAAGGTCTTCCTTAGAAAGTGGTTTTCCAAGCAACTTCCTACTTATAGCTTCCAGTGACTGACTAACCTGAGGTATATCAATGAAGATGGATGCTTCTTCTGGAATATGATACTCATCCCAAAGCTCTTCAAACAAACCAACTTCTCCTTCATTTACCTTTGTTAATGTCTCTAAGACTGTTGCATACAATTCTAAATCACCATAACCTATCAAAACATTCTCACCTTCCTTAACCCCTATTCTCTCAGCATCTTTTCTGTGCAAAATTACATTAAAATCATTATCTTGTCCTATATCCAAATTTTTCCCTTTTAAGTAGAGTGCCATATTAAAAACACTTATATTATTTAACTACCATATTATCAAAAATCCATGGGTATTTCTCCTTAACTAAATCTCTAATATTATTAGGAGAAACCATACCAAACTCCGTTAAGTACCCTGTTATTAACACAGAGTCTACAATCTCAAATGCTGGATTATACATATGCAAACCTTTAGGAGCATCTTCCCAAAGTTCTTTACCCTCCCTAACTTCAATCTTCACAGTATCTAGAAACGAGGTTGGGTCAATCTTCAACAAAGGGGTTACAACATAGAGAGACTTACCTGCATAGTATGATGCCATTGCTATTCCCCAACTCCCTATCTTGTTAATCGTATGACCCTCGGCAGTAATCTGGTCACATCCAATGAAAACAGCATCTATTTTTACACTACCTCTACCAATTATGAAAGATTCCGCTGCACTATCTGCAATAAAAGTTGTCTTAACACCCGCTTCTAACATACTTTTAGCTGTCTTTCGACCTTGATATCTTGGTCTAGTTTCTGTGCATACGACTTCAAAATCAGGATCTCCTTTCCCTATCTCCTTCATAATAGCTACAGCAGTTGAAGAATGGCAGTGTGTAAACATCTTGTCTATATATGTAAGTTTCTTTGCATTTTGAGCAATCAAATCTTTTTTAGTAGATGCTATCAGCTCTAAGTACTCATCACACAACGCTATCAACTCTTGTTTCATGACCGAAAGTTCTGGTAAAACAGGAAATCTCTCTTTAAAAAAATGAAGAATATATGTTACACCATTTCTTGCAAGTGGTTCATTATCTCTAGCAAGGGCTAACTCCCATCCAACCCTACTCAATTCAGAGAAAAGCTCATCTTTGTCTGTTTCCTCAGTTTTTTCAAGATAGATTTTCATACCTTCAAAAGTTGAAATAGCTACATTCGTAGCACCTTGAATGTTCAACTTTTGTATATCATCAAAAATCTTTTTTACTTCAGGATACTCCTTCATAGGTATTGCAAAATTAATCTAATTTAACACTCTCCATATACTCAGGTATATATATTTCATTATTAAACTCCTGCCTAAGATTCTCTGCAAAAGCATCTATTATCTCACTATCTCCATGCACCAAAAAGATCTTTCTAGGTGTATGCCCAAAACTCCTTAACCAATACCTGAGATCTCTTTGATCTCCATGTCCAGAAAAACCATTCAGTGTGTATAATTTTGCATTGTTTTGATATTCCTGTCCATGTATTTTTACTGTCTTCTCTCCATCCACTATTCTTCTACCTAAAGTACCAGCAACTTGATAGCCAACAATCACAAGATGTGTCTTTGGATCTTCTATATTATTTTTTAGATGATGAAGTATCCTACCTCCTGTACACATTCCACTTCCTGCAATTATGACAACACCTTGTTTAGATACTAACCTCCTAGATTCCTCTGTACTTTCAATTTTTCTAAAACCAGGAAAATCAAAAGGATCATCCCCCTTCTCTATTAATCGCTTAGCATCTGTATCATAGAAATCTGGATACTGTCTAAATATTTCTGTAGCTTTAACAGCCATAGGACTGTCTAGGTATACTGGCATATTTTCTAATAGCTTCTTTTCAACAAACAGATTTAACTCATAGAGAAGCTCCTGAGTCCTCTCAATTGCAAAAGATGGGATCAGAACATTACCTTGTACTTTTTGAGCGCTATGCAGAGCTTCTAACAGCTCTAGAACTGTCTCATTTCTATCCTTGTGATATCTATTTCCATATGTAGACTCGCAGATGACATAGTCTGCCTCTCTTATCAGATCTGGGTCTCTTACAATTCTAGCACCAGGTTGGCCTAAGTCACCAGAGAAGACTAACTTTCTTAACCTATCTGCTTCATTTTTAGCCCAAACTTCAAAGATAGAAGACCCTAAGATATGACCAGCATCTCTCATTCTTACTTCTAGAGTATCTTGAGAAAGATTTACAGAAGTATTGTATGGATATACTTCAAAATACTTCATTGTTTCTTCGACATCTTGTTCTGTAAAAAGGGGCTTCTGAACACCTTCACTAGAAGAATCTTTCTTTGCTTGTACAACCCATCTCTTGTTCTCTTCCTCCTGCAGTTTAGCTGAATCAAGAAGTATTATCTTTGTTAAATCTCTTGTTGGTTGTGTAGATATTATTCTCCCTCTAAAACCCTGTTTTACTAAAAGAGGTAATCTCCCACTATGATCAAAATGAGCATGAGTTAGGAGTACAAAATCTATATCAGCAGGATTAAAAGGAAAAGGATCATAGTTTTTTTCCTCTATTTCTTCTGCACCTTGAAAAGCACCACAATCTACTAAGAACTTGAATCTACCTGTATCTACCAAAAAACAGGATCCAGTTACTGTTTTTGTTGCTCCAAGGAACTGTATTGTCATATGGGCAGATTAGAATATCAAATATTACTTACTGTAATATAATACTACAGTCAAAAGGGTAAGTAAAATTACTTCCCTGTAGAACCAAAACCACCTTCACCTCTCTCTGTTTCTGCTAGTTCTTCAACAACTTCAAGATTGTTTTTAAGTGAGAGACATGGAACAACAACTATTTGAGCAAATCTTTCAGTATCGGTTAAGACAATACCACTCTTTGATGTATTTATCACTTGAGCAATCACTTCACCTCTGTAATCACTATCTATCACTCCAACAGAGTTTTTTAACATGAGACCTTTCTTACCAAAAGAAGACCTAACAAAGAGTAGACCAACATATCCTTTAGGTATTTCTAAGTACACTCCAGTATGTATCTCTGCACTCTCATTCGGTTTTACTACAATATCTTTCTCTGTCTTTACTTTCAAATCTGCTCCAGCTGAAAACTCTGTTTTCACTTCTGGAAGATATTTTTGATTATCTACTTTAATTTTCATTCTTTTCTTCATTTAACTTAATTGCTAGTTCTTCCAACTTCTCTCTTGTATTCATCAATGGATCTTCCACTACAATATCTAAAAGTTCTCTTAAAATCTCCCCCATCTTAGGACCCTTCTTTACACCTATTTTTTCTAGTTGTTCACCGTTGATTTTTAAATCTGATATTTTTAATGCCATATCCTGTTTTCTTACTTCTGCTATTCTTTGTTGCAAGAGGGTAACTTCTTCAGGTTTAAATGAGCTATATGGATTTGATTGTGCATCAGCCATTCTTAATTTGAAAAGGTCTTCAATATTCTCCTCTCCTACTCTTTGTATGAATCGTCTTACCGCAGAATCAGACCATTGATGAAGTTCTACATTCTCAATTTCTTCCTCTGTCATCTCTTCCTTTTTATGTGGATAGTGGAACATATGATTTTCAATTAGTTTTCTTACTCTCACTATTTCATTTTTAGGAAACTTCATTCTTTTCATAACTTCTTCTGCCATATCAGCACCCATTCTGTCATGACCATAGAAGTGTCCATTTCCCATATCTGTTCTAGGTTTTGCAATGTCATGAAGCAGTGCTGCTAACTTAACACTATCATGCGCTACATCACATGTTCTCAATGCATGTTCATAGACATCATGAGCATGAAAGAGTCTCTGTTCTACACCTACTCCCTCTAACAATTCAGGTAGAAAGATAGCAAGAAGACCTGTCTCCCTCATTAACTCAATGCCTACAGATGGTTTAGGAGAATTAAGTAGCATTTTCATAAACTCATCCCTTATCCTCTCCATGGATATTGATTGTGCAACAGCATTAGCTTCTTTGATTGCATTAAATGTATCCTCCTCTATATCAAATCCTAATTGAGAAGCCATTCTACAAGCCTTAAAAGACCTCAAACCATCTTCCTTAAACCTCTCTATTGGAGTACCTACTGCTCTCACAAGCTTTCTTTTAATATCCCCAATACCATCAAAAGGATCATAGATTGTAACTTGCTTCTTTTCTTTACCATCATCCAAATCTATCTTAGAAAGATCTATTGCCATGGCATTAAAAGTAAAATCTCTCCTTCCCAAATCTTTATCTATCTCATCTACAAACTCAACAGAGCTAGGCCACCTTCCATCAACATACCCAGCTTCACTCCTAAATGTTGTAACCTCTACTTCATATGTCTCTCCATGTTCATCCTGTGCAAGAACGATTACTGTACCAAACTTTGCACCAGTAGAAACAGACCTTGGAAACATATTGAGCATCTCATCTGGTAAAGCATTTGTTGCTAAATCATAATCATGTGGTGTCTTTTTCAAAACAATATCTCTAACTGCACCACCAACAAGATACACCTCAAATCCTTCCTTTAACAGAATTCTTGCTACTTTTTGTACATAATTTGGTAAAAATATTTCTACTTCCATATACCCTCTTTTTAAATCTTTTTCTAAGAACAGAATACCAGAGAAATATATCAACAACAAGGAGTAAGAGTGTTGGGTAAATTAAATATGTATTATCAATCCCTGTTTTTGGTAACTCTTTCAAAGATGAACTTATACCTAAAATCTTTTTATCTTCATTTAAAACATTCTCCTGTTCACTCTCTTCTTCTACTTCTGGAGACAACTCCTCCACATTACTGTTATCCCCCTCTTCTACTAACATAACTGGTGAAGAAGTCATTTTAAAAGGAATCCTCTCAATACAGAAAGCTTCTTTAGGTTCAGCTAACATCCAACCAGAAACCAGCCCACCATCCATTCTTGCAGAAAACACAGAAACAGAATCAATATTAAAATTGTAACTAAAGTTATTACCAAAAACAGAACATCTCTTTGAAGAATCAGGAACCTCTACAGTAAAAGAACCAAATGTACCATCCTCTTCAATGTTTTCTTTAGGAAGGTAGTATATGAAATTAGCATCTTCCTGTGGTTCTAAAGAAGCGACACCAAAAAAATCCTTATGTCTAAGATACACACGATTTAATTTATCAGAGCCAACATTTCTAAGTCTAACAGAAACTTGATAACTATCACCTTCTTCTTGTGCAAAAGCATCTATTAGATAAATTGGATTTTTGACATGCAATTTATCTAAATGCATTTTTCCATGATGAGTATACTCAACATTACCAACACCTGAATACCTGCGTAGAACACCATTTCTAATTACTGTTTGTCCCATATTTAACAAATCAAGAGAATTTAAATCTCCTTCTCCATTCTCAAATGATGCAAAGTTAGTAAAAAAAGATTCTTCTACTGGTTCATTTCTAGTATATGCAACATCAACTTCGGGAATGAAAACTGTATGACCTGTTTGATTAGAGTAAAAGTAGGTAACATCAACTACAGACCCAGGAGGCACAGCTACATACGTTCCATCCGTCCCTTTTCTAAAAGGATAACCTGGTTCTTTGAGCATCCATAAATCCCAATGCACCTGACCTGTCATACTCCCAACTACATTAGCTAAATCATACTCTATTCCACCATGACTACTTGAAGATTCGGGAAGTGATAAGGAATCGATACTGTAAGCTATTGTTGAGTAAAACAAGTTCTGCTCATTATCACCACTGTTAGTAAAACCATCTGCAAATACAGATGTTGTAAAAAAGGAAAATGACAGTAGAAAGATAGATATTAAAGAAAGAAGTTTTTTCATACATACCCTTACTAAATTTAAATAGTAAAGATATGGTACACCAAGGAGATTAAATCGAGATTAACTCAATTATGAATTTTCTACAGAGATATCTTCTTTTCTAACTTTCTCTGTAATGTAGAAGTTCCTCTTAAACTTACCCTTGCCCAACATCATCTCTGTAATTGCTTGTACATGAGGTATTAAGTTGAATGTTAACATATTCACAGAGAGTAGAAATGTCTCTAAAATATCTAAAATGTTTCTCCATATACTCCAATCTTTAGGGATAGGCGTTATCTTTCTCCGTGCCCTAACAGTCCACATGTTTACAATCATGGCAAATGTTAAAAAGTAACTGATAATTCTAGGAAGATTGTATGGGAAAATTGTATGTTTGTAATCAGGATTGAGAACTGATATCAAAAAGCCACCAAAGGTAAGAACAACTACAACTGTAAAAAGCCACATCTGTTCTGTCACCGCTTTAAACATCTGTGTCCTTTTAAACAATGATATACCACTACCTCTTCTTAAAATAACAGAGAGCATAATTGGGAATGGTATCTTACCCCAACCCCACCTGTACTGCTGTTTGTAGAATGATACATGTGTACTCACAAAATCCTTGTTCTCAACTGCATCACTATATGTTGGAGTATATACTTCGAAACTTTTAAAAGTACCTTTACTCCTCACCATAGTATTCCAGTAAAATGCCGTATCATCATTTGGTATCTCTGGATCCCAATACTCCATCTCTTTGAGAGTATTTAAATTGACAATATATGAGGAGAAAGTATCTTTCGTATAGAATTCTTCCCCAGTAAACAATGATTTCACCGTTTTCTCCACCACCCAAGTGTATGCTGTCGCCATGGTTGTCATATTGGAGGAATTTCTAATCAATGATGGTACATTCCAAATATTATTATTAAACGTATGTATAGCTGATGTGAAAAATGCATACTCCGGATTCTCAACTGTCATATACCTATACGTTATTGCAGAGAGATACTTCTCATGAGGTCTTAAATCTGAATCACATGTAATCAGTAGGTAGTCCCTTAAATTCTTACCCTCCTTTTCTAGTTTCTCTACAAAATGTCTAGTTGCATAGTTAATGTTAGCCCCTTTAACCCCAGCTATTTCACCAGGAATACCTGCAGGGTGAATATAATATTGCATACTTCCAAATTTATCACCATATTTCTTCTTTAACTTTTTGAAATTTTCAATTTGAAGATCCTGTTTTTTCTCTTCAATAGCCATTACAACATCAATTTTCTTAGCACCAATATCACTCTTTGACCAAGCTTCAAAAGATGGGTCTAGAATATTGTACTCCTCACCATATACAGGGCAGAGATAAATATATCTTAAGTCTTCAACCCTGTCATCATTCAACTCCTCTACTTTTTTGACCCAATCTGTTTCTACAGCCTTTTCCATCCTTTTTACTGCTATATTAACCCCAACTGTAAATCTAATAGCTCTAAAGAACCAATATGCTACTATAAAGGCCATATAGATAACATATGCTGTTGTTAGTCTAAATACTGCAAAAATTATAGGAAGAAGTAGAAGTGTCCAGAGAAGAAAGCCTGGAATAATTTCAAATATTCTTCTTTGCCAATATGGTAAATCTTTAGGAAAACCCTCATACCTGTCCTTTGGTCTATATGTTTTATGATTTAAATCCTTATCCTTTTTAGTTTTAGAATTCTTTTTCATAATTACATCATTATACAACGGAGAGAGTGGGATTCGAACCCACGGTACAGAAGACTGTACAACGGTTTTCAAGACCGTCTCTTTCGACCACTCAGACATCTCTCCAATGCCGATAATTATACCATATTAACAAGAACAATTATGAAAAAGTTAGGATGTAAACATCTTTCTTACAATCTCTTCTAAAGACATATCAGGAGTCTTTGCTATTAACTCTAGAAGATCTCCATCGTAAAGAATTTTACCGTTATCGATAACGATAACTCTCTTACATACTCCCCTAATATCCTCCATATTATGGCTTGTTAGAATGATTGTAGAGTCATATTCCTTGTGATAGTCAACAAGAAAATCTCTTAGATTCTTTTGTGAGATAATATCTAAACCTAGTGTAGGCTCGTCAAAGAAAATAAGCTCAGGAGCATGCAAAAGTGAAGCAATGAACTCACACTTCATTCTCTCACCTAAAGAAAGCTTTCTAACAGGTACATCGAGTAAATCTTTTACACCTAATCTGCCTACCATTTCATCAAGAATTTCTTTGTATTGATTATCTTCGATTTGATAAATCTCTTTGTTCAAAAGGAAAGTGTCATTTGCAGGTAATTCCCACCACAATTGGCTTCTATTACCCATTACCATAGATATCTTTTGTAGGAAATCATACTCTCTTTTTGATGGTATATATCCTAAAACTTCAACCTCTCCACTGTCTGGAACTAGTAAACCAGAGAGACATTTTAATGTGGTAGTCTTCCCTGCTCCATTTTTACCAATGAAGCCAACTAATTCGCCTTTCTTTACATTGAAACTAATATTGTTTACAGCAACAACAGTTTTAAATTCTCTTTTTCCAAAGAACTTTCTAGAAGAACCAAGAGGTACTTTAAATGTTTTTGATAAATCTTGGACGGTTATGGTATATTGCATGGTTTAGTATAACATAAACACAATCGATTTCGTTTATTTACACAATGGGAATGTGATAGAATTTACTCAGAAGTAAATTGTTTAAAAACAAGACTATGAACACAAAACAACTAATGGAATGGCATTTTGATGTTCAAAAGGGAATGTATTTTAGTCGAAGAACCAATCTTGGCTCTTATTTTATTTATTCTAGTGACATTATCGAAGATGGTTTTTGGAATTATGCTTTTATACCCAATGACCTAGATCTATCAAAAGAATTAAACAATATTTCCAGTAATTTTCTATCTATAAACAGAACTCCTGCTATTTATATCATTAATGGTGACAGTCAACAAAAAAAGATTCTATCTGATGCTGATTGTACTCTTCTAGCAACTGAGTCATTTATGACTTATTCTAATGATAAAGCCATAGGTATTGACCTAAAAGACTTTATTATAAAGCAAGCTATTGATGAAAAAACACAAAAAGATTTCGAAGAAGTTTTCATTCATGCATATGGAGGAGAAAAAACAGCAGAACAACCATATGGTGAGCTAGATAAAACTTATATAACAGCACTAAAACAATCTTTCAGTAATTTAGATAAATTCTATCATTTCGTTTGTTATAGCGATTTAACACCTATTTCAATTGCAACATTATGTTTTGTTGATGGAAAAGGAGGAATCTATAATGTTGGCACAAACCTATCATATAGAGGAAAAGGCTATGGTACTGCTACAACAAAAGCTTGTATTGACAAATGGAAAGAATTAAATGGAGATGTTTTATTCCTTCAAACTGAAAGAAATAGTTCCGTTGAAGCATGGTATTATAAATTAGGTTTTAAACTAGAGTTTGTAGGAGAGATTTATTATCAAGAGCACAAAAATTAATATTAACACTAAAGGAATAATATTGAAATATCCATATCCAATGGATATGTTAAACATATAAAATCCAAAGAATGCGATTCTAATCTTCTTCACTTTGATACCTTTTATATTAAACATCAAACATGCCTTTTCCTATATGTTTTCTGTATCTGTTTCAAAAAGACTTCAGTTGCAAACCCAGGAAATCTTTTAGCTATAATATCAAATAAAATAAAACGCCCAAATTTACTAAAAAATGGTTTTCTCAGTCTTTTATATTTATTTATAACCTTCCCATGTCGTTTTATCTCTTCTAAATAAATATCAGGGTCATTCTGTTTAACAGATTTTGCTAAAAGAATTGCCATCTCACTTGCATAATACAGTCCCTCTGCAGACAAAGGGTTTGTCATACCAGCAGCATCCCCAATCAAATAGACATCATCAAAAACTATATTCTTATTAAGACCATCTGAGAAAAAAGCTCCTTTTATATCTTCCTTGTTAATAGAATATCCTTTTTCTCTCCCAAACAGAATCAACTTGTTTATATAATCTTCTTCCTTTTTGTAAAAATCTGTCAATCCAATACTTACATAAGTTCCTGAGCAAAAAACCCAAGCATAACCTTGTTTTGACACTCCAAGATATCCATCAACAAATTGTTCCACTCTTTGATCTAGCTCAAAAACTGCTTCTATCGATATATTCTTAGATTTAACTTTATTAAATTTCCTACTATAACCATTCATTCCATCTGCAAACACTAAGTAATTATATTTAAATATTTCACCTTCAGTAACAACTTCTTTTTTAGAGATATTTACATCAGTAATCTTTGTGTTATAAAAAATTTCAACACCTAAATCTTTTACTTTCTTTCTCAAGTGATTATCTAAAACCTCTCTATTTGGTTTTTCATTAAACATAATAATAAAGTCTTCTTTACATTGATTGTTTACATTCATGATATATTTTTTATTATTAAACAAATCAAAACTATTAACTCTTTGATAATTTAAGTCTTTTTCTACATCTACACCCAAAAGTTGTAAATTATCTCTCGATTTAGAGGTTAAAAAGCCAGCACATGGTTTATGAAATGTTTCGTTGTTAATCTCTATAATACATATGTCTTTGATATTGTTTTGATGTAAAGATAAGGCAGTACACAATCCTGCAGGCCCTGCTCCAACGATTATCACTTGATATTTTTTCATGTGTTCGTCCATATAGGTTATAACTCATTCTTAACAATCTCCCTGCTCTTTTTATATTCACGGTATGCTTCTACAATAGTATTGTAAGTTCCCTTTAAAAGGTAATGATAAAGCAGGAAAGATATAAATCCAGTCTTCTTTTTACATAGATTGAAAAATTTTTGTCTAATAAATCGTCTGTAAAAAAACTTCTTAACTCTGTGATGAAATTTAGATTTTGATTGAAAACCTCTAATACCTCTCAAATAGATAGTGTTATCATTGTTTTTTATTGCTTTTGCAACAAGCATTGCAGTTGAGGATGCATAATAAAGTCCTTCTGCCGTCCATGGATCTGTTATTCCTGCAGCATCCCCAATGAGATAAATATCATCAAAAGCTACGTTTTTATGCGGATGGTTTGGGTATGTAGCTCCTACAACATCTTTCTTAGCTATGTCATATCCATATTTTTTAGCAAATTCGATCAACTTATTGACATAGTTTGTTTTTTCTTCGAATAAATCAGTAAAACCAATATTAACATATGTGCCTGTATTCGCTATCCAAGCATATCCTTGGTCAGCAACTCCAAAATACAGATTCACAAACTCTTCTTTCCTAGTAGCTTTTACTACTGCCTCAACAGATATATTCTTAGATTTCAATTTGTTATACCTTCTACTAAAACCATTAACTCCATCTGCAAATATTAAACTATCATATTTAAATACATCTTTATTAGTCTTTAACTCTTTCTCTTCAATATTTAAATCTTCTATTTGTGTCTCATAAAATATTTTTATACCTAAATCTTCACATTTTTCTCTCATATATGTATCTAATGTTTTTCGATCAGGTTTGCGAGATAAAAGGAAGGAAAAATCTTCTTTGTTTTTATATTGAACTTCAAATATATATTCATCATCATTAAATACAAGGATATTTTTTACTTTGTAGTATTCCAAATCTCTCTGGACATCGATACCTAAGAGCTTGAAGTTGTCATTTGATTTAGAAGTTAATAATCCAGCACAAGGTTTATGAAAATTTCTATTTTGTATTTCTATAATACATATGTCCTTTATATTTTCTTTATACAAAGCTAAAGCTGCACATAAACCTGCGGGTCCTGCACCTACTACTATAGTCTGAAAACGTTTCATAGATTTTTCTTAATATTTTACTAATTACATTATACTATACATCTTTTAACACCTCATCTTGTTCTGTGTTTTTCTCCATAATTTTTATTGACTAAACTAACTTCCTAGTTGTTTTAAAACTCACCTTCGCCACCTTCCCTAATTCATCAGCTCCATATCTTTTAACAAACTCCTTCCCCTGCTCTATCACATGAGATGCTCCTTTTGGAAAATCAAAATAATATTCATTACTCATCTTCTCCATCTCTTCTAAAAATATTGCTCTTGCAAAAACAGATGCACAAGCAACAGCTATATCAGACTCCCCTTTATGGTACTGTTCAAACTCCACACCTTTACCCAAAGTACCTAATTCATCCTTTACCCTATTCTGCTTACTTGAAAACTGATCAATTACAACCTTCTTACATTCAATCTTTTTCCTTCTTAAATCTTCTAATGCCATTTCAATTACTTTTGAGTGTTGTTTTGCAAGAAGTATAGCTACATTACCTGTTTCTTTTATCAATCTAT
The DNA here is from genome assembly GCA_018056375.1 of Candidatus Dojkabacteria bacterium. Taxonomy (GTDB): domain Bacteria; phylum Patescibacteriota; class Dojkabacteria; order SC72; family SC72; genus UBA5232. The sequence goes on along the minus strand of JAGPFQ010000001.1, from coordinate 23,632 downwards.
TATATTCCTCAGGAGAAACAATTGACGAATAGTAGTAAGGATATTCCTTCATTTCCTCATACATCTTCAAAATCCTACTATCTGAAAATTTCTTAGAATCCCCTACTCCAATTGCTTTTACTTTTTTGAAAAATTCTTCATCTACAAAACAAGATACTACTACTAATGGACCAAAGTAATCACCCTTACCTACCTCATCTACACCAATATGTGATACAAAATCAACATTACTATCTCCCTGTATAGCTTGAACAATATCTGTAAAATCTTCCTTGCCTTGAAAAACAATTTTCCTACTTGTGTAAAGAGTTACTACAGCACCTTTCTCATTTTTCATCCTTAGTGCAATATATTCGTTGTTAATATCTGCATCTTTCCAACCAAGTGACAGAAGAATATCTCTTACCTTTTTGGCTTCATCCATACTTAATTGTATTGAAACTGTATTTTGACCCATTATATTTTCTCTACACTCTGTCCATCAGGACCATCTATTACTTTGTAACCGAGTTCAGCTATTTGATCTCTAATACTATCTGCCTTAGTATAGTCTTTGTTCTCTCTAGCCTCTGATCTTTCCTTAAGTAATCTATCTAATGTTGCACTATCTCCTTCAGAATATCCTTCATCCTTCTTAATATTATCTAATCCCAAACCTAAAACCCTATCAAAATCTAAAATCGTAGCCAACTTGTCTTCATCTGTATTCTCAGATTTAAGCATTTCATTTACCAATGCTAATACTCCAGATATATTTAGATTGTTCTCTAACTCTTTTTTGAAAGCTTCTACATATTTAGGAAGAAGCTTTCCTTTTTTCTCACCCAATTCAAGAACTTTTTTCTCTAAAGCCAGCCTTGAATTTCTAGCTCCATCTAATGCTTCAAGAGAAAAATTCATCTTTACTCTGTAACCAACAGAGATGAAAAGATATCTTACATCCATTGGGTCATATCCTAATTCTAAAATCTCAGGTAATGTATCAGCACCTTTACTCTTTGAAAGCTTTTCATCATCCTTGTTTACCAACCACTCATTATGTACCCAATATTTCACAACAGGATGTCCAAAAACTCCTATGTTCTGTGCTCTTTCATTTGCATGATGTACTGGGATATGGTCAATTCCTCCTGTATGGATATCAAAGTTCTCACCTAAAATTGCTGTACCCATTGCAGAACACTCAATATGCCAACCTGGGAATCCGTCACCCCAAGGAGATGGCCAATTCATCAAATGGTCTTCGTATTTTCCAACTTTCTTCATCCAAAGGACAAAGTCAGCAGGATTTCTTTTATCTGGATCTACCCCTACCTCTTCCCTCACACCAACACTCTTCTCTTCCAACTTCTGCCCTGTGAAAATTGTATAGTCAGGAACTTTTGTTACATCAAAATATATTGCTTGGTCTGTCTCATATGTATACCCTCTCTCCTCCATTCTCTTAATTATCTCAATCATCTCTTGAATATATTCAGTTGCTCTAGTCCACCCATACTCTGAAACATTCTCGTGATTCAAATCATCAGGAATCTCTTTACCATTTGGAGCAAGGATATGTAATGCTCTGTAATCATCAAGAACTGTATTAATATATTTGTTTGCGATATCAATTGGTTCTACACCCTCCCTCTCTGCCTGTCTATCCATCTTGTCCTCTCCAAAGTCATCACCAAAGTCATCTTGTGAGGTCATATGTCCAACATCAGTGATATTCATCACCCTATTCACCTTGTATCCTAGATACAACAATGCTCTATGAAGAATATCCCAGTTTACATATGCTCGAATATTCCCCAGATGCATACGGTAGTAGACAGTAGGTCCACAGTTATACATAGATATCACACCCTCCTTATTTGGCTCAATCTCAACTATCTTTTTGTCTAATGTAGAGTAAAGTTTCATTAAAAATCTCTCCTTCCCCTTTATTATACATGATAATTATGTAAAGGTGGGAAATAAAAGATTAAAAGGGTCTGTAATATTCAGAAAGATCTTTCTCTCTCTGAATATTTATATCTGGATATTGTCTTCTTAACTTGAACAACTCTCCATTACTGATATACTCTCCTATATACACATGTTTTACACCCTTTGGAAGGTTTAATCCTTTTGTACTTCTTAAGTTAGAAAGAGAAAGAGCCTCTTTTACTACTCCATCTGGGATGATTAATCCCTTTGCACTTCTTAAACCATTAAGTTCAAGATTTCTACCTATACTTTCTGGCAAAATCAAATCTTTCGCATTCTTCAAACTATTAAGTTGAAGGTCTCCACCTATACTTTTTGGGAAAACTAATCCTTTTGCACTCACCAAATAATCAAGTGTAACATCTCCACCTACATTCTCAGTAAGAACTAAGTCTTTGGCTCTGGTTAAACCATTCAGTCGAAGACTTCCTTGTATATTCTGTGGAAAGACGGAATCTTTGATCTCGGTTAAATTATTCATTATAAGACTTCCACCTATATTCTTTGGAAAGATTAAACCACTAGCAGTAGTTAATCTGCCAAGTGTAAGGTCTCCCCATATTCTTTCTGGAAGAACCAAATCTTTAACTTCGATTAAAAGATTAACATCAAGACGACCATGATGATATTTAATATCACCTCTTAATGCCTCCTCCTTTGTCAAACTTATTTGATTCTCACTACAATTAAAAATACAAGCTAAATCCTGCCTTAAAATCCTCTTTGAAAGTATCTCCTCTATTCTAGGATCTTTCTTAAGCCCAAAACCCTCTATGCGTCTATCAATTTCATACAAAAACCAAAGGTCTTCCTGTGTTAAATCTTCACCTGCTTTGACCTGCTTATCTATCCTCGTCATCCTCTTCATATCTTCTACTCTCTGATGATATTTTGCACTCTCAGCACCAAACTCCTTAAGCTTCTCTTCCAAAACACCTGATTCTAAAATATAAGAATCTAATTCCTGATCCTTATCTATGCCTCTAATCTCACTTATTTGGCTCCACTCCATCTTGATAGCTATCCTAGGATTAACTGACCTACCTTCAGAATTATTAGAAAAATAAATATAGAAATCACCTTGCCCCAATTGTTTCTCAGCTGTACTTTCTCCCTCTGTACACCATTCAGTACCAAAACCCTGAATAGCTTCAACGAGCTTCTTAGGATCTGAACCCTGTGGGAATTTCACCCATTGACCATCCACAATTTCTTTTTCAATATACTTAGTAGCTTGAACCTCATTGTAGGCATAAGTGTAAAGCTTTGCAAAATCCTCGTCCTTTATATCTATATTTGTAAACTTCTTTGGAACTCCCCGTTCTTCTAAAACCTTAGATCTTTGGTTGATTAAACTTTGTATCTCTTCTTTAATTTCATTACTAGATAAAGGCTTTAATTCCTTTAATGCGATTGCTTCTTCTCGCATTCTCTGCAAATCTCTCCTCTTAACATTCATAACCTGACCTGTCTCCTCATCCTTAACTGTAATATTTTTGCCACTTACCTGTTCTAAACCTTGTTGTTCTACTAATTCTAATATCCTCTTCTTTCGCTCTAATGACTCCACACCCTTAAGTTGAGCATGTTTCTCTGTGATTCTATCTGTTAAATTAAAATACTCCTTACCATATTTAGCCTGTAATATATCAAGTGTCTTTGCTAAAGCAGCTCGATTGGGATATATAAAATTAGAAACTGTGTCCTTCATCCTAGGCTCAAACTCCTTTTTCTCCTCATTATATCTAGCTAACTTAACCATCCCATTAAAAGCCCAGTACTTCATCCAAGAAGGGAGATGGTTTGAATCAGGAGAAGCAAAATAATCTATCCATAAATCCAATGATTGCTTCTGGTCTTTTTGCTCCATATCCATGTCCTTTCTTTTAAGCGTATCTGTTATCTCAGTATTACCACGCCCTTCCTCTGCTGCTTTTCTCTGTCGATTGATAAAGTAGCTCTCTGGGAAATCTTCATCCTTGATTACATACTTATCATAATAGTATTGCTTAATCCTACCCATCACCTCAGGGTTATCCCTGTGTTTAGTATATATACCCTCCACGGTATCAGTCCAAGAAGACACTTGTTCCGCAGGAGAAGAATCATGTATATCTTTCTGCTCAGCATTGTATTGAACAGGTTTAGAGTCAACAAGAGTATCTTCGTTCTCACTTAAAAAACGACCTCCTAGTGTATCCATTATCAAGCAAGTTTAAGTTAAAAATCTCTCCTTCCTTCCAATGCTTTCTTTAAAGTTAATCTATCAGCATACTCAAGGTCAGCACCTGTAGGTAACCCCATTGCCAACCTCGTTATCTTAAGTTTACCTTCTTTCATTTGACTTTGAAACAGGTCATATATGTAGCTAGCTGTAGCCTCACCTTCCAAACTAGGATTTGTTGCAATGATAATCTCTAAGTTACCTACCTCCTTTAACAACTCCTCAACCCTTGCTTTCAATTCTTTGAATCTTAATTCCTCGGATGTAATGCCATCTGCAGGGGAGATTACACCACCAAGTACAAAATATATTCCGTCATATACACCAGAATTTTCAAAAGCTACAACATCCAATGGTTCTTCAACTACACATATCCTTTCCTTCTTCCTTAATGGACTAGAACAAATATTACACTCCTCATGATCCGTTACATTGAAACACTTCTTACAATTCACAACACTCTCATCCATCTCTACAAGAGCATTAGCTAACTTAGTTGCATCTTTGTTAGGGGATCTTAGATAGTGATATGCCATCCTTGATGCAGACTTAGGACCAACACCCGGTAGCCTACCAAACTCCTCTATTACTTTTTCAACACTTTTGGGTAATACTGTCATATTCTATTTTCCAAACATACTTTTTATCTGATCTAAATCCATATCTTGAACCATCTCCTTCTGTAGTTTCTTCTGGTAGTCTTTGAATGCTTCCTTAAAGCCTTTTTTAATCTGATCCATCATATCTGGATCTAGATACTCTTCATCAATATATACATCTTCAAATTCCTGTGCTCCATTCATATATATTCTAACCATTCCGTTTTTAGATTCACCTTTTATCTTCTTTTCTCTTAATTGGTTTTGTAGCTTTTTAGCTTCATTCTGCATCTTTATTAACTCGATTGGATTTGGTAACCCCATATGTTTAAAAACAAAAAATTTATATATCCATTGGTATTATACATGAAAAAAGAGGGGAATATTAGGTCTGGCCTAGGCCTGCCCCTCGTTCATAATTATTTAATCTTTGCATGCGATAATGGATGTATGCGAAAAGAAAAAGTTTTTCTCTTGTACAAACGAAACTCCTACTACCACCTGTATAACAGGGGAAATAGGAAGATGGAGATTTTTCGGGATGAAAAAGACTATCAAACTTTTGTCAATCTACTCTATACATATCTCAAAGGTTCTAGCCTAAAACTCATAGCTTACTGTTTGATGCCAAACCACTACCATCTAATCGTAAAGATTGGGGAAAACAAGAGAGCTGTTTCTCGTTTTATGCAACGCTTTATGACAGCATATGCTATGTACTTCAACAGAAAACACCAACAAGTTGGTAGACTATTTCAAGGACCCTTTCAAGCAAAAAGACTTCCCAAAATCAACGATTTGGAGAAAGCAAAAGAGTACCTACGACAAAACCCCTTTGACCTTATGCTAGAAGAGGAAGAACTTATAGACGGATATCGCTGGTTGTACATCAGGAAAGAATATTAAAAAAATCTTAACAAGGGGCAGACCTAGGCCAGACCTGTTAGTGGAATTTTTTATCCGATGGTTTGTCAAATTTGTTCTTTTCTTTGTTGTAAGTCCTTTTCTCAGAGTATTCTATCTTCTCTTTCATGACATCTACCAACTTCTCTGTGTTATGAAAATCTTCAGCTATGTTCGCAACCTTACATGCAAAGACAATCACATCTGTAACCTCTGCAAGAACACCATCCCAATCCTTCTCCAATATTGCCTTAGACACCTCACCTACCTCTTCAGTAAGTTTAAGCATTGCAATCTTTACAGCCTTCTCCTCATCCTGTGCAATACCTTTTCTTTTTGTAAAATCTCTCTCCCATTTTTGTATATCTTTAATATTCATACCTTTTTAAGTGAAATTTTAGATGTTTGATTATAACAAAACGACAATTATACACCCTCAAATATAGCTTCAATATCACTAGCTGTAGCCTTCTTTGGTTTCTCTTCAGTCTCTTTTTTCTTAGGGATAACAGGAAGATTCTTCAACACAATATCTGCATCAGCCTTCTCAACAGGTTTAATATCAGGATTAACATAACACTCAACCTTACAAGGTGCACTATACACTTTACCAAACACCTCCGATATTATATTCCTACTCTTTGGTGTCTCTATCCTATCCTTATGAAAACTAAATGGGACTTCCAAATGTAATGTACCTCCCTCAAATGATCTAATATGCCCTCCACCAATGAAAGCATAAAGATGGTGATTAAAAGGTTTAATCTCATCAACAAACTTATCCCAACCTTCTTTAATCTCCTCAACTGTTACTGCCTTCTCACCATTTACTTTTACCTCTTCTTTCTTCTTTTCATCTTCTTTTTCCTCTGTTGTAGGTAAACTCTTCTTCACATCCCTATTCACCATCTTTATCTCACTCTTTACATTAGGCTTCATCATCTCTGGAATAATCATTAACAATACTAATGCTTGATTATGTGCATATCTAATCTTGTTCTCCGCTTCTAAAAAGAGGTTAATTAACTTATGAATATCCCTAATATCTATATCCTTACTAAATGGGAAATCTTTCCTAAAATCATTCTTTATCTTCTGAGAGAGAATACTTCTAAGGTAGTCGAGAACAAAACTTGTAAATTGCTGAAGATTAACACCATCGACTTCCAAACTCTCTATGATAGCAAGTGCCTCAGCTCCATCACCAGCAAGAAGATATTTAAGTAGTAAGATAACTTTCTCTGAATCTGGAAGACCCAATGTTTTCTGTACCTCATCCAAAGTTATCACATTTTTATCTTTCTCCTGTCCACTATATACTACATCTAAGATTGATAGAGCATCTCTGTAACTACCCTTTGCATTTTTAACAATGATATCAAGAGCATCATCCTCTATCTTAATCTTCTCTTCATTAGCTACAGATTTAATTAAGTCAGCAATCTCATCATCAGTACCTAATCTAAAATCATACCTCTGACATCTTGAAAGGATCGTGGGGGGCAGTTTATGTACATCGGTTGTGGCCAAAATGAAAACAACATGCTTTGGAGGTTCTTCCAAAGTCTTCAAGAGTGCATTAAATGCTTCTGTAGTAAGCATATGAACCTCATCAATGATATATACCTTGTATTTACCCTCAACAGGCGAAAACTCTATTCTTTCCTTCAACTCTCTAATCTGATCAATCCCCCTATTTGATGCTGCATCTATCTCAATCAAATCCAAGAATGTACCATCTGCAATTGCTTTACAATTCTCACATTCTAAACACGGATTACCATCTTTCTTAGGGTTCTTACAATTAATAGCTTTTGCAAAAATTCTAGCAGTGGATGTCTTTCCTGTCCCTCTAGAACCAACCAAAAGATATGCATGTGCTATTTGCTCCTTCTGCACTGCATTCTTTAGCAGTTTAACAACATTATCCTGTCCTTTTAGTTGGTCAAAGTCTTGTGACCTATATTTTTGATAGAGTACTGAAGACATGGTCATATGTTAGTCCAAACTTTCAACCTTGCCAAGTGAACATTATTTACCCAGCATATATATTTGATGAGTTTAAGGCTATGTAGTAAGGAGAAAAAGAGGTTAAAAGAAATTATTTTTCAATTCTATAGGTGGTTTCTTTTGGGAATATAGTGATTTTCAAGACAACCACTCTATCTTCTAAACACTTACCAATAAAGGACTTTCAATCAGTCGAATGTAGATATGTTCATAAACTTACTACAATTATTTCCACCCTCTGTTGCCACGCCTTCGCCTACCACAACCATGTCCGCAACCTTGTCCCTCTCCATCACAAAGTCGATACTCACCACCCTCTATTAACAAAGGAATTCCGTTTACCAGAGACTCTGCAAGCTTTCTTCTAGCTTCAACATAAATACCCTGAACCGTACTACGAGCAACATTCATCTGCTTAGCACATTCCTCTTGAGTAAAACCTTCTAAATCTATTAACCTTATCGTTTCGTACTCATCTACAGTCATGGTAATATGATCCTCTATGTCTGTAACCCCACCCAGAGGTCCAAACCTATTATTCTTAGGTAAACTACAAACATTTCTCCATTTCCTTGGTCTAGCCATATCAGTTGTTCTTACATTAAAGATTCTCTAGTTGTTTATCAACAGCTTCGAGTTGATTTTGCAAAATAGCTTTCTGCTCTGTTAATAGTTCTTTTTCTGTTTTTGAAGAGTCCTTTTGATTAACTAAACTTCTTCCCAGACCCCTACCCATTCCTCGACCAGTTCCAAACTTCTCATTGTCACTATTATTACATTTACCTAAACCTCGACCTGTCATAGGTCCTTGTCTCATAGGACCTGTTCCATCTCTCTTTGGCATATTCTTTACCCCCTTTCAAAACATTTATATTATATACACCACCATTATACATAGTTTCTGGCATATGTCAATAACCCTGTATAGGAAATTAGCTAACAGTTTTTTCCTTGTAACTATCAACCGCTTCAGCAAGCATCTGTGAATACAAACCATAACCCACAGAATTAATAGCTCCTGATTGATTTCTTCCTAATATATCCCCCGCCCCTCTAATCTCCAAATCTCTGTTTGAAAGAAGAAAACCAGACCCTAACTCTTGAGAACTCTTTAATGCTTCCAACCTCAAAGCAGAATCTCCCCTCAGTGTATCAAAGAAGAAATATGCATTAGCTTGAACCTTGGACCTCCCTATCCTCCCCCTAATCTGATACATTTGTGCAAGACCCAACATTGTAGCATCATCAACTATCAAAGTATTTACACTTGGGATATCCAACCCATTCTCAATTATCGTAGTACAAAGCAATATCTTAGCATCCCCCTTTACAAAACTCTCCATATTCCTAGACAAAGTTTGAACACCCATCTGACCATGAACCACTACCGTTTGCACATGGGGAAACAACTTGACCAACCTATCATATACATTCTGTATTGTCTCTACCCTATTATGCAAAAAATACACCTGCCCACCCCTATTCAACTCCTTCTGTATTGCCTCTCTTACACTATCCCAATTAAACTTACCAAAATGATTCAATATCTCCTGCCTACCACTAGGAGGTGTTGCTAATACAGAGATATCCCTAATACCAAGTAGAGCCATATTTAAAGTTCTAGGTATGGGAGTAGCTGTAAGGGAAAGCACATTAGTATTTAACTTCTTCCCTTTTATCTTCTCCTTCTGCTTCACTCCAAACTTCTGTTCCTCATCTACAACAAGAAGACCCAAATCTTTGAAATTTACACTATCACTCAAAAGTGCATGAGTTCCAACTACAATATCTACACTACCGTTTTTCAAACCCTCAATTACCTTCTGTTTTTCTTCTTCTGATACCATTCTAGAGAGTGCTTGAATATTAAAAGGTGTACCTTCAAATCTTTTTCTTAAGACAGCAAGATGCTGGGATACCAAAATTGTTGTTGGTGCAAGAAGAGCAACCTGTTTTCCACTATTAACAACTGCAAACATAGCTCTCATAGCAATCTCTGTCTTACCATACCCTACATCTCCAACCAACAACCTATCCATCGGCTTACCACTCTGTAAATCATCCACCAATTGTTTAGTTGCTAGAAGTTGGTCATCAGTATCCTTGTATTCAAAATTATTAACAAAAACTTCAAACTCACTTAACTCTCCTTCTTCTAAAAGTGCTGGATCAATAGTTGAAGTTTCTCTCAATGCATAAAGTTGGAGAAGTTCCTTTGCAATACTCTCAGCTCTCTCTCTTGCCTTCTTAGAAATCCTCCTCCAAGCCCCGCTATTAAGCCCTGTTAAAACTGGCTTGGCTTTTGCTGCACCAATGTACTTTGTAAGCTTCTCAGAGGCTGTGAGGGGCACAAACAACCTATCTTTACCTGCATATGATATCTGAATGTAATACCCACCCTCTCTCATCTGTATATCTACATATCTACCAATACCATGATCTTCATGTACAACATAGTCACCAGGTATTATCTTCTTCAAAATCTCAACCGAACCAGGATCCATTCCCATATTTTTAGTCCAGAATTCAGAAAGGTCTACCTCACCCAACACCTCCATATCTGTTAAAACCAATACATTTTGTTTAGAAAAAACAAACCCCCTTTTAATTAGGTTTTTCCAAACACCCATATCACTGTATACCAAGTCAATTTCACTCTTAAGACTATCCTCAACCTCCAATTTGTATCTATCATAGTTACCAGTTAAATACAGAATTGTGTAACCCCTACTCTTAAAATTCTTAACTATTTCTCTAACTGCATGTACAGATGAATACATCTCTAAATTAGGGATTGAATGAATACCTAAATTAACAGCTTCATCTGGTAAAAGACCAATATTCTCTTTTACTTCAATTCTAATCGAATCTTCTACATCCTCATTACCTAAAATCAAATCTGAAGACTCACTTAATAATACCCTTCTCTTAACAGATTCTATCTTCTTCCTACTATCACTTGTAACAATATCAATACTCTCTATCTTCTCTCCTAGGAAGCTTACCCTTAGAATATTCTGCATGCTAAAAGCCCAGATGATTAAAATATCTCCTAGGATAGCAAATTCTCCTTCATTCCATACTCTATCTACCCTTTCATATCCTAAACTTGATAACTTCTTAATATCTAGTTTTCCACCTTCTTCAATCAAAAGAGAGTTTTCATCAGAGAGTATGTCTTCTTTGTTTTTACTTCTAGTAAGCCATACAGATTTACCTAAAAGAAGACCTAAGTACTCAGCTACAAATTCTAGATATTGTTCATCTACACCTGTAACAGCTCTTACCTCTGATATCTTCTCTTTCAAATCTGCAGAATTAGAGAGAAGTTTTTCACTAAAAGTATCCATATTTAAAGTAGTATCTCTCCTAGAATTGATTTAAGTGCATCTTGAAATACTTCATCTAAGAGAAGTTGTTCATCTTCACTAAAGTTCATCAACACAAATGCATCCCCTGGAATCTCCTTACCTGTTCTACTCTCAATTCCTAATCTTAATCTTAAAAATTCTTTAGTTTTTAAAATGTTCTCGACATCTATGACTCCATTATGACCATCTGGAGATTTTTCATATTGTAATTTGTATTTACCTAGAGGCAAATCTAAATCATCATGTACTAGTATTAAATCTTTCTTGACATCAATATCATACTTTTTAACAATTTTTCCTACTGCTTGACCAGAGTTGTTCATAAAAGTTAAGGGTTTTTGAAAGATGGCTACAACCTGAGAACCTTTTTTAAGAAAAGATAGTTCAGACATGAATGTTTTCTCTTCTTCCCATTCTGTTACTCTGTATCCTTTTTGAAAAAGGAATGTTTCTCTAAGCATATCAAGAAAGAGAAACCCTGTATTATGTCTAGTTGTTTGATATTTTTTACCTGGATTTCCTAATCCTACTATTAGTTTCATTGAAGTATGTTTTGAACTATTGATAAATTATATCCCATCCCAATTATTATTCACAGAGTTAATCTAGATTTAATTTCTTTTGTTTAGAATCTATGGATGAGGAAAGTTGTTTCTAAAACAAAGAGTCTTAAAGCTATACGAAAACCTAAGCTATCAAAGATAGAATTGAGGAAGTTAAGAGATACTCCTTTACACAAGAGGATTGGACTGAATTTAGAAGATTATGAGAATAGGGATATCTTAAAGACAGAAGAAAAAGATTTTACACAAAAGTTTACAGATTTGGGATATACAATTACTTGGATAAACAGAGCTCAACCCTCTCCTAAAGGTGGTTATATCCCCACAAAGGACTTTATATGGAATGGTATTGAGTGGGAATTGAAGAGACCAGCAAAACAAAGTTATGGAAGTATCTCTGGACTAATTAAACGAGGAGTTATTTCTGGTAAAAAGTATTATATTATAGATTTGAAAGGAGCTTCTTTAGAAAGAAAAGTTGCAGAACAGTTAAGTATGTACAACAAGAGAAATAGAGGCAAAGAAATATCTAGATTGTTAATCTTTGACAGAGAAGATCTAAAAGAGATTATTCTTAAAAAATAAAGCTGGGTGACTACCCCCCCTTACTAGCGATCTTTTTGATAAGTTTCCCTATCTCAATCGAGGACGGGGTCTGCCCAGCCTTGTATCTTAATTATACCATAAAAACAGTTAGAGTGTATTAAAAATCTTCTTAACAATATCCTCCTGTTTAACCAACATTTCTGTTTTTTCCATATCCTCACCATGGTCGTATCCTACTATGTGTAAAAGACCATGAACTATATTCCTAACTATCTCTTCTTCAAAAAGTGATGGTTTTGTATTAGAAAATATATACTCAGGACAAATGTATACTTCTGCAACTAATGGCTCTGTATCAAGGTTAAATGATAACACATCTGTAACATAGTTCTTCTTTCTATACTCTAAATTAAGCCTATGTATATACTCACTATTAACACAAACTATACCCACCTGAAAAAGATTGTACTCAGAAAATTGCTCTTTTAGAGCTTTCTCTAATTTTTTTAAAGAAATTGAAAATTTAGGAGAAACTTCCTTAAGTAATTCCCAGTTATATATATCTAATTTCATTATTACTGCAAGTGTTTTTGAACAATCTGTTTTACTAAATTACCGTCAGCTTTCCCAGAGATTTCTTTCATAACTATCCCCATAACCTTACCCATATCACTCATTCCTTGAGCACCTACCTCCTCTATTTTTCCCTTAACTATCTTTTCTACCTCTTCTTCAGACATTAGTTCTGGTAGATATTCTTCTAAATACCCTAGTTGTTCTTTTTCTTTCGTTACTAAATCTTCTCTGCCCATTTGACCAAACTGTTCTATTGAATCTTCTATCTTTTTTACTTCTTTTCTTAAAACTTTCTCTACTCCTTCATCTGTCAATTCTTTACCTTGTGCAATTTCCTCATTCTTGAGAGTAGCTAAAGCCATTTTAAGGATATCCATCTTGGATACATTCTTCTCTTTTGTAGCCAAAATCATATCTTTTCTCAAAGTTTCTAAAAGGGACATAATGGTTTGTAGATAAAATTATCTAGCTCTTCTTGCAGCTGCTCTTCTTCTTCTCTTTCTTTTTGCCCATTCTTTTCTCTTGGCAATCTCAAGGTCAGATTTTTTAATTCTGTACTGCTTGTTTTTGAAAGTTTCTAGAGTTTTTTCTCTAAGGACTTCTCTGTGAAGTCTTCTTAAAGCACTGTCTATGTTTTCGTTAGAGTGTACGATAACTGCCATAGTAACCTCCTTAAATTAAAAATGCAACCTGATTATATCACAAGATCTTACTTTTTGACCACCCTTTGTTCAAATTGCTCTTTTCTTCGCTGAACTAATTTACCGTTTACCACAGAATATGTATTACTTATCCATGTCCATCCTAGACCTGCAAATAGTATGACTGCACCCAATATGACAATGTTTTCAGATTCATCAAATAGACCTGTCTTTGGTATTGGAGTTTCTCCTGGACAAGCACATAGGTCTGTACATATACTCTCTTGACCATAAGCATTTATACATGTACTGCCTGGTGGATCACACTGTTCGCCTTTATCTTTATCAACTTTACCATCACCACAGGTTGGAGTTACAACATTACATCTTGCCTCTATACTAGCTCCTGCTTCTAGTGTATTATCTCCTGCTGTTGTTGCAACTGCTGTGTTGTCATAGATACCAAATTTATCTTTTTCTACTATGTAGGAGTATGTAAATGTTTTAGATTGCCCTGGGTTGTAGTTGGCTAACTCTGAACCAGTCTCAAAAGTCCATGTTATCTTACCATTTGCATATACTCCACCATGAGAGATATCTGTTACTGTACCTCCAACAACCTTAGTATCTAATGTGTCAACTATATTTTTCAAACCACCTACACCATCTCCATTATTTGTTACTGTTATGGTATTGGTTATCTTAGCTTTAGGATTTTCTGTACGATCATCTATACATGTCTCTGCCGCAACTTTATCTATATCCCAATCTGGTACTCTTCTTTCAACTACCTCAAATTCTGCTTTTGCATAACAAGGGGTTGTATTGCCAGCTCCATATATATCTTTCCATTTTATTTCTAAAGTGTAATTCCCTGTCTCTAATGAGGATAGTTCTCCAGTTATCTCAACCATACCATTAGTCAGGGATTTTTTGGTTACACTTACAGAATCTTCCCCTAGCAACACAGTTATACTTGCATTATCAACACCATCGGTATCACCTGTAATATATTTAAATGGGATTTCTTTACCTACTGTAATTTTCTTTGGAGGTAAGATTGACCATTTTGCTCCAACTGCATCACATGCATTAATGGTAAAGCTTCTCTTGGCTTGACAAGCTGCACTATATGCTCCTGTTTCTCCTACTCGCTTCCAGAATATACTCATGGGCTTTATTCCCGGACTTAAACGTTGAAGCGATGTGTTTAGTTTTCCTTGAATAGTTACCTTCTTAGGACTTCCAGTACTAGGTGTTAGTGTTGGTTGAGGATGTAGACGAGAACCAATGATATCAGTTGTTCCAACTTTTACTTTCACATAGTGTTCTCCCGGTACTAAGTTTATACCCTCACTATCCCCCATTACATATTCATATTGAACTTCTTCATGGTTGTTGTAAATATACTTACCATCTACTTCTCTTCCATTGCTAAATATTATCTTATCCCCTTTACCTACACCATCACAGACTTCTGGTCCTCGAGGAGGTTCAGGACACTTACAATCAGTGTTACATGTTTGACCATTAGTACAAGTGCTACCTGGTGGATCACATTCTTCTCCGGGATCTAGATTACCATCACCACAAGTAGGTGCTGGTTCTGGACATGTACAATCAGTACTACATATCTGGCCATTAGCACATGTGGAGCCTGGTGGATCGCACTGTTCTCCTGGATCTAGATTACCATCACCACAAGTAGGTGCAGGAGTTTCTTTTACACAATATCTATATGCTTTATACTCATTATTACACCCAGCACATTTTGCTTTGCATTCTGTTACACATATTTTATCATTATTACCAGCACCACATAGTCTTGGATTTGGGACTCCATTTTCTCTTAGGAAGGCATTTAATCTATCTAAACCTCCATTCATCATTGCATTACAATTCCAATCATATGTATGTTCTTGATACCCTGCAGGACAAGCTCCAGGGTTACATGTAGGAGCATTATCCAAACAATATGGACCAGCTCCTGGTCTATCATAATCACATGGTGCACATTGACAACCTTTTTCTGTTCCCTCAAGTTCACCTGTAAAGTACCAAGAAACAAATGGCCATACACAGTTATATGGACAATCTGGTCTACTAGTACCACCTGGAGGAGTCGTTTTACACTGATTAACATTATGACAACAACCTTCGAGCATTGTA
Source organism: Candidatus Dojkabacteria bacterium (assembly GCA_018056375.1). Taxonomy (GTDB): domain Bacteria; phylum Patescibacteriota; class Dojkabacteria; order SC72; family SC72; genus UBA5232. Next base: position 8,056 of record JAGPFQ010000001.1, on the reverse strand, counting down.
CAGGTACACTTAGGAACAGGGCTATCAAGAATTTTTTCTATTTCCTGGCAACAGTCACTATCTTCGCCGCAAGATATACTTCTGTTATGTTTACATACACCTCCACTAGATGCAAATTTACACTCCTCTGTATTTTTTCTAATACATCCTTGTTCACAACACTCATCATCTGTTCTACAGCTTTTATTAGGATTAGTACTACATACTTTACTTGGCTTACAAATTCCTGGCTTTACACACCCATATTCTGCACAAGTTTCACAATCCTTGTCAGTATTACATGAATGGCCTGTATCTCTTCCTCCACATGTTTTAGGAGCTAAACAGATACCCTCTTTTTTACAAACATATTTATACTTGCAAGCAGAAATTCCATCACATGATTTCTTTACGCTATCACAACAACAAGGTATACCACTACCATTTCCACCACCTCCACCAGCATCACTATCCGTAGGAGCTACAGTATCTTGTTGATTAACTCTCCATAATAGGAAACCACCAGTACCAACTAATATTAAGAAAACTACTAGTAGCATTACTAATGTCTTTTTATTAGCTCTAAATCTAATATTCTTCATAGGTAATAATTATCTCTCCTTTCTCTTAATATTAATCTTAGCTGGTAAGTATGGTAACAACATACCCATACTTAATATCAATGTACCTACCACTATGATATACAATGAACCCTCTGGTGATGCAGCTGTACCAGGTAAATCATCTTTATCTGTATCACCAGTTGAAGGAGGTTTAGTATCACCATCATCTGGAGGTGTGGTACCACCACTCTTCTCATAATGAGCGGTTAAAGAAATATTCCCTTTTACATTAGTATCCTGTCTAGGATTTGTGGAAGCCAAAGAACTTGTATCTTTCTTTTTAGTAGTATTATCTATCCAATATGCAAATTCATATCCTGTATTTGGTTCAGCTTTGACGGAAGGACCACTTGCACCTTCTTTAACGGTGACTGATATCGTATTACTACTTGGAGTCCCTCCATCCTTCCTTAATTTCCCATTCCCCTCTGTTGAATATCTTAATGAATATGTTTGTTCCGTTGGTGTCGCTTCTTTCTTAAACACAGCTATTATAGTTGTTACAGAGCCAGCCTTACCTGCTCTATCATGTCTCTTTAACTCAGAACCATCCCTAACACCATTAACAAGCCAATGCTGGAAAACACATTCTTTATCTTTAGAAGGATCTATTGAGATAGGCATAACATGTTCATTCTCACTTGCTGTTTGCTCTAAACAATTAGCAGCTGTTAATCTATTCTCATCTGAGGGTGCACAAACAAGAAGTTTAGTACACTCTGTAGGAGTTGCTTGATATATTACCCTCGCCTGCTTATCTGGACCAATATCTGCCCCAGTTTTTTCATACACCGGTTTTAACACTAAGCTAAAAGACCTCTCTATACATGTCTTATCTCCAAAAAGTTCCTTAGCATCCTTTTGAATTATTACACTTGTACTCTCAATCTGACCAGAAACAGCATTTACCCAGTGCTTAAACTTATACCCACTAGCTGGAACTGCCTTAATCTGAGACCCTACCTCATCAGGCTTTGTGAATGATTGTATAATAGTGTTGTTTTTTTCAACAACATTACCAGCCTTTTTTAGTATTGTGAGACTACCTTCTGCAGTCTTAAGACCTTCATATACCACAGACACTTCTTTACAATCACCTTCTCCTTCTGGAACAAATTTAGCAACTAATTTCACATCTTTTTTAACAACATACCCCGTCTTGAAAGTAGAATGTTCTCTCTTAACCTGTATTGGGTTTAGTGTATTCAGTTTGGCTTCTAAACCCTTTTGTACTTCTTTCTCTCCAGCACCATCAACTGACATCACAGCACCTCCTTGAGTCTGTTCCTCCCAATGACTAAATTTGTAACCAGGCTTTGGCACTGCTTTAATCTTCGCACCAGTTGCACAGGAGTTATTAAGAGTAATTCTAAGATATCCCTCCTTATGTGGTACTGGTCTTACAATCTTTGATTCCATTGAAGCTTGTTCTCTAACCTCCTCAACGTACCCCATTTCATTAGAATTCTGCCCTGACACAGCAGAGTAAGGAGCAAAATCAACTATAACCACACTGTCCAAACATTTCCCAGCATCACTATCTGTAGGAGCTACTGTTTGTTCTTGGTTAATTCTCCATAACAGGTATCCACCTGCACCACCAAACAAGAGGAGTAGAACTGCAAATATTGCTATTACCTTCTTTGAATTAAATTTTACATTAACCATTTTAATATATTGAACAGTTTAATTATTTAATTCTTTCTTCCAATTTTCTTCTTCTACTTTCTCTTTCTTTAACAATATTTCTATCTTTTACTTTTGATATTGTAACATATGCTTTCTTAGGAAGTGTAGAGATCCATGTCCATCCCATACCTAGAACTAAAAGTACACCTCCCATTATTAAAATATTTTCAGTTTCATCAAAGAGACCTGTTTCTGGAACAGAATCACCTGTAACAGGCGCTCCACAATCTACAGGACAACTCTCGCTACTCTCTCCTTCTGTACATAGACCATCTCCGCACACTGCAGGACAATCTTGAGGACAGGTTTGAGGGGTTTCACCGTCTGCACACACACCATCTCCACAACCTGCACAGTCTGTAGGACAGTTTTGCATATTTTCCCAACTATCACATTTACCATCACCACAAGCTGTTTTAAATGAGGCTGTTATCGTTACATTTGCTTGTACTGCTGTATCCACTCTAGAACTCTGTAATCCGTTATCTGGAATCATCGTACTTACAATAGCCTGTGTTTTTCCAGTAGGACTTTCAGTCCATTTATCAAATTTGTATCCTTCATTAGCTTTAGCAGTTACCTTTGTACCACTTGTTCCTTTATTTATTGTTTGTTTATCAGGTCCTTCAATTTTTCCTCCGGGACCAGCTTGGTAAATCAAGTTTACTTTTTCAACTGGAACACCCTCTTTTTGGAACATTGCTATCGCTGTTATATCTTTCTGGACATTCTTATCTTGCCTCTCAGGTGTTTTCGAACCATCTTCCCCACCCCATCCTACAAACTTGTAGCCTGAATTAGGAACAGCTACAACCTTTTCTCCATCCCCACCCTTTTTTACTGTTTGGGTTGCTTTCCCTTGAATAGTACCACTTCCAGCTGGTTGTACTGTATATTGAAGAGTAAAGTTTTCAACAGGAACACTTTTTGCTTTAAATATAGCATTAACGGTTATATTACCTTGAACATTTGTATCTGTTCTAGGATTATCTGTTTTTCCATCACTCCACTTATCAAATTCATGTGTCGTAGCATTATTTGGAGTTGCTGTTACAGCCGGACCACTCTTCCCTTTTTCAACTGTATGAGGCCCTGGGTTGTCAACTTTACCATTCTCATCCGCACTATACTTTAGAGTAAACTTAGGTAGGTTGCCAATATTGTCACAAGCTTCTTTTCCACAACCATCATGAAAGCAATATCTCCCACATTCATATCTATAGAGACCAGTTGCTGCACAACCTTGACCAGTAGGTTTTTCTGGATTAGATGTACATGCTCCGCATTTTTTTTCTGTACCATTGCGAAGATAATAAGTTACATCATATACAGGACTACAACTCCATGAACCAGCATCACTATCAGTAGGAGCAACAGTCTCCTTCTGATTAACTCTCCATAATAGATAACCACCACCTCCACCTACTAATAAAAAGATTAAAATAAGTATTATAACAGTACTCTTCTTACTCAACCCCATCTTAACATTAGCCATAATTATTAGGTATCTATATTAACTAAAGATATTTCTAATACTATCTATATTAACAATATCTTTTATTATTATAAATAGTATCAAAATTATCAAAAATATAAAAGAGATATTAATGATTCTACTCTCTACTTTCTCATCCAACTCCTTACCTACTATCCATTCTATAAGTAATATCATTATCCTACCACCATCCAATGCAGGAATTGGTAATATATTAATTAAAGCTAAAGACATAGAAAGATCAGCAATCATACCTAAGAAAGGAATAACACCAAATTGTTTAAAGTAATCTATTACAAAATATATACCAACAGGACCAGAAACAGAATTGGATAACTCACTATAATCACCTGTTTTTTTAGCAAGAGAAAACATATCCTTCATCTTGCTAAATATCAATTTAAAATTATTCAAAACATGTGCAAATCCTGAAAAGACTTTGTTCTCTTTGTATGAAAGAGACATGTAATAGTTAGCAGGAAGTAAAATTCCTATCTTACCTTCCTCTGAAGTAGTAACTGTATACTCAGTACAAACATCCTCCTGACAAACATTTAAAATAACATCCTCATTCTTTTTACTAGCCAACATCTTAGATACATCATCAGAGTATTCAACCTGCCTACCATTTATACTTCGAAGAATACCACTCTCTGGCATACCTGCCTTTTTAGCTTGCCCATCCTCTATTAGCTTTGAATATTCAACATCTCCTTCTCTAACTCTACTAACTGTAGCCCCTATTGGTTTAAAATCTGCAAATTCATTGTTTAAAACTAATTCCCAGTTATTAGAAGAAAGAACTATGTAGAAGATAACAATGCCTAAAAATATATTCATTGTTACTCCTGCAGCCATCACTATTATCTGTTGCCATTTTGGTTTCTTACTTAAATTCCTTTTCTCATCCCCTTTCTTTGTTTTCTCTTCGCCTGGGTCTCCATCCCCCAGAATCTTTACATAACCTCCTAGTGGTAATAATCTAATACTGTATTCAGTCTCACCTATTTTCTTTGAAATGAGTTTTGGACCAAACCCTATTGCAAACTCAAAGACTTTTGCACCCACAGCTTTTGCAGCTAAGAAGTGTCCTAATTCATGCACAAATGTAAGGATACCTATTACAAGAATGAAAAGGAGTATGTTAATGATAAAGGATGGCATGTTTTAGTTTCAAAAAATTATATCGTTAGTAGTTCTTTTTCTTTTTCTGCTCTAATCTTTTCTATCTCCGCATTAGCATCTTTAACTACTTTCTCTGCTTCTTCCCTTATCCTATCTGCTTCATCTTCAGACAACCCTGATTTCTGTTGTTCATCAATCCCTTGCATAAATTTCTGTCTTACTTGCCTTACTGCAACTCTTCCATCTTCTATTCTTTCTTTCATGATTTTTACATACTCTTGTCTTCTTTCTTCTGTAAGGTCTGGAAGTTTTACAATAACTCTATCTCCTTCAATGATAGGTAGAAACCCTAAGTTTGCAGAAGAAATTCCCCTTGATATATTCTCTAGTATTGTTTTATCCCAAGGCTGAATAGATAGGCTTTTAGCATCCATAGCACTAATGCTTGCTAAATTCTTTACTGGCGATTGAGTCTCATATGCATTTACTAAGATTTCCTCTACGAGTTCAGGTGTAGCTCTACCTGTTCTTATCTGTGAGAGGTCTTCTTTTACATGGTCTATGCATTTTGATATATCTGTTTTGAAAGTATTAATATCCATACCAATATCCCAACTATATTAATATGGTTATTGTATATCAAGTTGTAAGAGATGTCTATATTGAAGTTAAACTACTTCCCTAACTCCCAAAGAAGAATTCTTTTAATTGTTAAAGGTTCCCCTATCTTCTGAGTAGCTTCATCCAAAAGGTCTCTAATTGTCTTACTCTCATCCTTGAACCATTTCTGTTCTAAAAGACATTTTTCAGAAAGATACTTCTTCATTTTACCTTCAACAATCTTCTCAATCATTTCCTTTGGTTTCTTCTCTTCTTCTACTTCTTTTCTAAAAGATTCTTCTAACTCCTTAAGAACTTTCTCATCTATTGACTCTTTTGAAACAAACTCAGGCTTCATAGCTGCAACTTGAAGGGCAATCTCATGTACAAAATCTCTAAAGTCGTCATTCTTAGAAACAAAGTCAGTCTTACATGTAACCTCTGCTAAAGCAACAAGCTTTCTATCAGCACCATGTACATACGCATCAATTATTCCTTCAACCTTGCCATCCACATCACCTTCTATCGGGTTGTCCCATCCTTTCTCCTTAATTATCTCAACAGCCTTCTCAAAATCTTTTTCTGCCTCTTCATATGCTAGCTTGCAATGACCAATTTTAGCACCTGTAAGGTTTTTTAATCTTCCAATAACATCACTTCTCTTATTAATATATTCAATTGCTTTCTTCATATCTCCATCAGATTTAACCAATGCTTCTTTACAAAGAGCCATACCTGCTGATGTTTTTTCTCTTAAATCTTTAATATCATTTATTGTTACCTTTGCCATAAGTTCTTTTAAAACAAATTATTTACTTAAGTGCTTTTTTAATATCTTTGATTGATTTCTCTCCCAAACCTTTGATGTTTGTCAATTCTTCATCTGTGAGAGCTTCTAGCTGTGCAACTGACTTAATTCCTGCAGCTTCAAGACTATTTACAATTCTAGTAGGGAGACCTAACTCCTCCATACCTTTCTTGTCCTCAACTTTCTTAACCTCTTCAGCTTGCTTTACTTCTTTCTCGATGTCCTTTTCTTTCTTAACAACTCTAACAACAGAACCTGTACCAACAGATGCAACCTTACCCTCCCTTAGTGCTTTTGTTCTTTCCTTCTCTTCTGCTTCCATCTTAAGCCTTCTCTCCTTCTCCTCTTCGGCATCTTTAGTCAACCTTGCTAACAAAGCCTCATTATCTCTCCTTAATGAAATTACAGAGAGACTCCTCTTTGAGTTTGCTACAACATCACCAAACAAATTCACAAACAGAGAGATACTCTTAAGAGAGTCATCATTTGCTGGAATAGGATAATCAATTAAGTCTGGATTACAGTTGGTATCTATTAAAGCAATAATTGGAATTCCAACATTCCTTGCCTCCCTTATAGCATTGCTTTCAACCTGACTATCTATTACCAAAATAGCTGTAGGTAATTTGTCCATAAATTTGATTCCTTTGTACATCTTGTTTAGTCTCTCAATCTCCCTCTCAAGAAGTAGAATTTCTTTTTTAACTAAACCTACACCACCTCTTGCTAACTGCTCTTCCATCTTTACTAATGACTGTACACTCTTTTTGATAGCATCAAAGTTTGTGAATAGACCACCAGGCCATCTCCTATTGATGTAGAACATACCTGTTTTTTCTGCAACATTTTCAACAATAGTTGCAGCCTGTCCCTTTGTACCAACAATTAGAATGTGTCCATTCTGTGCATATTTATGAAGATTGGTTAATGCGACATCTAGATTTTCCAATGTCTTAACCAAATCTATGATATGTGTTCCATTTCTCACTTCGTAGATATATTTTTGCATCTTAGGATTCCATGCTCCTTTTTTATGACCAAAGTGTGCACCTACCTTGAGCAAATCTAGAAGTTCGGGCATTTGAAAACTTTTGTTTTTAGTCTCTGTTTTCTTAGAGACTGTTTTTGTGGCTTCTGCCATATGCTTATTCCTTTCCTTTTAATTAATATTTCTGAAGGATATCTCTATCCAGGATTGGTTCAGAAATATATGAGATATATTAAACAGATAGGATTATACAAATATATGTATTATTTTGCAAACCTATCAAATCTCTACCATTCTCCATTCGTCCTTTCCAACCACAATATGATCTAAAAGAGTGAGCCCTACAAGTTCTAAGCTCTCTTTAATTCTTTTTGTTATCTCTATATCCCCCATACTAGGTGTACTATCTCCTGAAGGATGATTATGTGCCATTACTACACTACTCGCATTGACTTCTAAAGCAGGAATTATGATATCTCTAGGTAGAACATTTACACCATCAAGTGTCCCTATACATATTGTTCTTTTTGAAATTACTTCAAATCGAGAGTTGAGGAATATAGCTACAACATGTTCCTGTTTCCTCTTCCCTATATACCTCAACATCTTGTATGCATCTTCCGAACATTTAATTCTCTTCTTTTGTTCTCGCCCAAGGTCATATATTCTTCTTCCTAGTTCAATACCACAAAGGATTTTCATACCAGTAACCTTCCCTATTCCTGTAACTTTACATATACCCTCAAGGG
>JAGPFQ010000008.1 GCA_018056375.1 Candidatus Dojkabacteria bacterium | reverse complement strand
ACCAAAAACAAGTATAATTCTAGAATTCTTTTTCTTAAGCTTACTTACACTCTTCAAAGCACTTTCTAGTGCATTAGGAGTATGTGCAAAATCAACAATTACAAAAAACGGCTCTTTTTGTAAAACATTCATTCTTCCCCACACACCAGAAAAATCTCTTAAAAGTGTATTCATATCTTTATCATCTATTCCTAATACTTTTAATGCTGAAATTGCTGCTAAAGCATTGCTTACATTGTATTTCCCAATTACAGGAATGAGATACTTTTTACCATCTATCATAAACGAAATACCCTCTGAGCTCTCCTTTATATTGTAAGCTTTGACCACATTTGTACCTGTGTTATGTTTAGAGGTAGTATATGAAATATATCTTGATGTGAATTTAGTTAAAAAGTTAAAACTTTTTACATCATCTTTATTTAAAACAGCATATCCTCTTTTTTTAAGATTTTGTCTAATCAAGAGAGATTTTGCTAGAGCATAGTTCTTCCATGTTTTATGATATTTCAAATGATCCCTTGTAATATTAGTATATACCGCAACATCAAATTTCAACCCTGCAACTCTTCCCATGTACAATCCTTGAGAGGTACATTCAATAATTACATGTGTACATTTTCTTTTTTGCATTAACAACAAACTTTCATATATTTCATGAGATGACGGGGTAGTAACATGCAAACCTGTATTTGTATGTTTTTTAACAATTTTACTTCCTACTGTACTAATCATTGCTGGTCGAAACCCTTCTTTAAGCAACATATGATAAAGCATTGAAACAACTGTTGTTTTACCATCAGTACCTGTAACACCAATTAGTTTCATACCTCTTGGCTTAAATGAGTACAAAGGGAATACATCTGCTTTTTTAATGGCTTGTAACTGTTCTTTAGTTAAAGTGTTACTTTCATATGCATCAGCTAAAAATCTCTTAATTCTTCCAACTTCCATAAATTTCACATTTTTATTCTCTGTCTTAAGTTCTTGTAAAAGGTTATCTGGAAGTGCATCGGAATATATAACTAAATCAGATTCAGGAAGTTTTCCTTCAGGATTCCCATGATGTATTTTTACTCCAAGCTTTTTTAACTCTTTAACCCTTTCATTAACAGCAATATCAAATCCTTCAACTTCAATACCTAAGTAGAATAGAAATTTAGAAATGTAGGAAACATCTCCACCACCTATACCTAGGCAAACTATCTTATGAACATTATCCAAACTCAAATTCATAATCCATGGATTATACCAAAAACAACAGGAAAATATTAAAAACTATTACTTTTTACTTAGTATTATCTTTGCTTCTTCTTCTGAAACAAGCTTTCTCATATCTTTAACAGAGGAAGGAAGAACAGATACTCCATACACACCTCTTTGTACACTATATCTAACAAGCTCCTTACTATCATCTGCTATCACAATTAACTCTTTAGAAGGCACCTTAGATATGTCGCATATTGCATCAACTACCTTTAATGAGCTGTTGGCACCTAAGTCATATTTTACGTCCATATCGTATATATCAGCACCCTGCATTATCTTAGCAATTCTAGGCATATCCACTATTAAACCATCAATTTTAGTAATTAAAATATCATCAGCTAAAATTACATCACTAGGATTATCAAGTATTGTATAAACCCTAAAAGATACCCCCCTTCTTAAACCACCAGAAAGAAGAAGTTTCTTAAACTCAGTCATTGATTTAACATCAGTAGGAGAGTAAACAGCAAAGTCTACATTTCTACATTTATAAACATTTCTTACCCTTCTTACAATTCTAATAACTCTATTTAAAAACTCTTTGTTAGAAAGATAATGAGGAAGACCATGTACCAAGTCTCCAATTTCACTATTCTCAAACTGCTTTCCTTTAACAAGATTCCTAAACTCAGAAACAGGAGCAGCCCCTATGGCTAAGATAACTTGATTACCTTCAGCTAAATCAACATATTCACATATTTTCTCTGAAATCCTTTTTGCATATTCAACAAACTTTTTATCTTCTACATATGCAAGTAAATGTCTTCCATCTTCTATCATTACCCTATCCATATCAATGTAAACAATACCATGAGAATTCCCAACATAATCAACTAAGTTCTCAGGTGTATCAAGAGGCCTAATAAACACCTTTGTAGCACACGGAGCCAAGTTCTTATCATGAGGAATCCTATACTCTTTTTTCTCTTCACTTTTTTCCTCTTGTATTGGCTGGACAATTTCTTCTTTCTTCTCTTCCTTTTCTAAAAGGTTGACACCTGAAAGTGCTTCCTGAACATATGCCTGTACAACAGGATGAGTAGGGGATTTTATTTTTTCATCAGTTTTTTCTTTATATACACTCCCAGTATATCCATCAAGTCTGATTAATTGACCATCTTTAAGCAATGAACTTGCCTGAACTGCACCAACTACTGCTGGAATATCAAATTCACGACACAGTATTGCTACATCACTTGTAATTCCACCAGTCTCAAGAATAACACCTCCACTATTAATGATTAAAGGCTCCATGTCAGAAGAGTACTCTTTTATCACAAGAATATCCTTCTTGTTAACCTCTGCTTTTGAGTTCTTCTCAATTATCTTTACAT